>CAJBNH010000097.1 GCA_903955385.1 uncultured Myxococcales bacterium | reverse complement strand
GGGTCGCGGCGCTTCCGGGCATGACGGCGCAGAAGGTTGCGCGGACGATCCGGTATGGGCGGGAGGCGGCTTTTCGGCGGGGGTGACGGGGGTTACCCGCCCTTGCGAAGCAAAACGAGAAGACGCCGAGTCGGCTCGTGCGGTGAACCCGCGCTGGCGAGCTTGCTGCGTGCAGCGGTGTCGGGTCGGCAGGTCACGGGCGACGATGGTTCCCCTGCCGAAGCGCCCAAGCATTCGCTATCACGGGTGTTTTGCGCCAAATGCCAAGCTGCGGTCGAAGATCGTACCTGCGGGAGACAAGGCCAAGTGCCGGCGCAAGAAAGGCAGTGATCCTGGGGAGCTGAGCGAGCGGCAAACGTCGACGCGGATGCTGTACGCCGAGGCCATGCGCCGGGGGCTGTCGATCGACGTGTTGGCGTGTCCGTGCGGCGGCCGGCGGGTGGTGCTGGCCGCGGTCATGGATGCGCAGCAGGTCGAGAGGATCCTGCGTCACGTAGGCTTATGGCCTGATTCCGAAGACATCGAGGCGATCCGTGGGCCGCCGGAGGACCTCTGGCCGCTGGATCCCGCTGAGAGTGCCGACTTCGATGCAGTCGACGAGCTTCCGCCGCTGGATCATGCCGCCTGACACGCGGTTCGCTCGACATCAGACCGGGCATCCTGAGGGCGCACTTGGCCGCTCGGGTGCACCGGTCTGTTCGCAGGGCCGCTCGGCACCCTCAATCGGGCTTGACCACTAGGATTCTGAGGTGCACGTTCACCTCCGCGCTGGTCTTTTGAGTCTTGGAAGGTCCGGGGACGGGGGCTGGCGGGGTGGTGATGTGGGTTCGAGTCGGGGTGGTGGTGCTTTGGATGTACTACACCCTGGGGAAATTTCGCAGGTGCCCGAGGGCCTGATCGACCGGCTGCGGCACTACTTCCTGACCTACAACCAGCTGCCCGCCGACCAGGGTTCGGATGCTCGGGCTTGGTCGCTTGCGCTTACTACCCGTGGGGTCGCTTGCGGTGCCCGTTGGCTTTCTCCGTACCCGTGGGCTAGTTCTCGTCCGTCTGACCGTCGCAGTCGTCGTCGAGGCCGTTGACCCGGACCTCCGTGACCGGGGCGGGGATGTCGCAGGCCGTGGGCAGGTCCCCGATCTGCTGACAGGTTCGCTGGCCCTGGCAGGTGCCCAAGGAGCGCGGCCCGACACACGCAGTGACGTTCTGGTGCTTGACGGCCCACCAGGAGCAGCGGCAGATGCCGTCTTCGGGGTAGCAGCCCTCGACCGTGTCGCCGGAGACGGTCTGGAGTCCGGGCTTCGAGACGTAGCCTTCAGGGCACGACAGATTGTAGAGCGACGTGCAGAAGCTGCCTTGCGCTCCGAAGCGGATGCACCTGTAGGGGCTGGCGAGCTTCACGCCATTGAAGTGCGCCGGGAAGCAGTCGGCGTCTCTCGCGCAGGGAGCACACAGCGAAGCGTGCTGGGAGAAGCAGCCACTGACGCCGCCATCTCGATAGTCCTCCAGTTGCCCGCAGAAGAAGCCGGAATCACAAGTTGGCATGCACCAGTTGTCGCAAACACCGCCCTCCGATGTCTCTGAGCAGTATAGGGAATCGCACTGCTTGTCCTCGTTGCAGGGACAACCCCATGGGCCGTTGCATGCAGACTCCTGATCGCCCTCGGCATCCTGTACGGCATCATCATACATCTTCGCGTCCGCCGAGTCCGCGTCGTCGTCTGAGCGTTGCGACGCGTCCGGCCTTGGATTGTCCGCATCGTCCTCGGTGCCATCAGCGCCGAGCTCGAACTCCACAGCGGCATCGGCGGCGTTCGCCGGCGGCTTCCGTGATGCCGACGGCCCACAGCCAAGTGCGGTCCAGAAGACGAGAAGCGCGACGGGCGCCGTTGAGATGGACGTGTGCGCCTTGCGGCTCGGACGTTGGGCGCGGTTCATGGGTTCTGCTCCTTCCATAGCAGGATACCCAACTCGAGCAGCGCTTCGATGACCTCTGGATCATCGCTCAGGACACGGCTGGCGCCGCCATTCTCCTGAACCGACCAGTTCGCCGGCAACTGTCCACGTTTGGAGAAGGAGCGATTCTCGGGGTCCTGGTCCCCGCTCTGGTACTGGCCCTTGGGCGCCCAAGGGTCCTTCAAATCGGGCTTGACGCCGTGCGACCAATCGTTGTCGATGCCGAGGAACTCGGCCGCCAGGCGCCGGTACTCAGCGATGCCCGCCGCCTTGTCCAGCGCCCCCCGGTGCTTCAAGTAGTCGGCGCAGGGCTGGCCCGAAGCCAGATCAAGGACGGCCCCGACCTTGCCGACCCAGCCTCCGGGGATGGCCTGACCCTTCCACGAGAACTGGCGCGCCTTGGTCAACGTGTAGACGACCCGCTCGCTCCACTCTCCGCGACGAGTCGCGAAGGGCGGAATCGCACCTGCCTTGGCGAGCTTCTGATCGGTCGCAGCATCGAGCGCGCGATACTCCTTGAAGCGGGACGGTAGACCGAGCGCGGACTGTCTCGCGTGGTCGAACTCACGCGCGGCCATGATCCGGGCGAGCCAGAATGGGGTGCTTGCTGTCTGGAATGCCGGCTCGGGCGGGGAGTACGTCCAGATCCCTGCCAGGAGCACTTCCGGCCAAGGGATCCAAGCCGTACCGGGTCTGCCGTAGCGCTGGCCCGTGTGCGCGTTGATGTCGTCCGCGTGGAATTGCGCCAGCATCACGTCATCCGACGGGCAGAGCAGTCCGTGATGGGCACCTTCGAGTTCTACGCTTGCATCATGGACGTAGGTGTTGGTGGCCGGCAGAAGTTGCGTGGTGCGAAACGAGTGGAAGTCCAAGGACACTGCGCATGCGGGGACGTTCATCCCCCGCAGCAGGCCGATGAAGGCGTAGACGCTCGCTTGACAGCCGGAAAAGTTAGCGTCCAGGACTTCTCCAAGCCTGCCAATCCTGTTGCCCGGCAGCTTGCCCCGGTAGACTACCTCCGCGTTGCCGTTGGGTGACGTCGGCCCCCTGCAGATGCTGCCAGAACGATGATGGAACCCGCTTCTGCGAAGCCAATCCGTCCACGCCAGGACCCCATCGCGCCGGCCCACGCCCGGCACCATCGCAACGCCACAACGCACGGCCAGCCAAGCGAGGTACGGATTCGTATCCCAGACGTTGCCCAGGTGATAGCGTCCCGGCGCGAACTGGTAGAAGGTTTGGCCGACGGCCATGCAGTAGTTGGCTTCGGTGGCGTCCGGCGGCTTCACGCCGGGGTCCCAGCGCAGGAGAAGCCTCCGCATGGCGATGGACAGCGTGCTCAGACGCCACGGCCAGTGCTCGTTCGCGTCGGTCCAGAGCGCGACGGCCAAGCGGCGGGCCCAGACCCGCGAAGCCTCCTCGAAGGACAGGCCGTTGCGGTAGCGATCGCTGTCCAGGAGCGGACGTGATGGGGGGATGTCGAACTCGTCAAAGAACCGGGTATCCCCGGTGACCGGCGAGATCCACCGCGCGGCCGGTGGTTGTGGCGACTCCCATGTCGACGGATAGCCCGAGGGCGGCGAACTCGAGGGCGCGGATTCCTCCAGCACCTCTAGCGCGACCGCAAGCACGTAGGCAACGGTAGGGATGGAAACCGTCGAGTAGGCCCGCTTGCCCGCGTCGATCTGCATGGTCTGCTTGTACAGACTAATGATTTCGCGGGTCGAGCCAGTGTCTAGGACGCCTTCGAGCGTTGCGGGGGCGCCGTAGCCGGGGTTGAAGTATCGGTGATACTTGGCGAGCCACGGCTGCCCACCGCAGACCTTCTCAAGCGCCGCCCAGAACTCGGACAGCGGAGAAGACGGAGCGTTCGGGACCAGCGGAATGGCCTTGGCGACCGCCGGGTTCAGCGCCGGAGTCGAAGCTGGAGTGCCCTTGCCCAGGGCGAAGTTCCCCTTGGTCATTGCACCCGGAGGCGGGATGAGCCCCGGCTTGGTACGCCACCACGGCGCGAGGTCCCAGCGCAGCGCTGGGGGCTCGCCGCGCAGCAGGTGGTGGAGGATCAACTGTGCATCCTCCTCGACAACCCATGCCGGCAGCGGCTCCTCGATCAGCCAAGCCAGCGCGCTCCGGTCTGTGGTCGCCGATGCTCGCCACGCCAACTGGTCGAGCACGGTCATGCCTCGCCTCCGGGGCGCCCTTCCCGGGCGTGGAACCGCTTGCGTCGCTCACCCGTTCCTGGGAGTCATGCAGCAGCCTCAAGCGACAACACCGCCTCTTCGGCCGGCGTGTTGTGTGATCTTCCGCAGCCCGTCAGGAATTGAACAGCATCAACCCGATGGTTAGCATCGCCTTGAGACCGCCTGCAGAAGAAGGCTGCGTTCCCTCAACGGTCAAGCGCACGGCAGGCGCCTCCGCCAACGACTCGTCGCCCTTGTAGGCGCCGCCCGTTGCGTGGTAGGCAACGTCGAAGGAAACCGAAGCTGCTGCGGTGCCGTCCGCGTACCGAATCATGGGGGCGCCGTCCCACGGCCACGCGGGGTACGCCTTCACAACGATCGTTCCTGTGGTGAGGATGGTGGCACTGTGGATTCGCGCGGCGACGGCGAAGTTCCGGGCGCCCGCGAGATCGAATGTGCCCAACTCAACAACAGACGTGGACGCTGCGGCAGTTCCTGCGAAGTCGAATTCCCGCGGCGCGTCGATAACGTGAATCAGCATGAGATGACTCCTGGCGGGTAGACAACACAAGCCACCAACGCCCCTGAGGCCGACCCGTCGTCCGCCGGCCCACCCATCGCCCCAGGCATTCCGGACGCGCCGCGCGGCCTCAAATTGGCATATACGTCCAGGCCAACAGTCCGTCAAGTCAGTTGCTGGTTCGAGGTTCGATGGTTCGCTGTTCGCTGGGGACGCCCCCGATTGGCTGGAGAGCTTGACCGAGTGGAACCGGCGGCGCAGACTCGCGCGCAGAGGCTCGCGATCGGCCGGCGCGGTGCCCGTCCGGCGGCGGGCGGAGATCGTCATCGGCGGGACACCCGCCCTCCAGGATCTCCAGTCTTAGGGCGGATGTTGCCAGCCATGATCTCGCTCGATTGGGCAGCCAGTTACGTTCACGCCAAGTACAAACGGTACTTCGCGCCGGGCGGACTGATGGGTCGAGTCGACACGACTCAGCTTCGAAGTCGCGATGAACTCGAACTGCTTGTCCAGTCCTTGAGCCAACTCGAGTCATTGCTCCAATTCCTGGCGACGAGCGCCAACTCTATCAAGTCACCGGCCTACGCCGCCGGGCCACCCGGCTTCGCCGAATTCGAGTACCGCTACGGCAAAGCCCTGACTGAAGCCGAAATGCGCCGAGTCTGGGTCAGGCGTGTAGCTGTCGCGCTCTGGTCAGACCGCAACGGTCATTGGCCGTGGAATCTCGCCGACGACGTGATGACCCCGTACCAGATGGACACCCTGCTTGGCTGGAACCCGGAACCCGATTGGCTTGGCGACATCGCCAACATTGCGGAATTGGGGAAGGACAAGCTCGAACAGAAGTACCCCCTATTGGGACTCGCACCATCCGACCTTCCCGGTCACATCGCCAACCGCAACGGTCAGCACATCTTCGTCGCGCCTGGTGGCGCCCACCATTTCGAACTGCTGTGGGATCCGAACCCGTTTCGCGCTTGGCATATTGCGTGGAACGAAGTAAGGCCGGGTCTGCAGGCTGCGCAGACATTCGCGGAGCCGGGTCAGATGTTCGAGGCTCCGACCAAACTTGCGCTCAAGATCGTCGATCCGCCCGCATCGAGTCGCACGCGTGCGTTCCTTGCGGTGTCGGCCGCATTGCGAAGACGCGCCTACCACCATTACCTGTTTCCGCAACTCCTCACCAAAGGCGACCCCCACGTCCTGTGGCCGGATGTAGGCAAGTTCGCGCCGAACCTCTGCAGCACCTGCAAGCCGGATGACTTGTCGAATCCATTCAGGTACATCATGGCAACGACATCACTCGTCGACGTCTGGACCTCGGGATACGGAGGTTGCACGCAAACGGCTCCGTTAATGCTCGCCCTCTTGCGGGCCATGAACGTCCCCGCCCGCAGGTGCATCGTAGCTGCTCCACAAACCTCCGTGGTGGCCCTTGGCGGGTCCAGCAGTTGCATCACGCTTAGCAGAGCGTTGAAATGGGCGTCTGACACCAATGAGCCGGAGTTCCTGGCAGGGGTTCATCGCACCGTCGTCAGCGACATAGCGGACGCCCGCCTCGCTTTGTACCATGCTGACGACGCGAGTTCCTACCTTGGCTACCGGCACTTGCCACCTGCGGCGACTTGGCTTCCGTACGACTGGTGGCGAAGCACCATGACGGCAGGATTGATGGTGCAATCGGCCGCACGCAAGACGCACAAGCCCATCGACGACGCAGCTTCTCAGTGGCCCTTCCTGAAGATTTGTTCTCTCAAGGAGTTCCAGGCGCGGCTGAGCATCGCAGGAATGGCCAGTGCTCTTCTTGGTCCAGAATCCACACCATGGTCAAAGAGTCTCGTCTACGCGATGCGGGCGCCGTCCGGCGGAAAGCCGACCTGGCTCGACCGGTGGAAGGCGGCGAAGAAGGACGGACCGACCGCACTTGCGGAAGCCGGTGCAGTCCTGTTCGAGGCGGACTCCCAACTGGTCGCCGGCTTGCGAAAGGACCCGGGAATCGGGCCGTTTGGCCATTGGGGTCAGACGCGGTTTCCCGTGAACTGGCGGGCCATAGTTCCGACGCCAGGCTCCCTTACGGAGAAGTACGGCTTGGCGACAGACGCGGCCGTTCAAGCGGACATCGATGCGCTTGTCTCGACCGTCTCGCTCTTGAAGTAGGCCGATCCGTTCTTGCGGAGGAGACTATGCGGCTTCTTCTTGCTTTGTGTGTGCCAGTTCTGCTCGTCAGCGGCTGTGGGACGGGGCGGCAGTCGGATGAGGCCCCCGACGCTATCGACACGGACGCTTGCAGTGCGTCGGGTGACGCAGACGACGACCGAGACAACGTGGACGCCAACTCGACTTCCGACGTGGCATGGAACCCCCAACCGAACCCCTTCGGCCCGCCGACCCGTTGCGAGTTGGTGGACGGGCTCTTCGTCTGTCCCGGAGAAGAGTACAACGTGTGCTTTCCCAACGCCGCCGGGGAATTCTACTGTCAGGAGGCCGGCTGCCCGTGTATGAACGAGTCGTCCTCGGCTTCATCGCCCCTGCCATGGACTGCGAGCATGTGCTACTCGGCCGAGGGCGAGTGGTTCTACTGCGTCTGGAGGCATAAGACGCTGTGCCTGCCTTGCCGAACGGATGAGGATTGCGGTCCGTTCTCTGGATGGTGGAACAAGGTGTGCGTGGACTATGGAGACGAAGGTCGATTCTGCGGAACTAACTGCGACGGCGTCGAGTGTCCCCCAGGATACACCTGCGGGCCTGCGGAAGGGACGAAGATCTCGTTGCCGCGGGTCTGCCTTCGCAGCGACGGGATCTGCCCTTGTCCCGTGGTTGGACTGCCCCCGCCTGTGACACCGTCATCAACGGATTGCCACCCTGATGGCCTGCCCGATTGCACGGTCGAGCGTCGCTGTGATCACGGCGTGCTGACCCCGTGTGATGCGACCGAGTGCGCTGACGACTGACGACGGGGTCGACGCAAGCGACCAAGCCCGAGCATCCGAACCCCCGCGAGCCCCCTGCCCGTCCGCCGCGGATCCTCCGAAGCCGCCGACAGGGTGTACTCCAGCGTCTACGCCCGCTCCAACCGGCCGTCAAGGCGTGTCTTTTTGGGTATGGTGATAAAGGGCCCCCGCCCGGAGTGGCTGCGGCTGCTGGTGGCGGGTCGAGCGCCCGGCGTTTCGGCGGTGGCGTTTCGGGATGCAGCGGCTGAGAACGGGCGTGGCGCGTGGCAACCGCTGCCCGGGCTGTACCACACCGACCTGATCCCGCTGGCGAGATTGGCGATCGAGCGGCAACAGCGCGCGATGTGGCGTCTGTTGGAGGCGGCAGGTGCGGTGGCCGTGCCCCTGCCCCCGGACTGGTCGACGGCGCGCGTGGTGCACACGCCCGAAGATCTGGTGCACGTACGCCAGCTTGCACCGTCCGACCCGAACCCGAGGAGCGCGCGATGATCGACCTGCACCGGCACCTGGACGGCTCGCTGCGACCCGAGACGTTGACCGACCTGGCCCGGGATGCGGGCGTGGCGATCGACCCGACCCTGCGGTTCCACGCCGGTATGGGCCTGGAGGCCGCGCTGTCGTGCTTTGCCATGACGCTGTCGGTGCTGCAGTCGCCGCGGGCGGTGTGGCGGGTGGCGCACGAGATGTGCGACGACGCAGAGGCGGAAGGCGTGACGACCCTGGAGATCCGCTTCGCGCCGCAGCTGCACCTGGGCGGCACCATCGACGCCATCGTCGACGCGGCGTTGCAGGGCATCGAAGGGCGCGCCGGGCTGATCCTGTGCGGGCTGTACGGCGAGCCGCCGCAGTCGCTGGAGTACCTGGTCAAGGTCGCGCGAAACCGGCCTGGCGTCGTGGGGTTGGACCTCGCCGGGGGCCCGGCGCCTGGGGCGCGCTGGGGCATGGCCGACTATGCGCGGGCCTTCGAGCAGGCCCGCGACCTGGGGCTGGGGCGCACGGTGCACGCGGGCGAGGGCCGGCCGCC
Source organism: uncultured Myxococcales bacterium (assembly GCA_903955385.1). Classification (GTDB taxonomy): domain Bacteria; phylum Myxococcota_A; class UBA9042; order UBA9042; family UBA9042; genus CAJBNH01. The sequence goes on along the minus strand of CAJBNH010000097.1, from coordinate 400 downwards.
TGCTGAGATCCGCGTGGCGATCGAGCAGTTGCACGCGCAGCGCATCGGCCACGGCACGACGCTGTTGGACGACCCGGCGGTGGTCGCACTGGTGATGGAAAAGGGCGTGACCATCGAGGCTTGCGTGACCTCGAACCTGCATGTCGGGGCGATTGCCAGCCTGGAGGACCACCCGTTGTCGAGGTGGTTGGACTTGGGCGTGCGAGCGACGATTTGTACCGACAACGTGCTGTTTTCGCAGGTCGATGCGCCTGAGGAGTACGCGCGGGTCGCGGCGCTTCCGGGCATGACGGCGCAGAAGGTTGCGCGGACGATCCGGTATGGGCGGGAGGCGGCTTTTCGGCGGGGGTGACGGGGGTTACCCGCCCTTGCGAAGCAAAACGAGAAGACGCCGAGTCGG
>CAJBNH010000096.1 GCA_903955385.1 uncultured Myxococcales bacterium | reverse complement strand
CTCGTACGACATCACCCGTCCACAGCCGCAGCTGTACGTCACGCCCGACTTCGCGACGCTGACCGAGTTGCTCGAACGCGTGGCCGAGCGCATGGCCTTTCGCCGCGGCGGGTTGGAGGGGCTGGCCAAGGCGAAGATGGCGGCAGCGGTCACCACGTCGGTGCTGGACTCGGGCTTGCAGATCAGCGGCGTGCTGCACGACTTTGCTTTGGACGAGCAGAACCGCCCGTGCTTCCTGAAGCTTTCGGGTCCCACCCAGCTCGCGTGGGGCGACGCGCAGGTGCCGGGGCAGGGGCCAGAACAGCACCGCGACGGCTTCAGCTCGCCGATCGGCAGGCTGCGCGGGCAGGGGCGCTCAGCCGCCGACCTGACGCCGGACGAGGTGGCGTCGTTGGACCGTCTGGAGTTCCAAAGCGGCATCGTCGTGCAGGGGCGCGTGACGTCGTGGCTGCACCGCGACGGTCGCATGGCCCTGATTTCGTTTGCCGATTGCACCGTGTCGTGGGGAGACAGCGTGCTGTTCCGGCCCGAGTGGGGTGCCTACGACCTGGCCTGCGGGCAGCGGGTGGTGTCCGTGTTCGGCGGTGCGGCCGACCGGGGTGCGTACCTGCAAGCGACGGCAGAACCGCCGCCCAAGGCCCGCCCCGCCCGGACCAACCTGACCGAGCAGAATCGCGCCCTGAACGCGCTGTACGCGACGGTGCGTCGGCTGAGGGAAGACCCTGTGCCGCAAACGGAACTGTCGCAAATCGAGCTGTCGCAGGCCCTGCGGTCGGTGCTGGGTCAGCTGGACGCCCACCACCGGGACGACTGGTTGCTGCGGTTGGAGGTGTTGGAGCTTGCCCTGCATCGAGGTCTGCTGCCCGATGGACTGGCGGCGGTCAGGCAGGGTCTCGCAGAGCTGGCCAGTGCAAGTCCCGACCGCGCCGACCTGATCGCCCGCGGCCTGGCGCTGCTGGACCGGGCCGAAAGCTAGCCCTCGAAGTCGAACGTCCCCTCGCGCACGGTCAGCGCCAGCGGCAGTCGGTCGTTGGGCCGCTCTGCGTTGCGCGCCCACTCGGCGAGGTGGGAGGCATCGCCCTGACGCCCCACGGCGATGAACACTTGGAACTGATAGCCCTCAGGCACGGCCAACGCGGCTTGAGCCGCCGCATGGTCGAACCCGCCCATGGCGTGCGCGTGCCACCCCGTCAGGTGCGCCTGCAGTGCGAAGCTGGCCCACGCCGCGCCTGCGTCGAAGGCGTGGGCGCCGTTGGGTACGGGCTTGCCGTCGCGGCCGTTGCGATGGGTGCTGGACGCAAGCGCCACCAGCGCCGACGCCCGGTCCGCCCACGCCTGGTTGCCCGGCGCGAGCACCGTCAAGAACCGGTCGAACGCGGGCGTGCCGCGCCGAGCAAACACGAAGCGCCACGGCTGGCCGTTCATGGACGAGGGAGCCCAGCGCGCAGCCTCGAAGAACGTCATCAGCGTGGCGAGCGGGATCTCCTCGCCGGTCAACGCGCGAGGCGACCAGCGGCCAGCGAACTGCGGGTCAATCGGGTGGTCGGGCGTGCGAGCGTGGGGAGCGGACATGGTGCCTCCGGAGGCCCAAGGAAACGTGGACCGACGCGGTCGGCCGTGCCGACGGGACGGTTGGATGCACGCTGGGCGGCGGGAGGTGCTGTGGCAGGCAGGGGGAAATCGGGGCCGCAGGGAGGGTTTCGCGACCGCGGCGTTTGGGGGCGGGCGCAGATGCCGGGTTAGGCGGGCGGCAGTGGGATGAGCCCGTGACCCATGATCGACCAAACGAAAAAGGGGTTCCGCCTCTCAGCGAAACCCCTTGAATCTTTTGGAGCCAACACCGGGACTTGAACCCGGGACCTGCTGATTACGAAAAAGTGAAACCTGCTTTTCGGGGCTTGTCACACCTTGTCACCCGGCACCTGGACATCAATGAATATCAAGGCTTTGGTCGGATCG
>CAJBNH010000095.1 GCA_903955385.1 uncultured Myxococcales bacterium | reverse complement strand
TGGTCGCTCAGCGTGGTCGACACCGGCTTCCTGAACAACGCCAAGGACGGTGAGCTGAAGGCGTGGAGCGTGGCCATTCAGACAATGTCGTCCAAGAAGGTCGCGGCGACGGGCGGCTTCCAGTTCGCCGTCACCGACACGGCGCCGGTTCCCTGCGACATGACGCAGTTCGGCTTGACCTACGCCAGTCCCAAGGACACCTCGCTCTACGTCTGCAACGGCAAGGAGTACTTCCCTCTGCAGCTGTTCATCCCCGTGCCCGGGTCGCAGCAAAGCCCCGTGGCCAGCTGCAAGGAGCTGCTTGCCAAGGTGCCGGGTACCAAGGACGGCATCTACTGGCTGAATTCAGGCGGAGCCACCGCGTATCAAGCGTACTGCGACATGACCAATGACGGCGGTGGTTGGACCTTGCTTGCGCGCATCGACGGCAGCAAGGACACCTTCGGCTACAACTCGGCGCTGTGGACCAGCATCGACGTGCTGAACGCGGACAAGCCAGCATTCGAGGACACCGAGGCCAAGCTGATGTCGTTCGTCAAACTGCCGTTCACGCAGATGCGGGTCGGCATGAAGGTGGCGGGGGCGACCAAGTGGCTGCTTCTGACACAGACCGGCACGTCCCTGATGGACCTGATGAAGGGCGCCGTGGCGTACACCTCGCTGGGGCGCGCGGCCTGGAAGTCCTTGGTCGCCGGTTCTTCGGCACAGCCGTACTGCAACCGTGAAGGTTTCAACATCTCGTGCGGCAGCCGCGCGGTGCGTCTGGGCTTCCTGACCAATCAGGAGAACGACTGCAATTCCTGCGACTCGTTCCTTGGTTATGGCCACACCGGGGACGCGGGTTGCAGTGTCGTGGGCGGCAACTACTGCGGCGTGATGGGAAGCTGCACGGCGGACGCCGGCGACCAGAATCTGGTCGGGTTCGGCTACCTGTTTGCCCGCTGATACGGCCGTCCAGTCCCCCCAACCGCTGTTTGAGAGAGGAAGAGGATGCCCTCGACATGTCCGCAGTGCCGCCGACCCGCCGCGCCGCGCCCTGACAACCCCGCGTTCCCCTTCTGCTCCGAGCGCTGTCGGGTCATCGACCTGGGCGCTTGGTTGTCGGAGGACTACCGCGTGCCCGTCGGCCCGGACGAGACCGAGCGCGACGGTGTCACTGAGGGTGAAATGAGTGGAACGTCGCTGGAATCGGAAGAGAAGCCGAGCTAGGCGCGACGCCGCAACGCGATCGACAGACGGCCGATCAGGTCGTCCTCGACAGCAGCCAACGAGGGGCATCGGTCACCCAACTCGGCACGCATGCTGGTCATTCGCACATCGGCGAGGCCGCAGGGCGTAATCAGATCGAAGCCCGACAGCTCCGTCGTCACGTTCAGCGCCACACCGTGAAAGGTCCACCCGTTGCGGACAGCCACGCCGATGCTTGCGAGCTTGCGCATGTCGTCGAGCCACAGTCCCGCGTAGCCGCGACGGGTCCTGGTCTCCAGTCCGTAAGCCGCGCACGTCTCTTGCAGCGCCCGCTCCAGCACGCGGATGAAGCCCGGCAGGTCGCCCAGCGGACCGCGCCCGACCGGTCCCTCCAGCTTCGCCACTTGCACGACGGGATAGACCACCAGTTGGCCCGGCGCGTGCCAGGTGACAGAGCCGCCCCTCGCAACTTCATGGATCTGGATGGGAATCTCGCTCCCGTCTTGGAGCCAGGTGCGTGCGTGGATGTACTGCAGGCCGCCCTTTCGCCCCACCGTCAGCGTGGGCGGGTGCTGGAGCGGCAGCAGCACGTCGGGGGCATCGGCAGGGCGCTCGACCAGCGCTTCCATCGCCTGTAGCGCGCGGTCGTAGGGACACAGGCCCTCGGCGTCGCCCAGGCGCAGGACCGCAGGGCCGGCCGACGGTCCGGTTGGCCATTGCAAGGTATCGAGCTGCTGGGAGAAATCGTCGCTGCCCGACGTCGTCACGGCATGTCCCGCTGGAACAGGGCCCTGAGCTCGTCGACCGTGGCTTGGGGCAGGATGCCCGTGGCCGCAAGCGTGCGCTTGAGCGGGATCGGCAGGCGTGCACCGCCGCCATCGCTCGCCGCCCGGGCGTCGTCGCCGGCCAATTCTTCTGTGTGGCCAGTGAGTTCGAGCACCCGCGGCATCACGCGACGGCGCGCAGACGCGATCTGCCGGGCCTTGTACTCGCTGTAAGAGGCTCGGCCGTCGGTGGCGGCACGGTAGCTGGCGATGTCCATCAGCTGGACTTCATAGGGGAAGAAGAACTGGATCTCCGGATCAACCTGAGCCAACGACAGGGCCGCCAGCATCTCGTCGAGCGGCGGTCCGGCCATGTGCTGGCGCGCGACGGCCTGAGCGTGCTCGAGCCGCTGGTACAGGGGATTGGCGAACCGGATCATCTGGCGCAGCGTGAACTGGATCGAGCGGTACTTGTCCGACGAGTACGGGTTCCACTCGACCTGTTCAGAGCCCTCCGGCTTCTGCTCGAATGCGTGGATGGCCGCCACTGTCGCTGCCTCGTCCTGCTCGCCGCGCTGGAACTTCTGCAGGCAACCGCGCACATGGGTGTCGTACGCTTCCAGATCCAGCAGCGTGTTGCGCGACCGGGTTGGCTTCACGTTCGGGTACAGGATCGTGTGTTCTTCCCGAAGCGCTCGCACAGCGAACAATGCGTCGACCGGCCGCGGTACGATGATCCGCACGCCAATATGGTCGAACAGGTCGTAGGCGACATTCTCCTGCTTCTGCAGCAGCTTGAGGGTCACCGACCGCAGCGGCTTGGTCTCCTTGACCTCGAAACGCACCAGCGGCACGTCGAAGCTTGAGCAGTGCAGGTACTGCGAACCGTCTTCGCGCGTACGAACCTGTTCGACGAAGCGGTTGAGGATGCGGTCGCGGATCTCGCGGTAGAAGTTGTTCTGGAAGTAGTTGACCGCATGGGCCATTGTGTGCATGCAGCGCAGGATCGAGCAGGCCCACGCCATGCGCAGCTGATAGGCTTCCACGGCCTCGGCGGTGGTGCCCGGACGCGCGCGATCGGCTTCTCCCGCCGCAAGGCGCAGCAGGTCCAAGATCGGCATCGTGTCGAGCTCAGGCGGGACCGTCAGGTCGTCCATCCCGGGCAGCAACACGCCGCGCAGGAAGCCCAAGGCTTCGACGCGAAGACGCTCGACGTCCTCAGCGTGACTGGGGATGTTGAGGTCGAAGCCATAGCGCGCGAGAAACCGATAGGCCTCTTCCGGTCCCCCCGATAGCCGAAGGTGCGACAGGTCGATGGCCGAGCGACCGCCGATGATCGTGTGCATCGTCTCCCACGAGAAGACGTATCTCGCGAGAAGCGGCGGCAACGGTCCTGGGCGTACGGTGGCGGCCAAGGGCGTTCCTCTTGCAGAGGGAGAGGGGGGGCGGCGCGCGGCCTTATACACGACATCGTCCCGCATGTCTTGGCGAAAATGCGAGCGGCCGCGCACAGGATCGTCGCGAGCTCTGTCGTCGGGCCTTGCCGTGCGGGCAGCCCCGAGCCACGACGAAAACGGTCATCTGGCCCTTCCGTCCATGGTCAGCTTCTGTGGCGTCAGCGAGTCGGCGAGACGGAGAGCTCGCCCGCGCTCGGGTGGACGTGCCGCACAACCACTTCCAGCCAGTCACCCACCTGAGCGTGGGGGGCATGAACGGAGACTTCCAGGGCGAGATCGGGCAGAAAGCCCAGCACCTGTCCCTGACCGGTCAGCGGACGCACCACTTGCAGCGTCAGCGGCCGTCCAGAGGCGTGCGCCGCAAGCCACACCAGCTTGAAGTACCGATCGCCGCGCCGCTGCCAGTGTCGCCGTTCCTGTGCGCCGGACTCTGCGGTCGCCACTGCCTCCGCCACCGCCGTTGCCGAGTACGGCAGGGGCTGTCCGCGCAGGTGGGCCAGCAGCTGGCGCTGGGCCAGCAGGTCGCCATAGCGGCGCAAGGGCGAGGTGACTTGCGCATAGGCCTCGATCCCCATCATCGCGTGGGGTTCGGGCGAGGTCGTGGTGCGCGCGGGGGCCAGTGCGCGAAACACCGCGAAGACGTCGGCCGGGGTCGTGTACAGCCCGGGAGGCAGCGGGGCGCCTTGGGGCTTGGCCTGACTGCGGTAGGGCAAAGGCAGGCGCGCTTGGGCGGCGATGCGTCCGGCGGCCGCCCCGCACAGCACCATTGCTTCGGTGATCATGCGACGGCCCGGGCTGGTCTGGCTTGCGGGGCGAACCGTGACGCCTTGGTGCGGCGGCGCGCGCAGCTCGACATCGGGCTTGTAGAGCAGGTAGGCGCCCGCGCCGATGCGTTGCTGCTCAGAGGCAAGGCAGGTCTCCACCAGCAGGCGGACTTGCGCGAGGTCCACGTCGCCGTCGGCAACGCCCGACGCGAGTGAAGCGTCGACGCGGCGGTAGCTCCACGCGTGTGCGGCGACGACGGTGGCTTCGCGTACTTCGCAAGTTCTCGTGCGACCTTGGCTGTCCAGGTCGATGGAGAAGACGAGCGCCGGCCTCCGCCTGCCGGTGGCCAGGGAAGCTCGGTCACGTGCGACGGAATCCGGAAGCATGCCCATCACATAGCGAGGGTGGTAAAGGGTCGTGCCCCGCAGTTGTGCCGCTCGATCGAGGACCCCGTCCTTCGGCACCCAACTCGCGGGGCTGGCGATGGCGACCCAAAGCCGCACGCCGTCGCTTTGCCGCTCGGCGAACACCGCGTCGTCGACCTCATGCGGGTCGTCGTTGTCGATGGTCGCAAACGGCAAGTCCAAGTGCGGCAGGCCGTCGGGCAAGTCGGGTTGGTCCGGCGCGGCGGCAAGCACCTCGTCTGGCCAGGGTGCCAGCAGCCCGGTGCGCAAAAGCTCCAAGTCCTCGTGCCCGTCCCAGGCGCCCACTTCCGTCAGCAGCTCAGCTGCGTCACGTGGGTGGGGTTGGCGGTGCCGCCCCCTGAGCGTCAGTAGCCGCTCGACCGCCGGGTCCTTGGCGTCGGGACGAACGATCCAGGTCTGCAGCCGACCGATCCACGGCGCCAGACGCTCTTTGGCAACGGGGGCGCCGGTGCGTCGGAGGTCCAGCGACGACAGCCAAGGCTCCACCTCAACGCGTACGGCCGCATCCTGTGCCCGTTGGGCTTGCAGCGCGGCGCGCTCTTCGGCGCTGCGGCGATGCAGCTGCCCCAACTGGAGATAGAATGCGTCGTCGTCCAGACCCAGTGCCAAAGCAGTGGTGTCGCGCGCGGCCGAATCGGCTGCGCCCAGGAGCAGTTGGGTGACCTCGCCAAGGCCGGTCGGCCGGTCCTCGACCAGCGTCCATACGGTCTCGATGTCGGCGTGGTCCAGACGTTGGCGGGCAGCGGCGGCCAGAGCCTCTGCCTCGTCCAAGGTCTCGCAGCGGGCGTTGAGTTGCGCGTGCACGGCGCTGCGGTCCAGACGCAGCGTTCGCGTACCCACGCCGCCCGGCACCCTCACCTCGATGCGCAGCGGCTGGCCGGGGCGAATCGCCAGGCAGCGGCCGACTTGCAGTCCGGCGTCCTCCGCTTGGACCAGAACGACTTGGGCGGCCGTCACTCGTCACCTGCCAGTGCGCGCAACGCCATGCCAAGCATCGTGAATCTCCGGATGGGCGAGTCGTTGCGGGTGGCGCGAGCCAGAGCGCTGGGTGGTCCGATCAACACGACGAACCGTCGGCCGCGGGTCAAGGCGGTATACAGCAGGTTGCGCTGCAAGAGCAGGTGGTGCTGTCCGTGCAGCGGCACGACGACCGCCGGATACTCGCTGCCTTGGGCCTTATGGACCGTGATGGCGTACGCCAACGTCAGTTGATCCAAGGACTTGGCCGGGTAGGGCACGTCGCGGTCGCCAAACCGCACCAGCAGGGTCGGTCCGCCTGCCGGCAGCTCCGGGCCGGGCCCCAGCACGCGCCCGATGTCGCCGTTGAAGACCTCCAGATCGTAGTCGTTGTGGACTTGCAGCACCTTGTCGCCACTGCGGAATCCGCCTTGCAGCTGGGCGCCGTGTGGGTTCAGGGCGTCGCGCAACAGCTCGTTCAGCTCGACGGTGCCCAACGCGCCGCGGCGGGTCGGCGTCAGTACTTGCACATCGTCCACCGGATCGAAGCCGTAGCGGTCGGGGAGCCGACGCGTGACCACTTCCAGCAGCGTGGCGCGGATCTCGTCGGGTTCTTCCCGGGCGATCACGAAGAAGTCCCCGTCCTCGCCCCGCTGGGCCCCGACCGGCAGCTGTCCATGTCGCACGCGGTGGGCATTGGTGACGATGTGGGAGCCCTCGCCTTGCCGATAGATGTGATCCAGCGCCACGAAGGGCACCGCTGCCGACCGCAGCAGATCGTCCAGCACCGCGCCAGGCCCCACCGACGGCAGTTGGTCCGCGTCACCCACCAGCAACACCCGGGCGTCCTGCGGCACGGCGGCGAACAGGGCGGCGGCCAGCGGCACGTCCATCATCGACACTTCGTCGACGATCACGGCGTCGGCGTCGAGCGGTCGGTCGGCGTCGCGCAGGAAGCGCTGCTGCGACGGATCGAATTCCAGCAGGCGGTGCAGGGTCTTGGCCTCGTGCCCGGTCGCGTCGCCCAGCCGCCGCGCCGCCCGCCCCGTCGGAGCCGCCAACGCCACCCGCAGGCCGTCGGGAGCCAACGCCGCGAGAAACCCGCGAATGATCGTGGTCTTGCCCGTGCCCGGCCCGCCCGTCACCACCAGCAGGCGTCGCTGCAGCGCCGCCCGGACGGCCTCGCGTTGCGCCCCTTGCAGCGAGAATCCCAGCGCCGCTTCGGCAAGCGCCACGCGGTGTTCTGGGGCAGGCATGGCATCGGCACCGGCCCGCGACAGGCGTCCGATGACCCGCCGCGCCAGATCGGCCTCTGCGACCGCAATCTCCGGCAGAGCGACCAGAGGCACCTCTGAGACGACCTCGGGACGGACCAGCAGCCCGGACTGAATCAGCGCATCGATGGCGGCGGGCAGCAGGGCTTCGTCGACCTCCAGGATGGCAGCCGCGCGGGCCGCCAGCATCGCTTCCGGCGGTGCCGAGTGACCGTTGGTCGCGAGGTCCTGTAGCGCAAACCGGACGCCAGCCTGCAAGCGACGAGGGGCATCGACCGGTACGCCCAGTCCCTGCGCGATGCGGTCGGCGGTGCGAAAGCCGATCCCCGTGACTTCCCCGGCCAGACGATGCGGGTTCTCGCGGATCTTTCGCACGGTGTCCGCGCCATAACGTTCCAGGACGCGACTGGCAAGGACGGGTCCAAGTCCCTGATCGTACAGAAAGATCCGCATCGCCTCGGCGTCCGCCTGTGCCACCAACGCGTCTCGCACCGCTTTGCGCCGCGCGCGCGTCAGGCCGGGAATCGACTCCAGCACTTCGGGTTCCGCACGCACGCGGTCCAGAGCGTGGGGCCCCAGCACCTCGACGATGCGCCGGGCGAGCACCTGACCGATGCCGGGGATGCGCGCGGACTTCAGGTACTGCAGAACGCCTTCCACCGTCACGGGCAGCACCGGACGGGCCGCCTCGACGCGGAACTGCTTGCCGTACTTGGGGTCTTGCTCGACCTTGCCCCAGACCTGGACGCTCTCACCGGCCTCGAGGCCCCACAGTGGCCCCTTGACCGTCCACGTCACGTCCGACTGCTCTGGCCGCAGCACGGCGATGCCGAAGCCCTTGTCGGTGTTCTGGTACACGAACCGCACCAGCACGCCTCGCAGCGTCCACTGGCCCTCGGCCGTTTCGGTAGGTTCCCTCACCCCCGGCAGCTGCGAGCGAGGCAAATCGGCCAGTCCTGCGAAGGTCTGGGGGGCTTCGGTGGAAAGGCCGTCCGGCGGCGCTTGCCAGCCGCTCTCCAGCACACCGTCGAACTGCAAGAGGCTGGCCACACCGCCGCGACTGGCTGCGGGTGTGGCGCGAGCGGACGAGCCGACGCGCGGACGACTCACTCGTTTTCCGCCGAGGGCAGGGCGGGCCACCGCACGTCGACTTCGGTGCGTTGGCCGGCGCGCAGGACCAGCACGGGGCAGGCACCGGTGCCGCAGCCTTGCAGCAGGCGATCGACCTGATGAATGGCCGACACGGGCTTACCCGCCACCATCAGCACCACGTCGCCAGCCTCCAGCGGGGCCATCGCTTGGCGAATCAGCACGCCGCGGCTCGCCGATGCCGCACGGACCTCGGCAACCGTCAGGCCAGGAGCAAAGCGGTCCCACAGCGACATCGACGCCGCCTCCCGAACGACTTCCGGGTCGTCGCGGTGGCTCTGCTCCCAGCTGGGCAAGTCGACCGAGCCCCAGCCTGTCATCGCAGGAACGCTGTCGACCATGCCGTCGCCGCGGCTGCGCCGTTGGCCACTCTTCAGCAGGTCGCCCGAGGATGCGATCAGCCGCGCCAGTGCAAGCTTGACCAATCGCGTGACGCCGGGGCGGGGATCGCCACCGGGCTCGCCGGCGGTTGGATCGTCGTCGTCTTCGATCACCACGATCGCCAACTGTCGGCCGCGCAACGGGTCGGCCAGCTTCACTTCCACGCGGACGCGCGAGTCGAACCCGCGTTGTCGCCACGTGTTGGGCTTCTTGGGGTCCTGAATGCGCGTGTCGACGATGTCGCGGACGTTGGTGGCGCGGTTTTCGGTGATCAGGAACTGCACCGCGATCCAGGTGCGAAAATCGATCGGAATGTCGCCTGCACGTACGAGCAGGTCGGTGTCGGCCGCGGCGTTGACGACCTCGAGCGGCGGCTTGTTCAGCCCCATGTCGTACAGGCCGACGATCGGCAAGTCCGTATGCTGCAACAGGTAGTTGGCCGCCAGGTTGCTGACGGCGGCAACCTCGAGGGCGTTCGCCTCGGGCAGCGCGAGGCCAACCGGAACCAGCACCAGACCCGTCGGCCGCACTTCGCGGTCCAGAGGCGCTTCCTCCAGAACCTGCGGACCGCCGCCGCCGCACGCCGTCAACGCAACCAGACAGGTCGTGGCGAGTCCCCGACAAACGGCATCGGGGCGTGCAAGCGCGCGAACGAAAGGCCAGTTGGACATGCCGCACCCCGAACCCGCCGCTTCGTGCAGGTGAGGCAGCAGGATCGCACAGGAACGCATCGACTGCCAGCCGAAGGCGCCCCGAGCCGCGAGTGCTGCGCGGCGGGCCGGGTTGACGGTTGCCGACGCGCCACGCATCCTCTCGCCCAGAGGTGGTGGCGATGATCCGCAGGGCTTTTTTGCTGGGTTCGATCGCGGTGTTGGCAGGGTCGTGCGCTCAGGCCGCCGACGTGGACACACCCGAGAACTATCCCTGTCTGTGCGAGCCCAACGGCTGTCCGGCCGACCGCTGCAATCTGGACCTCGAGGTCGCGGCGGGGACGTGTACCGGACAGCTGACTCAAGTTGAGGTCCTGCTGGGCGACCAGCTCGAGTGGGGCACATGGAAGATCGGGGAGCGCCGCAGCTCGTGCGCGACCTGGCCCGCGGGGACGACGATTCGGCTGCAGGCCCGCTCCGACACCGACTGGCTATGGGTCGAGGACGTCGCGTGCCCGGCACCCAGCTTGGGCGCGACGATCGGCGTCAGTGTTGCCCGCAAGCTGCAGTGCGCCGAGGTCCTGCCGGCTGGTGATGCGACGACGACCACTGATGCGGACTCGGCGCCGTGACAGGGCTGCACGACAGGGACGTTCCCCACTACCTGACCACGGCTGAGGTCGACCCGGATCGCCTGACGCCCGTCATGCGTCAGGTGGTCGATGCCAAGCGTCGGCATCCCGATGCGCTGGTCCTGTTTCGGCTGGGCGATTTCTACGAGATGTTCTTTGAGGATGCCCTCGAAGGCACGCGGTTGCTCGATCTTGCCCTGACCTCGCGCAACAAGAACGACCCGCGACCCATCCCGATGTGCGGCTTTCCCCACCACGCGCTGCCGGGGCATGTGCAGAAGGCGCTGGAAGCCGGACGGCGGGTTGCCGTGTGCGAGCAGCTGGAGGACGCGGCACTGGCCAAGGGTTTGGTGCAACGCGGCGTGACGCGCGTCATCACGCCGGGCGTCGTGCTCGAGACCGAAGCGCTGGACACGCGGTTGCCCAATCGGGTGCTGGCGTTGGCGCCGGGCAAGCGGGGCGGCCTGGGGCTGGCCGTCGCGGACGTGACTACGGGCGAGCTGCATGTGGCCGAGATTGCTCATCCCGCTGCGCTTGCCGTGCTGCTGGTGCGTCTGGAGCCTCGCGAGATCGTGCTGCCGAATCGGGCCTTGCCCTGGCTGGACCCCATCGCGGCGGCGCGCGGCATCGTGCGGACCGAGCGCGAGGTGCCGGCCGGCGTGGGGCGCGACCCG
>CAJBNH010000094.1 GCA_903955385.1 uncultured Myxococcales bacterium | reverse complement strand
CGGCGGACAGTCTGCCACCACCGCGCGCAGCCTGCGACCGGTCGCGTCGATCAGGGACCCCAGCCGAGCAGCCAGCGGGTGCCGGTCAAACTCGGCGGCACACTGCGGGTCCTGCCCCAGCGTCGCCAGCCAGGCTTGAGCCGGCGAGGAGTGCCGCACGGTCCGCGATCCGACCCTTGCCCCACCCCGAGGTCGGCCCGCGCCGCCGAACTCCGCGCCCAGCCGATGCACCTGACCCAGCAGCGCGCCCAGACGCTCGGCGGTGGCCGCATCCAGGTCCTCGCCGCGAATCGAAGTGCCGGCCAGATCCGGATACAGGGCCAGCAGGTCGTCGCCGAAACGCATCGTGTCGTCGCCGGCCCGATCCTCAAGTGCGGCGGGAACTTCAAGACCGCGCCGAGCAAGCTCACGGCACACACGATGGGTGTAGGCGACGCTGGCGGCCGGGCGCGAGATGCCCGAGTAACGCTTGGCGAAAGCAGTGCCGCCCTCGCACACCACCCTTGCCGTCGGGCCGTGGATGCCAAGCGCAACCCAACGAACCGCCAGAACTTTGCCCAGAGGGCCCCGACGTGTGCGGACCAGCGACTCGATGGCTTGCGCCGTGACGTCCAGCTGCCGCAGCTCGAGTCCCCACAAGCGCTGCTCTGGGGCGATCCGCGTCAGCCGTTGCTCTGCGCGCCAGGCAAGGTCCAGTGCACCAATCGCAATCGCTCGGGCGATGGTCGCGTGCCAGGCGGCCACTGTGCGGTCGCCGACGCGGAATTGCCCTTCAATGTCAAGTCGTTCGGCAGCCACCCAAGCCTCGTCGCCCACCCGCACCGCGACGTCGTCGGCGGGAGCTGCGGCAGCGGCAACGGGCGGTCGTCGAGCCCAGCGCAGGCCCGGCGAGTCCGGCACCTTGCGCGCCAGACAACGAGTCAACTCTGCCAAGTCGGCGTGACGTCCGGCGTCCAGCGCCGGAATCGCCCAGTCCACCGCATCGCGCTTGGCCGTCAGGGGTTCCAGCAGCTCAACCGCCGCATCCCACTGCCCCTGCCAGGCGCGCAACACCGCGAGGTCAAGCCGGGCACGGTCTGCTGCCGGGTCCGCGCGTACGGCCCCTGCCCACCAGGCCGCTGCGCCGTCGGCGTCGCCGCGGTCCAGTGCCACGGCGCCCAAGGCATAGCGTGCCGCGTCGGACTCGGGAACCCACCGCAGCGCGGTCGAAAAATGGCGCTCGGCCAGCCCCAGCTCGCCTGCCGTGTGTGCCCGTTCGCCCCGGCGATAAGCCGTCAGACCGGCCAGCGGCTCGCCCGTGTCTCCATCGACTGCGGCGCCTTGCAGGCGACCATCCGACCGGCTCCGTGCCAACAGATCGTGAGGAAGTCCACGCGCTCCTTGAACTTTCGCCCATCCCCACTCGGCGTCGTGCAGGTCGGCTCCCGCCAGTTGCGCCTCAGACAGATCGGCGCCGGACAGGTCTGCGCCCGACAGGTCGGCGTTGCTCAGGTCTGCCCCGACCAGCTTGGCCAGCGTCAGGTCCGCCCGCAACAGTCGCGCGCCGCGCAGCACCGCACCGGACAGGTCGGCACCCGCGAGGCAAGCGTGCGACAGGTCGGCATCGGTCAGGTCCGCGCCAGAGAACTGACCGTCCCGTAAGTCAATTTCGCGCAGGTCGAGCGGCCGATCGCCGGGTCGACCGGCGTGCAGCGGCGCGCTGTCGGCAGCGGTCGAGAAATCGGTAACGGGCGGTCGCGAGGGGCTCGGCACGCCGTCCTCCACATCGGTGGATCAAGGCAAGATCACAGGCAGATCAGGCCAAACTGGCAGGTCTTGCCCTTGGGGCACGAGCCGCCGGCGCCGCACATGTCGATGCCACCGGGGAGGCCGCCCGGCAGCGGTACGCACGCGGTGGCGAGACAGGTGCCGCCGTCCGTGCAGTCGGCGTCGGTCTTGCACTGCCCCGGCTGGGGAAGCTGCGTTCCGGCCGGCATGCAGGCGCCGAAGGTGCACGCCTCGTCCTTGGCGCAGTCGGCGGCTGTCTGGCAGTCCACGGGCACGCACACGGCGATCAGGCACTGCTCGTTCGCGCCACAGTCTTTGCTGGTGGTGCAGAGGTCGGGCAAGCCAGGGATGCTGGGGATGCACACGCCCGCCGCGCACTGCAGCTGGCCTACGCCGGGCAGCTTGGGGCAGTCCTTGTCGGCCTTGCACGCCATCTCGGGGATCGGCAGCGGAATGCAGAAGCCCATGAAACAGTTACCGTTCTGTCCTGTGCAGTCGGCGCTCGTCTTGCACTGCGCCGGTACGCACACGCCGCCCAGACACTGTTGCTTGTCGCCGCACTGCTCGTCGAACTGGCAGCCGCTGACCGGCAAGGTCACGGGCAGGCACTCGCCCAACAGGCACTGCTCCCCTTGCGGACAGTCGGCGTTCCACACGCATTTCTCTGGCGAGCAGCGACCTAGCTGGCACACGAAGCCTGTCGGGCACTGCGAGGTCGCGGTGCAGAAGTCAGACGGCACGACTTGAGGCGGCACACAGTACCCCTCCCAGCAGAAGGTCCCCGACGCGCATTGCGCTTGAGCGGTGCAGGGTTTTGGCTTCAGGCACAGCGGCGCGAAGCACATCATGCCGGTGGGACAGGCAGGCTTGCCGTCGCCGCAGAGGGGCTCGTCGTCACACACGTCGCCCTTGCCGTCGCCATCGGTGTCGGTCTGCACCTTGTTGGGCGCGCTGGGGCAGTTGTCGAAGCCGTTCGGCCAGCCGTCGCCGTCCAAGTCGGGGTCGCACACGTCGCCCTTGCCGTCCTTGTCCTGGTCGGTCTGCTGCGGGTTGGCCACCGCGGGGCAGTTGTCGGTTGCGTCGGGCACGCCGTCCTTGTCCTTGTCGTTCGCTGTGTCGCAGGCGTCGCCCTGTCCGTCGCCATCGGAGTCCGCCTGGGTCGGGTTGGCGACAAACGGGCAGTTGTCCATGTTGTTGGGCTTGCCGTCGCCGTCCAGGTCCAGATCGCAGGCATCGCCCAAGCCGTCCTTGTCGACGTCGTTTTGCTGCGGGTTGGGTGCCGTCGGGCAGTTGTCCAGTGTGTCGGGGATGCCGTCCTGATCCTTGTCGTTGCCGGCGGTGGGGTCGCAGGCGTCGCCGATCTTGTCGCCGTCCGAGTCCTTCTGGTTCGCGTTGCCGACGTAGGGACAATTGTCCAACGTGTTGAGGATCTTGTCGCCGTCCAGATCGGTGTCGCAGGCGTCGCCCACATTGTCGCCGTCCAGGTTGGCTTGGTCCGGGTTCTTCACCTTGCTGCAGTTGTCCGCGGCGTTGACCACGCCGTCGTTGTCCAGATCGTCGTCGCAAGCGTCGCCGAGCCCGTCGCCGTCGCCGTCCAGTTGGCTGGTATTCTTGGTGTTGGGACAGTTGTCCTGCCCGTCGAGGATGCCATCCTTGTCGCTGTCGGCCCACGGAATGTCGGCGGTGTCGGGGACGTCGACGGTATCGAAGTCGGGACCCGCATCGACTTCCTGCTGGGTGTCGACCGGCGTCGTCTCGGCAAGGTCGGGCCCGACGTCGGGCTCCGCATCCACGACATCGAGATCGGACTCCACGTCCAGCGTGTCGGCGGCATCATCGTCTGCGTCAGACGCCGTGGCATCGTCGGGCGGAGTGACTTCGGCGCTTCCGGCGTCATCGTACTGCCCGGGCTGTTCGTCCCATCGCATCACGCGAAAGCGCAGCCAAGCGGTCGTGTCGGTCGCATCGGTCGGATAGCGCGCCTCTTGGTCGCTGTCGTCCACGGCCTGCAGCCGGTAGTGCACGTCGGTACCTGCCGCTTGCGGCGGAATCGCGCCCTGCCACGCGTCGCCCGCAACCCGAGTCATCGCAAGCGAAATCGCCACAGCATCGCCGGCACGCCGGTACTCCAGCACCACGCGCTGCACGCCACCGGATCCACCGCGTACCGTCGCCCAAATGTCATACGATGTCTGTACGTTGTACGTGTCCTGCAAGTGGCTGACTTGCAGAAACTGCGGACCGGTGTCCAGTGACGAGGAGCAGCCCGCCGCCAGCACGCCCAAGGTCAGCACCGCAACCGGGACCAGCAGGGCCGTCGGGGCCAGCATCGCCATCGGGGTCCAGATGTGGCGGGTAGCGGTGGTGGCCATCTTGTCGTCTCCCCCTGTCGTCCGGCCGGGCATCCTAGCCTTGCCCCGGCGAACAATCCATCGGATTCACGGGAGTCGACCCGCGCTTGCGGCAGGCCGCCAGTAGCTGCCGAGCGTGGGCGATCGCGGTGTCACCCTCTCCCTCGACCGCCCCCAACATGCGCGCCAGCTCGGCCACCCGCGAAGGCTCGTCCAGCACCCGCAGGTCGGACCGCGTGCGACCGTCGACTTCCGACTTGGCGACCGCGATGTGCGTGTCGGCGGCTGCGGCCACCTGGGGCAAGTGGGAGATGCACAGGACTTGCTGGCGCTCGGCGACCTCACCCAGAAAGCGACCCAGGACGAGTCCTGTCGACCCCGACAGTCCCGCGTCCGCCTCGTCGTAAATGCAGGTCACCACTGTCGATGCGTCGCCGGCCGCCCGTACGGCGTCGTTGCACGCCCGCTGCAGTGCCAACAGGACCCGTGACAGCTCGCCGCCCGAGGCCACCTCGTGCAGCGGCCCTTCGGCCTCGCCCGCGTTGGCGCGCAAGAAGAACTGCGCATCGTCACAGCCGAACGGCCCGGGGTCCGCAGTTGCGTCGAACCGCAGGGCGACCCGGAAGCGAGCCGCCGGCATCCCCAGCTGGCGCACGACCGCCGCCACCCCGTCTTGCAGCCCCGCGACCGCGTCGCGCCGCGCTTGGGACAGCTGGTTCGTCAGGACGCGCATGGTCTTGGCGGCCGCATCGACGGCTTTGGCCAGCTCGTGCACGCGCAGCTCGGCCGTGTCGCCGTCCAGCTCGTCGGCCACCGCCTTGCGCCGCGCCAGCAGGGTCTCCTCGCTGCCGCCGTACTTGCGAACCGCACGTTGCAGGGCGTCCAGCCGCTCGGACAGGCGGGTCAACTGCCGCTCGTCGCGCTCTACGTGCTCGACGTAGCTTTCGAGATCCGCAGCGACATCGGCCACCTGCGCCTCGACCTCACGCACGCGCTCGGCCAGATCGGTCAGCTTGGGGTCCAGGTGCGCGAAACGTCCGATCGCTCGCGCTGCCCGTGACAGCCGATCGCGCGCACCGCCGTCGTCGCCCAGCAGCCCCGAGGCCTCTCCGACGGCCTTCGCCAAGGCTTCCGCCGCCTTCATCCGCTGCAACCGGGCCTGCAGGTCCGCCAGCTCGCCCGGCTTGGCGTCGAGGTCCTGCAACTCCTTGTGCACGAAACGCAAATAGTCCAGGCGCTCGGCCTGCTGCTGTCGGCGCGACTCGAGGGTGGTCAGCTCATCGCGAAGGGTCCGCCACTCGCCGTGCAGCTGCGCGTGGCGTTCCCGAGTGGCCGTCAGTCCGGCAAAGCGGTCCAGCGTTTCGAGGTGAGAATCCTTTTCCAGCAGGCGATGTTGTGCGTGCTGAGAGCTCAGATCGACCAACGGAGCGGCCACCGACCGCAGCTGCGCGAGCGTGACCAGCCGGCCGTTGATGTAGCAGCGCCGCGCCCCCTGTCTGCCGATCACGCGCCGCAGCACCAGCGAGCCGTCGCCATCCGGGATGCCCAACTCCTGCAGCAGGGCTGCGGTGGTTGGGCCGACGCCCTCAAATTGCGCTTCAATCTCAGCAGTTTCACGGCCGGCGCGCACCACCCGCTCCGTGGCCCGCCCGCCAAGTACCGCGGCCAGCGCCTCGATCAGGATGGTCTTGCCGGCGCCCGTCTCGCCAGTCACGGCGGTCAGGCCCGGTCCCAGCGACAGCTCGGCAGCCTCGAGGATCGCGAAGTCCGCGACACGCAACGCGGTCAGCATCGGATTCCCCCGGCGTCGTTACTCGTCGTCGTCCCAGCTGGCCGTGGGGAAGTCGTCATCGCCCTCGACCGCATCGCCGGTCTTGGGAGTGTCCTCGTCTTCCTGCCACTCTTCGGGACCGTCTCCTTCTTCCCAAGTCTCCTCGCCAGTCAAACCTGCGGCATCGGGGACAGAGGCGCCAGTGCGCGCACGTCGGGCGGCCTTTTGCTTCAGGCGCAGCTTGATCGGCGAGCCTTCGAGCTCCCACTGTTCCCGCATCTTGCTCATCAGGAACTTCTCGTAGCCCGGCGAGATGGCGCCCAAGGTGTTGACCTGCATCACGAATTGCGGTGGCCGTACGCCCACTTGCGCCGCGTAGTAGATGCGAAGGCGCTTGCCCCGATACGTCGGCGGCTGGTGGCTGATCTGCTGGCGCTCGATCCACCGGTTCAGCTCGCCCGTACCCACGCGTCGGTTGAAGTTCGCGTAGACCTTGCGCACGACGTCGAACAGCCGCTCGACGCGCTGGCCGGTCAGTCCGCTGATGAAGACGTGAGGCACATGGGTCAGGTAGGGCATCCGATCGACCATGTCGATCTCATAACCCTTGGACGTCATGGTCTCTTTCTCGACCAGATCCCACTTGTTGATCGCGATCACGCACGCCCGGCCGCGGTCCTCGATCAGCGCAGCGATCTTGGCGTCCTGGTCGGCCAGCGATTGGGTCGCGTCCAGCACCAGCACCGCCACATGGCACCGCTCGATCGCGCGCACCGCCTGGCTGACGGAGTACTGCTCGATCTGCTCGGTAATCGCTCGCTTGCGGCGAAGACCGGCGGTGTCGACCAAGGTGAAGGCCTCGTCCTGATAGGTGAAGTCGATGTCGATTGCGTCACGCGTCGTGCCCGGCTGGTCGGCGCAGATCACGCGCTCGCTGCCCAACAGGCGGTTGACCAGCGTCGACTTGCCGACGTTGGGTCGGCCGACAAAGCACACGCGCACCCGGTCGACGCGCCCGCCGCGCACGGGGCCTTCCTCGACCGGCGGCTGCTCAGCCTCGTCCTCGTCGTCGGCGTCCCGATGGAACGCGCCGTTGGCCTCCAGCGTGCCGATGACGGCCTCGACCAGATCCAGCGTGCCGATGTTGTGGGCGGCGGCGATCGGATAGACGGTGTCAAAGCCCAGCGAATACAGCGCCATCGCCTCGATCTCGATGCCGGGGCTGTCGCATTTGTTGGCGGCACAGAACACGGGCTTGTCGGTGCGGCGCAGGATCCGGGCGATTTCCTCGTCCGCTGGCGTGGCGCCGTCGCGGGCGTTGCAGAGGAAGACGATCGCGTCGGCCTCCTCGATCGCCATGGTGGCCTGCTCCCGCATCAGCGGCAGCATCCCCTCCTCCTCGCCGGGAGCAAAACCGCCCGTGTCGACCAAGCGCACTTGGTGGCCCTGCATCTCTGCAGTGCCGTAGTGGCGGTCGCGGGTCACGCCGGGCAGGTCGTGCACGATGGCCGTGCGCTTGCCGATCAGGCGGTTGAACAGGGTCGACTTGCCCACGTTGGGGCGTCCGACGATGGCGATGAGCGGTTCGATGACGGTCACAGGATGTACCCGAACTGTTTGAGCATCTCGATGCGCTCGGACCACTTGGGCTCGATGCGCACGTGCACTTCCAGGAAGACCTTGCGGCCCAAGAGCTCTTCCATCTGGGCGCGGGCGGCGGTCGCCAGCTCCTTCATTCTCGCGCCGGCCTTGCCGATCAGGATCGCGCGCTGGGCCGGCTTCTCGACGTGGACCACCGCCTGCACATGCGTCAGGTCGGCCAGATCCTCGAACTTCTCGATCTCGACGGCGACGCCGTACGGAACCTCCTCGCGGGTCTGCAGGAACACCTGCTCGCGAAGGAACTCGGCGCACAGGAAGCGCACGCTGCGGTCGGTGAACTCGTCGGCAGAGAATTCCGCAGGCTGCTCAGGCAGGTAGGTGCGAATGGCCTCGACCAGTGGCGCGATACCGTCGGCGGTCCGGGCACTGATCGGCACGATCGGCCCCACGTGAGGCAGGCCAGAGTACGCCTGAATCACCGGCAACAGCGCCATGTGCCGCGTTACGTCGACCTTGTTCAGCGCCACCATCCACTTCTTGTTGTAGCGCAGGATCGACCGAATCACCCGCCGCTCCCCGGGAGCCACGCGCGGGTCGAACAGCAGGGGGGCCTCGGTCTCCTTGGCCTCCTCGCCGCCTTCGTCCTCTCCGAAGTCCTCAGGTTCATTGCCTTCGTCTGCGACCGCGGGCGTCTGCCTCAGCGGTGCCGACGGCCCCTTCTGCTTGGCGATCTTGTCTGCCCACCGCACCGCGTTCTGGGCATCCACCACCAGGACCACGACGTCGACGGTCTCCAGCGACTCGATCGCCACGCCGACCATCGCCCGGTTCAGCGGCGAGCGCGCCTTGTGGATGCCGGGCGTGTCCAGAAATACGATCTGCGTGTCGGGCCCGGTCCAGTAGCCCGCGATCCGGTCGCGCGTCGTCTGCGGCTTGGGGCTGACGATCGCCAGCTTTTCGCCGATGACGCGGTTCATCAACGTGGACTTGCCGACGTTGGGCTGGCCGGCCAGCGTCACTTGACCGCAGCGAAACGGCCGCGGCTCCTTGGACGCAAAGTCGTCGTCGGGATGCGCCCTTGCAGCCTCCCACGCCAGTTCCTCCCAACGGATTTCGGGCGGTGGCGGCGGCAGCGGGCGCTCGATCGGGGCCGGATGGGCCGGCGGGTCGACGGGTGCGCGCGCTCCCGCGCCCAAACGCGGACCGGCAGCAGGTCGGGGACCGGTGGACGGCGCGGCGCGGGGGCCGGACCTCGGGTCGAATTCGGACGTACGCTCGCGATCGTAGACGGCCGGACGGGGGGCAGAACGGGTCGAGCCGACGCCGCGCTTGGTCGACCCCTTCTCGCGCCGCTTGGCAGGCTTGCGCCCCAGAGTGCTCCCCGGCCGGGACGGCGGTTTGCGGATGTTGGGGGCCACGATCGTCCTCCGGTGCGGGGGGGATGGAGAAAACCCTGGCTATTCGGAGGGTTGTTCTCTCGCTGTCACCGGCGCTGTCCGGTCCAGGGCGCAACAGTAGAAGCCATCCGGGCCTGTATGCGCAAGGGGGTGTGTGGCAAGGAACGCCGAATCCGCTGGTCCGAAGCGAGCTTCCGTCTGCTTGCGGTAGTCCGGGTGGCGGGCCAGAAAGGCTGCAACCACGTCCTCGTTCTCCCCACGCATCAGGGAACAGGTCGCGTAGATCAGGCGACCGTTGCGCTTCACGTGCCTCGCGGCGCGCTCCAGGATCGCCAGCTGTTGCGCCGGGAAACGCCCCAGCCACTCGCCGTCCACGTGCCAGCGCAGCTCGGGGTTGCGCCGCAGGGCGCCCGAGCTCGAACACGGCGCATCGATCAGCACGGCGTCGGCCATCGGCACGCCCGGTACGGGCCCCTCGCCGCGTGGCAAAGCCCTTGTCCCCGCTTGGGAAATGCCTGCCCGCTTCAGCCGTCGGTCGCACTCGCTCAGCCGCTTGGCGTGGGTGTCCAGGGCCACCAGCTGGCCACGTCCGCGCAGATCGGCCGCAAGCGCCAAGGTCTTGCCGCCCGCGCCGGCACACCAATCCAGCACCGTTTCACCGGGTTGCGCGTGTACGGCGGCGGCGATGCGCTGGCTGCCCTCGTCCTGGATCTCGAACAGCCCCTGCTGGAAAGCCGGCAGCGCGGTCAGCCGTGCTGAGGCCAGAGACAGCAGCGCGTGGGGAAGTCCGTCGATCGGCGTGGTGGGGATCCCTTCCGCGCGCAGCAGGTCCGCCACGTGGTCGCGGTCGGTGCGCAGCGAATTCACGCGCAGGGTCAACGGGCCCCGGCGATTCATGTACGTCAGGGCGGCGACCGTGTGATCGCGCCCCAGCTGGGCGATGCACGCTTGCACGAACTCGACCGTATAGCCGAGCTCCAATGCCAAGGCCTCGACATCGGACCAGGATCGCGAGGCGTAGGCCGCGGTTCGCAGTGCCGACTCCAGCCCTTGGCGCGGCACCTTCAGCCGCTCGTTGAAGCCAGGATTGCGGTCGAGCAGTCCGTCCAGCACCGTGGCGGGTCCGGTCTTCTTCTCCCAACTACGGGGGGCGCCCTCAGCATCCAGATCGGTCGCAGCCAGCGTGGCCAACAGCGGGGCATCGCGCGCATCCAGGCGGCGCGGGTCGGGCGGGCCGGGCGGCGCGGCGGCGCCCAGCACCGCCATGCGGGCCAGCGTCAGGCGCGACAGCGTCCGCAACGCGTGCCAATGCAGCTCAGCGACGGCGGCGCGCTCCTTGGGACCCAGCTGCGGTTGCTCGCCCAGCGCGTTCTCGAGCGCGGTGTCGGCATAGCGCAGCTCGCGGGCGATGCTGAGGTCCAACGCCCGCGTCAGCGCGTGCAGTCCGGTCAGCCGCACGTACAGCGGGCGCTTGGGCTCGCCTCTCCGGACCGACGCGAGGTGGGTGGCCAGCCGGGCAAAGGCATGTCCGCGATGCGAAAGGCGGTTCTTTGCCGCGGCGTCGGCCTGGGCAAACGTCACGCCCAGCTCAGGCGACAGGAACAGCCGGTCGTAGCCGAAGCCGCCGTCACCAGCAGGCGCTCGCGTGATACGCCCCTCGGTGCGGCCGACGAACGCGCGCCACGGCACCCCGTCCTCGGAGCGGCCAGCGTCGGGTCCTTCCGCCAACGGACCGCACAGCACCAGCGTGCACAGGAACGCTGCCCCACGCGCGCCGTCCTCGACGTTGGCGAGCTTCTCCAACAGCAGCGCTCGGTTGGCCGCATCGTCTGCCTGCGGTCCGGCGAAACGGGCGCTGTGGACGCCGGGGTCGCCCCCCAGCGCATCGACGCACAGGCCAGAGTCGTCGGCGACCACGCTGAGACCCGTGGCCCGAAATGCCGACAGTGCCTTCTTCAGCGAGTTGCCCAGAAACGTGTTGGCGTCCTCGACGACCTCTGGCAGCTCTTGACCGGACTCGGCCGTCCACTCCGCGGGCCCCCACACGGCCACGCCCAGATCGCGACACAGCTCTCGCAATTCGCGCAGCTTTCCTGCGTTGCCGCTGGCCAGCAGCAGACGTTCGGGGGGCAGGGCGTCGGTCATGAGGGTCCTTGGCGGGCGCGGTCGGCCGGGCGCGCGGGCCGAGTTCTACCCGATTCCGATCGCCGTTGCGACTGACGGCAGGAGCAGGGCGCGGCGCGGAACCTCCCGGCCGGATGCGGCAACCTCTGGACAGAAAGCCAGAAACAGTGAACATGTGACGCGTCGCGCCGCGATTCCGCGTGTGGCCCCCTTGCACATTCGTGCGGAATTGTGGCAACGCTTGGGGCTTGGATCTGGAACTTGCGGTCGGCTCGGCAGTCGGCGCAGGGGACGAGAACCCCGCGTGGTCCCGGGTTCGTCGGGTCCGCTTGATCATAAGGTGGTGCGAGATGTTCTGTTCTTCCCGCAGTCTTCTGTTGGCCCTGACCGCGTGGCTCGCCGTCCTGTCGGCCTGTTCCGGTCAAAGCCTCAAGGACCCCGACGGTGACGAGTCGCGCACCAAGGCCCGTCCGTTCGCCCGGCTTGAGCCCACCGACGACAAGCTCGACGCGGCTGCCGGCGATCAGGAGGACTGGCGGTTCATCCTGCCCGAGCAGAAGGGCAAGATGGAGCTGCGGATTTCGCTCGGCAAGTGGGAGGAGTCGACGATCGTCGGCTTCGTCACCGTCTTCACAGAGGTCGGCGACCGCGTCGCTGAGAAGCCCATCCCGCCCGGCAGCGCCGTGACGATCAAGCTCGAGTTCGAAGTCGAGCCCGACATGCGCTACCTGGTGCGGTTCAAGGCCACCAGCGGCAAGGGCAAGTACGCGGTCGAGGTGGGCGAGGCTTCGGACCCGTGCGCCGCGTGCACACCGCAGCAGGAGTGCGTGGACCAGAAGTGCGTCGACAAGGCCTGCGGTGGGGATTGCCCGGAAGACTCGGCTTGTGACAAGGCGACCAACAAGTGCGTCAAGACAGCGACGCGGCCTGAGAACAAGTGCGAGGGCGTCACCTGCCCGCGCGGTCAGGTCTGCGTGCGCGCCACAGGACGCTGCGTGACGCCTGCCGCCAAGGAGCCGACCCCCACCCCGACCCCCGCGGTCCCCGAAGTCGAAGACATCAACTGCACGGTCATCGACGCGCGTGATTCCGGCGGAGGCTCGTTCCTGACGCTTTCCGCGGGCGACAACAAGGAAGTGAAGAAGGGCATGACCGGCTCGGTCAAGGGTCTCAAGGGCAGCAGCTTCACGATCGTCGAGGTCTA
Source organism: uncultured Myxococcales bacterium (assembly GCA_903955385.1). Classification (GTDB taxonomy): domain Bacteria; phylum Myxococcota_A; class UBA9042; order UBA9042; family UBA9042; genus CAJBNH01. The sequence goes on along the minus strand of CAJBNH010000094.1, from coordinate 21,911 downwards.
TCCGTTCCGCTCGAAGGCCACCTCGAAGTTGCCGCCGACCGCGTTCGCCGGCAATACGTCGGCCGTCATTCGGCGCTGACCACGATGCCGCTACGGCGCGCGACCGTCCGCCTGATCGCGACCTTGGCGTGTGGTCTGGTCGCGGACTTGGCCCTTGCGGCACCGGCTCCCATCTCGCCCCCTGAGTATCACTTCGACGGCAAGTCCACGGGCTTCGTGGTCGGTCCGACGTTGTCGCATCTGGACCGTTCGGTGGTCGGTATCGACCGATCCGGATGGGGGGTGCGGGTGGCTGGGCGGCTTGCGACGGTCCTGCAATTGGTCGACGCGGAGCTGGGTTACGAGCACGCGTCGCAGGGTTCACGCCTGTCGCGCGACGAGGTGGGCGTCCTGTTGGCGACGCATCCGGGCTTCCCGTTCCTTGTGTGGGACGCCTACGCAAGCGACGTCATCTCGGGCTTTCACCTGTTTGCCTCGGCGGCGGTGGCGCGCACCGACGGACCGGAAGCGCGCGTGCACTGGGCGCCGACGGTCGGTCTGGGGGCCGGACTCGACTTTCCCTTGTCACCACGCGGAGGTGCCTCGGGTCTGTGGCTGACCTTGCGCTGGGCGAACCGTTGGCTGTCGGTGGGTGACGGCTTGCCGAAGACGCACTTGGACGATCAGCAGGTCATGCTGCTGGTCGGTTGGCGCGCCTACACGCTGAACTGGGCAAGGTTGCCCAGGCCGTTCTGAAAACATCTGTCTGAGCAAGCGGTTGCGTTAGTCCACGCAGTCCGGGCGGTCCTTGGCGGCGCAGCGGAACCGGACATGCAGGTGATTGTCGTGTCCGGGCGAGTGGCGGATCAGCCCGCGCGGCACGGTCGGCCCCTCCGGGTACTGGAACAGCTGCTGGAGACTGTCCTCACTCCAGCCTTGATCGACCAGCTCCTCGTACAATCTTGCCTGCAACCCATGGTCAATGAAGACGAAAGTGACCTCGCCGGTATACAGCAGCGCCTCGATCAGTGCCCAGGTCTTCTCGGCATCCAACTCATCGGGTCCCACCAGCGAGAAGCGCCGGGCGTTGGGCTGATCCGTCCGGAAATACCCGAGATCCACGTCCCGCCCCGACTGGTGCGACCGGTGTGGCGGCAGGAAGCCGCCGGTTTCCGCCGAGAGCCCGCCGACCAGCACGGGTCCGCTGCCGGGAAACTGCTCGGAGACCTGTCGGGCGGCCTGCTGCAGCAGCGCGATCGTCTCGTCGGTGGCCCAAGCGTCCTTGCTCAGCGCCAAGTAGCCGGGACCAGAAGGTGGGATGCGACAAGGGTTTTCCAGACTTCCCTCTGACGCCTTGCCGATCGACCGCGATGGACCCTCCCGCGAGTTGGAGCAGGTCGCGGGCCCGGACGCGCCGCCAGAACCAAACGACAGGGAGGACTTGGGCGTGCCCGGCCGGTGCGGAAGGGGCGTCCGACCGGGAATCGTCTCGACCGCGCTCTCGTCGGCGTAGCCCCAGTCGTCATCGACTTCGACCTCGGCCGCCCCGCACGCTTGGCAGGCGAGTCCGAAACCCAGGATGGTGGCAAGTCCCCAACGCATGCCGCGCAGTATCGCGGTCTTGCGACGAGGCGCCAGAAAGTGCTGCGGATTCAGTCCGGGGTGCGTACGTCGCGATGGGTGACCGTCACGCGGCCGATTCCCGAGGCTTGCAGGTGCTGGGCCATCGCCTCAGCCAGCGCGACCGACCGGTGCTGGCCGCCGGTGCAGCCGAAAGCAACCGACACCATCGCCCGACCCTCGGCGGCGTGCAGCGGCAGCACGTGGTCCAGCAGCGCCGTCATCTTGGCCAGTGCCTGGTCACCGCCCCGGCGCATCACGAAGTCCGCGACGTCGTGGTCCAGTCCGGACAGCGGAGCCAACTCTGCGATAAAGAACGGGTTCTCCACGTACCGCACGTCGAACACATAGTCGGCATCGCGTGGCAGACCGTGCTTGTAGCCGAACGACAGGACCGACACGACCATGCGCATCTCGGCCGAGTGCTCCGGGTCGAACAGCTTCTGCACCTGTCGCTTCAGCTGGTGCACGTTCATCTCGGACGTGTCGAGCACCAGACTGGTGCGCTCGCGGATCGCCGACATCGCCAGACGTTCCGAGCGGATGCTCTCGCTCACCGTGCCTGCCCGCCAAATCGGGTGCTTGCGGCGCGTCTCGGCAAAGCGGCGGACCAGGATGTCGTCGGCGCAATCCAGGAACACGACCTCCGGCCGGACGCCGGATGCGATCAACGTGTCGAGTGCGTGGTCCAGGTCGCCCAGCAGGGTGCCAGCGCGGACGTCGATCCCGACGGCAACGGGCGTGTGTTTCAGGCGATCACGAATGGTTTCGTTTAGTTGCGGAAGCAGGCCGGCGGGCAGGTTGTCGACGCAATAGTAGCCGACGTCCTCCAGGGCGCGCAGGCAGGTCGAGCGGCCGGAGCCGCTCATGCCCGTCACGATCACCAGACGAACGTTGGCCGTCATCGTCTCGCCTCCCGCCGTGGACTCAGTACACCTTGCGCCGATGCGACGACGAAGGAATATGGATGGCTTCCCGATACTTGGCGACGGTCCGCCGGGCAATCGTCATCGTCTGGGTGGGGTACAGCGCCTCGAGCTGGTGCTCGGTGCAGTTCAGCCGGGACAGCATTCGCCCCCGGTCCCACTCGCCCTGCAGGATCTCCGCAATCTCTTGATCCGACAAGGGTGCGGTGGGCTGCTCCTTCTCGACCAGCCTCGCGATCGCGTGCTTGACGGCCTCGCTGGCCATGTCGTCGCCGCCTTGCGCTTGGATACGGCTGTTGAAGAAGAACTTCAGCTCGTAGATGCCTTGCGGCGTGTGGCAGTACTTGTTGGTCGTGACGCGAGAGACCGTCGATTCGTGCAGCCCCACGTCCTCAGCCACGTCGCGCAGGACCAGCGGCTTGAGCTTCTCAATGCCCCCGTCCAGAAACGGCCTCTGAAAGCGCATGATCGACTCGGTGACGCGCTGGATCGTGCTCTGGCGCTGATGGATCGAGCGGATCATCCACATCGCCGACCGCATCTTCTCCTGCAGGTAGTCCTTCGCCTCGCTGCCCGACTGCTCCGACAGCGCGTTCTGGTAGAACTTCGACACCCGCAGCCTAGGCAAGCCGTCCTCGTTCAGCACCACCGTGTAGTCGTCGCCAACCTTGATCACGTGGACGTCGGGCGTGATGTAGCGCGCGCTCTCCCCCACGAACTCGCGACCGGGCCGTGGCTCCATCGTCGCCAGCAGCTCCAGCAGACGCTGCAGCTCTTCCGCCGTCAGCCGCAGATCCTTGCGAATCGCCTGATGGTTGCGCGCTTCGATGTTCGGCAGGTGGCGGTCGATCAGCTTGTGCAGCCGCTTCTCCTCCGGATGCCGTACCAGTGCCTGAGTCAGCAGGCACTCGCGCAGGTCGCGGCTGGCGACTCCCAGCGGGTCCATCGTCCGGATGGCGTCCAGCACCTCGCGAACCTGAGGCTCGGTCGTCTCGTGCAGCACCGCCGTCGCCCGCGTCGAATTCGCATAGTACGACTCGACCTTGCAGCCCTTGGCGCCGATCAACTCCTCCCACGCGGCCATCTCGTCGTCGGTCAGCCAGTACAGCGAAAAGCCCGTGCGGGTGTCCTGCGTTTCGATGTCGGCCGCCGCCGCCTGACGCATCAGCTGCCGACGCGCAGACTCTGTTCCCCCCGAGATGTCGAGTCGGCTGGGGCGGAAGAACCCGTCGTCGTCGAGATTGCCCAGGATGTCCTCGGCGACCTCGCGCTGCAGGGCTGATAGCGCAATGGTTCCTAGCTGTTCGGTGACAAATTCCGAAAGCGTCGACGCTCGCGTCAGCGTCTGCGACAGGGCCGGCCGCTCCTCATCGCTGTCCCGGTAGCTGCCGGTCCCTTCGGTGGGGCTGCGGGCCAGATCCGTGAAGTAGGACTGCCAGTCGATCTCAGTCTTTTCCTGACGTTGCGCGGGCCCTTCGAAGTCCGCTACCTGACCTTCACCGCTGGTGATGGCGTTCGACATCGTCATCGAGGGCACGTCGGCGGGCGCGGCCTCCTCGAGCAGCGGGTTCTCGTTCAGCGCGTCGGTGATGCTATCGACAAGCTCGGTGCGGGAGAGCTGCAGCAGCCGGATCGCCTGCTGGAGCTGCTGGGTCATCACCAGCCGCTGCTCCAACCTTTGACCGATGTAGAGGCCCTGCTTGAGTTCCATGTCCCGTGCGGCTCCGGAAAGTGGTCGGGTCGGCGCTGCGCGTTCCGGCACGCGGCGGCGCTGCTGCGAAAGATTCGGTAGCCCACCCAGACACACCAGCAGACAGGCTGTACATCGCGGACGGGACCCGGGGGTCTCCTGTTCCACGAACGCGCGCCTCAAGGCTGGTACGCATCGAGTCTAGGAGCGCGGGAGCGAAACAGCAAGTCGCAGCAAGCCCCTCAGACGGTTTCGGCCCATTTCATGCATGCAGGCAAGAGCACAGCGGATGGGCCTTGACACGCGCGTGGATCTCGCCTTGTTTGCGCCCGCGGCACGGTGTGTCCGACATGCGGTGACCGGCGCAACGGGAGAAGCGGGCGATGGCAAAGCGCGACTACTACGAGGTTCTCGAGCTGCCGCGCGACGCGACGGACCCAGACATCAAGAAGGCCTTCCGCAAGGCCGCGATGGCGCACCACCCCGACCGCAATCCGGGCGACAAGGCGGCAGAAGAGCGTTTCAAGGAATGTGCCGAGGCCTACGAGGTCCTCAGCGACGCCCAGAAGCGCGCCCGCTACGACCGCTTCGGCCACTCGGCGTTCGAAGGCGGCGGCGGACCCTCGGCCGGAAACTACGGCTCGATGGACGACCTGTTCAGCCACTTCGGCGACCTCTTCGGCGACATCTTTGGCGGCAGCAGGGGGCGGGGCGGCCCTCGCAATCGACCTGCCCGGGGCAGCGACCTGCGTTACGACTTGGGCCTACGCTTGGAAGAGGCGGTGTCCGGCGTGCGCAAGGAGATCGTCATCCCGCGTCTGGAGTCCTGCGAGCCCTGCCACGGCACGGGTGCCAAGGAAGGCTCCAAGGCCGAGTCTTGCGGTCAGTGTCAGGGACGCGGTCAAGTCGCGCACAGCCAAGGGCCGTTCCTCTTCACGGTGACCTGCCCCAGCTGCCAGGGCGAGGGGCGCATCCTCCGGCCGGCCGATCGCTGCGGCACCTGCGGCGGCGCAGGGCAGAAGCGGGTCGAACGCAAGGTGGCGGTGAAGGTTCCGCCTGGCGTGGACACCGGCACCCGGCTGCGGATCTCCGGCGAGGGTGAGAAGGGCGAACGCGGCGGGCCCCTTGGCGATCTGTACGTCGTGCTCTCGGTTGAGCCGCACGACACCTTCCAGCGCAACGGCGACGACCTGCACTGTGAGGTGGACGTGCACGTCGTCCAGGCCGTGCTGGGCGCGACGATCGACGTCCCCTTGGTCGACAGCGGCACCGAAGCGGTCAAGCTGCCGGCCGGCATCCAACCGGGTGAGCAGGTGCGCATCCGCGGCAAGGGCGTGCCCCATCTGGGTGGCAGCGGCCGGGGCGACCTGTTCGCCCATGTGCGGGTGGTCGTGCCGCGCAAGCTGTCGGCTGAACAGCGCGACCTGTTCGAGAAGCTGCAAAACACTTTGGGATAGTGGCACTTGCGCGCCTCCGAATGCCTCTGAGCATCTGCCCCGGCGTCGAGACCTCGGCCGCGTCCCGGTTCGGTGGGTCCTCGCCGCCCGATTGACTTTGCGCAATCGATCTCTATACTCGCAGGCCCCGCGTTTCTGACGCGACCCGGTCCGGCCCGCCCGGAACACCGGTCGGAACGTCACTTCGCGAGACAGTCTGCAGCGTTGCAGATCACGCCGGCCCGGCATTGTCCGGTCCCGGGGCCCACGATGGGCGATCACGCAGGCAGGCCACCCCAGCACGGAGCGTCCATGAACACCGTCCAGATTCAGGTCAAGTCCCGTTACCTGTCCGGCAGCGACGTCGCCAAGAAGGTGCGTCGCGCCGGTCTGCTGCCTGCCGTCGTCTACGGTGGCGGCTCCGCGGCCAAGTCGGTCGTCGTCGAGCCCCGTCCGCTGCGCAAGGGCCTGCAGGGACCGTATGGCCGCAACCAGTTGTTCTCTCTGGCGATCGATGGCGAGACCGGCGAGCAGCTGGCGATCGCCAAGGAAGTGCAGCTGCACCCGGTCACCCGCGAGCTGCGCCACGTTGACTTCCTGCGCGTCACCGCAGAGACCCGCATCGACGTCACGCTGCCCGTGACGCTGGTCGGCCGTTCCGCGGGTCAGAAGGCCGGCGGTCGTCTTGAGCACATCACCCGCTTCGTTCGCGTTTCGTGCACCCCGGCCACGCTGCCGCAGAAGGTCGAGATCGACATCACGCCGTTCGACAACGGCTACGCGATGTTCATCGAAGACCTGCCGCTGCCCGCTGGCGTCACGCCGGTGTTCAAGAAGCGCTTCAAGATCTTCGAGGTCTTCTCCGTCAAGATCGAGGCTGCGGCCCCCGGTGACGAGAAGAAGGTCAAGTAATCCAGGCACTCCGGCCGTCCGGACCACCTGAGGGAGACCTGCGCGGCCTCCCGGTGGCTCCACGCGCCTCACATGGGCGAAGCGATGGCTGAGAAGACCCCTGTCACCGATGCACCCATCCGCGCGATCGCGGCGCTCGGTAACCCGGGCCGCAAGTACGCGGAGACGCGACACAACGTGGGCTGGATGGTCGTGGATCTGCTGGCCAAGCGCCAAGGCGCAAGCTGGCAGACGCGCTTCCAGGGTGAGTTCACCAAGCTGCGGTTCGGCTCGACCGACGTGGCGGTGCTCAAGCCCGGCAGCTTCATGAACCTGAGCGGTCACCCCGTGCAGGCCATGTGCGCGTTTCTGGGCATCGCGCCCGAAGAGCTGCTCGTGATCCACGACGATCTGGACCTCGCGTTCGGTCGCACGCAGATCAAGGCGGGTGGTGGTCACGGCGGGCACAACGGCCTGCGGTCCATCATCGCCCAGTTCGCCCAGAACGGCTTTGTCCGGGTCCGGGTGGGCATCGGGCGACCCGACGAGGCCGATGCCGCGGATCACGTGCTGTCGCCATTCCTGCCGCACGAGCGGACGGAGCTGGGGCAGGTGATCGAGCGGGCCGCAGAGGCAGTGGATGCGATCGTGCAGGACGGCGTTCGACCGGCGATGAACCGGTACAACACCGTCGTGAAGGAGAAGCCGCCGGCAGAGGCCAAGGCGGCGAAATAGAACGAGGTTGCGGCCGGGTCGTCCTGGTCGTGACCGAACCGGTGGGCGGCAGGTCTGCGCCACCGGGACTGCGTCGGGAGGTCCGACGCGGTCGGCTCCTCGCTCGTCAACCAACGGAACCGACGCCTTCGGGCAAGGGTTTTCGAGGATGTCGGGCGAACGCGAGGGCTGGATTGCAGCCGTCGCGGAACCGAGGGGAGAGTTTTCCATGCTGGTTCGTATGTACGAGACGATCTTCATCACGCGTCTCGAGACCGAGGCAGAGGCCGTCGAGAAATTGCACGGCCGTCTGACCAAGGCGCTCGAAACGTTGGGTGGAGCCGAGTTGAAGCTGGCCGACTGGGGCAAGCGCAAGCTGGCCTACGAGATCAATCGCCAGAAGAAGGGCAATTACTGGTACTTCGGGTATGTCTCCACGCCGGAGTTCGTCGCCGAGTGCGAGCGTCAGCTCCGCCTGTCGACCGAGGTTCTGCGCTACCAGACGGTGCGTCTGTCTGAGCTCGACCAGTTCGAGGCATTCGACATCGAGGCCGAGCGCAAGCGCGTCGAGGGCCTCACGCCGGAGCGCGAAGAGGACGAGGAAGAGCAGTACCTGCGCCGTCAGAGCGAGGACGGCTACCGCGGCGGTCGTGACCGTGGCGGTCGCCATGACGACGACGACGACAACGAAGAGGAGGCCGTATGAAGCCCGCCGAACCCACACGTCAGCGCCGCTTCGGCCGCCGCAAGGTTTGCCCCTTCTGCGCCGACAAGACGCTGTACATCGATTACAAGACCCCGAGCATGCTGAAGCGGTTCATCTCCGAGCGCGGAAAGATCGTTCCGCGTCGCATCTCGGGCGTGTGTGCTCCGCATCAGCGCTCGCTGCAGACCGCCATCAAGCGGGCTCGCATCGTGGCGTTCATGCCGTACTCCAGCTCGACTGCGGACTAGGAGGTCGCCATGAAAGTCATTCTCCGTGAGAACGTGCCGAACGTCGGCAAGATCGGCGACATCCTGACCGTAGCCGATGGCTTCGGGCGCAACTATCTATTGCCCCGCGGTTTGGCGATGTTGGCCAACGAGCGCAACGTGCACGAGCTCGAGCACAATAAGCGTGTCGTGGCTTCGCGGCTGGCCAAGGCTCGCGCCGGGGCCAAGTCGGTGGCTGAGGCCATGTCGAACGTCAAGCTTTCCGTCACCCGTCATGCGGGTGAGGACGGCCGGCTGTTCGGCTCCGTCACCACGCGCGAGGTCGCCGACCTGCTGGCCGAACAGGGCTACAGCGTCGACCGTCGCGACATCGTGATGCCCGACAACATCAAGGCCGTGGGCGAGTACGCCGTCACCGTCAAGCTGCACAGCGACGTCGCTGCCAAGCTGACCCTGACCGTCATCGCCGAGGCCGAGTAGTCTGGGATTCCCGCAAGGGAATTGCGTTGTTTCTGGGAGCCCCTGCCGTCCTTTCGGGCGGTGGGGGCTCTCGCTTTTTGCGGCTACGGCTGTTGCGAGCGGGTGCCCAGGCCGATGTTGCGCACGCCCAGCGACTGGAGCTCCAGAATCGTCTCCATCACCTTCGAGTAGGACAGCCTTTCGTCAGCCTCGACGCGGACTTGCAAGTCCGGCTCGCGGCCCAGACGGTCCGCGAGCTCCTTGGTCATCGAGCGCCACTCGGTCGCAGCGCCATTCTGGAACAGCAGGCCGTCGGCGTTGATCTGCACGACCATCTCGGACTTGGGCGGCTGGTCGGTCACCGAGCTTCCGCTGGGCAGCTGCAGCTCCACCTGGGTACCGGCATCGGCGCGGCCCGACTCGACATACACGCCCGCCGACACCATGAACACGATCAGCAGCACCAGCACGACGTCGATCAGCGACGTGAGGTTCAGCTCGACGTTCTCGGGCGTGTCGAGCTCGGGCCGGTCGTCCCAATCAGGCCGTGACATGGGATGCCTCGGCGGCGTTGGGCGCAGCGACGGGGGCGATTCCCAGCGTCTTCTCAAGGTTGCCAAGCGCTTGGGCGGGCACGCGGGCCAGAGCGTCGGCGACGTCCTCGACCAGCACCTGCACTTCCAGCACAGCGCGATTCAGCTGTGCCCGCAGCAGCTGGTGCATCATCACGATCACGATGGCGACCAGAATGCCCGCCGCCGTCGTGACCAAGGCCTCGGATACGCCGGTGGCCACGACTTCCATGCCGCCCATGCCGCTGCGGCCGATGTCGCGCAGGGCCTGCATCACGCCCAGCACGGTGCCGAACAGCCCCAGAAACGGCGACATGGTGCCCAGCGTGGCGAGCATCCCCAGACCGCGCCTGAGCTTGAGCGACAGCCTGCGCGTGTCCCGGCTCATCTCGGATTGGATGTCATCGCGGGAAGCGTGGCGCAGTGTGGCTTCAATGCCGCGCATCAGCACGGTCGACAGCCCGGCGGGTGCGCTGGCGCAGGCCTTGACCAGATCGGGCATGTGGCCGGCGGCGGCAGCGTCGTGGATCCGGCGCTCGAGCGTGCGGATCTGGCCGATCAGGCTGAACACGACGAACAAACGTTCGAGAAACAGCGTGATGCCGAACACCGCCACGGCCGCGATGGCGTACATGGTCGGGCCGCCCAACTGGAACAGGTGTTGCAAGTCGGTCACGATGTGTCGTCGCTCCTGCGGCCAAACCCTGTGGTGGGCCTCGTGTTTCTATAGCACTCCCCCGGTCTGCCGGAAAGGACAGGCTGCCCGCGGGCTTTGCAGTCGACAGGTGTGCCTGCCGTTGACACGCCCATGCCCGGACCGCATCGTGTGCAACACCCCCGCCGTTCGGGCATTCCGGCCCGGTCGCCCATCCACCCTGGAGTCTTCGTGCGCCTTTCCGGTCATCCCATCGCCCCTTGGTTCCTGGAGCGCGTGTCGCAGGCCCGCTCGATCGCCTTGATGACCCACGTGGGTCCCGATGCGGACGGTCTGGGCAGCCAGATCGCGTTCGCGCTGGCGGCACGCCGTGCCGGCAAGCAAGTGTGCATCGTCAATGAGGATCCGCTGCCGCCTCGCTACGCCTGGCTGGACCCTGAGCGAGTGGTGGGCGGTTTTGACCAGCACGTCGGGCGGCTGGCAGGCGTGGACTTGGGACTCATCTTCGATGCCCACGAGCCACAGCGCGCCGACCGGCCCGCCGCGTGGCTGCGCGAGCGCGGCGTGGACGTGTGGGTCGTCGATCACCACCACGTGGCGCCGACGCTGGACGTCACCGGCGTGGTGGCCACCGGCTTTTCGTCGTCGGGAGAGCTGGTCTACCGTCTGCTGCAGGCGCTGGGCTGGCCGGTCGATGCGCAGGTGGCGCTGGGACTGTACGCGGCGATCAGCTTCGACACCGGCTCGTTTCGCTTCCTGCGTAACCAAGGCGATACCCTGCGGGTGGCGGCAGAGCTGCTGGACACCGGCTTGGACACCAATCCGATTCAAGAGGCGCTGTGGGCCAGTCGCCCGCGCGATGAGGTGGTGTTGCTGGGGCGGATTCTGGCGCAGACCAGGTTCACCGCGGGCGGTCGAGTCGCGTACGCCGCGCTGGACGCCTCGATCCAGGATGGGCTGGACGTGGCACCGGACGCGATTGGCGAGACAATCCCTACGCTTGTCGGCATCGAGGGCGTGCAGGTGGCGATGATGCTGAAGCCCTCACGCCATCCTGGCGAGTGGAAGCTGTCGCTGCGGTCCAAGGCCATGACGCCCATCGGACAAGTGGCCCGACGGCGCGGCGGTGGCGGACACGACCATGCGGCGGGCGCAACCTTGACCGGCGACCTGATGACGCTGTGCGGAGAGCTGTTGGTCGAGATCGAGGCAGAGCTGCCGCCCCAGCCCTAGCCGCGCGTGCGGAAGCGGGCGACGCCAGACAGAAAGCGCAAGCTGCGGGGGAAGTTGCGTGGGCCGTTACGACATCTATCCGGGCGACGCGCCCCGCCGCGACGGCAAAGACCCGTTCCGCGCCCGAGCGGCCGACGGGCCACTGGCTTGTTTCTGCAACAACGTGTCGATTCGCGACATTCGGCAGACCATCGACGCCGGTGCTCGCACGCTGGGCGACCTGTTCGACGCCACGTCGGCGGGCTGCGGGCCGTGCGGGGGAACCTGCCAGCCCCGCTTGGTGCAGCTGCTGGTCGAGGCGAGGTCGCAGACGGGCGAAATGAAGCAAAGTCAGGGGATGGCGAAGGAAGCAGCGCGTGAAGAGTGAGGAAGTCCAAGCCCTGATGGCGATGGCCGAGACCGTGCTGCGCCTGTCGAGTGTGGCTTGGGCCGGCGCGCGCACGTCGTCGCGCGGGATGATGCTGCACCGCGATGCGGCGGTGGTGCGGTTCGGCGCAAGCGACGGTCAGGCCGTTGTGCAGGTGCGGGACGGTCAGGTAGTTCAGCGAGTCGTGCTGGGAGCGGCCGGCGACGACGTGACCTCGCAGTGCACGTGCACCGATGGGCAACCGTGTGCACACGCCGTTGTGGCGTTGATCGAGTTGCAGCGCCGGGTTCGCCAGGCGCGCCAGTCCAGCGAGCAGCTGACGGCCGTGATGTCGACGCTGCGCAGCCGCCTGGATGGCGCCCGGTCGGAGACGCCGCAGGCCAACCGGACCAAACTGCTGGACTCCATTGACCGCCTGCCGCTGCCTGCCGGGGTGGACATGGTGGCGTTGACCTGGCGTCAGGGGCTCCGTCAGGGGCCGCTGGAAGTCAAGGAACTCCAAGGGATTGCGGCGAGGATCGAGGAGGTTGCGGTGGCGGACCCGCCGACGGCGCGGGCCCTGTCGCTGAAGCTGCTGGGGGCGCTGGCGGCCACCAAGGTCGTATATGTGCCGCTGCCCGAGGCGGCAGAGCACGTGGTGATTCGGTTGGTGCCGGTGGCCATCGGGGTGGGGACCGACGAGGTGCCGCCCGAAGAAGCCGTGCAAGCGCTGGTCGACTTCGCCCTGGATGCGCGGCCGCAAGTGGCGGCCCACGTCGCGGCGGGGCTGGACATCGCGTGCCTGCGGTCGGCAGGACTGTTTGCGGCGGTGTCTGCGCGGGCCCTTGAAGGGCTGCACCGGGGGCGAGTCGAGTGGCGCGAGGTGGCGATGCCTTCGGGGCGCGACCGGCTGCTGTCGGCGCTTGCGTCGGCAGCCGTGCATCACGGCAGCCTGGACCGTGCGACGGACCTTGCGCGGTCGTGGCCGCCGATGCGACGCGACCTGCAGGTCGTGATGGCGGCGTTGGGTCGGGTGGGGCACGGCGAAGAAGCCATGGCGATTGCGGACTTCTATGATCCGCGCGGCGAATCGTGGACGGCGGGCGTGGGGGCGGCGGCAGAAGCGGCGCTCGAAGCTGGCCAACGCGACACGGCGCACAGGCTGGCTGCGCGGGCGTTCGAGCAGCAGCCCAGCGAGCCATGGTTCGACCTGCTGAGCCGCACGGCAAGTCCGCGCGTGTGGCGTGAGCGGCGGCCGATGCTGGTGGCGCGGCTGTTGTCGGAGGGCGACCCGGCGTGGCTGGCCGACCGGCTGGCAGGCGAGCCCGACGCGGTCGAGGCGTTGCTGCACGCGATCATGACCGGACCGCTGGCCGATCGCACCGTGCGCGACGCTTTGGAGCATCTGGCCGAGCTGGACCCGTTGGCCGCCTTCTTTGGGCGTGCGGCGCGGTTGACGGCGCTGGCGACATCGCCGGGCACGTCGGTGCGGCAGTTTCAGAATGAGATCAGTGCGTTGTCTGACATTGCCAGCGGGCTGGGCGAGCCGGGCCTGGCCGTCGATCTGGGCAAGCTGCTGGCCCGTGAGCGAGGCGACTGCGCGCCGCTGGTCAAGGCCGTGCACGCGGTGCTGGGGCGCTGACGGCTACTCCAGCTCGTCGACCAGCCGGGGTTCCTTCATCTCAGACGAAAACGTCAAGTCCGAGAACTGGCCGTCGCCGTCCAAGTCTGCGCGGGCCTTGGCGATCCACCAGTCGTTCTGGGGCTTGCGGATGTCGGCCTCAGGCGGAGTCCAAGGCTTGGTCGTGTCCTTGGCCAGCACCACGAATTGGAACCACACGCGTTCGTGGGGCTGCATCTCGAGTTCGAGCGCGCACCAGCCCGGGTGGGTAGCCGCGTCGCCCTTCTTGCGGCAGTCGAGTCCCCAGAGGTTGGACTGACCGTTGCCGATGTCGCGCGGCCAGAAGTCCTGCACGTCGTTGCCGGTGGCGGCGTAGCGATGATGTTCCTGACGATACGCGCGCTGCCGCTCGGCGAGATCGTTCAGAAATGCAACTGCTTGCCGCACATGGGCGCGTCGCGTCGCGCGCTGCCAGCCGACGGTGCCGATGCCGGCCAACAGGGCGACGAGCGCAAGCGCGATCCCGGCCTCGGTGAAGTTGCGAGTCCAGGCGCGTTCGGTGGTGGCGGGAGCTTCGTTCATGGGCGCGCGATGTTGACGGGGGGGCCGATGGCCGTCAACCGAGCCGCCGCCGCAGCGTGTAGGACGCCGCGCCGAACAGGGTGATGCCGATGCCCGCCAGCGCAACGAATTGCGACGTCAGGTCGCTGAACGAGGCGCCCTTGAGCAGCACGGCCCGCAACACTTCCACGAAATGACGCACGGGGTTCAGGGCGGTCACCGGCTGCAGCCACGTGGGCATGTTCTCGATCGGTGTCACGAATCCCGACAGCAGCATTCCGGGCAGCAGCACGAAGAAAGCCGCCATCAGCGCCTGCTGTTGGTTGCGGACGACGGCGGCGAGAAACAGGCCCAGACCCAGCGTGGCCAGTAGATACAGCAGCCCGGCAGCGAACACGACGACCAGTGGTCCCCGCAACGGCACGCCGAACAGCCAGCTGCCGGCCGCAAGCACCAACCCGAGGTCCACCAACCCGATCGCTGCGTACGGCAGCGTCTTGCCGAGGATCAGCGTCGTGGGCGTCAGCGGCGTGACGAGGACCTGTTCCAGCGTGCCGGACTCCTTCTCTCTCGCCAGACCCATCGCCGTCACGATGAGGGTGACGATCAGCAGTAGCGTTGCGGCGACTCCCGGGACGAAGAAGATCGCGCTGTCGAGTGCAGGGTTGTAGAGCAGGCGGGGCTCGACCCGCAGCGGGCGTATCTGGGGGACGAACCCGCGTTGGCGGGCGACTTGGGCGATGCGCTCCTGAGCCAGCGCGACGGCGCGACCCAACATGTAGGCCGTCGCAGCGTTCTGCGCCACGATCGCGCGGTTCGAGTCGCTGCCGTCGACCAGCACTTGCACGGCGGCCGGGGCTCCCCGCTTCACCCGCTCGCCAAAGCCTTTCGGCACCACGATCACGATCGACGCAAGCCCGTGCTCGAAGGCACCCAGCGCCGCTTGTCCGGTCGCCAGCTCTCCCACCTGATCAAAGGCGTCGCCGGCCACCAGCCCAGCCACCAGCTCGCGGCTCTGCACCGACCGATCCTCGTCGGCCACAAGCGTCGGCACATGGTTGACGTCGAGGTTGACGGAGTAGCCCAGCACGACCAGCTGCAGCAGCGGCACCACGACCAGCACGCCGACCATCCGCTTGTCCCGGAAGGTCTGTTGAAATTCCTTGATGATCAGCGCCGTCAGCGCGAGCCGCATCGCCGTCTCCTCGTCACGCGACGGTCCGCTTGAACCGCTTGGTCGCCACCACCAGCAGGAACACGAAGAACAGGAACATTGCCCCGATGTCAGGCAGCACCGTCTCGAAATCCGCCCCGCGCAGCATCACCGCCCGCAGCGCGCGCACCAGGTACCTCGCCGGCAGGATGCGCGCGATGACCTGCAGGACCCACGGCATCGACTCGACGGGAAAGATGAAGCCGGACAACAGCAGGGCGGGCAGAAAGGTGCTGACGGCGGCGATCTGCCCGGCCAGCATCTGGTTGCGTGTCACCACGCTGATGAACAGGCCCTGCATCAGCATCGCGAACAGAAACACCGACGCGACAAGGAACACGAGGGCGACGCTGCCCCGCATCGGCACGTCGAAGACCCACACCCCCAACGTCAGCACCATCAGCACCTGGACTTGCCCGATCGCGAAGTACGGCCCCAACTTGCCCAGGATGATCTCCAGCCGACCGACTGGCGTGGCGAACAGCTGCTCCATCGAGCCCCGCTCATACTCCCGCGCTACCGTCAGCGCCGTCAGCATCACCGCGACCATCACCAGCACCATGACCATCAGCCCGGGCACCAGAAACACGGCGCTGCGGAGCTCGGGGTTGAAGAACGTGCGGGGACGGGCTTCCAGCGGTGGGGTGGCGTCGCCCAGCAGCTCCACGAACGCGCGCTGCGACGAAGACAGCGCCACGGCGTTGGCGTAACCAAGCGCTACAGAAGCGGAAGTGTTGTCGGCGCCGTCGATCAGCAGCTGCGCCACCGCCTCGGGACCGTGCAGCACCGATGCCTCGTAACCGCGGGGAATCACCAGAGCCACCCGTGCCGCACCCGAGCGGAACAGGGGCTCGGCGTCGTCTGGATCGCCTCGATGGGCCACGACGTTGAACGTATTGGATACCGTGAAGGAATCTGCGAGCTTGCGAGAGCTCTGGCTGTGGTCCTGGTCCACCACCACCATCGGAATGTGCTCGATGTCGAACGACACCGCCACGCCGAACAGCAGCAGCAGCCCCACGGGCATGACCAAGGCGAACGCGAGCATCTGCGGGTCGCGCAGGATGTGCCGCATCTCCTTGTTGGCCATCGCGGCGATACGGACCAGCGGTCGGGGCATCATGCGGCCCCCTTGCTCTGTCGACCGGTGCCGACCAGCGCCAGAAACACATCCTCCAACGTCGGCTCGACGCGAGACACCACGGCATCGTTGTGTCCGTGGTGCTTGAGCTCGTGCTCCAGCCGGCCGTCGTCCTCCAGCTCGCCCTGAACGCGGACGTGCAGGCGCGGACCGAACGGCTCGACTTCGACGACGCCCGGCCAATTCGCAAGTTCGTGCCGCATCTTGCGCGAGTCCGCCAGCTCGACCGCATAGAGCGCCCCGGGGACGTGCGTCGCCTTCAGCCCGCCCGGGGTGTCCAATGCCACCAGCTTGCCATCGACCATCAGCCCCACGCGGCCACAGTGCTCGGCCTCGTCCAAGTGGTGGGTCGTGACGAAGACCGTCGTGCCCTGGCTAGCCAGGTCGCGGATCACGCGCCAAAAGCCGCGCCGCGCCTCGGGATCTACACCCGCGGTGGGCTCGTCCAGGAAGACGATTGGCGGTTCGTGCAGCAGCGCCGACCCCAGCGCCAGCCGTTGTCGCACGCCACCGGGCAGCGCCGACGTCAGGGTGCCGCGCCGGTCTGTCAGGCCCGCGAGCTCCAGCGCAGCCTGCACCCTTCGGTCGCGTCGCGCGCCGCCCAGGCCGTAAGCGCCCGCAAAGAAACGCAAGTTCTCTTCGACTGTCAGGTCCAGATACAGGGAAAACCGCTGCGACATGTAGCCGATCGAGCGCTTCACCCGCTCTGGCTCGCGGGCGATGTCCGCCCCCGCGACGCTCGCACGACCCGATGTGGGGGCAGCCAGCCCGCACAACATCTTGATCGTGGTTGACTTTCCCGCGCCGTTGGCACCGAGGTAGCCGAAGATCTCTCCACGGCCGACCTCGAAGGACACCCGGTCGACGGCCGTGAAGCTGCCGTAGCGCTTGGTCAGCTCCTGCACTTCGACGACGGTGGGCATCATGGAGCCACCTCGCGCGGCGCCGAGCTCAGGCCCAGAAACACGTCCTCGAAGTCCGGAGCGACTACTTCCATCGTCCCGTCAGGCACCTGTGCAGCGAACCACGCACGGAAGTCCGCCTGCCCGCTCGCGCGCACCACTACCCGCAGCGACGCGCCTTGCGGTGACAACGCCATCACATCCGGGCGGCCGGCCAGCCGACGCTCCAGCCCGTCCCGGTCGGTGGCGTGCAGCAGCAGCGCGGGATGGGGAAACGAGCGGACCAGCGCGGCCGGAGCGTCCTCGGCAATCAGCCGCCCCCGGTGCATCAGGCCCACGCGATGGCAGCGCGAGGCTTCGTCCATGTAGGGGGTCGCCAGCAGTACGGCCATCCCTTCGGACACGAATTCATAAAGAAGATCCCAAAGTTCGCGGCGCGACACCGGGTCTACCCCGTTGGTCGGTTCATCCAGCAGCAAGACCTTGGGGTGATGCAGCAACGCACAAGCCAGCGCGAGCTTCTTGTACATGCCGCCCGACAGCGCATCGGCGCGCCGGTCGCGAAACGGTCCCAACCGGGTTACGTCGAGCAGTCGCGTCTCGCGCTCTTGACGCTGGGTCTTGGTCAGCCCGAACAACTGCCCGAAGAACTGAAGGTTTTCCCCGACCGACAGGTCACCGTACAGGCTGAACTGCTGCGGCATGTACCCCACGGCCTCGCGCGCCGCCTCACTTCCCGCCTTGGCGCCGCCGGCCGCTTCCAGCCGAACCTCGCCTCCGTCCGGTGCCATCAGGCCGACCAGCATGCGCACCGTCGTCGTCTTGCCCGCCCCGTCAGGACCGACCAGGCCGTACAGTTCCCCTGCGCGGACACCAAAGGTCACGCCGTCCACCGCTCGCTCGCTTCCGAACGAACGGCGCAGGTCGCGGGCCTCCATGGCGAACCCGGGGGCGGTCATGGCTACGGCTTTCCCTGCGCGGCGATCGCAATCTCGACCGGCATGCCCGGCCTCAACAGGCCGTCTGGATTGGGGATTTGGACGTCGACGGCGTAGACCAGCCGGTCGCGGTCCTGCCGAGTCTGCACGTTGCGTGGGGTGAACTCGGCGGAAGTTCCCACGCGGCGAATCGTGCCGGCGAACGTCCGATTGGGCAGGGCGTCGGCGATGACGTTGACCTTGCTGCCCGGTTTTGCCACAGCCAACTCTGCATTCGGCAAATAGAAAGTGGCGTCGAGTACGCGCGCATCGACAATCGTCAGCAGGCGGGTGCCCGGCAACACGACCTCGCCAACCTCGTATGCCCGCGTTTGGATCAAGCCGTCTTCGGGCGCGCGCAACGTGCACTCAGCCACCAGCGCCTGTGCCTTGGTCAGGTTCGCCTGTGCCGCCGCGAGCTCCTGCTCTGCCCCCCGAGCCTTGACCTGCGCGATCCGGGCCTGCACGGCCGCAGTGGACTGGCCCGCCTCGACCGCCTGCGCTTGAGCCTCAGCAGCTTGCGCGCTGGCACCCAAGGCCGCGACCTGCCGACCCAGACCCGACGACTGCGTCTGCAGCTGGTCCCGCGCCTGCTCTGACGCCGCGCCAACCGCCCGCAGCGACTCAATCCGCCGCACCTCGCGCGCTGCCGCCACCTGCTGGACCTGCACTGCCGCGCCCTGGGCCTTGCTCGCACGCGCCACTGCCTGCGCCGCCGTCGCCTGTCGCGATGCTGCGACCTCGGCCTGTGCCGCCAGCTCCACGCCCAGCTTGGCCGCTTCGGCGCCGATCTTCGCGCCTTCCGTTGCCGCCGTGGCCTGTGCCAGCGTAGCCCGCGGCTCGTCACACTCCAGCTCCGCGACGACCTGACCGGCCTTGACCGCATCTCCTTCGCGAACGTGCAGCTTCGAAATGCGTGCCGAAATGCGCGCCGTCACATCGACTTCGATGCCTTCCAGTGTCGCGCTGCCGCCGGACGGTCGCTCGGACTCCAGCCGCTGCTCCCGCAGACGCCAGTACAGCAGCGTCGACAGGACCGCGACCAGCACCACGAAGAAGACCGCGACTCGCTTCATCCCCAACCTCCACCGCTGCCGACGAACCGGACGGTGCAGATCTACAGGAATTCGATAGCGGTGTCGCTGAAGAGAGCCGGGATGGCGGTCAGTCTCCCACCAGCAGCACCACCGACACCCGCCCGTCCAGCGACCGTCGGTCCTGGGCCACTCCGACGCCAATGCGCCGCGCGCTTGCCGCCTTGGCCGACTCCGGCAGGTCCAGCGCGTCCAGCTCGGGCACCAGCGCCGCCCACGCCCGCAGCTTGCCCTTCAGCAGCCCACGCGCGCGCGCCCGGTCCAGCGCCCGCGACGATACGCCGTCAAGCTCTCCCTGCAGCGCCGCATCGGCCGCCTGCGCCGCCACGGAATCCAGGCCCGAGTCGGGCTGCAGGTCGGTGAGCCCCTCTTTGGCCCGCAGCTCGGTCACCCGTCGCAGGACTTCAGTCGCTGCCGCCGAGACGTCCAAGTCCTCGACCGGCTTGGAGAAGATCTGGGTCACCCACCAGCGTCGGTCACCGTCGTCTCCCTCCTCTCCCACCACGCCGATGCCCAGATGCGTCACCTTGGGATCCAGCATGTTGCGACGGTGGCCCAGACTGTCCATCAGGCCCGCCTGCGCCTCCGCGATCGAGGTGTTGTGCGCCAGGTTTTCGGACGAGGCGACGGCCCGGTAGCGCGCCCCCTCCAGCCTCTGCGTGTGCAGGCCGGTCGTGGGCGAGCGGTGCCCGAAGAAGCCGTTGTCCCGCATGTCGGCGCTGTGGTCGCGGGCGACGGCGGCGAGCTTGTCGTCCCAGAGCAGCGTCGGCACGCCGTGTCGGGCCCGGTCGGCGTTGACCAGCGCAAACGCGTACTGTGCGGCCTGATCGGCGGTCTGCAGTCCCCCTTCATCGGGTGCGATCCGCGTCGTGAACCGCCGTGGCGGATCCTGTCCGACCTCGACCTGCACCTGAACCAACTTTCCCGGTCCGCTCGGCCCCTCACCGATCAACTGCACTTGCAGCGTTCCGCGACGGTCACCCACGGCCACGTCGAGGGTCAGAAGGTCGCCTTGCACCTCAGGTTTCAGCGACTCGATGCTGCCGCCCGGGCGCAGCACCAGCGCCTCGAGCCCCGTGTACGGTGTCACCAGACGACCGGACATCCGCCAGACCGTGCCGAGCTCCGCGCGCCTTGGCATCGGGTCCAAACGCAGCGGCAGTCTCGTGCCGACCACGCCGATGTGGCGAGGCAAGTCTGCGCCTGTCATGTAGATCTCGCCGACGCCGACGTGAAGATCGCCGGTGCCGCTCGGGGGCTCGGATACCACGGTGGCGATCGCCTTGCGCAGCGACTCTTCGGCCTCGGACGTCGTGCGCAGATGCTGGAAGACCGTGTCACCCGCGATGGCGCCTGATCCGGCCAGCAGGAAATCGCGCACATCCGACGGCGGGTCGCTTCCGAACTCTGTGTACTGGAATACGAATTCCCGCGCCGCGCGACCCAGATCCGGGTCATAGACCGCGCGGCCACGGCTGACCTGTGTCACGAGCTTGCGGTAGAAGGCGTCGTTGTCGTCGGGCCAGGCCGCCAGATAGGCCGTTGCGGGGGGCTCGCTCAGTTCAACCGTGACCTGCCGCCCCGCCCCCAGCCCCGCGTGGGTCGGTGGGGCGTCGGCAACGGCGCTGCCGGGCCGCTCGAGCACAGGCGAAGTCCGCGCCGAAACTGAGAGCACCGCGGGTCGCCGTTGCGTGCGTGCCTGCGGCGCCGCGGCTGCCCAGGTCCACAGCCCCCAGCCGACGCCCATGAGGGCGAGCACTCCGAACAGGCTGGCGATGGCATTTCGCAACGGGAACTCCGGCGGTCGGCGTCGCCAAGCGCTCGTTTGCGCCAGACGGTGCCAGTCGAGTGTACGGCTTCGGGCATTTCGCGCTACAACGCGCCGCGAGGTCCGAACCTTCCTGCCTTGCACACAGAGCCTGCCATGACCCGTCCCGCTGTCTACGTAGAACGCGAAGCCGATCTGGCCATCCTCACCTTGGACCGGCCAGAGAATCGCAACAGCATGACGCCCGAGCTGCTCGACGCCTTCTCGTTGGCCATCGACCAGGTTCGCGCCAGTGACGCCCGCTGCGTGATCATCACCGGCCACGGCCCCAGCTTCTGTGGGGGTGCCGACTTTCGCGCGGCCGTTCAGCGAGAAGCCGGCCCAGACCGTTTGGCAGCCGAGCGTTCGTTCGCGATGTACGAGCCCTTCCTGAAGGTTCTGGACCTCGAGGTGCCGGTGATCGCGGCGATGAACGGCCACGCCGTGGGCGGCGGCTTCGGTCTCTCGTTGCTGTGCGACCTTCGGGTGGCGTGTGCGAATGCAAGGCACGGCGCGAACTTCACGCGGCTTGGCCTGCATCCGGGTCTAGGCATCAGCTGGTTGCTGCCCCGGCTGGTCGGCGTACCGCGCGCCACGGAGCTGCTGCTGACGGGACGCCTGTTCTCCGGCACCGAAGGCGAGGCATTGGGCCTGTTCCATCGGGCGGTTGCGGCCGATGAGGTCCGCAGCGTGGCGTGGCAGCTGGCCCGCGACATCGCCGCCAACGCGCCCATCGCGGTGCGACTGACCAAGCGTGCGTTGCAGCAAGGTGTGGCAGCCCAGGTGCGCGACGCGGCCCGGCAGGAGTCCTTCATGCAGGCCGCGACGTTGGACACGGACGATGTGCGTGAGGGTGTCGCCGCCCTGCTCGAGAAGCGACCGCCCGTGTTTCGCGGGCGTTGATCGCTACAGGCCTTCGGTCCACGCGCTGCGATTAGCGTCTGGCGGGAAACAATCCGTTGCACGTTGTCGCTATTGCTTCCTGAACAGGCGCACTTAACTTGTTTTCGAAGCCGCTGAACGGACTCATTCGCGAGCGCAGTGCCGCGAGTCCTCCCGCTGTCGCCCCTATTTGCCCGGAGAACCTCCATGTCGTTCGCTACTCGCCCCCTTCTTGCCTCCGCTCTCGCCGTCTCATTGG
>CAJBNH010000093.1 GCA_903955385.1 uncultured Myxococcales bacterium | reverse complement strand
GTGGACTCGCCGCCCCGGGCTTGGCGGGCGGGCGAGGTGCGAGGGCGGCGGTGGTGGGCGAGCGTGAGGCCATCGCCCCTGATCGCTCGCTGCGCCAAAGTGCCGCGCGCGAACAGGATCAGGCGGGGTGGCGCGACCCCGCGGGACGCCCATCCGGCACCGGCCGGCTCCCCACCAGACCCGGCGAAAATCACAGTGCAGACGTCTGCAATGTTACCGAGTCCCCGCACAACCTATCGCTTTCGCTGATCTTCCCGGTGCGCCGCGCTATCCTCGTCGCCATCGCCACGGGACGCCTGACCGACGAAGGCTAGCCGCGCACCTTACCCAGCAACCGCAACAGCCCATCCAGAATCGTCAGCGGATGCGGCGGGCAGCCGGGCACGAACAGGTCGACGGGAACGACCGCAGCCGCACCACCCAACTGCTCTGGATGACCGGCGAACGGTCCGCCCGCAATCGCGCAGGCCCCCACCGCGATGCAGATCTTGGGGTCCGGAATCGCCTGCCAGGTCTTGCGCACCGCCAGCTCCATGTTCCGCGTCACCGGCCCGCACACCAGCATCCCGTCCGCATGGCGCGGCGAGGCGGCGTACGAGATGCCAAAGCGCCCCAAGTCCCAGCCGATGGTGCCGAGCACGTTGACGTCGACCTCGCAACCGTTGCAGCCGCCCGCCGAGACCACACGCAACTTCAGGCTGCGGCCGTACAGGCGCATCAGCTCGGCGCCCAGCTGCTCAGCCAGCGCATACTCGTGCCCCTGCTGCACGGTCAGGTGCTCGCGGCGCGAGGTCGCCAGCCGGTGCTCCGGGCCAAACCGCAGCGCGGCGGTCGGGCACGCTTCTTCGCAATCGCCGCAAAACAGGCACTTGCCGAGGTCGACGCGGGGATTTGGCCGCTCGGTCATCGGGTCGAGCGCGATCGCTTGAACGCCACACGCATCGACGCAGACGCGGCACTGCGGCGGGCACTTCGCCGCATCGACGGTCGGCCGACCGCGCAGGCGGTCGGGCAGCGCCGGCAGCACCGCCGGATAGCGCGATGTCTGGTGGCCCTGCGAGAGCCGCTCGAACAGCGCCACCTTCATAGGTCGTACCCGCAGTAGCTGAGGTTGAAGCTCTTGTTGCACAACGGAAAGTCCGAAATCTGCTCGTCACGCAACGCCAACGCCAGGCCCATCCAGTTGTGGAAGCTCGGATCGACCACCTTGTAGCGCGTCAGCCGCCCGTCGGGTCCCGTCAAGCCCAGGTGCAACACGGGACCGCGCCAGCCCTCGATCAGGCCGATCGCCAGATGGTCGGGGCGCAGCGACGGCATCGGCACGCGCAACTCGCCATCGAGCGGCCTCGCGAGAAGGCGGTCGACCAGCTCGAGGCTGTCGCAAATCTCCAGCCAGCGCACCCAAGCCCTGGACTGCACATCGCCTTCGCCGCAGATGGCCGGGTCAACGCGGGTCTGCAGCCAGGCACCGACCGGGTGGTCGTGCCTCGCGTCGACCGCGGTCCCGCACGCGCGGCGCGCCACGCCGACCAGTCCCGCCGCCGTCGCCTCCTCTGGCCGCACGATGCCGACCCGCTCGAAGCGCGCGGCGACCGATGGCGTGTGGAACAGCAGCTCGACCGAGCCGGTCACGTCGCGCCGTGCGGCGTGCAGGCGGTGGGTCATGTCGCGACGGCGGGCCTCGTCGGCCCCGAAGCGCACGCCGCCCGGCCGCAACATGCCGCGCCCCAATCGGCTGCCGCACAGGGCTGCGGTCAGGTTCAGGAAGTCGCCGCGCAGCCGGCCGTTGAAGCTGGCGGTGGGCTGGAACCCGACATCGCCGGCCAGCGCGCCCAGGTCGCCGACGTGGTTCGCCAGACGCTCCAGCTCAAGCATCGTCGCGCGCAGGTCCTGGGCCACCGGGGGCGGCGCGACGTCGGCCAGGGCTTCGAGCACCAGGCAGTGCGCCCAGGTGTGGCCCACCGTCGTGTCGCCGGCCGCGGCCTCCATCTGGTGCAGCGTCTGGGGATGCGGACCGCCGACCGCCGCGCGCTCGATGCCGCGGTGCTGGTAGCCGAGCTGGATCTCCAGGTGGAAGACCTGCTCGCCATGGCACTGGAAGCGAAAGTGGCCGGGCTCGATGACGCCTGCGTGCACCGGGCCGACGGCAACCTCGTGGACGTCCTCGCCCTCGACGCGAAAGGTCTCGACCACGCCGGGGACGATGGGCATGTCCGCCGCACGGCCCCACGCGTCAGGACCCGGCGTCCAGCGGGCGTGCGACCGCACCGGCTTGAACCACGGGTGACCGACCGCAACCGGGCCGAACTGCTCGGCCAATTCGCGCTCGAACAGGTGCGCCTGCGGACACGACGGCGTCAGCGAGGGATAGCGGTCGCCCACGCGCGCGCGCGCCACGCGCAGCTCGCCGGCCGCGTCGTCGACCAGCACCGCGACGATGCGGCCCTCGCCATCGCCACTCCAGCAACCCAAGCGTGCGCCTGCGGAAACGGCCGCGACGACGTCGGCGCTCATCACGTCGAGCGACAAGTCGGGCACGTCGCGCAGGGCGACCGCCACGCCGTTGCGGGTCACGCACCACCGGTCGCTCATGGCGCCACCTGCCCTTGCGACGCGTCGGCCGCCGGGATCGCGGTGAGTCCGCTGCGCTGCTGCGCGCTGGCCTGGGCCTCGGTGAACAACGCCTGCAGCGGCGCGGGGATCCACAGGCCCAGCACCAGCACCAGCGCCAAGCCTACGGCCGGCACGGCGGTTGTGCGCCACGTGTCGCGGAACACCGGCGCGTCGTCCTTGGGGGGCTCGCCGAAGATCGCCTGCAGCAGCGTCTGGCTGAAGCCGACGAAGACAAGGGCCAGCGCCAGCAGGAAAACGCCCGCCGTCCACCACTGGCCGGACACCATCGCGACTCGCACCATGCCGAATTCACTCAAGAACAGGCTGAACGGCGGCGAGCCCGTCGCGGCCAGGAAGCCGAGCAGCAACAGGATGGCCGACACGGGCACCCGCCGGATCGCGCCCGACAAACCGGGAACGCTGCCCGTCGCAAAGACGCGGCGGATGTTGCCGACCGACAGGAATACGGACGCCTTGGCAATGGCGTTGCCGATCACGTGCAGCAGCACCAGCGGCAGCGCGACAGGCCCCAACCCCAGACCCACAATCAGGATCCCCATGTGCTCGACCGACGAGTACGCGAGCATCCGCTTCAGGTCGGTCTGCCGGACCATGAACGCCGCCGCCCACACCATCGACAGCAGCCCCATGAACACCAGCAGCGACCGCGCGAAGTCGCCCAACCCCGCGGCGTCCATCACGCCCACGACGCGCATCAGCGCGAGAAACGCCACGCTGGTCATGCCGCCCGCCATCAGCGCCGCGACCATGCCGGGGGTCTCGCCGTAGGTATCCGGCTTCCACGTGTGCATGGGCGCAAGACCCATCTTGGTGCCGTAACCGACAAACAGCAGCACGAACGCCGTGCGCAGCCACGCGGGCGAGAACGACTTCACCGACGCCGTCAGGTCCACGTAGGTCATCGACGGCTGGTCGCCCGCGGCAATCGCGCTGTACGCAAGGAAGAACGTGCCCAGCAGCGCGAGCGCGATGCCCGTGCCGCCGACCATCAGGTACTTCCAGGTCGCCTCCAGCGAGCGGGGGTTGTTGTTGAAGTAGATCATGGGCGTGACGGACAGCGTGGCCGCCTCGATCGACGCCCACATCACGCCCAGGTGCTGCGAGGCCGTCGCCAGGCTGGCAAAACACAGGAACAGGCAGGTGCACACGACGATCACGCGGTTGGGGCGCTCAGACCGGATGCGCAGATAGGCGGGGGCATAGCAGGCGACCAGCAGGAACAGCACGCTCAGGCTCAGCAAGACCACGCTGCCCGCCGCGTCCAGACGCAGCCACAGGCCGCTTTGCAGGGTGTTGGCGCCGGTGATGCGGGTGCGGGTGGCGATGGCGCCGACCGTCAGGGCCAGGTGTGCCACGCCCAGCGCGGGCAGGACCAAGGGGCGCCAGCGCTCGCTGCGCACCACGGCGGCGGCGGCGGCAGCGACGACAGGGGCGATGAGCAGGGCGGTCAGCATCGCGGCGTCACTCCTCCTTCAACCGATTGAGCTGGCGCGTGTCCAGCGAGGTGAAGGTGCGGTTCAGGTGGCCCATGACGATGACCATCACGAACACGCCGGCGACCAGATCCAGCAGCACGCTGCTTTCGACGAAGAACGGCACGTCGACCACCATCAGCAGGCCGAAGATGGTGATGCCGTTCTCCAACACCAAGTAGCCCGTCGCCTGGGTAATCGCCCGGGTGCGCGTCATCAGCAGCAACAAGCCGGTGAACAGGCTGGCCAACGAGGCAGGCACCGCGACCACGCTCGCATGGCCCTCGGCAATCGGCAGGTTGCGACCGACCAGCAGCGCCAGCCCCGTGGCCGCCGCGCACAGCACCAGCGACGTCACGTAGCCGATCGGCGGCTCGACCTCGCGCTTGACCCGATCGTTGGCGAACGCACGCAACAACAGATGCGGAATCAGCAATCCCTTGGCCAGCCCAGCCCCTACCGTCAGCAGCACCAGACGCACCGACAGAGCGTGACCCGACAGCAGCGGCACCGCTGAGATCAGCACGCCTTGAAACGCCGCGGTGTGGATGATCACGCGGATGCGCCCGCTGCCTAGCAGGCGAAAGTTGATCAGCATCACAAGCGCGAGCAGCAAGTCGGTCATCGCCTACCTCATCGCCACAAGCGCGACGCTGAAGGCCGCCATTAGCGACGCCGTCACCAGCAACATCGGCACCCGCAGCAACCGCTGCCGCGCCAGCACCGACTCGACCACGCCAATCAGACCCGCCAGCACCAGCAGACCCCCAACGGCGATGCCCAGATCCAGCGCGGGCCGCCCCGTCGACGGCAGCAGCAGACCCAGCACCAGCGAGCTCGTCACGGCCAGCTTCAAGGCCGCGCCGTACTCGACCAAGCCCAGCATCGGCCCCGAGTGGTCCAGCACCATGACCTCGTGGATCATCGTCAGTTCGAGGTGCGTGTTGGGATCATCGAAGGGAATCCGGCAGTTCTCGGCCAGCACGACCAGCACCCACGCGCCCACCACCAACAGCAGTGCCCCCGGATGCGCCACCCACGCGTTGCCGCCGATCGCCAGCAGGTTCGTCAGCGTCAGCGGCGCGTCGACGGCCAACAGCTGCGCCAACGCCAGCCAGCCCAGGAACAGCGCGGGCTCGACCAGACACGAGAATGCCACCTCGCGGCTGGCGCCCATGCCCTCGAACGCCGACCCGGTGTCCAGTGCGCTCAGCACCGTCGCAAACCGCCCCAGCGCAAACAGATACGCGACCAGCACCAGATCGCCCGCAAAGGCGAACGGCGACGGCGAGCCTCCCAGCGGCACGAACAGCCCGGCCACCAGCGCCGTGACCACCCCCGCCACCGGCCCCAGGCGGAACACCCAAGTCGTCGACTGGCTGACGACGGCCCCCTTGCGCAGCAGCTTGGCCAGCTCGAAGTAGGGCTGCAGCAGCGGCGGCCCCTTGCGCCCGGCAAACCACGCCTTGACCCGCACGACGACGCCCAGCAGCAGCGGCGACAGGCCCAACAGGACGGCCACGTGCCCCAGCGCCAGCAGCGCCTGCACCCAAACGGGGGCGTTGGCGGCCGAAGCGGTCATTGCTGGCTCCACAGCAGCAAGGCAACCAGCGTGGCGACGACGTACGCCAGATAGATCGGCATCCGGCCGTGCTGGGCGATGTGCAGGCGCGCGATGCCCCGACCGATGGCGCTGGCGACAGGCGTGATGCCGCGGTCCAACACCAGATCGACGGCGTGGTTGCGGAACTCAGCGTAGGCGGGAAACAGCGTGCGGGAGGTGGCCGGGGCTCCCTCGCGCGCGCGCAGGCGCGGCAGGTGTTGCTCGGGGACCAGAATCAGGCGCAGCTGCGACGTCAGCGGGGCGGCGAAGCTCGATGCGGTGTATTGCATGCGCGCAGTCGGCGCCGCGTAGCCGCAGTCCCAGGTCGGCGCACGGGGCGAGGCCCGCACCCGCCGACCCAGCCAGCGCCACAGCATCAGGCCCAGCAGCAATCCCGCGACCGCAACCGCCGTCACCCACAGCGGCTGCAGCGATGCCGCGAAAGACGAGACATCGGCTGGCAGTTCCGGAGCCGCCGCGCGCGCCGCAGCTTCGAGCAGGGGCGCCAGCAGCGGCAGGCTCAGACCGATGACGAGGCACAGCGACGCAAGCGCGGTCATCGCAGCGCGCTCAGGCCGACCGGCCTCGTGGGCGTGGGCGGTGGCGGGAGAACGCGGTTCGCCCAGAAAGACGGCGCCGCCCGCCTTGGCAAAGCACGCAAGCGCCAGACCGCCCGTGAGCACCAGTGCCGTCAGCCCGATCGCCGACAGGGCCCAGCCGCCGCGCGCCCCTTGGAACAAGCCCAGGTAGATCAACCACTCGCTGCAGAAGCCGTTGAACGGCGGCAGCCCGCAAATCGCCGCCGCGCCGACCAGGAAGGTGGCCGCGGTGACCGGCATGGCCTTGGCAAGCCCCCCCAACCGGTCGAGCGAGCGCGTGTGACACGCGTGGTCCACCGCCCCTGCCCCCAGGAACAGCAGCGACTTGAAGATCGCGTGGTTCAGGACGTGCAGCAGCGCTCCCGCCATGCCCAGCACCACCCACTCGGGCCGATCCAGGGTGCGGCCGACCATCGCAAGTCCCAGTCCCAACAGGATGATCCCGATGTTCTCGACGCTGTGGTACGCCAGCAGCCGCTTCAAGTCGTGGCTGCCCAGGGCCCAAATCACGCCCAGCACGGCCGACGCGGCGCCCAGCAGGAACACGACGACGCCCCACCACAGCGGCGGGTCCGGCACCAGCGAGAAGAAGCGGAACAGGCCGTAGATGCCCGTTTTGATCAGCACGCCCGACATCATGGCCGACACGTGACCGGGGGCGGCCGCGTGCGCAGGGGGCAACCAGAAGTGGAACGGGAACATGCCGGCCTTGATGCCAAAGCCGACCAGAAACAGCAGAAACAGCAGGGATCCCGCGGTTGTATCCGCCAAGCCGACAGGCAGCGTGGTCAGGGCCAGCGTGCCCGTCAGCGCGACCAGCAGGGCAAACGCGGCAATCAGGGCCAGCGTCGCCGCGCGGGTCGTGACCAGATACAGCCAGCCCGCCGAGCGCACGGTCGGGTCGCGATGCAGCGTCATGACGAGGCCAAAGGCACTGAACGCCATCACTTCCCAGCTGACCAGGAACGAGATGCCGTCGGTCGCGACCTCGACGCCGAAGATGCCCGCGACCGCAAAGCCGAGCAGCAGTCGCGTCGCCGGGGCCACCGGTTGCTCGGCGTCGCGCCAGTACCCGGCACCGAACAGGGCCGCAGCGGCAGCGACGATGGCGGTGGCGGCGAGAAACACAGCGGAAAGTGCGTCGACGCGGGGAACCAGATAGCCGGCACCCACCAAATCCAGCGAGGTCGACGCGACCAGCGGTGGCGCGGGCAGGGTCAGCGCCCATCCGGCGGCACCCAGCGCGAATCCCGAGGCAAGGGCCATCGCGACGGCGGCGATCTCCGGCCCGCGCTTGCGCCACACGAGGCCCGGGGCGCCGCTCAGCGCAGCGACCGCCATCGCCACGAGGGCTAGGGTGCCAGCGTCCACCATGACCAGAGCTCCCAGATGCAGCAAGAACCGCCTGCAACCGGCGATGCGGACCATACGCCCGCGACTGCGGGTCCTCAAGTTCGTGGGGGAGGAATTGGCGGGGTGCGTGCACGTGGACGTTTGCGCGCCTCGGACGGCCGCGGTAGGTTCCGCCGCCATGCCACATCCCTTCGCCAGCCAAGACGAGTTCGAGGATCGCAAGTTCGACGGCCTGGACCTGCGCGACGGCGTGGTCGAGGGCGTCGCGTTCCACCACTGCACCTTCACCGCCTGCACGTTCACGGGGACGCGGTGGCTGCGCTGCCGGTTCGTGGACTGTACGTTCGTGCGCTGCGACCTCAGCAACATCAAGCCCTTGGGCACTTTGCTGCGCGACACCTCGTTTACCGAGACCAAGCTGCTGGGCGTCGACTGGACGGCTGCCGCGGAATTCGGCCGCCCCGTGTTCCAGACGTGCGTGCTGGACTACGGCTCGTTTGCCGGTCGGGACATGCGCCGCGCCAAGCTGAAAGAGTGCGTGGCGAGAGAGACCGACTTCAGCGACGCCAACTTGACCGAGGCGGTGTTCGACGGCACCGACCTGAACGGCGCCCGCTTTCGCCACACCAACCTGTCGCGGGCCGACCTGCGAAAGGCCAGCAACTACGCGATCTCTCCGGTCGATAACACACTGAAACAAGCCCGTTTCTCGCTGCCCGAAGCGATCGGCCTGCTGCACGGTCTGGGCATCCTGCTGGACGACTGAAGACACCTCGTCTTGCCAGAGCGCGCCGGCCGGTGCTAAGCAGCCAGTCCCCCGGAGGTTCCCCCATGATCGCCTCACCCCCTGCCAGCGACGTCCAGCACCGCGCCGCCCTCGAGATGGTCTGCCCGTATCAGGCTGGCAAGCCGATCGAGGAGGTCAAGCGCGAGCTGGGTCTGGACCGCGTGATCAAGCTCGCGTCGAACGAGAACCCGCTGGGGCCGTCGCCGCTGGTGATCGAGCACCTCAACCGCGCCGACCTCGAGCTGCACATGTACCCGGACTACGAGGCGCGACAGCTGCGCCACGATCTGGGTGCGTTTCTGGGGGTCGCGCCTGAGCAGATCCTGACCGGTGCCGGTTCGGTCGCCCTGATGCGCGTCATCGCCGACGCCTTTCTGGACCACGGCGACGAGGCCATCCTCAGCGACGTCTGCTTTCCGGTCTACGCCGACGTGACGCGTCTGGCGGGCGCCACTCCTATCGTGGTGCCGGTGGACGACGAGCTGCAGCAGGACCTCGAGCGCATGCTGGCGGCCGTCACGCCGCGCACCAAGATGGTGTTTCTGGCCACGCCGAACAATCCGACCGGCCGCAGCATCCCGGCAGGCGACGTCGAAGCGTTTCTGGACAAGCTGCCCGAGCGCGTGCTGTGCGTGCTCGACATCGCCTACTGGGAGTATCTGGCCCACGCCGACCCGGCCGTACAGGACCCGGTCCGCCTGCTGGCGAGACACCCCAACCTCATGATCCTGCGAACGTTTTCCAAAGCGTTTGGCCTCGCCGGTCTGCGCGTCGGCTATCTGGTCGCCCATGCCCGCATCACCGCCTCGGTCGCGCGCGTGCAGACGCCCTTCAGCACCAGCTCAGTCGGTCAGGCCGCGACCCGGATCGCGATGCACGACGCAGAGCACATGCAGGCCACGCTGGCCCTGAACCAGGCCTCGCTGGCGGCAATGACCACGGGATTGACGGCCCTTGGCGCGCACGTCTGGCCGACGGCCGCCAACTTCCTGCTGGCCGATATGCATCAGGACTCGGTCGACCTGTTCGACCGG
The DNA here is from genome assembly GCA_903955385.1 of uncultured Myxococcales bacterium. Classification (GTDB taxonomy): domain Bacteria; phylum Myxococcota_A; class UBA9042; order UBA9042; family UBA9042; genus CAJBNH01. The sequence goes on along the minus strand of CAJBNH010000093.1, from coordinate 11,280 downwards.
CTGCTGCGCCGGGGCGTCATCGTGCGACCGCAGCGCCACCCGCGGATCCGCACAACCCTGCGCATCACGTCCGGTACCCTCGACCAGACGCAGGTGCTGCTCGAGGCGATGGCGGCCGAGATCCGGGTCGCGGTTTCCTGACCTGGGTTGCGATGTCTCGACGGGTCGCGTGACGTGTGTCCGCGCGTGCGCCTACGGTCCCGGTCGAGCGGCAAGCTGGTCGGGCCTGCCAAGCAGCACCACGCGATCCCCTTCCTGCAACAGCTCGTCGGGGCGAGGCGGAAACACCACGTCGCCGTTGCGGCTCTTGACGGCCAGCACCATCAGCTCTGGGCGCCCCCACAGGCCCGACTCCCGCAGCGACCGTCCCACGGCGTTGAGGTTCTGGGCGAGCAACTCCTCGATCCCCAACTCGAAATCCCCCTTGCGCGTGGAAAGCCCGATCAGCTCGGTAATCGCGGGGCGCAGAATCTGGTGGGCGATGCGGTGGCCGACCACGCGGCCCGGGATGAAGACGTGGTTGGCCCCGGCGCGCTCGAGCTTGACCTGACTCGCCGGGTCCTCTGCCTTGCCGTGAATCGTCAGGGTGGGGTTGGTCTCGCGCGTCAGGACCCGCGCCGTCAGCGTCAGGAACACGTTGGACGCGTCGTCGTTCAGTGCGGCCACCAGCGTGCTGGCCCGGTCGATGCCCGCGGCCTTCAGCACCTGGTCGTCGTTCGCGTCACCCTGCAAAAAGGCGATGTCGCCGCGCAATCCCAGCCGTTCGACGACGCGCGGGTCTCGGTCGATGACGATAAAGGGCAGCTGCTGCGCGTGCAGTTCCTCGACCAGCGCAGTGCCCAGTCGACCGCAGCCGCAGACCATCGTGTGGCCCCGCAGGTTCTCCATCATGCGCTCCATGCGTTCGCGACGTCGGTAGGCTCGGACGCCGCCGCCGGCCAGAAAGGCGGTGACCTCGGCCAAGGCATAGCCCAAGGTGCCGACCCCAACGAAGATGATGAGGACGGTGAACACGCGACCGGCGCTGGTCAACGGGTGAACCTCGCCGTACCCGATCGTGGCCAAGGTGATCACGGTCATGAACAGGCTGTCGAGCAGGCTCCACCCTTCCAGCGCCGTGTAACCAGTCGTGCCAAAGACCAGAATCCCCAAGACCAAACCGGTGGTCGTAAGGGCGGTGCGGCGTATGCGCTGGTTTTCGCTGGTGGGTGTCGCGACAGGATGCATGACCGGATGCTAACGCGCCGCGCCGGGGCTGCAAGGGGGGGCTTGGGGTCGGACGGGTCAACGCCACGCCGCCCCCGCACGTCTCACCTTGTTGTCTTCACGATGTCCAAGTCAGGTCAACGTACCTCGTTGTCCTGTTGCCAGACTTCTCGATGCGCAAAGGTTCCGCGACAGGGGGCGGCACCGCAGCTGGGTCGACTAGCCGAAATTGGGCGCTTTCGGGCCGTTACTTCACGCAGCGAACGTAGTAGGCCCCAGAGGCGGCGTTCACAGCGCTGGACCCGATGTCGAAATTGACGAACCAGGCGTTGCTGCCATAGCCCTCGTTTCTGGTCCAGAAGTTCGCCGCCGGGGTCGACGGGAACGCGGCCGGGTCGATGGCGCCGGGCTTCTGGATCCGGTCCACGAGCGACCTGAGTTCGATGACGTGCGGCAACCGCCAGCCAGGCACCGCGTCGCAGAACGTCTTGGCCGCGGCCCACGACATCGGCCCGGACTCGCTGCGCTGCCACGTCAGCTTCGTCGCCTGATCCAACACGGTCGCGGCAGCTTCATCGACAAGGAAGCGTTGCGTCGGTGGCAAGGGCGAGGCGGTCTCATTCCGCACGCAGCGGGACCGGCGCAAGGTCGTCGTGGGCCAACCCCACACGCGGCCTTCGTTGAAGTCGACCCCCCAGTACTTGCTGCTCGAGCCGCCATACTTCACGGCAGACCAGAAGAAGGTCCCGTCGGAGCCCGGCATCCCTTGGAAGGGATCGGCGATGGCGGGGGCGACGACCTCAAAGTCGATGAGGCCCTCAAACTCGGCCATGGTCGGCAGCCGCCAGTCCGAAAACCCTCCCAGCGCCAAGGTCTTGCACGCGTCGACCGCCTGCTGCCACGTCACCTGATCCTGATACTCCTTCTGCCATTGAAGCCCGGTCATCGAGTCGCTGACGGTGCCGTCCACATTGTCCAGCAGGTACTCGTTCGGGTCAGTCCGCACACCCCAAACGGGAAAGTCGGGCGCGCAGATGTTGCCGGCCGCCGTCGCGACCAGCACGTAGTCCGCGCCACACGTCGTCGCCCCGCCGCAGTCCTCTGGGCAATCGGCAGCGGTCTCGCCCTTCTCGCACAGCACGTTGCCGCACGCTGGACACCCCGGACAGGCGTCGCTGCCGTCCGAAGCGTCGACAGCGCTGTCGGCAAAGGCATCGGCCGTCTCGGTCGCGTCCCCGGCAGTCTCCTGAGCCGTGTCCGTCGCGGTGTCTGCGGCCGTCGTGTCGGCAGGTTCGTCTGAGGGCTGCGAGCCGCACGCGCCCGCCAGCACAACGACAACCAGAAGCAGGACTGCAGGATGCATCCAGAGTGAATTCATGGGGGGGAGGTCTCCGTCGAGTGTCGCCTACGCGAAGTGGCAAGCGCCCACCGCCAACCATCCCGGCGCGCAACAGGCCTTCACAACTCTGTACGCCCGCGCCAAAACCACGTCAACCGGTCAATTTTGCGCCATTCGGACGCCGGCCTGCCGCCCAGCGCGCCCCCCGTCTGGCGACCTGGACCTACGCCGCGCAGTCGGCCCACCCCTTGCGCCCAACCACCCCCACCTTCTCTCCGCGCCGCGCGGGGTTGAGCCTCGTCGCCCGGTCTTGACACCGTCCTGGTTGCTGCCGACCATGGCGCCGTCCTCGTCCCCTCAAGCGCGCAAAAGAATACGTTGCCTGTGCTCTCCCCCCGCACACGGAGTTCGGCCATGAAATTCATCGTTCTTGCCTGTTCGCTGGCGCTTGCCGCCTGCGGCACCAACACGGTCACCTACATCTACGTCGATGCGGCGAACGGCACCGACACCGCTGCCGACGACCTGGGGGTCGACACGACCGCCCCTGACACCACCGCCCCCGACACCGCCGACGACGCCGTGCCAGACGACACCGGGTTGAACGACGCGGTCGACCCCGCCGACACCGCGGACCCACCCGACGCCACCGCAGACACGTCCGGGCCCGACGTCCAGCCGACGGGCACGTGCGGGGAGTTCTTTGCGTGCGCGAGCAACTGCTCGCCGATGGACGCGTCGTGCGGCACGTCGTGCGCCGCAGAACGTTCCCCGACCGCCGCCGCCCAGGTCGCCGCCTTCCAGCAGTGCCTGGCCGTCAAGGGCTGCAACCTGGCCGAGACCGACAAGGAGTACCTCGCCTGCATTGACGAGTTCTGCTACGAGCCCTACTTCGCCTGCTTCTCGACGCCCGGTGGCTTGGACTGTGCCGGTCTCGCGTCATGCTTCGCGAAGTGCCCGGTCGACGACCCGAGCACGCCGGGGGTGAACGAGGCCGTGGACTGCAAGAACGACTGCTACTTGGCCGCGTCGTACCAGGGCAACATGGATCTGGTGAATTTCAAGCTGTGCGTGTGGGATGCGTGCCCGGTTTGCAAGAAGGCCAAGCCGACCCCGGCAGAGGTTGACCAATGCAACACCTGCATGTACGGCGCAATGAAGGGAGCCTGCAAGACCCTGAACGACACATGCACACCCGCCGGGACGAACGGCTGCAAGGCGCTGCGCGAGTGCCTGACGGCCTGCACGGACCAGGAGTGCTACCAGGGCTGCACCGCAGCCGCAACATTGAAGGCCCAGGCGATGTGGAACGACTTCAAAGACTGTGTCGTCGCCGCCTGCCCGGATTGGGGCGAGGCGTGCATGGAATCTGCGACGACCGGCGCGTGCAAGGCCAATCTCGACGCCTGCCTGGCCGACTGACCGATTCGCAGACACGGCGCGGGGTTGCGCAGCCTCACCCGCAGTCGGGATCGAACTTGGGGCAGTCCGTCTGGCAGGTGCCGTCGCCGTACAGCTTCAGCACCTCGCACGCGTCGACGCACACCTTGTCGCCCGTGTAGTCGCACACGTAATTGCCCAGACAGCCTGCGGTGTTGAAGCCGCACCAATCGCCCTTGCCCTTCGCAAGCACGCACTTCTGCGTGGCCATGCTGGCATCGGTGTAGGCGCATTGCAGCATTGTGGCGCAGGCGCCGATCTTGTAGCCGCAGGTCTGTCCGGCCAGGCGCACCGGCATGCACTTGGCGGGGGCTCCCTCGTCGGCCGAGTCGGGGACGCAGGCGAGCCAGTCTTGGCAAAACGGGGACTTGCCCCAGTCGGTGCAGCTCTCGCCCTCTTTGCCGGGCAGCGTGCATATGGTCTGGACCCTCTCCGCGGTTTGGTAGACACATTCCGCTTCCTTCACACAGCCCGCGTCCTTGTCGCACACCGAACCCACCGGCCCCCTCGGCTTGCAGACTGCGCTTGTCGACTGTTCGACATCCAAGTACAGGCACACAAGTCCGTCCTGGCAATCACCTATGCCGTAGTCGAGGCACTCCGCGCCTGCGCCGACCTTGGCGTAGCACTGGCCCTCCTGAGACTCCGGACTCGGAAGCGAGCACGACGTCGCGTCATCGCAGAATGGCAAGCCCCAATCGCCGCAAGCACTACCCACCCCGACGTCGGCGTAGCACCTGGACTCGTTCATGCCTTCGGTCGTGTAGAGGCACTTTGCGCCCTTTTGGCACTGACCAAGCCCGCTTCCGCACTTAGCGCCAGCGGCCACTTCCGGCATGCACAACCAGTCGTTGCCCATCGCGTTGGCCATGCAGCTCGTGCCCGCAACGCACTTCTGCGCCTTGGCAAAGCAGCTGGCGTACAGGGGCAACTCTGCGGGCGGCGCGGTGCACTTGCCTTCGACGCAGTTGATCGCGGATGTCGGGCAATTGCCGCACGAGCCGCCGCAGCCGTTGGGTCCGCACGACTTGCCGTCGCACGCCGGCACGCACTTGACCTTGCAGTGGCCCTGTTCGCACAAGGGCTTGTCGTCCGGGCACTTGCCGCAGGTGCCGCCGCAGTAGTTTGGACCGCACTCCTTGTCTGCGCAGTTGGTCACGCACGGGTCGCTGGAGTCGGGTGCGGCATCCATGGGCGTGACGGCATCGTCGTCGTGGGACGCGTCGACCATGTCCGATGCGTCGGTGGACGGGATCGGGATGCCGCCGCCCCCCGACCCCGACGGCGAGGAACAGGCGACGGCGATCGCCACGACCACCAGACAGGGCAGAACCGAAATGCGCGGATGCATGGGCAACTCCCGGCAAGGATGCGCGCAAGCTACGCCGGTTGGTGATTGCGATCAACTCGCGCCGGGGGGCCCTTGAATCCGCGAGAATCGGACAAAAGGCTTCGGCCTGACGTCTTCGGCCAGCAGCAGCAGCTCGGCCTTCATCCCCTCGGGAGCCGTCACGTGTTCGCGCGCCTGCTCCCACAGATGGTACGCGCCGGGGCCGCGCCAGCGGTTTGCACGGATCAGGTTGTCGTCGGGCCAAAGCGAGCTCCATGCCAGCATCAGGACGACAATCGTCCTCATGATTTGCTCCGGGCTGAACGTGTGGAAACGCCAGAAGGCGCCCCCTGACCCCTGCTTGCCGTGGGCGAACCATGACACAGATAACCACATGGATTACTTCACGAACACCGCCAAGTCCACGTCCTGATACTTGCCGGAGCAACCGAACGCGTCGCTGCCATTGTAGGCGGAGCCGTTGGTGCCGTAGCCGCCCTCTGCCGGGCAGTAGCCGTTGAGGGCAGCTCCCTCGTAGTACGCGCCCCAGCCGGCGCGGAAGTGCCGACCGCCCCAGCCGCCGTAGTTGTGGCCGTTGCAGTTGATTGTCCCGCACTGGTCAACGTAGTTGGTCCCCAAGCGTGTGTAGTTGTCGGAGTCCAACGGCGAATATCTGGAGTTGATGATGATCGGGTGCACCTGGTCGGCAAATGCGTCTCCGGCGTTGCGCGAGTAGCCGGCGGACCCCACCGAACCCGAGTGCTTGTCGCGGGCGCCCGTGATGGTGGAGTTGCCGATGTTGCCGAACAGGTAGTAGAGCGTCTTGCCGGCGTAGGCAGGCAGCAGGCCGTACGTCGAGTAGGACTTGCTCGTGCCCCCATTGTGCAACCGCATCAGGAACACGGAGGCCGTGACGAATTCGAACGCGCTGGACTTGAAGTCGGCCGTCGCCCAGGTCGCCGCAGAGCCGACCGGGTTCTTGCCCGTCCAGAAGGTCGTGTCGTCGTAGTGACGGGTGGCACCGTCGCTGGTATCGAGGTTCAGCACGAGCGTCCAGCCGCCGCCCTCGGTCTTCATGTCGCAGTACGCCTGGAAGGGAGTCGTGCCGGAGCCGGTGATCCAGAACAGGCCGTCGACCGGTGTGACGGCTTCGGCCTTGGCAAGCGTGAGCACGTCGTCGCAAGTCTTGCCCGGCTTTGTCTTGGCGTAGCCCACCGATGCCACGCAGGTCGAATTGCAGCCGTCGCCGCTGGCGTTGTTGCCGTCGTCGCACTCTTCGGTCGTCTCGACGATGCCGTTGCCGCACGTGTCGGCCAGGCTGCGCCACACGCCCTGCGAGCAATAGCGAATCGCGAAGGACTTGTTGTCGTAGTAGACCGCACCCGAGACGGACGCATCACAGGCGAACGGGGGGTCCGCGGCGTTCTTGAGGACAAGCGCGCCGCCGACGCCCACCTTGCCCGACGCAAGCACCTGCACGTTGATGCTCCACGCCACGAGCTTGCCGTCGACCGCGTTGTTCAGGAACGCCGAGTCGATGACCTCGATGTACCACTTGCCCTTGGGGTTCTTGCCGATCCAGGCCGTGAGGTCGCCTGAGACCGTCTTGGTCAGGGTCGGCCACGTGGTCTTGACGGTGGTGCCCTTGGCGGTCTTGTCCCACAGCACGTACTTGCCGCCTGCGGCATCGACCAGGTTGATCTTGAGGTTGGCCGTGTCGCTGTTCACGACCTCGGCCGAGACCGTCAGCGCCTGGGCCGTGCCGAAGTCGGGCACCTCGATCATGTCGCTGATGCCGACCGGGTTGTTGTCGGGAATGTTGACCGGCGTCTTGGGGCTGACCGCGACCTCATTGAACTGGTTGAACAACAAGCCGTTCGACACCTCGTCCAAGCCGTCCTTGGGCAGGTCCGCCGCGGTCATCGCGGCAGATGCGCACTCGTAGCTGCCGTCGGCCTTGAGGCCCTTGACGACGAGCCCGGTCCCGCACGCCTTGCCCAGCTCAGGCAGCGTGGGCAGATTGGCGAGGTCGCCGTAGCCACCGGTCGTCGCCACCTTGGCGAGCTTGGGCAGGTCCGTCAGGTCGGCATACGACCCCGACAGGGCCACTGTGGCCAGCGCTGCCGTCTTGGCAAACGGGCTCAGGTCCGGCGCGCCGGCCAGATCGGCGTAGGCCCCCGTCGTTGCGACCTTGGCCAGACTGGCGGTCTTCGCGTAGGGCGCCAGCACGTCCGCCGCCAGGTGCGACAGTGCGACGCACCCCGAGCAATCGATCCCCTCTGCCACCGCCGCGCGCAGCGTATAGGGCACCGAAGTCAGCGCCTTGCGCGGCAGCTCGACCTCGCTCTCCACCTTCAGCGCCAGCCAGACGCCCTGCTGACCCGCGAGCAGCTCCGGCTTCAGCGCTTGCTGGCTGCCCAGCACGTAGCCGAACGAGCCCCCCTTGACGGCCACCTTGGCGCCGGCCTCGGACCAGATGGCTTCGCCGCCGGATACGGCCGCATACAGCGAGAAGGTCAGCGTGTAGTCGCCGTCGGCCACCGGACCACCGCCCGTCGCAAAGAGCGCACCTTCGACCTGAATGACGCCCGGCACCGCCGCCGCAGCGGGCGCAGCAAGTGCAAGCAGAACAAGACAGGTCAGGGCAACGGACCAAGGGCGCAAGATACGCGAAGTGCGGGTAGGCATGGGCAGACTCCTGTGAGGCGGTGCAGCGCGAACTCGGGCCGGACGGATTCGGGCGATTTCCGGTGCCATGGACTGCGAACGCAGGCGACTTGACGACGGTCGGGACCTTCGTTGGCTTGTAGACGTTGTCCGTCTCGCCGTCGACCCCTTTGGCTACGGCAAGGCGATGCAAGCGCCCTGACTCCGGCATCAGGCCGCGCCGCGCCAGTCGCACGCCGCCCCTGACCCTCCGAAACCGCCGCAACAGGCCATCCCGAACGTCTACGCCTGGGCAGATCGACCGTCAACTGAGGGAGGGTGTCAGGACTAGGCACTTGACATCTTTGCCAGGCCCCGGGCCCCGCCCGTGAACACCGCCATCGCCCCAACCCCAAGCTCGATCCCGCCCGCGTTTGACGCCGGGATCGTCGTCATCGCGCAGTCCAGACTGTCTGGACTCCTCAAAAGCTCGCATCCCCCACCGCCCACCCAGGAGTCCGCCGTGACCGAAGACCTCGCCACCGTCCACGAATTGCCGCCCTGCGAGGACATGCTCGACGTCCTCGAAAGCCTGACTCGCAACCACGCGCTGGCCTTCCGCCTCGAGGTCGGCCGCGTGCTGCTCAACGCGTTCTTCGGCGGCGACGGTGGGGCCTACCAGAGCCACGACCGTCCTCGTCCTCACCCGGCAGGTGCCGCGCGAGTTGCCGACCGATCCGGCCGATCGCGTCTACCAGCAACACCTCCACGTTCATCTGCCGCAGCCGTGGAGCCCGCTCGAACCGCCGGCCGCCTTCGGGGGGTGGGAGAAGCGCGCGGCGAAGCAAGCGCGGATCGCGCCGCAGGGGCGAGGAGAGTCGACACCTTGCAGCAATTGGGGTAGTTGCAACTGCCGAGACGGGGTTTCGCGTGACGGGAGGTCGGCACCGGATGGCACGGCACGCTGCGGCAAGATGGATCCTCGGAATCGGCATTCTCTTCGGCTGGCCCCTGGCGGCGCACGCGGCAGAGCCCGGCGCTGGCCGCAAGGTGCTGTACGTGGGAGAAGCCGTCGGCAACTTCCTGCTGGCCCAGTTCGCCTCGACGGCCCTGCACGAGGTCGCCCACTACGCGCCGCTGAAGATGTACGGCGTCCAGACGGACGGCATCGACTTCACCCCGTTCCGCCAGCAGGTCCGCGTGTCCGAGGCGACGATCGAAGCGATGCCCAGGGACCAGATCGTGGTCGTCGCGATGACCCCGCAGGTCATGGATCCGCTGACGCCGGGCCTGCCGCGTTGGATCTACACACCCGACGACGGCACGTGGTACCTGCGCTTCGCGTCCATGTACTACCTGTTCAACACGGCGTTCCAGAGCGGCGCCGTCATCACGACCACCTGGCTCGACTACCTGGGGGGCGGCGAGCAGGGCAAGGACATCGGGGTGGCGGGCACGGCGCTGACGCACTCGCGCGCCTGGCAGGCCGTATTCTACGGCGGCGTGACCGCGGGGCTCGGCCTGAACCTCTACCTGCGGCGCTACGACATCGCGCAGAGCTGGAGCATCGTCACACGCCAGCGGACTGCCTGGGATGACCGCGGCCAGGTCCCGGCCGCCAGCGGGGCGCCGCGGTTCTTCCTCGACGCGACCGCGAGGTCCGCCTTCGGCACGGTGGCATGGACCTTCTGATCCGGTGGGGGCGGTGTCAGGTATGGAGGGTTTACGATTGAACCACTGGATCCAAAAGGAATCTGCCCTTCGTCACCGGGAGGACGCCGCCGGGGCCAGCCATTGCGGGCCGCGCCCCTGCCGGGCGGGCCTGCGCGAGACGGAGCTCACAGGATCGTCGCCGTCGTGATGTAGTCCAGGTTCGGGAAATCCCTCTTGAGGTAGGCGTTGCCCTCGGCCTGCACGCGCATCTGGTCGGGCCCGATGCCGCTGGGGCTGCCTTCGCCGTATTCGGTGTTGATCTTGTCGACGACGTCCTTGCCTTCGACGACTTCGGCGAACGGCGTGAAGCCCGCCTGATCCAGCATCGTGTTATCCCTGAAGTTGAGGAAGAACTGGACCGAGCGCGAGTTGGGGCTGCCCTTCTTGGCAAAGACCAGCGTATAGGCCTTGTTGGAATGGCCGGCAGGGGCGTCGTCGTCGAACGAAGCCTCGCGCCAGACGGTGTTGACCGCCGGATCGCCGTGGATGCCGAACTGGGCCATGAATCCGGCGATGGCGCGGAAGAAGGCCACGTCGCGGAAATAGCCGATCTTGATCAGGTTGTAGAAGCGATCCACCCCCTTGGGCGACCAGTTCTTGTGGACGGCGACGGTGAAGCTGCCCTTGGTGGTCTCGAACTTGACCCGGAACTCGTCGGGGGCGACTTCGGCGGCCAGCTTGGGATCCTTCATGGCGGCTTCGTTGACGCCGACCGGGGCCGCGGCGGGAGCCGGTGCACCGGGAGCGGCGGCGGCGGGCTCGGCCGCGGGCGGCGGCGTGTCGCCGGGCTGCTGCCGCCTTGCGTCGATCTTCCGCAGCCACTCGGGGACGGTGCGGACGAGCGCAAACTCGCGCCCGGTGTCCTTCGACACGAGTTCGAGCCGTTCGCCGGTGAATCCCTTGATGGTGAACCCGACGGGGGTCGCCAGCACGTCCCGCGGGGTCGTCAACACGAGTTCCTCTGCCGTCACGCTCCAACGCTGGGAGGCGAGCCGCACGGCGGATGGGTCGCAACCGACGAAGGTCTCCGGCTCGCAGTACGTCCCGTCGGCCCCCAACTCGAGCGACCGCCCCGAGAACGGCTGGATCGCGCCGTGCTCGAAGTACCAGGTGCCGCCCACGTCCGGCGCCTTCTTGCAGCCGATGGCCGCGACACCGAGCACCACAAGCATCCATTTCCGTGCACCGAACGACCGCTTCACCATGTTCTCTCTCCGCGTTGACCCGAAGGCGTCGAAGCGCACGCCAAGCACCATCCCCGCCGGCCTCGTGCCGACCCGAACCGCGCGCCCACGGCCGAGCCTGCTTGGCAACGCCGAACCGGTCAAGGGGGCCGGGTGTCAGGGCCGGGTGTCAGGACTAGACACTTGACATCTTTGCCAGGCACCGGGCCCCGCCCGTTGACACCGCCATCCCCCCAACCCCAAGCTCGATCCCGCCCGCGTTCGACGCCGGGATCGTCGTAATCGCGCAGTCCAGACTGTCTGGACTCCTCAAAAGCTCGCATCTCCCACCCCCCACCCAGGAGTCCGCCGTGACCGAAGACCTCGCCACCGTCCACGAACTGACGCCCTTCGAGGACCTGCTCGACGTCCTGGAAAGCCTG
>CAJBNH010000092.1 GCA_903955385.1 uncultured Myxococcales bacterium | reverse complement strand
CCTGCGCCCAAGGTTGCGGCATTCAGTGGACGGTGCGCTTGACCGATCTGGACCAGTTCACGTTCGGCGTCAGCCGCACGCTTCCGGCCGAGATTTTCGTCGGCACCTCACGCCAGCAGGTCCGGTTCGCGGCGGTTCACTAGGGCTGAGTCGGCCAGCCTCGGCAAGGCGCTTGGCTGCTTCTACCTCGGCGCCAAACGTGCACCATCGCGCTAACCCACCGCCCCCATGAAGCACTGCAGCGTCACGTGGCGCAGCTTGGCCGGCGCGACGCCCTGCTTGGCCTCGACGCGCGCCTCGTCCTGCAGCGGCTGGCACAGCGGATGGTCCAACGCCAGCAGTGCCTCGCGGTGGCGGATCGCGTTGACCTGATCGCCCTGCACGCTGGCCACTCGCGACGCCCACAGGTGCATCCGGCCGGTGTAGAACTCGGCCTGAGGTAGCGACAGACCGTGGTGCAGTGCCGCGGCAGCCTCGTCCAAGTCTCCCGAGCGCATGGCGAATCCGGCGTGCAGCAGCTGCCAGGTCGCCTCGTCCGGGTCGGCGGCGGCGGCGCGAGCGATGTGCACCGCAGTGGCGGCAGGCTCGGCGCCCAGGTTTTCGAGCTGCACGGCGCGCAGGAAGTGGGCGTACCCGGCGGTGCCTTGCGGCGTGTCGAAGCGGCTGGGTTGGCGTGGCGGCTGCTGCGACCGGTCGGCCGCCACCAGCTCGAATCCCGGCTTGTCACTCCAGTTCCAGGGCACCTCGGCGTAGGCCCCCCGTCCAGTCGGCGCCAGATCGGTCGACACGAAGCACCGCTGGCCGCCGGGGTCCATGACGATGCTGTGCACGCCCATCGGTTGCGCCAGCACGCCACCCGCGCCGCGCTCCAGACCCTCGACTTCGCAGTCTTCGTGGTCGCCCAGCAGCGCCTGCAAGTTCAAGGCCGACAGTCCGCCGCGAGGCAGGCTCTCCCGCACCGCGCGCACCATGCGCTCCAGCCGACCGTGGCTATCCGCAGCATACCCGGAATTCGGTGCCAATTCACCGTCTTGCAACTCGTGGCTGAGGTAGTGGTTGGTGCACGCCAGATACGGGTCGCCCGGCTCGGGGCGCGTCACGGCCATCCGACGCGCGGTGGTCTCGATCAGCACGGCCGACGCCTCATTCACCGCCGACACCAGCAAACCCCACGTCGACGCGACCGGACGCTCGCGGGCGATGGCCGCCGCCTCGTCCAAGGTCCTGGCCCGCCTGATGATCTCGTGGCACAGGTCCATCACTGCCGCGCCGCCAAAACGAACTTCGCGGTGCAGGTGGGTGTGGGTGGTCACGCACAGGCCGGCCTCGTTCCACAAGCTCACCACCGGAGCATCGACCCCGCGCGAGCTCGCATAGCCGTACCGCAACCCCTTGTCGGGTGAGCACAACACCACCGTCGGCGCCGCATCCCACAAGCCGATGCCGGGAAAGTCGAAGTTGCGCGCGTGCAGCAACGCAGCGCCTTCCACCGCCGCACCCCACACCGCGAGCGAAGAGCAGGCCGCAATCGCCCCCGACGCCCAACCGCGCGCCGCTGGTACCACGCGCGCCCGCCCCGCCAGACCCACCAGATTCTGGAACACGTCCATGGTCATCATGTGGCGAGCCTGCGCAGGCGGCAGCCCCAGCGCCCGCATGTAGGCCTCGCTTCGCCGTCGCAGCAGCCCCGGACGGTCGCGGTGCAGGCGCCGCATCAGCGCATCTACGGCCGGCGCCGCCCAGTCCGGCACCACGCGCAACGGACCGGCCGGCTGGCTGCCCTTCAGCAGGCACACCGGCATCGACGCGTAGTAGGACAGCACCGGCAGGTGGCCACCCAGCTGCCTCTGGAAGTCACCGTGTTGACGGCCCATTTCCTGCTCTTCGCCGTGCAGGCGCAGGATGGTCAGGGGCAGGGTGGGTTGGGCGAGGATCATGACGGGCTCCCGGGGGCGGCCGGACGCAGGGGGTCCAGCACGCGGCGACAAAACAGGTCCAGGGCTGGCAGGGGGTCGGTGCCCGAGCGAACCTGCTGGATCAACAAGCCATCCAGCGTCGCGGCACACAGGTCGGTCAGCACCACCACGTCGCAGTCACGCACCCGTCCCTCTGCAATCGCGTCGCGCAGCAGGTGGGTGGCGGCTTCCTGCAGTGTGCGAGCGAAGTCACGGGCGGCATCCAGCACGCGCTCGGGGTGTTCCGGCTCGCCAAGCGCCCACAGCTGGACAAGCACCGGCAGCAGCTGCGGGTCCTCGGCGTAGAAGGCGACCACGCCGCGCATCCAGGCCTCGACGATGTCCAGCGGGCCTTCCAACCCCTCCAGACCCGCCACCAGATGGTCGCGCTGGCGCTCGAGGATCACGGCCAGCACCGCCTCGAACACCTCGCCCAGATTGCGGAAATACCAGTAGAGGGCAGGGCGGCCGATGTCCAGCGCGGTCGCCAGTTCACTCATCGTCACCCGGCGCATGCCCTGCGAGCGGATGAAGGCGAGGGCGCGCAACGCGAGATCAGCTCGCCGTTCATGGTCGACGGGACGCGGCATGTCGGAGCTCCGGTTTGCTTGACAGAGTGTCAGGTTATGGAAACCCTGACAGGGTGTCAAGGAAAACCAACCGGAACCTCGCCGAGGCCGTGCGCCGGGGGCTGATCAACCTCCCCCTGTCGCCAGACCTCGCTTCCGGGTATCGTCCGCCGCCTTGTCCCGCGCCGTTCGCGGCGCCTCTCCCACTTTGGAACCGCCCCATGCAAGTCCAGACCAGACTTCCCCAAGTCGGCACGACCATCTTCAGCGTGATGTCCGCGCTGGCCGTGCAGCACCGCGCCCTCAACCTCGGCCAGGGCTTTCCCGACTTCGACCCGCCGGCAGAGCTGATCGAGGCGATGGCTCAGGCGGCGCGCGACGGCAAGAACCAGTACGCGCCCATGCCGGGCATCCTGCCGTTGCGTCAGGCGATTGCCGAGAAGGTGCAGCGCGAGTACGGCGCGACGGTTGACCCCGACACCGACATTACGGTGATGGCTGGTGCGAGCCAGGCGATCTTCAACACCGTGCTGGGGCTGGTGCATCCGGGCGACGAAGTCATCGTGCTCGACCCGTGTTACGACTGCTACGACCCCGCCATCACGCTCGCCGGAGCGCGCGCCGTCCACGTGCCGCTCGACCCCCAAACGTTCGCCGTCGACTGGGACCGCGTGCGTGCGGCCGTGACCCCCAAGACGCGGATGCTGTTCGTCAACAGCCCGCACAACCCTACGGGAGCCTTGTTCGACGAGCGCGACATGGAGGAGCTGACCCGAACTGTGCACCAAACGGGCATCATCGTGCTGTCGGACGAGGTCTACGAGCACATCGTGTTCGACGGCCGCCAGCACCTGAGCGTGCTGCGCTATCCGGAGCTGGCCGCCCGCAGCGTCGTCATCTCCAGCTTCGGCAAGACCTACCACTGCACGGGCTGGAAGATCGGCTATGCCGTGGCGCCCAAGGTCCTGAGCGTCGAGGTGCAAAAGGTCCACCAGTACAACAGCTTCTGCACGTTCGCTCCGGCCCAACACGGCCTTGCGCTGATGCTGCGCGACCACCCCGAGCATCATCAGGGGCTGGGTGCGTTCTACCAGGCCAAGCGCGACCGCTTTGCGCAGATGCTGCAGCAGACACGGCTGGGCGTGTTGCCGGTGCTGGGCGGCTATTTCCAGCTGGTCGACTACTCGGCGGTCAGCGACCTGGACGACCTGGCGTTTGCGCGCTGGCTGACGATCGAGCACGGCGTGACCACCATCCCGTTGTCGCCGTTCTATGCGGAGCCTCCGAAGGGCCAGCGGTTGGCGCGCCTGTGCTTTGCCAAGTCCGATGCGACCCAGATCGGCGCCGTCGAGCGGCTGTCACGTTTGTGACCGTTTGATGCACATTGCACACAGTTGCCTTGGGGTGCGCGGTTGCATCGGCGCTTGACCTTCGGCCGCACGCATCCGATTCTTCCGCCCATGCCTACCCGCACCCTTGACTGCTTCTACCTGGACCAGCCGGAGTTCGCCGCGGCCTACCTGCTGCGCGGCGGCGCTGAGGCGGCGTTTGTCGACAACAACACCACGCTCGCGGTGCCGCGCCTGCTGGCTGCGCTGGCGGCTGAGGGGCTCGAGCCTGCCGACGTCCGCTGGATCATCGTCACGCACGTGCACCTGGACCACGCAGGCGGTACGGCGGCGCTGGCGGCGGCGTGTCCGAGCGCAACGGTGCTTTGCCATCCACGGGCAGAGCGTCACCTGCTCGACCCGTCACGGCTGGTGGCCAGCGCGCGCGTGGTCTACGGCGACGCGACGTTTGACCGCCTGTACGGCACCATAGACCCAATCGCAGCCTCGCGGGTGCGCGTCGTGGCGGACGGTGAGCGTGTACCGTTGGGCAGCCGCGACCTCGAGTTTCTGCACACGCGCGGTCATGCCAACCACCACATGTGCATTCTGGACGCGCACCGGGGCGACGTGCTGACGGGCGACGCCTTTGGCTTGTGCTATCCAACGTTGCAGCGCGGCCGCCGCTTCCTGTTCCCCTCGACCAGCCCTACCGAGTTCGATGCTCCGGAGGCCCGCGCCGCCGTCCGCCGCATCGTCGCCACAGGTGCGGATCGTGCACTTTTGACGCACTTCGGGCCGATCACCGACCTGGCCGCCGGGGCTGAGGACCTGCTGGACTGGATCGATGCGTCGGAGGCAGTGCTGGAAGCGGCGGTGGTCTGCGACCTGCCCAACGGCGCGCTGGAAGCGTTCTGCTTCGAGCGGATCGATGCGCTGTTCGACCGCAAGCTGGCTGCGGCGGGCCTACAGCTCGATACCCGCGAGCGGGACCTGCTGCGCCACGATCGCGAGCTCAATGCAGCGGGACTCGCCTTCGTCGCCGCCAAGCGGCGCGGCTGACGGCGAAATCGCAAGAAAATACGCTCAACTCGATGGGGGGGGCCGCTACTTGGAGCCGTCTGCCCACACGCGCTGGATGGTGCCGCGCACCAGATCCCAAGCGGCGATCGCCTCCAGACCGAACACGCGCCAGTCCTCAGCCAGCTTCTGCTCGAGTTCCAGACTCCAGTCACCGGGATAGGCGTGCCGCGCGCCGTAGCCGAAGGCAATCGCGGGCCGGGACACGGTGGGCGCAAGTGCCTCGCTGGCCTCAGCTTGCTCGTCGCTGCGGGCAATCACGGCGGCCTTGGCGTCATTCCAGGCGGTCTGGATCGCCGCATCCCACCATGCGGGCCGGGTGGACGGAGCGCGGGGCTTCAGGACCTTGGCCGGCTTGATCGCGGGGCGCGCCACGGGGGCAGCAGCCTTGGCGGCAGGTGAGGTCGCGGGCTTGCCGGACTTCCGCGCGGCGGTCGCAACGGTTCGGGACTTGGCGGCTTTCATGATCGGACTCCGGGTGCGGGGACCAGTCGGGCGACCTGTGGTGCGGACAACACGGGCCAATGGGCTGGGAGTGTCGCCTGACTTGGGCGGAAAAGTCAACGAAAATAAAGCAGTTCCGTGACATTACGGGGGGAACTGCCACGGCTCTCGTGGGCGACTTCAGCCGTGGACAGGTCGGGCGCTGCCGGGACGCGGCGCATCCGGGCTGGGTTGTGATCCCGGGAAGAAAGACGGACGCTTGGGGCGCGTCGCCTCGGCAGGGGGCACGCCCCCGGACGCGACTGGGCGACGCCGGGCAACCGCCCTCCATGACACGCTTTCTTCGGAGTCTGCACATGACGCTTCTGGGCCAGCGACGGCCGCGCACATGGATCGTCTTCGCCGCCCTGTCGGCACTCACACTGGCGGCGTGCGGAGGGGGGGCTGACCCGGCCGACCCGATCGACGCTGCCGTTGGTTTGGACTCGGCGGGCGACGGGTCCGATGCCGCGACGGACCTGCCGTTGGATGCGACGGTGGCGCTGCCTGAGGCCAAGGGATCGTTTTCGTTCGCGATCCTGACCGACCTGCACATCACGGACGAGGGCGAGTTTTACCAGAAGTCGGTCGCTGCGGTGCAGTGGCTGAACGCGCACGCCGCTGAGCGGCAGATCCAGTTGGTGCTGGTGCTGGGGGACATCGGCTATGGCGAGGGGGTGGCAAGGTCGCGGGATCTGCTGAATCAGCTGTCAATGCCCTATGTTCCGATCATCGGCGACAACGAGTTTCACCATGGCGACCAGGAGCTGTTTGACCAGGTCTTCAGCGCCAACGACGCGACCGTCACGCAGTTCCTGAGTCATTACGAGCGGGTACCTGCGCCGACGACCGACCCGGACGGCAAGGTCTACTGGTTCCAAAGCGTGGCGTTCGATCTGGGGGGCGTGCGCTTCCTGGGGGTGGACACCGGGCCGCGCAACGACGGACAGATTTCGGGCGAGCAGGGCGATCTGCACGACTTCCCGGGCGGCACGTGGCCTTGGTTCACCCAGCAGATCCAAGGGTTGGGCGTGCGTCCCAAGGAGAGCGTGGTGCTGTTCTCGCACAACCCCCTGCACCTGTTCCCCGGCGGTCTGGACGTCAACGAGATGGCCAGGATGAACGCGTTGGTCAGCCCGGTCGGCGATCTGGTCTACGGCGCGTTCGGCGGCCACTACCACTTCGACTGGCAGGACGTGCAGAAGGACGCGGGCTACGAGACCTTCGTGACGGCCTCACCGTGGGCGGGAGAGAAGGTGCGGCTGCGGCTGGTGACCGTCACGGGGCAGGGCGACCACTTCGCGTATCAGCACGAGCTGGTGGACGTGCCGTTCAACTAGGCGGCGTTACAGGCCGATCATGTGCCGCCACACGGGGGCATAGACGGGCTCGCCTTCGTCGTCCAGCGGTGTCGAGTCGTCGACGACGACTGCCAAGTGGGGATGGTCACTGGGCAACGACGTCACGAGCATCCGCGCGCTCAGGTACGGCGGCGCGGTCTTGTCGACGTCGATGTGCTGGCTGTTGCCGCCCATGCCCAGCGCGGTCCAGTTGTTCGAAATCGCAGCGAACAAGGGGTCTTTGGTGTGGGCCAACGCGAAGTAGCGGTCCAGCGGCGTGGCGTGAGAACTGGTGACCCACATGGCCGGTTGACCGTTGGCCGTGTCGACCACCGATGCGAACAACAGCACGCCCGCCGTCTCGTGCAGCTTGCCGATCATCGCCGTGTGCCCGCCGCCCTGCGAGTGTCCTGAGATCAGGATCGCCGACCACTTGGGCTCGCCGTTGACGACAAACGCGCCCCAGCCGTGTCCGGGGTCGTGCTTGTCCAGGAATTGCAGGGCCTTGACCAGTCGATTGCGAATGCTGTTGGCGGGCGTGATCGCGACCTTGTCGGTGCGGTCGACGCCGTCGAGGATCTCCATGCGAACCGACTCGTAGCAGTAGGTCGAGTCGCCGCAGATCGTGGCGACGGCCGGCGTGTTCGGGTACTCGAGGCCCAGCGCTGCGTGGCCCAGCAGTGCCGCCTCGCGCAGCAGCAGCCGGGAACCCGCGGGGTCGCCTCCCGTCCCCGCCAGGTGCACCAGCAGGCGGTCGGGCAGCAGGCCGCTGGTCTTGACCATGGCGACGTGGGGCAAAAGCGCGGTGTCGATGGCGGGGTCGGTGGCCTTGGGCAGAAACGAGGCGATCAACGGGTCGCTGGCGGTCGCCGGGGTGACATCGAACGCGTTGTCCTCCGCGCCGTCGCTGTCGGGTTGCCCGGTCGCGTCGCTGGACGTGGTGTCGGGATAGACCGACGCATCGGTCGCTGCGTCACCGCCGTAGAAGACGTCCTGCTTGGTGGGGTCGGTGCTGCCCTCGTACGGTCCGGGGGTCGGGACCGGGTTGACGATGCAGCCGGTCCACAGCGCGAACAGGCAGAGCGCAAGCCAGGATCGCAGGGATTGCAGCGACATGAACGACCTCGCGGGGGGCGGCGCAAGTGAAGACGTACGCCAACGGTACGACGACGTGGCCACCCGGCAGTCTGCCATTGTCCGGCGTGGGGTGCCAATGCAAGTCGGACTTCTCGCCCCCGCCCGGCAAACCCGCTAACCTGTGCACCTCGTCCGGCGAATTCCCCCCGGTCACCTGCGGTTGCCATGCGTACCCCTGCCCGCGCCCTGCTGCCCCTGTGCGTCGCTCTGCTGGCCTGCGGCACCGACCCCGCGCCGACGGCAACCGCCGCGCGTGTCCGCATTCAGGCCTCCGGTGCGGTGCCCGCGACCTACACCGTCGTGCTGGCGCCCTCGTCCGGAGCGGTCCAGACCATCGCCTGCCCCGACGGTTCGCCGACGGCCGCGCTGACCTGCGACCCCCAGGGCGTTACCGTCCGCGGTGGGGCCAGCGCAAGCCTGCTGACGGTCAAGGCAACCGGATTGTCCAGTCAGACCCGGAAGTTGGGCGACATCACCGGCGCCGGTCTTGTCTTGGAGCCGCTGCCGCCCTTCGTCCAGAACGAACACTACGCCACCGGTTTCGCAGCCGACCAGCGCACGCGTTTTGAACAGATGGCGCACACGGCGGTGACCGAACTGGGGCCGTCGCTGTCGGTCAAGTTCTACCTGCGCAAGCTCGATACCACGCCCGAGGTCTACTTCCAGGACACGAAGAAGTACCCGCTGCACTACGCGTTCGCATGGAAGGTGCTGAACTTTCAGGGAAGTCTTACAGCCTTCGAGGCAGCGACCTACCACGGTGCCGATCGCACGGCCATGGCGGGGACGCTGGTGCTGTACCCCAAGGTGCACGCCGGCAGCGGACAGCGCACGTTTGACGCACCGATGGCGCTCACGTTCTTTCCCAGCGACGACCTGACGCCGACGCAGGCCGCGCGCGCGCACCGGCTGATCGAGGAACGCATTGGCTTTCTGTCGGTACATGGCCCGGCCGACCGCCTGACCTACCTGCCGGCAGGTGAGGTGCAGGAGCAGCAGCTGACCGCCAACCCCAAGCCTCTGGACCAGCAGGGCTCGGCGTGGCTGACGCGGCAAGCGCTGTACGGCGGCCTGACGGTGCAGATCCTCAATCCCGGTCTGGCCTTCGGGACGTTGCGGCGCCTCTCACCCGAGGACCTGCAGACGACCGTCGTGTCGTTCACCGACGTGCTGGTGCTGACCCGGCTGCCGAACGAGCTGCCGATCGTCGGCGGGACGATCACGGAGGAGCTGCAGACGCCGCTCGCCCACGTCAACGTCGCCGCCCGCACCCGCGGCACACCGAACCTGGCCTATCTGGATGCGGGCAAAGACCTCAAGATCACAGGACTTCTCAACAAGCTGGTGCGGTTCGAGGTGCAGGACGGCGGCTGGGACCTGCGCGAGGCGACACTGACCGAGGCGAACGCGTTTTGGGACGCGCAGAAGAAGCCGCCGTTCACGCCGCCCAGCGACGACGCGCGCAAGGATCTGCCTGCGTTCGCAGACTTGGGCTTCGGCGATGCCCAGACGGTCGGCGTCAAGGCGGCGAACCTGGCCGAGCTGAAGCACCTGCTCAAGGACAAGTCGCCTGACGGATTCGCGATTCCATTCGGTTGGTTCCGTGCATTCACGCTGGCGACGCAGGTCACGCCGGCCGCGTGTCAGGCGGCCCGGGTCCGCTGTGCAGGGACGGGACGGCCGGCCCAGGTGTGCGACGCGGCCAAGGCACTGTGCCAGCCGCCGCAGGGCAGCGAGACGTTGCAGGCGCACGCGGAAAGGTTGATGCAGAACGAGGCATTTCGGACCGATGCGGTGCTGCGCGATGCCGCTCTGCTGGGTCTGCGCAACCACTTCGAGCAGGCGCCAGTCGACCCGGTGTTCGAGCAGGCGCTGGCCGAGCGCGTGCTGGCGGTGGTGGGCGATGTGGACCTGCGGCTGCGGTCCAGCACAAATGCTGAGGATCTGGCGGGGTTTTCGGGGGCTGGCCTGTACACCTCGGTCGCCGCCAATGCCTCGGGCAGCAAGTCGGCGGCCAAGCGGGTGCGTCAGGTCTGGGCATCGGTGTGGAGCTGGCGGGCGTTCGAGGAGCGATCCTTCTGGAACATCGACCACTTGGCGATGCGCATGGGCGTGGCGGTGACGCCCGCCTTTGCGGACGAGCAGGCCAACGGCGTGCTGATCACCCAGAACCTGGCCGATCCCGGCGTGGCGGGCCTGTACGTCAACGTGCAGAAGGGTGAGGTGCCGGTCACCAACCCTGAGGGCGGAGCCACGCCCGAGATCTTCTCCATCCTGCCTGCTCCCGCGGGGTTGCAGGTGGCGCGGCAGTGCTATTCCAGCCTGTCGCCCGACACGCCCCTGCTCTCGACGGCAGAATTGGGCGCCTTGTTTCTTGCGGCGATGAAGGTCCAGGACCATTTTGCGCCACTGTACGGCCAGAGCCCCGCGGCGATGGCGCTGGACATCGAGTTCAAATTCCACGGGCCGCAAAGGGCCTTGCTGATCAAGCAGGTGCGCCCTTACGGTGGCTCTGGTCCGGAGGTTTCCCCATGACGCGTGTCCCCCTGCTTCTCTTCTCGCTTGGCGCGGTGCTCGCCTTGGCCGCGTGCGGCAACGACAACAACGAGACCGGCACCAACCCAACCAACGACACGGCCGACTCGGCGATCCTCGACACCGGCGACGACACGGTCGAAGACGTGACCGCCGACACGCTGCCCCAGGACACGACGGCAACCGACACCGCCGAAGACGTTACCCAGACCCAGCCCGGCGAGTACGGATTCACCTATCGCGTGCCGCAGACGCACGCGATCAAGTGCAGCCAAGGTGGCGGCTTCGGAGGCGACGAGCCGCAGAACTTGACCGACACCGACTGGCTGTGCACGTTCGCCCACGGCGGCAACAGCGGCTACCTCTACGTCCAGGGCACGCCGGTGGACTGCAAGGTGACGATGGGCGCGATTCCGGTGCTCGAGGCCCAGGGCTGGTTCTCAGACGGAACGACCGCCACGCCCCTTGCCAAGGTGGCCTACGACTGGGGCGGCGGGCACCACAACGACGCGATCACGTTCGACTTGAACAGCTCGACCTACAAGGCCTATCACTCTTCGTTCGGTTGGGGCTGGCGGGCGTGCCAGCCGATGGACTGCCTGGTGGTGAGCCTGAACGGCGCCGTGGTCGAAGACGGCTGCACCACCGCGCGCACGCTGCCGATCGTGTGCGTGCCGATCGAGGCCGATGGCGGCCACGGCCCGCTCGTCGATACGTTCAAGAAGTGTGCGGGCGACCCGAACTGACAGGAACCTCGGCGCGGTGACACCCTATCGATCCATGGTTGTGGACCATACAGATCAATAGCTTACGTGGACTGTAGGCGAGCGACCTGCCTGGCCGAGCCTGGCCGAGCCACCCACCATTGAAAATGGTGGGCTATCAGTTGAGAAGCCCGCCTTCGCGGGCTGCCTGGCCGCTGAGCCCACGAAGGTGGGCTTCCCGTGTGATAGCCCAAGGTTTCTAACCCTGGGTGGCCCGGACCGTGCTGACCCCAAAGCGCGACGTCAGCGCGTCTCGACCAGCTCGACAAAGCCGTTGCCACTCTTGTCGCCCAGCCCGACTTCCACCACCCGCCACTGCTTGCCGGCGATGTCCAGACGGTCGTCGACGCCCACGTCGCGCTCGCCCTGATCGGCCTTGGCCGCGTCGTAGCGGCCGACGACGGCGGTGGGGCGCTTGCGGTTGGGGTTGGCGGGGTCGGTGGCCAGCATCACGTTGCCGACCGTGATCTTCCAGCCGTCGAGGGTCGCCACGGTCGTTTCTTCGATGCGGACGGTGCGGCCGGTCATGGCGGACTCCTTGGGCGTGGGTGCAGTCGCTGCGGATTCGGGCGCTGCGGGGGTGGTTTCGCTGCGTACCTCGTGCGCGCCGCGGCCACAAGCGGTCAGGCCCGCAAGCGCAACGACGGCAGACGACACCACGCGGTTCACTTGGCCGCCACGTCGACCGAGTCGTAGAACTTGATCAGCTTGTCGACCGAGAACGCCGTCAAGTGCTTGACACCCCACGGGTTGCGCAGGTCCACCGTGCGCGCCTTCGCATCGACTTTCAGCAGCGAGTAGGCGTGGTTCAGGACGACGCCTTCGGTCTTGGCCTCGTTCTGCACGGTCTCGTCGGCCGAGGTCTTGGACTTGGCGCCGAAGCTGACCGCCTGACCGTTCGCCAGAGCTTTGGTCAGCGTTTCCAGCAGCTTGTCGGCTCCCATCGAGGCCGGGCTGAACGACCGCGACTCGACGCCCGACATCATGCCGAACACGTCGCCGTCCTTGGTCTTCGAGCCGCGGATCTGCTCGTACGAGCCGCTGTACTTGGCAAACGCCTTCTCGATCAGCATCACCCACAGCTCGGGTCCAGTGCTGCCGCTGTCGCCCGGCTTGGCGTACGCGGCGCTGCCGTCCTTTTGCGGGAACTGGCTGTCGACCACGATGGGGGTCGGCACCCGCTTCCAAGGCTGGGCCTTGTCCTTGAGGTGCAGCGTGACCGTGTAGGTGCCGTTGCCATTGTCCTTGATCAGGTCCTGGATCCGACCCGGGTTCGTCTTGGCTTGCGCGGCCAGCTGCGCAACGAAGTAGCAGTCGCCCAGCGCACCCTGTTCGACGTCGCTGGGGTCAATCGCGTGTTCGTCGCCCTCTGCCTTCACCGCCACCACGCCCGCCGTCTTGGCATAGGCCGCGTTGGGGGCGTACTCGTTGGTCGGGTCCGGATTCACCGCCGGATCCTGCATGGGGGTCGCGGGCTTGGCGGCAACTGGGGCCGCGGTCGGCGGCTTGGGCTGGGGAGCGGGCGTCACGGTCGTGTTCTGCTGCGGCGCGGGCGTCGGACCCAGGGTATTGTCCTTCTTCTTCTTCTTCTTGTGCTTGGGCTCGGGATAGCCGTTGGCGTGCACGGCGGGACCCAGCGTGTCGGTGGGCGACGGGATCTTGACCGGCGGCTTGGGCTTCAGGGCGGCCACTCCCGCGGCATACGACTTGCCCTGCGCTGGGTTGGGCGCCGGTGCCTTCTGGGCTGGGGCGTTGGCCAGCGGGGCAGGCTTCTTGGGCTCAGGCTTCTTGGCGTTCGCGATGGCCATGGTCAACTCCACGGAGAAGGGCGGATTCTGTCGTCCACCCGCTTCATACCGCGTCCTGCGCCCGGTCACCCAGCCTGGTGTTCGGTGGACCTTGCGAGGCCGGGGCGCGCCGACCCCCATTCCGGGCATTCGCCCCAGATTTCAGGGGGGCCGGCCACAACTGTCGCGGTCGCGTTGCCACGATCCCCGCGGTGGGCCTACCCTTGTGACCTTGCCCTGAGGGTTCCATGGACCGCGTTCTGCATCCCAGCGCCGTTGTGACCGTGGCGCGAGGCCTTGCCACCGCGGGGTCGTCTTGGTCCATCCAGGTCTGCCCGTGACGCACCGCCCCTTCGCCGCCTGGCCGCCCGACGACCTGATCCACGCGCTGACCGACCGCGGCGTCCGCCCGGGACAGGCCCGATCGGCCGTGCGTACGCTTGCTGCTGCGTTTCATCGAGACGGGCGGCCCTGGCCGGACGTGCTCGCGCTGGCCCCCAAGACCGTCGCCCCGCACTTGGCCCAGCTGTGCCTGCCGGATCGACCGCTGACACTTGCCGAGGACCACGCCGCTGCCGACGGCACCCGCAAGCTCGTCTTTTGCACGTTTGACGCACTCCGCATCGAGGCGGTGCTGATCCCGGCCGACTCCGGGCGCCGCACCACGTTGTGCGTGTCGAGTCAGGCGGGCTGTGGCAGAGCCTGCCCGTTCTGCGAGACCGGCCGCAGCGGGCTGCAGCGCAACCTGGGGGCGGACGAGATCGTGGCCCAGCTGCGCGGGGCGTGGGCGCTGTGGCAGGCCTGCCGGGGCACGCGGCCGCCGATTGGCAACCTGGTGTTCATGGGAATGGGCGAACCCCTCGACAATCTTGCGGAAGTCTTGGACGCCATCGCCGTCGTCACCCACGACCTGGCTTGGGGACTGTCGGCGCGTCGCGTCACGGTCAGCACCGTCGGGGTCGTGTCGCAGCTGCCCGCCTTCTTCGCAGGCACCCGGGCAGAGCTGGCCCTGAGCCTGCACGCCGCGGACGACGCCAAGCGCGGGCGTCTGGTGCCGGCCAACCGTCGCTGGGGCGTCGCTGCGCTGAAACAGGCGTTGCAAGAGCACCTGCCGCCTGGCCGCGACGTGTTTGTCGAAGTGGCGCTGTTCGCCGGGGTCAACGACGGACCGGAAGATGCCGACGCGTTGCTCGTGTGGCTGCAGGGACTTCCGGTACGCGTCAACCTGCTGCCCGCCAACCCGGGACCCGACCCGACCTTGGTGGCGCCTGACGCGGACACGGTGCGCCGGTTCCAAAAGCGCTTGCTCGACGCCGGTATCCGGGCGATGGTCCGCCACCCGCACGGCCGGGACGTGGGCGGCGCCTGCGGACAGCTGGCCGGCAAGCGCTTGGGAGACCCTGCATGACGTCTGAGTATCTGGCCGCTCCTCCCCCGCTTCTGGTCGCGCGGGGGCTGGTCAAGCGGTACGACGGCCGCCGCGTGGTCGATGCGCTGGATCTCGAGTGTCGCGCGGGCACGGTGCTGGGGCTGCTGGGGCCGAACGGCGCGGGAAAGACCACTACGTTGAGGATGTTGTACGGCTTCATCGAGCCCGAGGCGGGCGAGATCCGCTACGACGGACGCTCGTTTCAGACCGACCGCGAGGCGCTGGAGCGTCTGATCGGCGTCTGCGCCCAGGACGACACGACCGACCACGACTTCACCGTCGAACAGAACCTGCGCGTCTATGCGAGCTACTTCCGCCCCAGCCCGCCCGACCTGGACCGACGCGTGCATCAGCTGCTCGATCAGTTCGGACTGCGCGAATTCGCCCAGCATTCCCCCGACGAGCTGTCGGGCGGCTACCGACGACGGCTGATGATTGCCCGCTCGCTGGTGCACGAGCCCAAGCTGCTGTTTCTGGACGAGCCGACGACCGGCCTTGACCCCGCGGCGCGACTGGACGTTTGGCGCCTGATCGCGATGCTGCGGGCACAGGGCCTGGCGATCATCCTGACCACCCACTACATGGACGAGGCCGAGCGCCTGAGCGACGAGGTCGTGGTGCTGGCCAAGGGCAAGGCGGTGGCGCAGGGGGCTCCGCGGGCGCTGCTGGACTCGGTGATGGGCGACCACATGGCCGTGACCCTGGTCGACGAGGTGGATGCCGCCCGGTTGACCGCCTGGACGTCGG
Source organism: uncultured Myxococcales bacterium (assembly GCA_903955385.1). Lineage (GTDB taxonomy): Bacteria > Myxococcota_A > UBA9042 > UBA9042 > UBA9042 > CAJBNH01. The sequence continues at coordinate 5,539 of CAJBNH010000092.1, read as the reverse complement.
ACCGGCTGGGGGCGGCGCCGCTGCGCGTGCTGGACGAGTGGCACGTGCCGTTGAGAGCGACGCAGCTGACGCAGTTCTCTACGGATTTCGCTGATGTGCGCTTCAAGGTGCGGGACCCCACGCTGGAAGACCTGTTCCTGAAGCTGTCGCTGGACCCGTCCGAACCGCCCGTGGAGCCATCACGCGACGCGCCGCCGACCCCGAAGACGTCCGACGACCCGGCCCCCGCCAAGGTGCGCTGGCGGCCCCACCTGCGCGACCTGCCAGACTGGCGGACGCGGGCGGTCTTCTTTCGCAACGCGCGGGTCTACCTGCGCAATTGGCGCACGGCCTTCCTGCCCCCCGCGCTGGAGCCGATTGTGACGTTCCTGGCGTTCGGTCTGGGGCTGGGCGGCTACGTCGGCGCGATGACGTGGCACGGCACCGACGTGAACTACGCGACCTACATGGCCCCGGGCCTGCTGGCGCAGACGGCGTTCGCGACGCCCTTCTTCGAGGCCCTGTACTCATCGTATGTCCGCATGTTCTATCAGAAAACGTGGGACGGCATCCTGGCCTCGCAGGTCGAGCTGCGGCATATCGTCTGGGGCGAGATCACCTGGGCGGCGTGGCGCGGCTTCATGAACACGACGGTCGTCGCGCTGGTCGTGGGGACGCTGAACGCGCTTGGGCTGGTGCACCTGCGCTGGGAGTGGCTGCTGGCGCTGCCGCCGCTGGCGTTCGTGGTGGGCTGGGCGTTCTCTGCATTCGCCCTGATCTTCACCGCTACCGTGCCGTCCATGGACCACATGAACTATCCGGTGTTCATCGTCGGCGTTCCGCTGGGACTCGTCAGCGCCACCTTCTTTCCGATTCCCGCTGGCAGTCCGTGGCTGCTGGCGGCGATGCAGGCCAACCCGGTGTACCACTTGGCCGAGACGTTTCGCGGCCTGCTGCTGAATGGCACGTTGGACGCACATTTAGGCTGGCTCGCCGTGACCTCTGCCGCGATGCTGGTCGTGTGCGCGACGGTGGCGCAGCGGTTGGTGCGGCGGCGCGTGTTGGGCGAGTAGATCCTCCATCCGTCCAAGGTCTTTCGCCCGCCTCAACGGTGCCGCGACTGGCTTGACCGTCCAACGGGCCGCGCGCATTCTGCCGGCCGGGGACTTCGCCTTCCGACCGACAACGCCGCGAGGCTCGCATGCATCCGTCCGTACCTTCCTTTCACCGGCTGGCCTGGCTGCCCCTGACCCTTGCGTGGGCACTTGCTGGCTGCGGCAGCGATGCGGTCGTTTCCGAAACGGGTGCCGACGCCGACCAGACCCTCGATCAGAACGTCACCGACGGTCAGGTCGGCACGGACACAACTGCGGAAGATCTGGTCGCTCCGATCGATCTGGTCGACGTCGCCACGGACGTCGCGCCCGACGTCGCGCCGCCGCAAGACACCACCGTGGATGCCGCTGCACCCGACGCGGACGATGTTGCAGATGCCGATGCGGCGGACGTTGCCCCGGTGGACACGCAAGCTACGGATGCGACAGAGGAAGTCGACGCCACCCCCGACACCGGTCCCGAGGTCGTTGCCTGTCAGCAGGACCTCGACTGTGCCGCTGCCGGACCTGCGGCCGCCTGCCACACTTGGCTCTGCGACCAAGGGACTTGCGTCGCCGCCGCCCTGCCGGTGGGTACAGCGTGCGACGACGCTGACGCCTGCACGTCGGGTGAGGCGTGCGACGGTCAGGCCTGCACCGGAGGCAAACCGCTGATCTGCAACGACAACAACGTTTGCACCAGCGACAAGTGTCTGGGCGGCGCGTGCGCGTTCACCCCGGCTGCCGCGTTCTGCAACGACGGCGACGCCTGCACCTACAGCGACGCGTGCAGTGACGGCAAGTGCTCGGGACAGCCCAAGAAGTGCGACGACGGCGACCCCTGCACACTGGACGGCTGCGCAATCGGAGAGTGCACGCACACGCCGACGGACGGACCTTGCGTCGCCGCCAACCTCTGCTCGCTCGCCGGCACCTGTCAGGCGGGCCAGTGCGTCGCGCTGAAGCCGGTCGACTGCGACGACGGCGACGTGTGCACCGACGACTTCTGCAACCCCAAGCTGGGCTGCCAGCACGGCGCGAACACGAGCCCGTGTCCATTCGGCAGCGCTTGCGTGCTGGGCAAGTGCTCGGGCGGTTTGTGCAAGTCCACGGGCGGCAAGGGCTGTGACGACGGCAACCCGTGCACCCAGGACGTGTGCGACGCGGGCAAGGGCTGCCTCTACACCCCGGTGGCCGAGCAGACGCAGTGCGCCGCGGGCAACGCGTGCGTGGCCGCCAGCAAGTGCGTGGCGGGCAAGTGTGAGGCGGGGGCTGCCAAGAGTTGCGACGACGGCGATGCCTGCACCGACGACAGCTGCCACCCGGTGCAGGGATGCCAGTGGACCTTCAACCAGGCCCCTTGCGAGGACGGCAACCTGTGCACCAAGAAAGACGCCTGCGCCAACGGGAAATGCACGGGTGGTGCACCTTTGGACCCCAAGGTCGACTGCAACGACGCCAATGCGTGCACCGCCGACGCCTGCTCGGCCCTGACCGGCTGCACCCACGCCCCCACCGACGCGCTGTGCAGCGACGGCAACCCCTGCACCGAGGGCGACGCGTGTCAGGCGGGCAGCTGCGTGCCGGCCAAGATCCTGTGTGATGACGGCAAGGAGTGTACGGTCGACTCCTGCAACCCCCAGACGGGCGAGTGCTCGTGGACCTCCAAGGTCGGCAGCTGCAGCGACGGCAACGCCTGCACGGTGGACGACGTGTGCAAGGCCAGCCAGTGCACGCCCGGTCCGCTGAAGAGCTGCGACGACGGCGAGGACTGCACGGCCGACAGCTGCGACATGACCAAGGGCGCTTGCGTCTGGGTCGTCAAGCCCGGGGCCGAGGCCGCTGCGTGCGACGGTTCGGTGACCGGCGGCCGCTGCGTCAAGGCCACGAAGAACTACCTGACGTGGGAACAGTCCGAGCAGGCGTGCGTCACCTGGGGCGGCCACCTCGTCCACGTTCAGTCGGCGGACGACACCAACAATCTTCGCAACTTGGCCAACCAGGTGTGCGGCAACGGTGCGGAAGCGTGGATCGGCCTGACCGACAAGGACATGGAGTACCAGTTCAAGTGGACCGACGGCCAGCCGGTGACCTACACGAACTGGAGCGGCGGGCAGCCCGACAATTGGGCGGGTGGCGCCTGCGCCCAGACCGGAGAGGACGCTGTCCACATGCTGTGGAACGGCACCTGGAACGACATCTGCATCAAGGACACGCGCGGCTGCTACCTGTGCGACCGCCCCCTGCCCTCGGTGACGTGCGGCGACCCCGCCAAGTGCCAGAGCAAGGGCGTCTGCACCCAGGGCAAGTGCGTCGGCGCCGTGTCGATCTGCGACGACGGCAACCCGTGCACACAGGACGCGTGTCAGGGTGGCGGCGGCTGCGGCAGCACCCCCATTGCAGACGGCGCGCCGTGCGGCTTCAGCGGTGTGTGCGGCGGCGGAAAGTGCAGCGCAGGCAGCGACGTCGGCGTACCGGCGACGTCGTGCGTGCAGGTGCAGAAGGCCAATCCGGGGGCCAAGGAAGGGCTGTACTGGCTGGATCTGGACGGTGCCGGCGCTGCCCCGCCGTTCCAGGCGCTGTGCCGGTTTGATCTGGCGGGTGGCGGCTGGACGTTGGCCGCCGTCGTCAGCAACGACAACCAGAATACGTGGACGTGGAACCAGCGGCAGCGGTGGCAGGACACCACAACCTTCGGCAGCTCTGCGGCGCTGACGAAGGACTTCAAGTCGCCCGCGCTGGCGGGACTGCCCTTCAAGGACCTGCTGTTCGTGCACGCGCCGTCGCAAGTCTGGGCGCAATACGCCAATGTCGGCGATGGGTTGCAGACGCTGGCGCAGAAGATCGCCGGCTATGGCAACGACCCGGTGTGCTGGCAGCCCGACACGGCATTTGCCTTGGCGGACGGCACGTTGACCAAGAGCGGCAAGCTCTGCGACACCCGCCTGTACATCAACGCCCACGACCACGACGGCAAGCCTTACCAGTGCGGCGACGACGAGTTTACGTGGGGACCGGGCTGGAGCTCAGGCGACGGCGGCAACGGCTGCCCGCTGGACGACCCGGGGGCGATCAGCTCGCTGGGCGCTTGCTACAACCAGGCGAATACGGAAGTGAACACCACCGGCTTCGGTCAGGCGCTCGGTCTGAACTCCGGCCAGAACGGCACCGGAGCCAACCACATGCGGGTGTTCGTGCGTTAGGCGCCCCGACGATGCGAAAGACCCAAGTGTGCACGTCTGAAGTGCCAAGCACTTGAGACGAATTCTGCCTTCGCCTTCAATGGTTGCGGTACACGGTCAAGGGGCTTTGGCGGGCGTCCGCGCGGCCAAATCCCACGCCTTCAGCCACTTCACGGACAGGCGCCGAAAGCCCAGCTTGCCCAGCCGCTGCTCCATGTCCTGCATGTGCCCGGCACCATAGAAGATGCCCAGCCGCTTGCGCCCCTGCTGCAGCTGTCGCTTCACCACGTCGACAACGACCTGATTGCGTTCGGCAATCAGCACGGCGCCGGCAGCTCCCTCGCCACCCAGATCGGTCAGCATCGCGTCGGACTCGACCAGCTCGCGCGCCAGAAACTTCTTCAACGCGCGCGGGCGGTCGGGCTTGGTCAGGGCCCACAGCAGGTCCAGCGTGCCCAGTCGGGGCGTGCCGTCGTCGTACTGCCACTTCGCCATGTCGACCAGGCTCCACTGCAGCAGCGAGGCCATGATGCCGCCCGCTTGGGCCTTCAGTGCCTCGGCCAGTCGATCCGGGGCGATGTCGGCGTGCACGAAATTCGGGCGGGTGTAGTCGAGCTCGTCCAGCTGAAAGGTCAGCGCCAGCAGGTCCTTCATCGACCGCTGCAGCGTCCCAGTGCCCCCATCCGCCCCGCGGATCCCCGCCAAATCGGTACCCGCATCCATCACCAGCTCGAACAGCAGTCGGTCATACGTCGCGAAACGCCGTTGCAGCTCGCGGTAGTACGCCAGATCGGCGATGTGGATGGCGGACACAAGGTCAATCGTCGCGCCTTTGGGGCCTTGCAGCGTGACGACAGAGGTCTCCAGCGCCTCTTTGCCCTGCGACGACACATAGCGCATGTGCCGCTCGGGCTTGGGGCGAGCGGCGACCGTCACAGGCGGCGCGGTCTGGGCCAACGCGGCGTCGGGCAGGGCACTCGACAGCGCAAGGGCGACCAGCAGCACGCCACCGACGGACGTAACCTGCTGGAACTTGAACTGGAACAACGCGTACCCCCCGATCACCAGACCCGCCGCAACGGCGGCTTCAACGGGCTTGTCGATGGCACCGGCCACCAGAATTGCCGAGCAGGCCAGCAGATAGGCGTACGGCACCCAACGCCACACGCGGAACGGCCGCACCGCGTCGGGCCGCTGACGACGCAACACCGGCACGGCCGCCACCACTCCCAACGACAGCAGCATCATCGCAAGGGCAGACCACCGCAGCAGATCCTCGAACGT
>CAJBNH010000091.1 GCA_903955385.1 uncultured Myxococcales bacterium | reverse complement strand
TGGATGGCGTGGGCGTAGACGCTTGGGCCGGCCTGTTGCGGCGGTTTCGGGGCGTCCGACGTCGCGGCGGGGCTGCTGGTGCGGGGCTTGACGGTTCGGGGTGGTGGCTTGCGTTTACTACCCGTACTAGCTCAGATGGTGAATTCTAGTTGTCGCCGGTGGTGGTTTCTAATTGTCGCACGGCAGACGGTCCTGCCAGCCCTTGCGTTTCAGCACTTTATCGATGCGCAGCACCGCGTCGTGCAGCGTCTCTTGCACGCGCATGGTGTTCAGCGGCTCAGCGGGGTGAAAGGTCGCCTGGCCGTCCTGCTCGGTACACACGCCGTCTGCCAGGAGCACATGCCAGTGGAGGTTGAGCTGGAGATTGCTCGACATTCTCTGCGTCACGCTGATCGCCGCGCCTTGCACCTGGCCGTCAAGACCTTGGGACCGGGCATCGCGGAGGTAGTGCTTGTGGATGGCCCGCATCAGCGCTTGGTGGACGGCGTTGCGGAGGTACTGCTGGCCAATGGCCTGCATTAGCATTTGGCGACCAAGACTGCGGAACTCAGCATACCCAATGGTAAACGCAGCAGGGGTAGGAAGGTAAAGGAGGAGGAGTGCAGAGGGGAACCTTTAGGACCGAAGGGGGCGGCAGCCCCCCGTCCCCACCGGAAGAGCCCGCAGGGCTCTTCCGAGCCCCGGCCCTTGGCCGGGCCACGTGGGGGCCCCTCTCTGGTTCCACCTTTGCAAAACTCTATTACGATTAGCAAATCGCCACCTCGGCCGGAGGCCGGAAAGACCTACGACTGGCCCGATGTCGGCGTTATAGCCCAGCGCGAGCTGACTACCCAGCACCTTGACCTGCGGCCAGCCGGTCCTCACCGCCCGGTGCAGCGCCCCCAGCTCGGGCTGCCTGCGCTCATAGACAAAGCCCGGCGCCGCCAAGTGATTGGCAGCAGGGAGGTCGAGCAGGAGTGGCGAAGGCGATCCCATCGCCAGAGTTATCGTTAGCTGGCAGAGAAAGCCGCGGGCAACGGCTGAAAGAACAGCGCCCGCTGGGGCGCGCAGGTCCCGATGGGCTAGGGGTCGTGCGCCCACCCATCAAGATGACCGGAACCTGATCGGGATGGACTTCTAAGCACTGATTCGGACATTGGATTCAGCGCTTGTTTTTTGTCACGCCAGTAATCGGTCTCGGGCGCGTAGACTTCAGCCGGCAGATCCGTTACGTGGTGCAGGATGCGCGCTTGTGCGTCTGCGACCGCCTGATTGTAGATCGCGGGACCTAGCTCAGTCAGCATAAAATCAAGAAGTTGGCCTGCCTTGAGGTCGCCGATGGGCTCAAGGTTCTCGTCGGCATAGCGGCGGATCGATCCGATCAAGCGTTGCCGTTCGGCCTTGTCGAGGGTGATGGGCGAAGCCGCTGTGCGCGATCGAACCGTCGACATGAATCCACCTGACGTAGCGGGAGTGTGCGGATTGCTAAAAAGCGACCGTAGCGAGACGGGTTAGAGCAGGGCGCACAGGCCTTTGTGACAGTGGCCATCTTGCGGTCCGCAGCGCAATCCGCCCCCGCAGAGGACGTCGCAGGGGTCGCCCACCTTGTCTGGCAGGGGGGCGCAGGTGCCCTGATTCGGTTGCGAAGTCGAAAACTTGCAGTAGTTGCCCGGCCCGCACATGTTGGGCGACGTGCACTTGCCACCGATGATGGACTGGGCCGCACATTTGTTGGTGTACCCGTCGCAAAAAGCGCCGGACTGACACAGGCTGTCCATGCCGAAGCAATCGGTGCCAACGGGGCCTGGCCCTTTGCAACTGGCTGGATTGGTACCGTAATTACAGACCGTGCCGCTAGCGCAATGGCCCGAGGGGCAGGGGCTGCCATCGCCCCCTGCGGGGAGGCAAGTCTTGGTCGCGGCGTCACAATTGAAGCCTTCGGCGCAATCGGGGTTGCCCCCAGCGAGGCAAGGCTGGCCCGCGGTCGGCGTAGGGACGCAAACGCCGGTTGTCGTGCAACTGAAACCGGGCGCGCATTGAAACGCGGGGCAGGCCTCGCCTGCCTTGGGCAAGGGCCTGCACAAGCTGCCGACGGTGTAATCGCAATACAGCCCTGCCTCGCACGTTTCGGGCATATTGCACGGACTGTTGAGCCCCATCTTGGGTCGGCAAATCTGCTGCAAGGGTCCGGGGACGCAGTAGTGGCCGGACGCGCACACATCGCTGACACAAACGCCACCGTCGGAGGTGGCGGCAACGCAAACGCCCCCAACGCAGGCGAAATCGGCCGCACATTGGTCTCCCGCCATGCATTTGCCGCCCGCGGCGACGCCCGTGATGCATGTATTATCGGGTCCGCACGCGAGGCCAACCTTGCACCCGTTGTCACTCGCGCAGTTGGCGCCTTGGCCACCGGGCGTGACGCAGGTGCCGGCTTCGCAGACGAGCCCGCCTGTGCAGCGATTGGCGGGCTGACACGGTTCGCCCAGTTTGGGCAAGGTTGTGCACGATCCCGTCTGGGGGTCGCAGACTCCCTGACCAGCGGCACACAGCAAGCCAGACGAGTAGGCACTGCACGATGCACCCAGCGAGGCGATGTCGAAGAAGAGGGATCGGCATGCGTCTGGCCGGTTGCGCTCGGACGGCTTCTCGCAGGTGGTGGCCAACTGGTCGAACCCGGCGATGCATTGGGTCGCCGCGGCCGCATCAAAGACGAGCGCGCCGATCGACACGCCACCGAGGTAGGCAACGATCGACTTTTCGCAGCGACCGCGCTGGATTTCGACGCAGGAGGCGGCGCCGTAAACGTCAAACGGGCAACCGCACGCGGTCAGGGCGGCGCAGGACTTGGCGGCCAAGGAGGGGCACAAATCCTTTTGCGCGAGGCTGGTTTGCGTGGTGTCTGCGCTGGCATCTGTCGTGGCGTCTGCAGCGGTGGCGGTGGCGTCGCTCGCGTCGCTGGCGGCGTCGCTGATGGCATCGGCCATTGCATCAACGGGAGGCGTCGCTTTCTCATCGCTGCAGCCGAAGTGTACGAGGCAAATGGCGATACAAACAAGGTAGGTTGGGCGATGCACAGGCGGGCTCCCTTCAAGATCGGTCTGGCTAGAAGTCTGCCCCATCGGGTCGGCCCCATCAAGTCGGGTCGCTGCGAGGGTGGTCCACGACGCGGTTGGCTAGCGTCAGGCGGATCGCGTACACTCAAAGACTTGGGCATTTCCCCGACGGCAGCCGGTGGTTCGAGCGGGCGCCGAGGATGCGTCAGGTGGACGTCGAGGCGCTGCTGGTGGATGCCATCGGGCGGATCGGTCGTCAGCTCGATCGGCATCTGGGCGGCGAGGACGACGACCGGGACCGGCTTGCAGAGCGCGATCCGGCGCTTGCGGCGTTGCTGAAGGCGGCGATTCTTGGACAGCACCGGTCGGAGCGGGAGCCGGCCGAGCCGCTGCGCATCGGCA
>CAJBNH010000090.1 GCA_903955385.1 uncultured Myxococcales bacterium | reverse complement strand
TCGCCCCTGATCGCTCGCCAGGCCAAACCGCCGCGCGGGGACAGGATCATCCGGGGTGGGGCGACCCCGGAAGTGGCGCGGGGGTAACCCCGGTCACCCCCGCCGAAAAGCCGCCTCCCGCCCATACCGGATCGTCCGCGCGACTTTCAGCGCCGTCATGCCCGGCAGCGCCGCAACCCGCGCGTACTCCTCAGGCGCATCGACCTGCGAAAACAGCACGTTGTCGGTACAAATCGTCGGTTTGCAGCGCAGTGCCAGTCCACGTGCGCCACGCAGTCCTTGAACTTGGCGGGCAGCCGCTGCGCCTCCTCCAGGCTGCGCTCGACCAGGGCTTGCAGGTGCTCCATGCAGCGCGCGGCCCGCGGACGGTGCGCGTTGCGTGCTGCGGCGGCCTCGCACGCCATCCTGCGCACCGCGGTGCCAAGTTCGTCGATCACCGCTCGCGTCTTGGCCGGGGCGGTGGCAAATGGGTCCCCCATCTCGGCCACATCGCCGCGCGCGGACGACGGCGCCGCCAAGGCCGAAAGGCCAATTGCCAGGGCCGCGAGGCCAAGTAGCGAGCGCCGCAAACGCACTCCTTGCTGGCATGCGACGGGCACGGAAGGCGCCGCAGTCAGGGTACGGCCCACAGCACCACCTCCGCCCACCGCCAACCCCACGTCGGCATGTCCGGACCGGCCGAACGGAAGTCTGCGCCGCAGGATCGTTTCGGTACGGGCGGGCCAGCGCCCCCACCCCAACATCAAGCCCTCGTCGGCCGGCCCACCCACCAGCCCAGGAAATCCGAGACCGACGCAACAGGCCTGGCCACCAGGTCTACGCCCGCGCCAACCGGCCGTCAACACGTCTCTTTCTTCGTGTACTGACAAGGGGCCCCCGCCCCCCGCGTCAGCGACCTGGGCCGCTCGGCGGTCGTGGCCCGGCGCCCTCGCCGGGTCACGAGTCCGCGGCGCGCAGAACCCCGGGCGCAGCCGGTCGTGCCCCGTGCGCCGCGGACCCCGGGCGCGACCCCGACGGCGAAAGTCGGCGGGGTCGCGATCTTGAGCAGCACCGAGTACAGCGCCAGCCCCCCCCCGCCCAGATGCCGGCGGAGATCTTCTGACACCATTTCCCCATGATGCCTTGCCGCTCGCCCCCCGGGACCCTAGACTGGCCCTGGGGAGGCGCTTGGACCGATGGAGCAGGATCGTCTCATGGAACAGGTCGTTCGCCGCGTGCTGCGGGTCATGCCCGAGGCGCGGACCGTGTTGCTGTTCGGGTCGCGTGCGCGAGGCGACGCTCGTCCGGACAGCGACGTCGATCTGGTCGTCGTGACGCCGACGGTGCCGGCGAGCGGACCGCGGTCCGTGGCGCTGCAGCTCGCCTTGCGCGGACTTGGCGTGGGTTTCGACGTCATCGTGCTCACGCCGGACGAGTGGCGGCAGGCCAGCCACCAACCAGGCACGGTGTCAGCCGAGGCCGCGCGGGAAGGGCGGATTCTTCATGCCGCTTGACCAACCGGACGTGGGGGCGTGGCTCGACTTGGCGCGTGCGGATCTCGCCATGGCCGACCTTGCGCTTGCCGACGTCCATGCAACGCCCGCGATGTTCGGCCTTGTGTGCTTTCATGCGCAACAGGCAGCGGAGAAGGTGCTCAAGGCTGCGGTCATCCTCCATGGTGCGCCGGTGCCGCGCTCGCACAGCTTGGTCCTGCTGACCGACGTGGTGGCCCGTGGCAACCATGTGTCGGAGGACATCCTGGTCGCTGCCGCCGCCTTGAACGAATACGGCGTCGGCCCCCGGTACCCTGGTGTGCGGCCGCCCAGTTCCCGCGCCGAGGCCCTCGCGGCACGCAGCGCTGCCAACGTGGTCATCGCTTGGGCGATGCAGTGGCTGGATTCCGCGGTGCCGGAGCACTGATTCGGTGCGTGTCGCGGTTTGGACCCCGCACCGGACCATGCCTGCGGGTCGGGCGGGCTGCACGAGCCGAGGCACACCCTGCCCTGCGCCCCCCCCGAGGAGGCGCCGAAAAGTGCGAAATGGGAATACCTGACCCCTACCGCTTCAGCACCGGAATCGCGATCTTGAGCAGCACCGAGTACAGCGCCAGCCCCCCCGCCCAGATGCCGACGGTGATCTTCCACTCGTTGACGCTCGGCACGTACTCGACCAGCTCGTGCAGCGTGCTCGGGATGAACGCCGGCACGATCAGGCCCATGCCCTTCTCGATCCAGATGCCCGCGAACGCGAACACGCACGCCGCCACCAACAGGCCATGGCGCCGGTCGACCCGCGGCTGCAGCAGCAGCACCGCCGCCGTGACGTTTAGGGCAATGGCCGACCAGATCCACGGCACCAGCGCCGCCTTGCCGTGCAGCCCGAAGTACAGGTACTGCGCCGACGCGACGTGGCTGCCGCCCGCGTAGAACTCCGTGAACACCTCCGACGCGACCATGAACAGGTCGATGAGGATGGTCACCCGCAGGACCTGCGTCAGCGTGCGCACGGGCGCGGGACCGATCGCCAGACCCGCCAGCCGCCGCAGGGCCAGCAGCGTCACCAGCACGAACGCGGGGCCCGACACGAACGCCGACACGATGAAGCGCGGCGCCAGGATCGCGGTGTTCCAGAACGGTCGGCCTCCCAACCCCTGATACAGAAAGGCGGTCACGGTGTGGATCGAGATCGCCCACACGATCGACACGAACACGAACGGCACGTACCAGCGCGGGTTCGGCCGCCGGCCCAGGAAGCGCATGTAGAGCAGGTAACCGGCGATGTGCAGGTTCAGCGCCAGGTAGCCGTTCAGCACCAGCATGTCCCAGGTCAGCATCGACACGGGCCAGTTCAGGCGGCCGATGCCGGGCAGCATGTGCCAGATGCGGTCGGGGCGGCCGAGATCGACCGTGATGAAGAGCACGCAGACGACGATCGCGGCAATCGCGAGCAATTCACCCAACAAAACAAGATCGTGCATCTCGCGGTCGTGGTAGATGTACGCCGGGATCACCATCATCACCGCGCCCGCCGCCAGGCCGACGCCGAACGTGAAATTGGCGATGTACAGGCCCCACGACACCTGATCCGTCATGTGGGTGGTGACCATGCCGTGCGCGACCTGGTTGGCCCAGGCATGGACGCCCACGAGCGCAAACGCGGTGAGCAGCGTCATCCACCCGTAGAACAAGGGCGATCCATCGGTCGCGAGCGTCACCGCGCGCAGCAGGAACCGCGGGTAGCTGACCAGGTGGCGGTCGGCCGGGCCCGCGGTCGCGGAATCGGCGGGCGGGGACGGCTCGGGGCTCTGCTGGGGCATCGCGCTCGACATGGGCTGCCTCTCGTCAGGGATCACTTGTCGAAGAAGTAGAAGAACCGGGGGCGGGTCCCCAGGTCCTCCTTGAGCACGAACACGCGCTTGTTCTCGAGCACCCAGCGGATCTCGCTGTCGGGGTCGCGCACGTTGCCGAACACCCGGGCG
>CAJBNH010000089.1 GCA_903955385.1 uncultured Myxococcales bacterium | reverse complement strand
GGCGGAGCTACTTCCGTTTTTGCATCAAAAGAGGAAACATGTTCGCCAGAATGCTGAAGCGTACGGAAGGTAAGAGCATTCTCTTGCTCGGTCCCCGCGGTACCGGCAAGTCGACGTGGGTCCGCCACCAGCTGGTCCCGGACGTGACCATCGACCTGCTGGAGTCCCAGACCTGCAACCGGCTGATGGCGCGTCCGCACGAACTCGAGCAGCTGATCGCCCCCGGCATGCGCTTGGTGGCCATCGACGAGGTGCAGCGGACGCCCGAGTTGCTCAACGAGGTGCACCGACTCATCGAGCTGCGCGGTCTGCAGTTCGCCCTGACCGGGTCCAGCGCCCGCAAGCTGCGACGCGGGGGCGTGAACCTGCTGGCGGGTCGGGCGCTGACGTGCCACATGCATCCCCTGACGGCGGGTGAGCAGGGCGACGCATTCGACCTTGCGCAGTCGTTGCAGCGGGGCCACCTGCCCGCTGTCTTTTCCGAGCCCGATCCGCAGCGGTTTCTCGCCAGTTACGTGCAGACCTATGTGCGGGAGGAGGTGCTGCAAGAGGGACTGACCCGCAACATCTCGGCCTTTTCGCGCTTTCTCGAAGCCGCCAGCTTCTCGCACGGCGGGCTGCTCAACGTCGCTGAGGTGGCGCGCGAGTGCGCCGTCGAGCGCCGCACGGTCGAGGGCTGGTTCGGCGTGCTGGACGACCTGTTGCTGGCGACGCGACTGTCACCGTTCACCCGGCGCGCCCGCCGTCGGGTGGTGCTGCACAGCAAGTTCTACTTCTTCGACGTGGGCGTGTACCGCGCGCTGCGGCCGCGCGGGCCGCTGGATCGGCCAGAAGAGATTGCGGGCGCGGCGCTGGAAGGCCTGGTGCATCAGGAGCTTCGGGCAGTCAACGACTACCTGAACCTGGGGTACGACCTGCACTTCTGGCGCACAGGGTCGGGCGACGAGGTGGACTTCGTGCTGTATGGGGAGCGGGGCATCGTCGCCATCGAGGTCAAGCACGCGGCCCGAGTCCGGTCGGCGGATCTCAAGGGGCTGCGGGCGTTTTGCGCCGATTACCCCGGCACGCGCGCGTTCTGCCTTTGCATGGCAGACAAGCCGGAACAGGTCGACGGCATCCAGATCCTGCCCCTCGCCCAAGCGCTGCGCGACCTTCCCAACCTGCTGTAATTCCTGTTCTGCCTACAGCGGCAACGGCTCTTGCCCCTTCGCCCGCGCCTTCAACCGCTCGGACACGAACTTCTTCACCTCGTCCGGACTGATCCCCAGCCACTCCAGACGCTTGGCCACTGCCGCAAGGGTCTCGGCGTGGCGCACCTGGGCCTTGGCCACGTGCGGGGTCAGACCGGCGGCCTCGATCACCTCTGCGTCGTGGCGGGCGGGCAGCAGCAGATAGTCCACGGGGCGCGGCGACTTGGGCAGCAGCGGGTCTTGCGGGTTGCGCTCCAGAAACGCCGTCATCGCCAGCCGGTCCAGCAGCAGGTGCCCCTCGTCCATCGACACCGTCACGTCGCCCTTGCCGCTCAGCACCAGCGGCAGGCGCACCATCAGGGCCGGGTCCACGTGGCAGGTCTGCTCGGTGCCGGTCTGGTCAGGCTCTGCGTCAACGCCAGCAGTCACCCGGGCTTCCAGAATGCCGCCGCCGTTTCCCCAGTCGATCTGAAGCTCTCCGGGACGCAGGGTCCAGGTGCCTGCCGCGCGCAGTGAGCCGTTGACGCCGCGGATGGTGCGCAACAGGCGGGCCAGCTCGCGGCGGTCGACGGTAACGGTGGGCATGACGGGAACCTCCAGCGGAACACGACGGCGGAACCCCTTGATCGTAGCGGTACCCTTGGGCTACGGCAACCGCCCCCAACACCCCGCCCCTGCGACACCACATGTCGCATCCCGACACGCCAAGCCTTGCAGCGCGCGGCGGGTTCAGGCACACCGCCAGACCTGCCACCCCTGAACCCTTCGCACCCCAAGGTCACCGACATGCGCATCCTGCACACCTCTGACTGGCATTTGGGCAAGAACATGACCGGCGTTTGGCTGTACGACGACCAGCAGTACGCCTTGGACCAGATCCTCGCGCACCTGGCGTCGGCACCGCCGTACGACCTGATGCTGGTGGCGGGGGACGTATTCGACCGCGTCACGCCGTCAGAGCGGGCGGTGCGGATGCTGGGCGACTGGCTGGCCAGGGCTCGCAACATCGCGCCGCAGCTGCCGATCGTGTTCATTGCCGGCAACCACGACAACGGCCCTCGGCTGGCATGGACGTCTGCGCTGCTGGACCAGCAGCACGTCTTCCTGCGCGGCGAGATCGACGGCGTGGACCGGCCGATTGAGGTGACGGCGCGCGATGGCAGCCAAGCGCAGGTGTGGGCGCTGCCGTTTCTGCTGCCGGGGGCGGGCGGCGAGGACACGCCGAGTCAGGCGCTGGCCATCGAGTCGGTGGTGGGGCGGATCCGGGCCAGCTGGGACCGGTCGCAAGTGCAGGTGCTGGTGGCGCATTGCTATGTGCGCGACGGCAAGACTTCGGAGTCCGAGCGTTCGATTGGCACCGCCAATCTGGTCGAGCCCGACGTGTTCGAGGGGTTCGACTACGTGGCGCTGGGGCACCTGCATCGGCCGCAGTCGGCGGCACCCAACGCGCGGTATTCCGGTGCGATTTCGCGCTACAGCTTTTCTGAGGCCGGGGGCGAGAAGTCCATGGCGGCCATCGAGGTCACGCCGGGGCAACCGCACCGCTTCACGCCGGTCGCCCTGAAGTGCCTGCGCGGGATGCACCGCATCACCGACACGCTGCAGGCCCTGCTGACCGACCCCAAGTACGCAGACCGGCTGCAGGATTACGTCGAGCTGACGCTGGATCCGCCCGTCGATGTCGGCAATCCGCACGAGCAGCTGCGAACCCGGTGGGCGCATCCCCTCAGCTTCCGCAACGAGGTCGGGGGCGAGGGGGCGTCGCAGGCGCTGTTGCGCACCGGCGGCGACAAGGTCCGGGAGATGGTGGAGGATTTTGAGGACTTCTACGACCTGTTCCCCCCTGGACTGGCGCCACCCGAGCAGGTGCTGGCCACGTTTCGCCGTCTGGAAGCTGTCGTGATTGCTGAGGAGGCGCGGAATGAAGCCCATCGAGCTTGAGCTGCAGTGGTTCGGCCAATACGCGCAGTCGCAGACCGTCCCGTTTGACCAGCTGGACCGCCGCTTCCTGATCACCGGCGAGACCGGGTCGGGCAAGACGACGCTGTTCGACGCCATGTCGTACGCGCTGTACGGCGAGGGGCTGGGATCCCGCAAGTACGGTGCGGGGTTGCGCAGTCAGCTGGCGGGGGTCGAGGACTCGACCGTCGTGCGCTTCGTGTTCGAGATCCGCGGTGTGCGGTGGCAGGTCGAGCGGTCGCCGTATCGGTTCGTCCGCTACAAGCGCAGCGGCAATCCGGAGACCGACGAGTACCTGATGCTGAAGCGACTGAGCGGACCGGGCGCGCCGCAAGTGATCGCACCCGGTGAGATCCCGCAGCTGCTCAAGGACTTGCTGGTGCTGCGGGTTGACGACTTCGCCAAGATCCTGGTGCTGCCACAGGGTCAGTTCCAGCAGTTTCTGGAGATGAAGTCCGCCGAGCGGGCCAAGCTGCTCAAGACCCTGTTTCCCGTCGACCGCCACGAGCGCGTTGCCCAGCTGGCCAAGGACGAAGCCAAGGCAGTGCACGCGAAGATCAAGGAGAACGACGCCTTCCAGACCGAAGTGAAGCGCGACTACAAGCCCGAATCTTTCGCCGCCTTCGACAGCGAATTCTCCTTGCGGTTGGAGCAGCTGCGCGAGATCGAGGGGGTGCGGGCGCAAGAGGCAGAGCAGGCCAAGGCCGCGCTGCACACGGCGCGTACGCTGGCGAGTCTGGTCGAGCGACGGACCGGGCGGTCGGCGGCGCGCACGCAGCACCTGACCGGCGAGCCCGCGCACCAGACGCGGGTCCAGCAGCTGGCCGCAGGTCGCAGGGCGGCAGCGGCGTTGCCAGCGTTGGACGCAAGCGCTCGACTGCTTCAAGAGATCAACGGGTTGCAGCAGCAGCACGGCAAGGACGCCGCTGAGCTGGTGGTGGCCGAGCGCGACCGCGACGCCCTGCGCCCGGCGCACGGCCAGCTGCCCGTCCGGGACGCGGCGCAACAGGAAGCCAAGCAGGCCATCGGCAAGCAGAAAGAGCGGTTGCTGGCGCTGGCGGCGCTGGCCAAGGCGCGTGGCGAAGACGCGCAGCTGGCGAGCGAGGCCACCGCTGCCACGGCCAAGGCAGCCGAAGCGCAGGCATCGGCCGTCGCGGCGCAGGCGGCGCTGGAGGCTTTGGATGCCGTGGCGCTGGCGTCGCGGCAGGCCCAGGACGGTCTGAAGGCCGGTCGCGAGCGGGTCGAGTCCTGCCGTCGGTTCGAGGCCGATGCCAAGGCGGTGCGGATCTGGACCGATACGCGCGGCCCCGCGCTGGCCAAGGAACTCGAGCGGGAACAGCGGGTTCTGCGTGAGCGCGAACAGGACCTGACCCGCGCCGAGCAGACGCTGACCGACGCCCAGCACCGGGTGGATGCCGACGCCGCACTGGCGCTGGCGGCGACCCTGCGGCCGGACCAGCCGTGTCCTGTCTGCGGCAGCACCGACCACCCGCAGCCGCGCCACCGCAGCGGCGACGACGAGCGGGACGACGCGCTGGCCCTGCGCAAGACTGCGGAAGAACTGGTGAAGAGCGCCCGCACCGGCCAGGAAGCCCAGGGCAAGCTGGTGGCCAGCGTGCAGGCGACGCTGCACACCGAACAGACGGCGGCAGACGCGGCGGCGAACCGCTTGCGCGACGCGGGGTTCCAGGGGCCCGGGGCGTGGCAGCAGGCACTGGACGCGGCCCTGGCGGACCTGACCCCGCTGGACCGTGCAGAGCAGGCACGGCAGGTGGCGCTGGCCGGGCGACCCAACCTTGCACAGGCCCTCGAGTTGGCCCGCCAGACGGCAGACCAGCGGCGCACCGCGGCCGAGCAGGCGGCGCAGCGGCACACCGTGGCGACGACCACGCTGCAAGGGCTGGCCGAGCGTCTGGGTGCCGTGGCAGACGCGGCCGTCGAGACCCTGGCCACCCAGCAGGCGATTCGGCAGGCTGAGGCGGCGTTCGACACCGAGACGCTGGCGATCCTGAAGCTGCGCAACGACATGCAGCGGGCCGAGACGCGGGTGTCTACGCTGGCCGGGCAGGTGGACGCGCTGGCCGGGCAGCTGCAGGCCAAGCGCAACGACCTGCCGACGACCCAGCAGGTCGCAGCAAAGGCTTTGGCAGACGCGCAGTTCGACACAGAGGCGGCGGCCCGCGCCTGTGCGCTGCCCGCCACCGTGCTGGACACCCTGCAGCGGCAGGTGCAGCAGTGGACGCTGGATCTGGCGCAGCTGGATACGCAACTGGCTGATCTGGAACGCGAGATCGACGGACGCCCGGCCCCTGACCTCGACGCCGCCCAGCAGCTGGCCCACGAGCGCGCCGCCCTTGCCACCACCGCGGCGGAAGACCGCCTGAACGTCGCCGGCGAGCAGGAGCAGCTGCGCGTAAAAGACCGGCGGTTCAAGGAGTTGGAGGAAGAACGCAAACAGCTGGTGGCTGACAGCCGCGGTCTCTTGGACCTGTCGCAGCGCCTGAACGGCGAAATTGCCCCCAAGATCGACTTTGCGACGTGGATGCTGACGTGGTGGCTGGACCGGGTGTTGCGTGCGGCGAATTCGCGCCTGCGCACGCTCAGCGACAGCCGCTACGCCTTCCGCCTGCGCACCGGCCAAACCGACGGACGCGTGTGCGCCGGTCTGGACGTCGATGTGCTGGACACGTGGTCCAACCGGCTGCGCGACGTCAACGCCCTGTCCGGTGGCGAGAAGTTCCTGGCGTCGCTGTCGCTGGCGCTGGGGCTGGCCGACGTGGTGCAAAGTCTCAATGGAGGCGTGCAGTTGGACACGCTGTTCATCGACGAGGGCTTCGGCAGTCTGGACGCAGAGACGCTGGGCCGCGCGATGGAGCTGATCGAGGCGCTTTCCGAGCACCGCTCGGTCGGTTTGATCAGTCACGTCGAAGCGATGCAGCGCGAGATCCCGTCGCAGGTGCGGGTGACCAAGTCGCCGGCGGGGTCGAAGGTCACGGTCGTCCGCAGCGCCAAGGCGTAGCGGCCCGCGCTAGGTCTCGACCGTCGAAACGCACGGGTCGAGCCCCAGACGGACGCGCAGCACTTCGGCCGCCGCCAGATACGCGACGTAACGAGGCGTAATCTCTTGCGTCTGTGTCTCTGGCCCCGGATAGAAGTCCAGGGTGTGCTGGTGATGGTAGCGGTCGAAGTCGAAGCGGACGCCCGACACCCCCTCCACCGCCTTGCGCATCCGGTACAGCCAGCGCATGTCGCTGGTCATCGAGACCGACATCTCCACACGCCCCAACGCACCGGCCCACATGCTGCCGGCAGAGCCCTGCGGGAACGCCTGGCGCTCCTTGACCGCCGCCAGCCGCGCCGCCTCCAGCGCCTCGCGCAACACCGCCTGCACCGTGGCAACATCGGGCAGTGGCTCGCGTTCGTCGGGCTTGCGCTCACGCACCGGTCGCGCGCGCACCTGCTGGCGAAGCGCCCGGGCCTCCCGCAGCTGCTCGGGCAGTTTGGCCTTGTCGGGCAGCTGCTTGCGGGCGGTACGGGGGCGGCCAGAGGCGCAGCGCGTCGTCACCTCGACCCAAAGCTGGTCCAGACGGTCGCGGTAGACCTCGATGCGTTCCAGCACCTCGCGTCGGCGTGCAGTCGGCGTAGGCATCGGCAAGCTCCAAGGCCGCAGTTCGTTGCGGCGTTGGATCCTGTCTAGCACGGGGGTGCGACAGGGCGTGTCGGATGCGGGAGGGTGGGGCGTGATGCGCTGCGATTCCGACGCCACAGACCGTCTTCCTCAAGTCGTCAGCACCAGCTTGCCCACCGTCTGGCCAGACTCCAGCGCCTCGTGTGCGTCGGCGACCTGAGCCATGGGGTACGCCTTGGTCTCGGGGGGATGGATCGCGCCCTCCTGGGCCAGACGAAGCAGCTCGTTCATGCCGCGCTGCAGCATCTCGCGTTTGTCGAACAGGTACGACAGGTTGAAGGCCAGCACCGACTTGTTCGCGTTGGTCAGGTCCAGCGGGTTGAAGCGGGGCGTGCGCAGCCAGTCAAACGCAAGCGACAGCCACTGCGGCCGCCCCCCACTGCGGGGCAGCATCGAGTGGAAACCGTAGATGACCAGCCGCCCCGCCGACGCCGTGTGGCGAAAGCTCTGGCGCAAGGTCGACACGCCATTGGCGTCCAGCACCACGTCGTAACCCTTCGGCGACACCCGCTCTGCCATGCGCCACAGGCTGTGCTTGGACTTGTCGATGACCTCGTCGGCGCCCAGCGCGATGGCCACCGGCACCTTGTGCTCGGACCCGACCACGCCCACCACGCGCGCCCCCGCCGCCTTGCCCAGCTGCACCAGCGCGCCGCCGACGCCGCCCGCCGCCGAGTGCACCAGCATCGTCTCGCCCGGGCGAACGTGGGCCAGCTCGTGCAGTGCATACCACGCCGTCAGGAACACCGCCGGCAGCCCCGCCGCCTGCTGCATCGACCAGCCTTGGGGCAGGGCAAACACCTGATGGCGCGGCGCAACCACCTGCGTCGCATAGCCGCCAAAGCGAGTCACTGCCAGCACCTCGTCGCCCAGTGCCAGATCCTTCACACCGGCACCCAACCCGTCGACGGTGCCCGCAACCTCGAACCCCGGCGTAATCGGCCAGCCCACGTACTCCTTGGCCGACGCGTACAACCCCATGCGAATCACGCAGTCCGCGTAGTTCACGCCGATGGCCTGCACGGCGACGCGCACTTCCCCCGGACCGGGCTGCGGCTCGGGAGCATCGATGAGCTTGAGGCGGTCGTACGACCCGGGGCGCGAAATCTGGATGTGCTGCATGGTGTTGCCTCTCGCATGGGGACCCGGTGCCGATGCTACGCCGTCCGTGCCGGAGCGGGAAGCGTTGTGTGTGTTGGGAGGGGCGGCAGTCTCTGTACGCAACGCGACACGGCTTGTCGCCACTGTGGGACAAACTTGCCCCGCGAGACCGGACGAAGCACGAGCTTGTCGCCGCCGCAACCGCACAAGCGAAGCACACTTGAGAGGTTCTCCATGCCACCGCTCCCACGCCCCGACCCCAACACCTACTGGGTCCACCCGCACCTGCTGCTGGCCGGCGAGTACCCCGGCTGCAAGGCGCCCCAAGACCCGACCAGCCGTCTGGGTCGGTGGCTGGACGCCGGGATCCTGACCTTCATCGACCTGACCGAGACCGGCGAGCTGACGCCCTATGCCGAGCCGCTGCGCACCCTTGCCCTGCAGCGCGGTCTGCGCGTGCGACACTGGCCGTTGCCGATTCGCGATCTGGACGTGCCCGCCACGCCGGCGGCGATGCGCGAGATCCTCGACCTCATCGACAGCGAGCTCGAACAGAAGCGCCCGGTCTACGTGCACTGTTGGGGCGGCGTCGGCCGAACCGGCACGGTCGTGGGCTGTCACCTGGTACGGCGCGGTCTGGACGGCGCCGCGGCGTTGCAGCGTCTGGAAAGGCTGTGGCGCGTCGTCCAGAAGCGAGACCGCAAGCCCGTGACCCCTGAGACGCAAGCCCAACGCGACTTCGTGTTGGGCTGGGCGGACCGCGAGCGCGAGCCCGGGCCGATGGACCGCTTCACCTTGGGCGCCACCGACCTTGTCTTCGTGCAGATGCCCAATGGCGCGATCTTGCGGACGCACGACGACGTGCAGGCCTACCTGGCGGGCGTGCAGTGGCAGGGGGTTCGGCCCGGGTCGGGAATTGGTGAGTGGTAGGTCGATAGAGCTCAGGTGCCGTCCCGGGTTGGTTGACAATCGTTCGGCGTTGGGCGCACACAGCGGCGGTGGGCCTTCTCTTTCAGCAAGCGACACAGCTTGTCGCATATCCCCCCTCAATAGGAGCTTCCCATGGTTCAACAGACTGTTCATGCAAGGGTTTCGTCGCTGCTGCGTGTGGCGTGCGTGGTCCTGGCCGTCGGTGCCGTCGCGGTGCCCTTCGCGGTTCAAGCAGCCCCGGGTGCGCTGGGGTCCGAGCCCGGTCTGATTGTGTCGGGTGAGCGTGTGATGGGCATTGGCCAGTCGGTGCAGACCATGGTGTCGCCAGACGGCACAGAGAGCGTGACGACGTCTCGTGCGTTGATCGGCACGTGGTCGACCAATGTCTCCCCGGTCACCGAGCCGCGGATCGGCGTGGACTACAAGCTGGCGACTGGGGTGACCTTCGGTTCCGCATTCGGCCTGCTGTCGGCCAGCGGCGAGATCAGCGAGGTCAGCAGCGGCGTGACGACGACGACCCAGACCGACGACGTCTCGGGCTTTATCCTGGCTCCGCGCCTGGGCTACATCCACACGATGTCTGGCAGTGTCAGTGTATGGCTGCGTGGCGGTATCTCGATGTACTCCGTGACGCAATCGGACCCGCTGGGCGACAACAAGGTCGTCACCTCGGGGTCGAACCTGACCATCGACCCGCAGGTGCTGGTCTCGGCCACCCGGAACTTCGCCGTGGCCCTCGGACTTGTGGTGGACCTGCCGATCTCGGGCTCGTACGAGTACACGGTCACCGATCAGGACGTGCAGACCAGCGTCAAGGGCGACTTCTCGGCCCGCTTCCTCGGCGTGACCGTGGGGTTCCTAGGTTTGTTTTGACGTGGGTGGTGGCTGGCGGGGGTTGGTGACGCGGGAGGATGAGAAGGCGTTCTTGGGCCGTCGTTCCCCAACCGCTAAGCATCACCCCGCCAAGTCCTCACCGCTTCTAGCCCCAAGGACCCCACCATGCCCCGCGGCTACATAGGCAACACCGACCACGACTGGTACAACTTCCTGCGCCAGCAGAAGAACCTGGACGAGGTCAACTTCTGGCAACCCTCGGGCGGTCGCAACTTCCACTCCGTCCGGCCCGGCGAACCGTTCTTCTTCCGCCTCAAATCGCCCTACAAAGCGATCGGCGGCTTCGGCTTCTTCACCCGCCACTCCGTCGCCTCCGCCGCACTGGCCTGGGACGCTTTTGGCGTGAAGAACGGCGCGCCCGACTGGCGGACCATGCACGCGCGCATCGAGAAGTACCGCAGGGACCGCGGCGGCGAGCACATGCCGGGCGGCAATTACCAGATTGGCTGCCTGATGATCTCCCACCCCGTGTTCTTCGCCCCCGAGGACTGGGTGCCGGAACCCGCCGGCTGGGCCCAGAACATCGTCTCGGGCATGGGCGTCGACACGACGATCGGCGAGGGACAGCGCATCTTCGAGGCCTGCTTGGACCTCGCGCTCACCCGTCACGACCCCAACCGCCCGCAACTGCCCGACATCCAGCGCGACAAATACGGCACGCCGATTCTGGTCCAACCGCGCCTGGGGCAGGGCATCTTCCGCCTGGCCGTGACCGACGCGTACGACCGGGCGTGCGCCGTGACGCGCGAGCACTCGCTGCCGGTTCTGGAAGCCGCCCACATCCGCCCCTACGGCACCGACGGGGAGCATCAGGTCAGCAACGGGCTGCTGCTGCGGGCGGACCTGCACAAGCTTTTCGACCGCGGCTACGTCACCGTCACGCCCGAACTGGTCTTCGAGGTCAGCTCGCGCCTGAAGCAGGACTTCGACAACGGCAAAATCTACTACGACCTGCACGGCCAGAAGCTGTACGAGCCCCCGCGCAAAGACGAGAAGCCCGACAGGGTGGCGCTGCAGTGGCACAACGAGGCGGTGTTTCTGGGGTAGGGGCGCGTGGGTCCAGTGGTTCAGGACCAAAACGCAAAAAGCCCCGGTTTCCCGGGGCTTTCCAAGTGCGCGCGACAGGATTTGAACCTGTGACTCCCACCGTGTGAACGAGGGGGTGGGGGGTGATCCGGGACAGTCGGATCGAGCAATTTCAGATACTTGACGACACACGGCGATACCTGAAAGTGTCTCAAAATGAGACATGGTAGCACCAAAGTAGCACCAGAATTGGCTTGGTGCTACCACGGTGCGGACCGCCATGCTAGACCCGTGTCGAGAGGTTCAATTCACCCGCGAGTACGCGCGGATGCGCCCCGCCACACCCCTCGCAAGGTTTCGAGATGGCAGAGAAAACGACGCAACCGAAGCGACGGCGGACGCCCTGGCTGACCACGGTCGAGGCCGCCCGCTACATGCGCATGACCGACGCCGCCGAGGTCGAGGCCTTGGTCGAGGCTCGCAAGCTCCGCCCGGACGGTCGAGCGGGGCAGGCGGGCACCTTCCTGTTCCTGACCGCTACGCTGGACCGCTACGTGCGCAGCTTGGTGCGCGAGGGCCGCAAGCTCACCCGCCCCAAGGAGCCTCGGGCGCCGTGGGTGCGCAGGTCGGTCGCGACGGGGGGGATGCCGGGCAGGGCGCTCAGACCGGCGGTAGCGGCACTGCCCGCGCCGAAGCGGTCGCCGGCCGCGCAGGTCCAGACTCCCATCGAAGGCCAGTGCAAGACCGGCACCCGAGGACGCTCGAACATCGGCGTGGCCGTCGGCAGCATCAAGGGCTATTGCGAGGCGCTGTGGCAGGCAGTCGAGACCGGACATGCGGGCAAGCGCGCCCAGGAGTTGGCCGCCCGCCAGCCCGAGCTCGAGCCCGAAAAGCAGCTTGCGTTGCAGCAGGATACCCAGGCTTACCGGGATGTGCTGACCGCAGCGGCCAAGCAGGGGCAGGCGGTTCGCGACGCGTGGCGAGCGGCCCAAGGGTGGGTGGACCCAAAGGCCGATGGGCCGTTGCCCAGGGTGCGGCCGTCGTCGTTTGGGAATCGGGAGCGCGTCGTCCCTGTGCGTGGCAGCCAGGATGTCATGCGGGGCAGGAGCTACAGGGACTTGCTGCGGGAGGCGACGGCCGAGGCGCTTGGCGAGGACCCCGTGGCGGCGGTGTTGGGGAAGCGGCGGGGGCCTAAGACGCGGCTGGGAGCTCTATCGGGCGGTTGAGTTGCGCTTCTATTGTGCGACCTGCCGGTGTTCGGGGCGCGCAACCCAGGAGACCGCGAACGACCTTCCGCTGTGCGTCCCGATGGTGGCGGCGGTCCGGTTCGTAGGCGGGGAGTCCGCGCTGGTGGATGCCGGGGGGGGGCAATCGGGATCT
>CAJBNH010000088.1 GCA_903955385.1 uncultured Myxococcales bacterium | reverse complement strand
CGGTGTCACTGCCGATGTCGCCGCCGTCCGGAGGCGTCGTTTCTGCAACGTCTGCCGTGTCTTCCACGCTGTCCGGCACCACGTCGGGCACCAGCGTGTCGTCCGTCAGCCCGTCAGGCTGGTCGACATCGGTGCCGATGGCCGTGTCGACCGTCGTGTCCGTCTCCGCTACCGGGTCGTTGCCGCAGCCCGCCGCCATGGCGACCAGCGCCAGACTCGCGAACCACACCGTCGTGCCGCGCATCCCGTTCATTTGGATGGCCTTTCGCATCTTGTTGCTCCGTTTGTCGCTTCTTGCGGTCTGCTTCCGTGAGCCGTTCGGCATTCGGAAGAGGAGTTGCCATGTTCCCTTGAGTCGGAAGGCGCCAGGGTCACCTGGCAAACGCGTCCGCCCCTACTGCTCCCACCCGCCCGTTGCCGTGTCCAGGTCATCGACGAACTCGAGGCCGGAAGGCAGCTTGAGGCTGTTGTTGTAGAACGCCAGCACGACCTTGCGGGTATGCGAGTTGCAGCACCAGGACCACCCGGTCGAACCGCCCACCTGGAAGATCACAGTGCTGGTGCGGTTCTTGGGGATCGTCAAGTTCTGGCTTCGGTTGCAGGTGCCGCCACCGCAGTCACCGGACCACGCGTTGGAGCCGTTCACGGCGACGCTAGCGGTCTCTGCCCAGCCCTGATAGGCCGTGTACCACCAGTAGGGCGTCCAGGTGATGTCGTTTGCCGTTGTGTTCTTGACGCGGAACAGCGCCATCGCGATGCGGCCGTTGGTCGAGGAGTACATCGTGTACACCTCAGACCAGACGTTGGCGTTCCACTTGGCCATCGACTTGTTCACGAACAGGGTGCGCAGCACCTCCTTGTCCGCAGATAGGTTGGCTGCCGTGTAGTTGTTGTCGGTCCAATTCGAGGGGGCCACGCCGCCGAACATGGCCGCGTCGTTGCCCATGAACCAACCTTCCTGTCCATTCTGGTGGGTGTGGAACGCTGCCCAGCGGTACGTGGCGGTCTTCGACGCGGCCGCAATCTGCGCAGCAAGACCGGGATTGGTGATGGTGCCGTCCACGATGAGGTCGCCCTTGATCTGGATCTTCTTGCTCGACAGCGTCTGCAGGTTCACCGACCACTTCACCACCTGACCGTCCGTCGTGTTGTTCAGGAACGCCGTGTCCACAACCTTCAAGCGCCACGTGCCCTTCGGGTTCTTGCCCGCCCAGTAGGTCAGGTCGCCGGAGATCGTCTTGGTCGGGTCGGGATACGAGGTGTTGATGCCGTCGCCCTTCTTGCCGCCCTTGTTGTAGACCACGTATTCCTGATTCGCGGCGTCGTACAACCAGACCTGCACCGTCGACAGGTCGGAGTTCGTCAGCTCCAACGACACCGTCAGCTTCTGCGCAAGACCCACGTCGCCGACCACGATCTCCGAAAAGCCGCCGATCGGGTTGTTGTCCGGAATCGGAAGCGCGGCCGACGAGGCGAATACGTCGGTGAACTGGTTGAAGATCAAGCCGTTCGAGATGTCGTCGATGCCGTCAGCAGGCAGGTTTCCCGTGGTGCTGGGCGCCTGAGCGCAGTCCAGCGTGCCGTCCGCCTTGATGCCCGCCACCAGCAGACCCGTGCCGCAGGACTTGCCAACTTCGGCCAGCGTCGGCAGGCCCGTGACGTCGGCGTACTTGTTCGTTGTCGCCACCTTGCCCAGCAATGCCGTCTTGGCATAGGGCGCCATGTCCGGCGCACCGACCAGGTCCGCGTAGGAACCGGTCGTCGCGACGTCGGCCAAGCTCGCCGCCTTGACGTAGGCCGACAGGTCCGGCGCGCCGGCCAAGTCCGCATACGAACCGGACAAAGCGACGGTCGCCAGGTCGCCGGCCTTCAGGTAGTCCTTCAGCGCGGCGGCATCCAACTGGGTCGCTCCCACGCAGCCAGAGCAGGCCAGCCCCTCGGCAACCGCCGTGCGCAGAGCAAACGCCACCGAGTGCAGAGGCTTGCGCGCAAGCTCCGGGTCCTGACCCAGCTTCATGCCCAGCCAAGCACCGGTCGTGAGATCGGAGGCCTTCAGAGGAGTGGCGGTGCCCAGCGCGTAGCTGAACTGACCCGCCGCCACCTTGAGGGTGACTGGACCTTCAAACCAGATCGGCGAACCGCCCGTCTCGTCCTTGTAGATCGCGAACACCGCCGAGTAGTCGCCGTCGGCAGCCGCGCCGCCACCCGTCGACGCGAGCGTGCCCTCGATCAAAGCCGTCGAGGGGATCGTCGTAGGCACTCCCGCCACCGCAGCTCCGCTTGCCAGAAGCATCGCCACCGACAGGGCCAGGCAGGTTCCCACCATAGACGTATGATTTCGCATGATTCGAACTCCTCTTCCCCGATTGAGCTTCGAGACCAAGTCCCGTCGCCACTAGCTCTTCGTCCGTGCTGCCTCTACGCCAGGCCTCGTTTCGGCCCTCTCCTGTCGCTGTTCCTGCTGGCGTTGCCGCGAGAAGGGCGACCGAGAGGCCGGGGACGAGGTCACTGCTCCCAGCCACCTACAGCCGTGTCCAAGTCGTCGATGAACTCGAGACCGGCCGGCAGCTTGAGGCTGTTGTTGTAGAAGGCGAGGACGACCTTGCGGACTTGGTAGCTGCTGCTCCACGAGTAGTTGGTGGCGCTGCCGGACTGGAAAATCACGGTGCTGGTGCGGTTCTTCGGAATCGTGATGTTCAAGCTTGTGGAGCAGGTCGACCCGTTGCAGCTGTTGTTGGTCCACAAGTTGCTGCCGTTCATGGCGACGCTCGCGTTCTCGCCCCACCCCGCATACGACGTGTACCACCAGAAGGGCGTCCAAACGATGTCGCTGGCCGTGGTGTTCTTGACCCGGAACATGGCCATGACGATCTGGCCGTTTGACGAGCCGTACATCACGTACACCTCAGACGCGACGTTGGCGTTCCACTTGGCATAGCCCTGACGGGTGAACAACGTGCGCAGCACTTCCTTGTCCGCAGACAGGTGACCTGCCGTGTAGTTGTTGTCGGTCCAGTTCGACGGGTTCACGCCGCCGAACATCGCGGTGTCGTTGCCCATCAACCAGCCTTCCTGACCGTCTTGATGGGTATTGAACATGGTCCAGCGATAGGTCGCAGGTGTCGACGCTGCGGCAATCTGCGCGGTCAGCCCCGGGTTGGTGATGGTGCCGTCGACGATCAGGTCGCCCTTGACCTGAATCTTCTTGCTCGACAGCGTCTGCAGGTTCACCGACCACTTCACCACCTGACCGTCCGTGGTGTTGTTCAGGAACGCGGTGTCGACCACCTTCAACCGCCACGTGCCCTTGGGATTCTTGCCCGCCCAATAGGTCAGGTCGCCCGAGATCGTCTTGGTGGGGTCGGGATACGAGGTGTTGATGCCGTCGCCCTTCTTGCCGCCCTTGTTGTAGACCACGTATTCCTGATTCGCGGCG
>CAJBNH010000087.1 GCA_903955385.1 uncultured Myxococcales bacterium | reverse complement strand
TGCGGCCGCTGATGGGCCTGCAGCAGGCGGGCGTGCGCGTGGTCCACTGGGCCGAGGCGCCGTCGGTCGGCCATGCGGTCCGGGCGTTCCTGGCCAACGAGCTGCCGGAGTTCGCGTTGCAGTCCACTTGCGGCGGTGACCACTAGTGGCACGTCCTTCTGCTGGCCTGTCGCGGTCCGACCATTCCCCGCACTACGACGTTATCCACCCCAACGTCATCCACCCCAAGCTCACATCCCCGGAATCCGCGGCACCTGGTCGAGCTTGCTGGCCTTGAAGTACGCGCCCCAGCCCTTCTTCATCCAGTGGCCGACCACGGGCAGGGGCACCATGCGTTGCACGCGGTCGTCGCGATAGACCCAGGCCGCGCCGTTGCCCATGTCCATCAGGCACAGAATCGACAGATGGTCCAGGTAGTTGGGGCCGGTCACACCGTGTTCACTCGCGTCGATGTTCTCGACGGCAACCCGCGCCATCACCTCAGCGAGGTGGCCCTGTTTGGCGCGCCAGGCAGGTCCCTCCAGTGCCGCCGAGTCGCCCACGGCCCACACACCCGGCATGCCGGGGACCGCGCAGTGGGGATCGATGGTCACGAAGCCGGCGTCGTTGCGCGGCAGGTCCGACGCGATGAGCACGGGATGACCGGCACCTGCGGGCAGGAACAACACGAGGTCGGCGTCGAGCGTCGAGTCGTCCTCGAACACCACGCCCGTCGATTCGAATCGCTGGATCTTCTTGCCATAGCGGGTGCCGATCTGCAGGCGATCGAACATCTGGCCCATCGCCGCCACCGCCTTGTCGCCCATGCGTGCTCCCGGGCTGTCCATGGGGGCGAAGAACGTCAAGGCGAACTGCGAACGAAGGCCGCGCCGGCGCAGCATCGTGTCGACGTTGAACATCATTTCGAAGACCGGGCCGCCGCGCACCGCCGAGGTGTCCTTGGGATTGCCGCCAAAACCCATGGCGATGCGGCCACTTCCCTTGGCCAGCAGGGCTTCGAGCGCGTCGCGGAATCGCTCGACCGCGTGGGGGTCACCGCCCAGCGTGAACGTGTGCTCGATGCCTTGGGGCTTCAGCCGCGCGGCACCGATCGCCAGGATCAGGTGGTCGGCGGTCAGCACCTCGCCGGCCAGCCACACTTGTCGGGTCGCCGCTTGGATGCGTTCGACCGCGGCGACCCGCAGACGAAAGCCGTTCGCGGCCGCGACCCGCTCCATGTCCAGGCACGAGTCCTCGAAGCGTCCTTCGCCGGTCGGCACCCAGATCGAGGTGGGGTAGAGGAACAGGTACGGGCGATCCGAGACCAACGTGACCTGGTGCCCTTGCTTGGCCGCTTGGATGGCGGCCTCGACACCCGCGAATCCGCCGCCCAGAACGAGAACGCTGCTTCGCATGTCGACTCCCCTGCCCGGGACTTGGCCGGGGCGGAGGTGGGAGCCACGGGCGCGGTCAAGGTTTCGGGGCGCCGGGGCGTTTGCTGGGCGAGGTGGGTCCTGCGACGTCCGTTGCGGTTGCTTGGTGCGCGGGGGCCCACCCACCCAACGAACCGATCACGCACCGGTCCGGCTCCAACCCCGCGCTCCCAGACCCGCCAGCCACGCGGGCGCCCACCAGGAGCAGAGGATTCGCCCCATGGATCAAGGTGTTCCCGCATTGTTCGGAGCAGGCCTGCTGACCTTCTTCTCCCCGTGCATCCTGCCCCTGGTCCCCCTCTACCTGTCGTTCCTCGCCGGATCGACCGTGGCCGAGCTGCGGGCCGGCGGAGACGAGGGCCCGGGCCGCGCGCGCCTGATGGCCTCGGCCGCGGCATTCTCGGCCGGCCTTGCCGCAGTGTTCGTCCTGATGGGCATGGGGGCCACCGCGCTGGGCAACGTGCTGGCCGACCACCGGCTGTGGCTCGAGCGGGTGGGCGGCGTGGTGGTCGTCCTGTTCGGCCTCAAGTTCCTGGGGCTGCTGCGGCTGCCGTTCGTCGATCGCGAGTCGCGACCTTGGCTTCAGGGCGCGCGCCGCCTGTCCGGCCTGGGCGGCGCCTTTCTGTTCGGCGCGGCGTTTGCCTTTGGCTGGACACCCTGCGTGGGTCCGGTGCTCGGCTCGGTGCTGACGTACACGGCGTCGAAGGCTGCCAACCCTGCCATGGGCGCGCTGTACCTCGCGATCTATGCGCTGGGCCTCGTGCTGCCGTTGCTCGCGGCCGCTTGGGTGGCCCCGACGGCGCTGCGGTGGCTCGACCGCGCCAAACGCGGGCTGGGCGTGCTCGAAAAGGCGACAGGCGCGCTGCTGGTGGCGATGGGGCTGTGGCTGGCGTTGGGCGGCGTGGTCGAGTCGCTGGTGACGGACAAGGGCGGGGACCCGGCCGCCGTCGAGTGCACCGCCGATTCGACCACGGCCGGCGCCGCGTGCGCGATGCCCGACGGCGAGGGGAGTGGGGCCGCGGGCGCCGGTGTGAATGCGTTGCGTGGTCCCGTGATGCTCGCGTTCACCGGTCATACCTGCCCGATCTGCAAGAAGATGGCGCCGGTGGTTCGCGAGGCCGAGACCGCCTGCGGACTGCATGTTCCGGTGCAGCGCATCGACGTGGGGACACCGCAAGGTATCGAGCTGGCGCGCAGGTTTGGCGTCCGCGGTTTGCCCACGTATGTGTATCTCGACGACCGCGGGCAGGAGGTCGCGCGGTTGTTCGGTTTGCAGCCGCTGGCGAAGTTGATGGTGCCGTTCTCTGACGTGGCGTTGGCTTGTGTGGGGGCACAGCCGTAGCGAGAAACGGACACGGGGTGACGGAGATCCGGCATGACATGGGCTCGCCGCGATTGCGGGTCGTGGCTGCCCGGCCCCGCCCGTAATCATTGGTCACATCTGCAAGAATACGTCCTGATGCCAATACCTTGCGCGCCTCACCCCGACGCTTCGCGCCACCCCTCCATGCTCACCCTCGGCCGGCTCAGCGCCGCCCGGCAGGGCGACCTGGAGAGGGGGCGGGGGGTGAGGCGGGTGAGGCGGGTGAGGCGGGTGAGGCGGGTGAGGCGGGTGAGGCGGGTGATGCACGAAAGTTGCATGGCTACGCATGGTTACGGAGATGTGCAGGATCCTTAGCCCTGCCCCGCCTGCCCGTCCCTACTTTGCCGGAGTCGCCGGCGACGCGGGAGTCTGGCTCTTCGTCTCCGACTCGACCTTCTCGGTCGCCTCGACGGCCTTGCCGTTCATCTCGACGATGCGGAACTGCACGCGGCGGTTCTGCTCGCGGCAAGCGGCGATCGCCTTCTTGTCCGCCTTCTTCGCCTCGGTCAGCGTCGGCACGTCCTTGCACAGCGGCAAGGTCTCGCCAAAGCCCTTGTCGTCCAAGCGCTTCTGTTCCACGCCCTTGCCGACCAGGTACTTGACCACCGACTCGGCGCGCGCGTGCGACAGGTCCAGGTTGGCCTGGTCGTTGCCCACGTCGTCGGTGTGACCCTCGATCAGGATCTTGGTGACCGCCGGGTAGGCCTTGAGGATCGCCGCCACGGCGTCGAGCACCGGGAAGCTGACCGGACGGATGTCCGCCTTGGCCGTCTCGAAGAACACCTTGTCGAGGATCTTGATCTCCTTGTCGGTCATCACGGCCATCGCCTTGGCGTCCGGGCAGCCGTCCTCGTCGTCGATGCCGTTGTAGGTCTCGGGCTTGTCCGGGCACTTGTCGGTCTTGTCCTGGATGCCGTCCTTGTCCTTGTCGCGCACCGGGCAGCCCTGCTCTTCCTTGACGCCGAACTCAATCGGGCACTTGTCGTCGCCATCGAGAACGCCATCCTTGTCGTTGTCCGGGTCCGGGCAGCCGTCGGCGTCGTCGAAGTTGTCCTTGTCCTCGGGCTCGAGCGGGCACTTGTCGTTGGTGTCGAGGATGCCGTCCTTGTCGTTGTCCGGGTCCGGGCAGCCGTCCACGTCCTCGAAGCTGTCCTTGTCCTCGGGGTCGAGCGGGCACTTGTCGTCGCCGTCGAGGATGCCGTCGTTATCGTTGTCCGGGTCCGGGCAGCCGTCCTGGTCCTCAAAGGCGTCCTTGTCCTCGGGCTTGGTCGGGCAGGCGTCGGTGACATCGGGGTTGCCGTCCTTGTCGGTGTCCTTGTTGGGGTCCGGCGCCCAGGCGAGGCCGGCGATGACGCGAAACTGCGGCGTGCCGAGGCCCTGACCAATGCCCGGTCCCGCGGCGACAGTCGCCAGCAGGTCGAAGGGCAGCTTGATGCGCGCGCCCGCCAGGATCTCGCCCGCGAACGCCTTGCCGTCGGAATCCTCGAGCGACACGCCAAACGAGCTGTCGGCCAGGACGTCCACGATCTCATGTACCTTCACCTGGCCGCCGATCGACACGGCGAGCTCGTTGCCGACCGCGACCTGTTGCGAGCTCGCGGCGAACTTGAACTCGGTGGCCGGCTGCATGCGCATGCCGACGTTGGCAATGACCTTCCAGGTCTCTTCGTCCCACGACGCGGCGACGCGGGGGTCGAAGCCGACGCCGCCGTCGGAGAAGTAGGTCGCCGAACCGGTGGGCAGCGAGACCGGCACGGCCAGCGCCAGGTGCAGCGGTCCGGACTCGAACAGCCGCACCTTGGGGGTCAGGCGCAGGTCGCCCAGGCCACCCGACAAGCTGGGCGTGGCGCCGAAGCCCGGCAGCCGCTGGTCACCGCCCTGCGTGAGCAGCACGGGCATGGCCAGGCCGAGCTCGAACCACTCAGTAATACCGATCGCGGCGATGACCTGAGCGTTGAGCTGGTAGCCCACCTCGTTGTAGAGGTCCTTGTCGTTCGCCGTGTCGGTCACGCGCAGGGGCCGTTGGTCCCAATGCAGGTACAGGCCCGCGGTCGGCACCAGGTGCCCGAGCGTCTTGCCGGACTCGCCAAACAGCAGACCCTGCCACGAAGCCGGCGGGCGAAAGCGCAGCACCGAGAAGTCGCCAGTCTGGGCCTGCGCTGCGGCGGGAGCGAACAGCGCCACGGTCAGCGCGACCGCTGCGGCCGCCACCACGCCGCGCGCAGCGGGGGTCGCGACGGCGCGGAGCTCCTGCGACTCGCGGGTCCAGCGGCGACGCAGCAGCACGAAGCCGAGCAGGCCGAACAGCACGAGCCACGGCGAGCCGGGAACGCTGCCGCCGGGGGCCGCGGTGCAGCCGCCGCCGATGATGATCGCCGACTCGGCGAGGTTCGCGTGGCCGTCGGTGATGCCGTCGTTGTTGGTGTCCTTGGCAAGCGGATCGGTCTCGCCGGGGTCGACCTTGCCGTCGCCGTTCTTGTCTTCCTGGCCGTCAGTCAGGCCGTCGCCGTCGGTGTCGGGGACCAGCGGGTCGGTCTCCTTGGGGTCGCGGATGCCGTCGCTGTTCCTGTCCTCCTGGCCGTCAGTCAGGCCGTCGCCGTCTGTGTCGGGGACGAGCGGGTCGGTCTCGGTCGGGTCGCGGACGCCGTCCTTGTTCTTGTCCTCGGTGCCATCCGACAGGCCGTCGCCGTCGGTGTCGGGCTTCAGCGGATCGGTCTCGCCCGCGTCGACGGTGCCGTTGCCGTTCTTGTCCTCGATGCCGTCCTTCAAGCCGTCGCCGTCGGTGTCGGGCTTGAGCGGGTCGGTCTCGGTGGCGGGCTCGCGGACGCCGTTCTTGTTCTCGTCCTCCTGGCCGTCGGTCAGGCCGTCGCCGTCGGAGTCGGGCTTCAGCGGATCAGTCTCGCCGGTGTCCACCGCGCCGTTCTTGTTGGCGTCCTCGGTGCCATCGGTCAGGCCGTCGCCATCGGTGTCCGCCTTCAGCGGGTCGGTTTCGGTCGCATCGCGGATGCCGTCCTTGTTCGCGTCCTCGATGCCGTCCTTCAGGCCGTCGCCGTCGGAGTCGGGCTTCAGCGGATCAGTCTCGCCGGTGTCCACCGCGCCGTTCTTGTTGGCGTCCTCGGTGCCATCGGTCAGGCCGTCGCCGTCGGTGTCGACCTTGGTCGGGTCGGTCTCGCCCGCATCGACCTGGCCGTCGGCGTTCTTGTCCTCCTGGCCGTCCTCGAGGCCGTCGCCGTCGGTGTCCTTGACGCGCGGGTCGGTCTCGCCGGAGTCCAGCTTGCCGTCGCCGTTCTTGTCCTCGACCACGTCGAGCAGGCCGTCGCCGTCGTCGTCGTCGTCGCAGGCGTCGCCCAGCTTGTCGCCGTCGGTCTCGAGCTGGTCCGGGTCCGCCACGAGCGGGCAGAGGTCCTTCGCGTCGTCGACGCCGTCGTTGTCGTCGTCGGGGTCGCACGCGTCGCCGAGGGCGTCGCCGTCGTTGTTCGCCTGGCCGGGATCGGCCACGAACTGGCACTTGTCCGCTTCGTCCGGCACGCCGTCATTGTCGTCGTCGGGATCGCACGCATCGCCCAGGGCGTCGCCGTCGGCGTTGGTCTGGCTCGGGTCGGCTGCCAGCGGGCAGAGGTCCGTCGCGTCGTCGATGCCGTCGTTGTCGTCGTCGGGGTCGCAGGCGTCGCCGATCTTGTCGCTGTCGGTATCGACCTGGCTCGGGTCGGCCGCCAGCGGGCAGACGTCCGTGCCGTCGTCCACGCCGTCGTTGTCGTCGTCGGGATCGCAGGCGTCGCCGATCTTGTCGCCGTCGGTGTCGACCTGGGTCGAGTCGGCCGCCAGCGGGCACAGGTCGGTCGCGTCGTCCACGCCGTCGCCGTCGTCGTCGGGGTCGCAGGCGTCGCCGAACGCATCGCCGTCGGTGTTGGTCTGCGTCGGGTTGGCAAAGAGCGGGCAGTTGTCGCCTTCGTCCGTCGCGCCGTCGTTGTCGTCGTCGCCGTCGCAGGCATCGCCGAACGCGTCGCCGTCCGTGTTGGTCTGGCTCGGATCGCTGGCCAACGGGCACAGGTCGACATCGTCGTTCACGCCGTCGCCGTCGGTGTCGGCCTTGCAGGCGTCGGTCTCGCCGGGGTCGACCGCGCCGTTCTGGTTCGTGTCCTCGTCCTGGTCCTTCAGGCCGTCGCCGTCGGTGTCGTCGCTGGACGGGCTGCGGCAGGTCGCGGCCTCCTGGCCGTCCTTCATGCCGTCACCGTCGGTGTCGTCCTTGCGCGGGTCGGTCTCGCCGGCATCGACCGCGCCGTTGCCGTTCTTGTCCTCGGCGTTGTCGTCCAGGCCGTCGTTGTCGGTGTCCTTGCTGACCGGGTTGGTGCCGGTGTCGGTCTCGAGCTTGTCACTCAGGGTGTCGCCGTCGGTGTCGGCCACGCGCGGGTCGGTCTCGCCGGCGCCGACCAGGCCGTCGCCGTTCTTGTCCTCGACGTTGTCGGCCAGGCCGTCGCTGTCGGTGTCCTTGGCGAGCGGGTTGGTCTTGGTCGCGACCTCGAGGCCGTCGCTCAGCGTGTCGCCGTCGGTGTCGGCCTTGCGCGGGTCGGTCTCGATCGCGTCGACCTTGCCGTCGCCGTTCGCGTCCTCGGCGTTGTCGGCAAGGCCGTCGCCGTCGGTGTCCTTCTTCAGCGGGTCGGTCTGGGTGGCGATCTCGAGGCCGTCGCTCAAGGTGTCGCCGTCGGTGTCGGCCTTGCGCGGGTCGGTTTCTCCCGTGTCGACGATGCCGTTCTTGTTCGCGTCCTCCACGCCGTCGGCCAGGCCGTCGCCGTCGGTGTCGGCCTTCAGGGGATGGGTCTCGCCCGAGTCGACCACGCCGTTCTTGTTGGCGTCCTCGACGCCGTCCGTCAGGCCGTCGCCGTCGGTGTCGGCTTTGCGGGGGTCGGTCTCGCCCACGTCGACGATGCCGTTGTGGTTGGCGTCCTCCAGGCCGTCGCTCAAGCCGTCGCCGTCGGTGTCCGCAACCCGAGGGTCGGTCTCGCCCGCGTCGATCTGACCGTTCTTGTTCGCGTCCTCGACGCCGTCGGCCAGGCCGTCGCCGTCGGTGTCGGCGAGCGTGGGGTCGGTCTCGCCGGTCTGGAACTGGCCGTTCTTGTTCGTGTCCTCGATGCCGTCCGGGATCCCGTCGCCGTCGGTGTCGGCCTTGGTCGGGTCGGTCTCTCCGGCATCCCAGGCGCCGTTCAGGTTGGTGTCCTCGATGCCGTCCTCGAGCCCGTCGCCGTCGGTGTCGGCCTTCTTGGGGTCGGTCTCGCCGGCGTCGACCTTGCCGTTGACGTTGTCGTCCTCGAGCTTGTTGGGCAGGCCGTCGCCGTCGCAGTCGGCAGGATCGGTGGCGGCGGGGCAGCCGGCGAGGCAGATGCCGGCCGTCGAGTGGCACATGTCGGACGCGCAGTCGGTGTCGCCCAGGCAGCCCTGGCCACCGGTGCAGGTCGGGCCGCACGAGCCGCCGCAGTCGGTGTCGGTCTCGTCGCCGTCCTTGACGCCGTTGGTGCAGCTGATCGAGGGCTTGCAGATCCCGTTCGTGCAGTTCTCCGAGACGCAGTCGGCGGCGACGGTGCACTTCTCGCCGGCCACGCACTTCGCGGTGCAAACGCCGCCGCAGTCGATGTCGGCCTCGTTCGGGTCCTTCACGCCGTTGGCGCAGGGGTGGACGGTCTGCAGGGCCAGCTGGTCGCTCGCGCTCTGCCCGGTGCCGTCGTTGGCGATGGTAGCGGTGACGACGTAGGTCTTGTCATAGGCCAGGTTCCACACCGCCGGCACCTGGAACGACCAATTGCCGTCCGCGGGCACGACGAAGGTCATCTTGCTGGGGCCGATGGCGATCTCGACGGTGACGCCGGGCTCGGCGGTGCCGGAGAGCGTGGGCGTGGTGGTCGACACGGCCGCGGTGGGCGACGTGATGTCGACGAACGTGCCGACGTAGAAGGGGTCGGACTTGGCGTCCTCGAGCACGACTGGGCCGAGCTTCTCGTCCCAGCACATGTAGTCCTTGTCGAGGGCGGTGCCGTTGGCCGAGGTCGCGACCCAGGCCGAGAACTTGCCCCACACGATCGGGTGGGCGTCGCCCGCCGTGGCGGCCTTCGCGTCGGCCATCTTCAGGGCGAACGTCAGGAAGTAGTCGGGGTCGCCGCCGAAGTTGCTGCCGTCGCCGGTCGCCTTCACCTGCACCCACACGGGCTTGTACATCTGCCCGGACGGTCCGGCCTGGGTGCCGTCCTGCGTGGGCGACCAGCTGGCGAGCGGGTTCTTGTCGCCGACCCGGGTCAAGTTGACCTGCTCGGTGATGCCCGACACCACCATGTCGTACTCGCGCGTCTTCCAGTTGCCGTCGGTGTCGATGCCGAGCCCCCAGCCGAACTGCTCGAGCGGCTTGCTGCCGTTCGAGGTCGCGTTGGCCGTCCGCTGCGTGCGCAGGCGGAAGAACACGTAGGTGCCGTCGTCGGCCACGCCGAAGGCGCCGTACGTGGTGTTGCCCACGATGTCGCGCTCGTTCAGTCCGCCCGCCGCGTCGCCGACGGGGTCGTTCGACATGCCGCCGGCGCACTTGGCGAACTTGAAGGCCGAGTCCGCCGGGAACGCGACGGGCTGGGCGGCCGCGATCGCGGGCAGAACGAACGCCTGTATCGCCACCAACAAGGCGAGACGATTCTGAAACATGTGGGACTCCTGAGGCGATTGGAGATCTGCAAGGGGGGGGAACGAAGACCCTTGCGAGGGCAGCGCTAAAGTGCGCAGCGAACGACCCGACGGTAGGGCCGGTTCATGACTTGGATCAACAATCGAATAGGGGTAGAGGTCCCCGGGAACTCTTCAAGGATAGAGACTGGATCGCCCGATCTTCATTACACTTCTTCACATATACTGCTGGCCCTTTTTCACCAGAGTTTGCGCTTTCGGCCAGGCGCGCAGGTCGCAAACGCGGGGAAGCCGCGGGCCATCCTCCGCTAGTCACCCACCCCCCGCTTGACACCCGAGCCGCTCGCCCCTACATTGCAAGTAAGCACTTGCTTGCTAGAGGCACGACATGACCATCCGAAAGCCCACGGACGAACGACGCAGAGAGATTGCCGACGCCGCCATCCGCATCATCGGCGAGCGCGGTTTGCGCGAGTTCACGGCGGCCCATCTCGCAGCTGAGGTGGGCATCACCGACGGCACGATCTTTCGCCACTTCAAGGACATGAGCGAAGTGATCAGCGCCGCGCTGGATCGACTGCCCGCGCTGATGTGGGCGGCCGCACCCGCGTCGGGCGACCCGCTCGAGCGACTCGAGGCCTTCGTGCTGCACCGCTTGCGGTCGATGGCGATACAGCCCGGGATTCAGTCGCTCGTCTTCTCGGACCAGATCTCGCACGCGCTGGGGGGCGACGGTCCCGCGCGCGTGGCCCAGCTGCGCAACCGCAGCCGTGACCTGCTGCGGTCGTGTCTGCGCGATGCCGCGGAGCAAGGGATGCTGCGCCCGGATCTGGATCTCGAGGCGGCGGTGGTGCTTGTGACCGGGACGGTGATGGGCTTTCTGTTCGCGCTGAAGGACGGCGCCCTGCCCGCCCCGGCCAGTGAGATGGAGCTTCGATGCTGGCAGACCCTTCGCACCGCGCTGGTGCGCCCGCAGGTGGTGTCATGAAGCGTTGGATGAAGGTGGCGTTTCTCGTGGCGAGTCTGGGCGCTTTCCTGACTGCTTTCGTGTGGTTACTGACCACCCACGGTCCACTGGCACCAGTCGACGTGGAGGTCGGTCGCGTCGCCCGTACCGACCTGAGCCCCGTCGTGTTCGGCATCGGCACCGTGGAAGCGCGGCAGGCGTATGCGGTCGGCCCGATTGCTCCCGGGCGACTGTTGCGAGTGCTGGTGGATCAGGGCGAAGCGGTCAAGGCCGGTCAGCTGCTGGCAGAGATGGACCCGATCGACATGGACCGCCGGGTGCAGGCGGCGCAGAGCAACGGCGCGCGGTCGCGCCAAACGGTGCAGATGGCGAACGCCCAGGTCGCAGAGGCGGCCAGCCGCGCCAAGCTGGCCGCAGCAAACCACAGCAGGGACCAACGGTTGTACGACCAAAGCGTGATCAGCCGCTTGGCGCTGGACGTCAGCTCTGCCGAGGCTGAGCGGGCGGCGGCTGCGCTGTCGGCGGCACGGGCGAATGCGAGGGGGGTGTCCGCGGACATCGATCGGGTCGAAGCCGAGACGCAGGGTCTGGGCAACCTGCGGGACAGTCTGCGCATCGTCAGCCCGGCGGATGGCGTGGTCGTCTCGCGTGAGGTGGAGCCTGGAACGACCGTCGTCGCCGGTCAGCCGGTGCTTCGTCTGGTCGCGCCGCAGAGCCTTTGGGTCCGTGCGCGCATCGACCAATCGCGCGCCAGAGACGTCCGCACGGGCCAAGTCGCAGGCATCGTCCTGCGTTCCGCCCCCGAGACGCCCTTGGTGGGCCGAGTGGCGCGCGTCGAACTGCAAAGTGACCCGGTCACTGAAGAGCGCGTCGTGAACGTGAGCTTCGACGCACCGCCGCCCAACCTATTCTTGGGCGAGCTGGCCGAGGTCACGCTGCACCTGGAGGGTGTCAAGGGCGTGCTTGCCGTGCCCAGTGCCGCCATCGCGCATGAGGACGGCAAGGTCGGTGTCTGGCAGGTCGTTCAGGGACGTGCGCAGTTCCGGCCGGTCACGGTGGGCAGTCAGGGCCAGCCGGGCGTCGCGCAGGTCCGCGGCGGTCTGGCAGAGGGCGACGGCGTGATTGTCCACAGCTCAGCCCAGCTGCGGCGAGGGTCGCGCGTGCGCGCGCGTGCGGTGGTCCAGCCATGATCAACCTGGCAGGCCGCGATGTGGGCAACCATCTTGGGCGTTACGTGCTGACCGGCGTGGGGCTGGGGCTGCTGATCGGCGTGACGCTGACGATGGCCGGCGTGTACCGCGGCATGGTCGATGACGCCAAGGTGCTGCTGCGGGCCGTCCATGCCGACGTGTGGGTGGTGCAACAGGACACCTTGGGGCCGTTCGCAGAGCCGTCGAGCCTGCAGGACGACGTCTACCGCAGCCTGTTGGGACTGCCGGGGGTGGCCGAGGCGGGCAACGTCGCGTACCTGACGATGCAGGTGAAGCACGACGGCAAAGACATGCGAGTGATGATAGCGGGTTACACACCGGGGAGTTTGGGAGGCCCGGCGTTTCTGGTCGCCGGCCGACCCATCGCACAGTCGCACTACGAGGCCGTCGCCGACGTGAAGACCGGCCTTGCCGTCGGCGACCGGATCCGCATCCGGCGTCACGAGTTCGCGGTGGTGGGGCTGACGCGGCGCATGGTGTCGTCCGGCGGCGACCCGATGGTGTTCATCCCGCTCAAGGACGCCCAGGAGGCCCAATTCCTCAAGGACAACGAGTCGATCGTGAACGACCGGCAGCGGCTGGCCGTCAATCCGGCGGTCAATCGGCCGGGACAACCGGGCGTGCTGCAGGCGGTCGAGGCGATTCAGACTGCCAGCCACCGCGTCAACGCCGTGCTGGTGCGGGTGCGCGAGGGGTTCGACGCGCGTCAGGTGGCCGACCACATTCAGCGCTGGAAGCACCTGACGGCCTACACCACCAGCGACATGGAGGACGTGCTGGTCGCCAAGCTGATCGCCACGGCAGCCAAGCAAATCGCGCTATTTCTGGTGATCCTCGCCATCGTCAGCGCCGCCATCGTGGCGTTCATCATCTACACGATGACGATGGGTAAAATCAAAGAAATTGCGGTCTTGAAGCTCATCGGCACCCGCGACCGCACCATCGCCGCGATGATTCTGCAAGAGGCGCTGGGTCTGGGCGTCATCGGCTTCTTCGTCGGCAAATTCGCCGCCACGCTGTGGGTTCCGGTGTTTCCCAAGCACGTGCTGCTCGAGACCACCGACGCGGTGGCCGCATTCGCCATCACGCTGGTGATCTGCTCGCTTGCGTCGGTGCTTGCCATCCGCGCTGCCCTGAACATCGACCCCGCGGAGGCGATCAGTGGTTGACCCCATGCCCCCCCAGCGTCCTGCCATCCTGATCGAGAACCTGACCAAGCGGTATGGCAGCGGACCGACCGCCGTGGACGCGCTGAAGGGCGTGGACATGCAGATCTTTCCGGGCGAGGTGGTCGGCCTGATCGGCCCCTCGGGCTCGGGCAAGACCACGCTGCTGAAGTGCCTGGGCGCCGTGATCGAGCCGACGTCGGGGCGGTTCACGCTGGCCGGCGACGTGATTTACGACAACGCGTGGAAACGCAAGGACCTGCGGGCCCTTCGCCGCGACCGCATCGGGTTCGTGTTCCAGGCGCCGTATCTGATTCCGTTTCTCAACGCCACCGACAACGTGGCGCTGCTGCCCATGCTGGCGGGCGTGGACAACGCGGTGGCGCGCAAGACGGCCGTGGACATGCTGACGGCGCTGGACGTGCAACATCGGGCGCACGCACGCGTATCCGAGCTGTCGGGGGGCGAGCAACAGCGCGTGGCGATTGCGCGGGCGTTGGCGAACAAGCCGCCGATCATTCTGGCGGATGAGCCGACGGCGCCGCTGGACAGCGAGCGGGCGCTGGGCGTGGTGCGGATCCTTCACCGCCTGGCGCATGAGTTCCAGACGGCGATCATCGTGGTGACGCACGACGAGAAGATCATCCCGACGTTCAAGCGCATCTATCAGATCCGCGACGGCCGGACTTATGAGGAGGCTGGGGAGGGGCGGGAAGTCTGAGGCGGGATGCCCGCTACGGGCTGTCGCGACCGGGCTTTGCGTTTGCGTTCTTGGGGCGTGGACTCGCCGTGGCGCAAGCGGCACCTCGAAGTGGCTTCGGTCCGACATGCCTGGTCTGCGTGGCTGCACCCCTGGAGTGGGCTAGCGCGGCTCGCCGGGCATCGGCGGATTCGTCGCGAGAAACGCATCAAACTGCCGGTTCTGTTCAGGGGTCAGGATGGTCCTCATGTCGGCGTCGAGCTGCAGACGGACCGCGCGCATCTTGGGAAACGCGACCCGCAGCGCTTCTTCCATGGCCGCGGCGTGACGCTCCACGATGACCCGCGCTTGGGCCCTTTGCTTGGCATCCAGACCAAACCGGTCAAAAGGCGACAGCACGGCTGTGGGGTCGCGCACCAGGAAGTCCGGCGGCGGTGGCGGCCTGAACGCGTACGAAACGCCAAGTCCCGCGACGACGCCTAGCGCGAAGACGGCGACAAGCGTGAGAACAGCGAGCCACAGGCGGGAACGAGGTTTGCGTTCACTTGTCATCGGAAATCTCCGCGATTTGAAGCAACTCGAGACCAGTGGGGATCTGGCCG
Source organism: uncultured Myxococcales bacterium (assembly GCA_903955385.1). GTDB lineage: Bacteria > Myxococcota_A > UBA9042 > UBA9042 > UBA9042 > CAJBNH01. The sequence continues at coordinate 2,690 of CAJBNH010000087.1, read as the reverse complement.
TGCTCGACCCATTTCGCCATGGCGGTGGGGGGCGGAACGGTTGCGGGCGGCTTGCGCTCCATCATCCAGACGGGCACCCACCAGATCAGCGCCGTTGCAAGCGCGGCCGTGAGCACAGCGCGGGGGGCGAGCGACGCAAGGAGTGCGTCAATCGTCGCGCGTCGCGGCGTTGCCCGGTGCGCCTCCACAATCCGCTGACTCGCAGCGTGCAGGCGCTCAGGATCGTTCCAAGGGTCCAAGGCCTTGAAGTCCATGCGTTCATTGTCCATCCATCACCTCCTTGCCTGTGCCGTCGTCGAGATACTTGCGCATCGCGCGACGCGCCACGAACAGATGCTGGCGTGACATCGTCTCCGAGATCTCCAGGGCTGCGGCGACCTCTGCGTGAGTCCAGTCTTGCAGGTCGTGCAGCAGGACGACCTCGCGTTGGGCCGGGTTCAGAATCTCCAGCGCCGCGACAAGCCGTTGCCGTGCGGCCAGCGGCGCCGGCGGGAGGTCCGCTGCCTGCGGAAGTGATCCCAAGAGGCGCGTGCGATTGCCGCGTTGGCGCACCAGGTTCAAGGCACGATGGCGCACCGACTTCAAGAGCCACGCGGCAAAACGCGCCGGTTCGCGGCATTGATCGAGGACCCCCAGCGCCGCCAGCAACGACTCCTGTGCGACGTCCTCCGCGTCTGCCACGTTGCGCAGCACGCCCAGCGCGACGGCATACGCCGGCCGCAGAAACGCCTGAACCAGAGCGCCTTGCGCGGCCCGGTCGCCGTTGCGTGCTGCCAGCACATGTGCCGTGAGTTCGTCCTGGTTCAACCCAACCTGCCTCCAGAAGGCGCTGCATCATCGCCGGTTGTTGGACGCCGCGCGAGCCGACGACCTGCTTTCACGGCACGCAGAATCCGCCGGTGCACTTGAACGCGACGCCCGGCCCTGCGGGGCAGTCGCCCTCGCTGGTGCACGCGACGGGGCCACCGCTGCCGCGAGTCGAGCCGCTGACCGTTGTGACGGTGCGGACGAGGCGGACGAAGTCGGAGGAACGATTCTCACCGCTTGGAGTGCCCGCCACCTTGGTGTCGAAGCGCACCGCCCCCGCCCCGTGCAGGTCCTTGCCATCGCTGCCGACGGCCCGACCAAAGGCGACGTACCACGCGGCCGTGTACGTGCCGTTTGCATGCGCAATCGCAGACGTGCTCGTCCAGTACCACGGAAAGTCGGCGGCTCCCGCCTCATTGGTGATCCCCGTGCACTTGAACAGGGGGTCGATCGCCGGTCCCACGTGGGCCGGGTCGGTGGCAATCGGTGAGCGGCTGTAGTCCACCAGGCTCTGGAGTTCCTTGGTGCTTGGCAGCCGCCAGTCGCTGTGGCCCAGGTACTTCGCAGCATTTTGGGTCTGGGCGTACGCCAGCGCGTGCTCCCAATCCATGCCCGAGCCGCTGTCGTTTTGCGCCCACATCAAGCCCGTCGCGCGATCGGTGATGGTGCCGTCGCCGTTGTCCAAGAAGCTGTTGACGCCATAGCTTGCGCCGCGCACGCAGCGCACAAGATGCTGTGGCCCTGTGGAGAGGGCATAGGCTTTGATGTGCCCTGTGCCGAAGTTGACGCCGAAAGCCATTTTGGCACCGACGCCCACGTCCAGCGTGCTCTCGAGCAGCCCGGCGTACTTGTTGCTGCTCCAGAAGATGGCGTGGCTGAGTTCCATCTCACTTGCGTAGCTGACGGTGAAATTGCTCGTGTCGATGTACGGCCAGCCCATGTTGGCGTTCCAGAGCGAATAGAGCTCCTTGATGGTCGGCAGTCGCCAGTCGCTGTAACCGCCGTACTTCTGCGTGTTCAGATCCGCTGCGACCGCCTCGGCTCCCGCCAAATAGACCGGCCCGGTGTGGTGGCTCTGCTGCCACGTCAGCCCCGTCACGTTGTCGTGGACCGTCAAGCCATCGCTGCTCTTGGTGTAGCTCGGCGTCTGGCCCGGAAACTGCGCGTTTTGGCCAAAGAACGCCGCGCCAACGCTGGGGCACTTCATCGCATCATGGACGCCGAAGCACAGCGCTTGGGAGGTACCAACGATGGGGAAGGTCAGTGTCTCTGGCGCGGTGCAGTCGTCTCCCGGGCAGGCGTCGTCGCTCGCGGTCACGTCGGATGTGGCGTCTGACCCCGTGTCCGACGCGGTGGTCGTGCCCGTGCCCGTCGTTGCAGCCTGCGAACAGCCGACCAGAGCGAGGGCGGCGAGTCCATGGGTCCAATGCGATGTCCACTTCAGCATGTCCGTTCCTTGGTGGGTGGGAGCACGATGCCCTCGTCACCAAGACAGTTGGACACGGCGAAGCGTTAGCGCGTGCGCCAAAGATAGCGGTCGAGCTGGCGGAGGCCGACTTCCAGGCGGTCGAATGATCGGGGGCTGAGGGTCAGGTCTGATGATTGGTCCCATCTTCCTCCTGGCAGCGACCGACACGTGCGTTCGAGGCGTGTAGCCGTAGCGACGGGATCGCGCCTCACCCCGTCGCCTCACGGCGCCACCCCTCTCCATGCTCGCTCAACTGCTTGTAGAACAAGCAGTTCCTGGAGTTTGTACACATCTCGGCCGCTTACGCTGCCTAGGCCGCGGCAAGCAGGGGCACGCGCCGACGGTTCAGTCGTGACACTAGGCGTCGTGGTACCAGTTCGGGCTGCTTTGTCGGGGCGTTGTCGTGCAAGGCAGC
>CAJBNH010000086.1 GCA_903955385.1 uncultured Myxococcales bacterium | reverse complement strand
CGCAGGCTCCGCAGCAGGCGTACCAGCAGCAGTCGAGTCAGCAGCGCCCCTCCACCTCTGGCGGTGTGTCGGTCGACGGCATCGATGTGATCTTCAAGCGTTCGTTCGACATGTACCTGCAGCACTGGCAGGCGCTGCTGTGGACTGCCGGCATGGTGTTAATGCCGCTCTCACTGGCAGCCGCCGTGCTGACTTGGGTAGCTGCCGTCGCGGCGCGCAGCCTGAGCGGGGGATTCGGGGTCTTTGCGGCAATCCTTGGCATCCTGGGCACAGCACTGGTTGGCCTAGTGTATGCCGTCGCCTCGCCACTCGTTATGTGCGCACTCACGTCATCCGTCATCCGGATGGTTGCGGGCGGCCAGAGCGACTGGAGGTGGTCCTGGCGAGTCGTCTTCCAGCGCATTGGTCCGCTGGCAATCACCTTGCTGTTGGGGGGCTTGGCGGTGACCGTCGGCGCAATTCTGGTCTGCCTGCCAGGGATCGCCGCCGCGGTCCTTCTTTCGTTTGCAGTTCCCGTCGTCTTCATCGAGGGCACTTCGGGCGTTGATGGGCTGAAGCGCAGCAGCCAACTTGTGCTCACCGACTGGCTCCGGGTGCTGATTTTGTTTTTGGCGACGATGGCTTGCGGCGCCTTGTGCTATATCCCGGTCGCTCTGCTGATCTGGCTCCTGGGCAACGGCTTTATCGTGACGATCGTCCGAGACCTGCTGATGCTCGTGGTCCTGCCGCTGCCGACGATCGCGCTCGTGCTGCTGTACTTCGACATCCGCCGCAAGCACGAGGGGCTGGACGAGGCCTCGCTGGCCCGCAAGCTCGTTTAGCTTGGGCCGCTAGCCCAACGGCTCAAACCACGCAGTGAAGCCGCGCAACACCGGACGCTGACGCACCATTTTGTAGCCGGGCGCCTTGGCGCGGTCGCGGTACACCTCGGCAATGCACTCGATCAGGTAGTCGACGTGACTCTGCGTGTAGGTGCGCCGGGGGAAGGTCAGGCGCACCAGCTCCAGCGACGCGCACTCATCGTGCCCCCCGTTCGGGTCGGGGCGGCCAAACATGACGGTGCCGACCTCGACGCCGCGCACGCCGCCCGCGACGTACAGCGCGTTCGTCAGGGTGACGCCCGGGTACTGCCAGGCGGGGATGTGCGGGTAGAACGCGCCTGCGTCCATGTACACGGCGTGGCCACCCGGGGGGCGCATCATCGGCACGCCCAGCGCGTCCAACTTGTCGAACAGATAGCGGATCGAGGCGTGGCGGTAGGCCAGGTAGTCCTCGTCCGTCACCTCTTCGAGGCCGGTCGCCAGCGCCTCGAGGTCGCGTCCGGCCAAACCGCCATAGGTCGGAAAGCCTTCGGTCAGGATCAGGCGGGTGCGGCAGTTGTCGGCCAGCACGTCGTCGTCCATGCACAACAGGCCGCCGATGTTGACCAATCCGTCCTTCTTGGCGCTCATGGTAAAGCCGTGGGCCAGACGGAACATCTCCTCGGCGATCTCGCGTGCGGTGCGGTGCGACTGACCGGGCTCGCGGACCTTGATGAAGTACGCATTCTCGGCAAAGCGCGCGGCGTCCAGAAACAGCGGCACGCCGAACTCGTCGCACATCGCCCGGGTCGCCCGGATGTTGGCCAGACTGACGGGCTGCCCGCCGCCGCGGTTGTTGGTGACGGTCAGCATCACGCAGGGGACGTGGCCGCGGTGCTCGACCAGAACCGCCCGCAGCTTGTCGAGATCGATGTCGCCCTTGAAAGGCAGGTCGGTGCGCGGGTCGCTGGCCTCGTCGCGGAGAAGGTCAAGCGCAAGACCGCCGAAGAACTCGCAATTCGCCCGCGTCGTGTCGAAGTGGCTGTTGTTCGGCACCACCATCCCGGGCTGTGCCAGCGTGGCGAACAGGATGTGCTCGGCCGCGCGCCCCTGGTGGGTCGGGATCACGTGCTTCATGCCCGTCAGCGACTGCACGACCTTCTCGAGGCGGTAGAACGAGCGACTGCCCGCGTAAGTCTCGTCGCCGATCATCAGGCTTGCCCACTGCTGCGCGCTCATGGCGCCCGTGCCCGAGTCGGTCAGCAGGTCGATCAGGATGTGGTCGGCGTGCAGCGAAAAGACGTTGTAGTGCGCGTCTTTCAGGGCCTGCTCGCGCTCCGGCCGGGTGGTGATGCCCAGCGGCTCGACGACCTTGATGCGAAACGGCTCGATGATGGTGCGGTGCAGGTGTTCCATGGGGACCTCAGGGGGGGGAAAGCTTCGGAGGGACGGGAACTTGCAGGGGTCAGCGGCGCACGCGCGTCAGCACCCCGTACTTGGTGATGGCATAGACGGCGCGAAAGGCGTCCTTCAGCCCGATCTTCTTGCCTTGTGCGTAGGTGCGGCCGCGGTAGCCGATGGGGACCTCGCAGATGCGCACGCCTGGGACGGCGGCGACCTTGGCGGTCAGCTCTGGCTCGATGCCAAAGCGGTTCTCCTCCAGACGCAGGGACTGCACCACCTGGCGGCGAAGGGCCTTGTAGCACGTCTCCATGTCCGTCAGGTGCAGGCCGGTGGCGACGTTGCTCAAGTTCGTCAGCAGCCGATTGCCCAGCGTGTGCAGGGTGCGAGGGGTGCGCGCCGGGCCGGCGAAGCGGCTGCCATACACGACGTCGGCGCGGCCGGCCAGAATGGGCTCTAGCAACTTGCCGTAATCACAAGGGTCGTACTCGAGATCGGCGTCCTGAACCAGCACGACGTCGCCCAGCGCCTCAGCAAAACCACGCCGCAACGCCGCGCCCTTGCCCTGGTTCCCCGGCTGGGCCAGTAGTCGGACGCGGTCCGGGTGCTCCGTGGCCAGCTGCAGGGCGACCTTGTGGGTGTCGTCGTGGCTGCCGTCGTCGATGATCAGCAGCTCGAGGTCGAACGGTTGCGCCAGCACCTGCGTCGCAATCTCGCGCAAGGTCGCTTGCTCGTTGTAGCAGGGCATGACGACCGACAGCAGCACCGGGCCTCCGGGCGTCCACTCCGGGTGCGGCGGACGCGGGACGCACTTGAACCGCTGCGAGGGGGGAAAGTCAAGGCTGACCGCGCCCATGCGCCCCAACCCGACAAAGCGCCGCCGCCCCAGAGCTGGCCGCCAGACGCAGCGCCGCCGCCAGATCTGGTCCACGCGCCAGCCCGACGGCCAGCGCGGCCGCGAAGCTGTCGCCGCATCCATAGGCGTCGCGGGCAGTTCCGGGCAGCGGCACCGCCGGGTACCGCCCTTGGCGCCCGTCGCAGTCCCACCAGGTGCCACCGCGAGGCCCCTCGGTCGCGACCACCAGTCGCGGCGCCGGGGTCAGGTCGCCGTCGGCATAGGCTTCTCCCGGGTCGTCGGCGCTTCGCACCAGTGCGTCCACCTGGATGCCCGCCTCTCGCAGCAGCGGCAGCACGCGCGCCGTTGCCACGAGCACCCGCGCCTGGCGGGCGGCCCGCAGTGCCGCCGCGTCGCCCTTGCAGAAGTAGACCGCGTCCATGCGCGCAAGCTCGGCCCACGGCAGGTCTTCCTCGCCGCGCGGCGCAAGTCTGGGTCCGTACACAAGAATGGTGCGCTCGCCGAGGGGTTCGACCAGCGTGAAGGCGCGCGCCTGGGCCTCGGGGCGGGCGACCGAGTGAACGCGGACCCCCAGCGCCTCCAACCCCTGCCGCGCGCGCTGGCCATAGGCGTCCGTCGACAGCGCCGTAAACAGCCACGACTGCCCGCACAGACGCGCCATCTCGGCCGCAGCGACGCCGCCACCACCGGCAGGCTCGGACCAATATTCTCCGGCGTGCAGGATCTCGCCCGACACTGGCAGACGCGGAACGGCGGCGAAGTCGATCCACTCGACGTGGCCCACGACGGCAGCTTGCATGGAACTCCCGATGTCGACTGGCTAACCCTTGACGCCGCCCGCGGTCAGGCCGCCCACCAGGTGCTTCTCGACGGCGTAGAACAGGGCCATGACGGGAATGCTGACAATCAGCGACGACGCGGCGAACAGCGACCACTGCACGTCCTTGTCGCCCACGTAATTGCGAATCTGCACTGGCATCGTGTACGCCGCTTCCTGCGACAGGAACGTGTAGGCAAGGACGAACTCGTTCCACGCCGTCATAAACGAGAACAGCGCCGTCACTGCGATGGCGGGGGCAGACAACGGCAGGATGATCTTCAGGAAGATCGTCAGACGCGAGGCTCCGTCGATGATGGCCGACTCCTCGATCTCCTTGGGCAACGTGTCGAAATAGCCCTTGAGCGTCCATGTGCAGAACGGAATCGCCGTCGTCGCGTACACCAGCACCAGACCCAGCATCGAGTCCAGCAGCCCCAGCTTCTGCATCAGCACGTACAACGGGATCATCGTCAGGATGCCGGGGAACATCTGCGTGGCCAGGAACGCCAGCAACCCCGCGCGCCGACCGGGGAATTCGAAGCGGGCAAAGCCATACGCCGCCGTGCAGGCCAGCACGATGCCCAGCACGGTGGTCAGGCCCGAGACCAGCAGCGAGTTCAGCATCTGCCGACCGAACAGCCACGTGCCCTGCGCGTCGGTGCGATTCACGACCTCAGAGAACGCGTCCAGACTGAACACCTCGGGCCAGGGCCACGGCGAGGCCGACGTGCCCCCGACGCCCGAAAAGGCCAGCTTGGCGACGTACAACACCGGATACAGCGTCACGATCGTCACGGGAACCAGCAGCAAGTGCGGGGCCATGCGAGACAGCGGCGAGGGCGCTTGGGCGGCTTTGGGGCTCATGCGTTCACGGCCTCCGTGGCCCGGGTCTTGCGGTTGGTGACGAGCGTGTAGCTGAGCAACAGCAGGAAGATCAGCACGCTATAGGCCGCCGCAAGCCCGTTCTGGCGCAGGACGGCAAAGGCGTAGTACGCCTCGGTGATCAGGATGTCGGTCTTGTGGTCGGGGCCGCCGCCGCTGACCAGATAGATCACGTTGAAGGCGTTGAAGGTCCAGATGGTGCCCAGGATGATGGCTGGGAACAGCGCGGGCTTCAGCAGCGGCAGCGTGACGTGGCGAAAGCGCTGCCAAGCCCCGGCACCGTCGATGGACGCGGCCTCGTACAGCTCGGACGGAATCGACTGCAGGGCGCCCAGCGAGATGACCATCATGAACGGAAAGCCCAGCCAGACATTGGTGACCAGATTCGCAGCAAAGTTGGTCAGCACGCCCTGGCCCAGCCAGTCGATCTTGTCGATGCCCAGCACGCCCAACATCGCGTTGATGGGGCCGTATTGGGTGTTGAACAGCCACTTCCAGGTCAGCGCGGTGATGTAGCTGGGGACCGCCCACGGCACAATCAGCAGCAGACGGTAGAACTTGCGACCCATCAGCTTGGGCTGGTTCAGCACCAGCGCCAGGCCGAGGCCCAGCGCGACGTGCAGGCAGATGTTCAGCGCCGTCCACAGCACCGTCATGGCCAGCGTGCGCGCGAACCGCGTCGAGCTGTTCGGGTCGAAGGCGTTGAGGATGACTTCCGCGTAGTTGTCCATGCCGACGAAGTTGCCGTCGCGGCTGGCGAACGACAGGCCCACGCCCACGGCGAACGGCACGAAGATCAGGATGCCGGTGGCCAGCACGGCCGGACCGACGTACAGGTAGGGCACTGCGTCCTTGCGAAACGCATCCAGCACGGTTGCCAGCGGGGTGACGCACAGCCCCAGCGCGGCCGCCAACATCGCCGCGCCCAGGTACAACCACAATCCAACCGCGGGGGCCGAGCTAGGGGTCGCCGCCGATCCGTGGGCCACAATCCAATCGCCCACCGCCGAGCCGCCGTAGCTGGACGCTGCCGAGGGCAAACCCGGCACCAGCGCAAGCGTCGCAGCGGTCAATACCGCCATCCCGGCCAGGCCCGCCACCCGCCCACGATGAGGGGACACCCGCACGCGCCAGGCAAACGCCAGCGCCATCAGCAGCGGAAAAGCCCACAGCCACAGCGGCGCTTCCGGCGGTGCCACGGCTTTGAGCACCGCACCCGCCACGCCCGCGAGCTCCTTGCCACCGGCCTGCGCACGGTACGGCACGGCGACCAAGGCACGTCCGTCGGGCAGCACGCGGGTCAAGCGCGGCAGGTCCAGCGGCTTGCCGTTGCGAAGGGCGTCCTCACCGGCGGCCGCGACGGCCTTGGCGTGATCCAGAATGGCCTCTTGCAACCCCTTGTCCGCCTTGGCCTTTCCAAACACGATGTCAGCGCCGCGGGCGATGCCGTACGTCTCGTCGATGCCACCGGCCGACGTGACGAACAACTGGGCGGTAAACAGGGTGTCGCGCTGCTCCAGAGCGGCCAGCTGCGCATCGCGTGTCTCGGGTTGCGCGGCATTCTGTCCGGCCAGACGAGCGGCGGCGTCCGAGGCGGCCAGTGCCTGAGCGGTGCGCTCGGCATCAAAACGAACGCCCGACAGCGCCTGATGGGCCGACAACAGGCACCCCATCAGCAGCAGGCCGAGCAACAGCGCCGAAGAGGCACCGGCAATCGCGCTGGGGGGCGGAGGCGGGGACGCAGGCGCTCGGCTCATGGGGGGAACCTCACTTGCTCAGGCGGGCGAGTGCTTCGTCAATCTTCTTGGCGGCTTCGGCCAGCGCGTCGGCGGGGGTGCTGTCGCCGAACACTGACTTGCGCAGGGCGGCGTCATACGGCGACCACGCGACACCGGCTTCCACCGCGTTCGACATGGGTACCGACTGCTCGGCCTGAGCGCGAAACACCTTGACGACCGGGTCGTTGGCCCACTCCGGGTTCTCGTACACCTTGACGTTGGCGACCATCTGGCGACCGACCTTCAGGCGGGTCAGGGCGGCCTCGTCGCTGGTCAGGTAGTCGAGGATCTTCAGGGCGGCGTCGCGCTCCTTGCTCTGCTTGGACAGCAGGATGGCCTCGGAACCCAGGAACGGCTTCAGCGGCTTGCCGGGCTCCAGCTCTGGCAGCACCGCGACGGCCCACTTCACCGCCGGGTCGATCTCGCTGATGAACCAGGGGCCATTGAGCACGAAAGGCGTCTTGCCGTCGTTGAACATTGCCGTAATCACGAATCCAGTCATACCCTTGGGCAGGATCTTGTGGACCAGATGCAAGTCCTTGACGACCTGAATGGCCTTCTGCGCTTCGGGGGTGTCGATGGTCAGCTTGCGGGTCGTCTCGTCGAAGACCTGACCGCCCTCTGCGTGCAGGAAGGCCGCGTGGTAGTACAGCCCGGCCGCGTCGTACGTGAAGCCGAACTTGCCTTCCGCCTCGTTGGTGAAGCCCTTGGCCACCTGGATCAGCTCTGCCATTGTCTTGGGCGGCTGCTGCACCATCGCAGTATTGTAGAACAGAACCAATGACTTGAACGCGAGCGGCAGGCCATAGATCGCCTTCTCGAACACCAGCGGCTTGACCGTCTGCGGCAGGAAGCGGCCCAGACGCTCCGGTGTGCCGAAGTCGCCCAGCGGCTGCAGCAGGCCGTCGCGAGCCCACGTGCCGATCTTGTCGTGCGCCATGATCACCAGATCGGGACCGTTGCCACGCGGCACCGCCACCTGGAACTTGTCGATGATCGCGTCAAAGGGCACGGCCAGCGCAGTGATCTGGATCTCCGGGTGGTTCTTGTTCCAGTGTTCGATCAACTGGTCCAAGGACTTGCGCTCGTCGTCGCGGTAGCTGTGCCACAGCGTCACCGTCTTGGGCGGACCCGCAGGCGGCAGGGCTGCGGGGGCGGGCGCGGCAGGTGCGGCGGCGGTCGCCTTGTCGGACTTGGCGGGCGCGGGCGTGGACTTGCCGCAACCGGTCACAAGCACCAGAGCGAGCGCGAGCAGGGCGGGCAGGGCAAAGCGGCGAAGGGACATGGCGGCACTCCGGACGGCAAAAAGGCCGTTCACGCAGGGGACTTGTCGAAATTCAGGGCGATTGCGGGGATGGCCACCGCGGCCTCGGGGTCGGCGGCGGCGATGCGCTGCCCGGCCGAGTCGAACAGGTGCAGGCGGTTCAGGTCGAGGGTCAGCGGCAGCTCCTCGCTGTCGGCGACCAGCTGACCGGCATCCACGCGCAGGATACTGGCCGACTCGCGGCGCAGGCGGGTCGCGGGATCGCGGGCCGGCAGGGGTTCGCCTGGGTCGGCCAGCTCGCCGAACACAAACGTCTCGGCACCCAGAGGCTCGACGACCTCGACCGGCAGCCGAGCGTGCACCGGCGCATCCCCGCGGGCGATATGCAGATCTTGCGGACGGATGCCCACCGTCCACTCGCCGTTGCCCAGCCGATGGTCGGCCGTCATCGCGGCGGTCAGACGGTCTGCGATCTTGCCGTCCAGCTCCACCGACAGACCACTGCCGCGCAGCAGCACCACCTGGCGGTTGCCGCGGGTCTCGACGGTGGCGTGTACCGGCCACAGGTTCATGGCGGGCGAGCCGATGAAGGTGGCGACATAGGTGTTGGCCGGCCGGTTGTAGATCGTCGACGGCGAGTCGCACTGCTGCAGATAGCCCTCGTGCATGACGGCGATGCGGTCGGCCAGGGTCATCGCCTCGACCTGGTCGTGCGTGACGTACAGAATCGTCGTGCCCAAGCGCTTGTGCAGCCTGGCGATCTCGATACGCATCTGCACGCGCAGCTTGGCATCCAGGTTGGACAGGGGCTCGTCGAACAGGAATACGGCAGGCTCCCGCACTACCGCCCGCCCCATCGCCACGCGCTGCCGCTGCCCGCCCGACAGCGCCGCCGGTCGCCGTTGCAGCAGGTCTTCAAGGCCCAGCAGCTTGGCAGCGTCGCCCACACGACGGTCGATCTCAGTCTGCGGAGCCTTGCGGATCCTCAAGCCGAACGCCATGTTCTCGAACACCGTCATGTGCGGATACAGCGCGTAGCTTTGGAACACCATCGCGATGTCGCGGTCGCGCGGGCTGACGTCGTTGACGATGCGGCCGCCGATCGACAGCGTGCCCGACGAGATCGACTCGAGGCCCGCCACCATCCGCAGCGTCGTGCTTTTGCCGCAGCCGGACGCCCCGACCAGCACCAGGAATTCGCCTTGGGCTACAGAGAGGTTCAGCCGCCGCACGACATGAACGTCGCCATACAGCTTCTCGATGTCTTGAAGGAGGACATGTGCCACAGCCGCCCGCCTATGCTCGCGCTCCGGGTGGAGCGATGCGGGGACACGACGACCGGGGGCGCGGGGGGCGGACTGCGACGGTGAGTAGCCGGGCAGACGGCGCACGAGGCCCCGGACGAAGCGCCCGGGTGGCCCGGCCCACGGTGCGCCGGGACGCCGCGGCTTATAGCACTGGCAAAGGCGGCAGACTACCGCCAGAACCGGGCTGGGGCGTCAGAGGGAACGCCAGACCCCGGAGAGACATGGCGGGGGCGGGCTTCACTTCTCGACGGGGTAGCCCAGCGCTTCCCAACCCTTGATCCCGTCGGTCATCACGAACACGTTGGTGTACCCAAGCGCGATCGTGGCCCTGGCGGCGTCCGGCGCAGCCATGCACTTGGGGCCGCCGCAGTAGAAGACGACCATCGCGTTCTGGTTGGGCGGCAACACCTCAGCCTTCACCGCGTCTGCGCGCAGGTGCTTGGCACCGGGGATGTGGCCCTGGGCAAAGCGCTCGTCCGAATTCGCATCAAACACGTAGACTTGCGCGGCTCCCTTGAGCTTGACCTCCAGACTCGCGGCATCCACGCGCTTGAAAGGTTCGGCGGCGGCGGGGGCGGCAGCATCCGGGGCAGTGGCCTCGACCTTGCCCTTGCAGCAGGGTTTGTCGGCGGCGGCTTCGCCCTTGCAGCACGGCTTGTCGGCGGCGGCTTCGCCCTTGCAGCACGGCTTGTCGGTCGGGGCTTCGCCCTTGCAGCACGGCTTGTCGGTCGGGGCTTCGCCCTTGCAGCACGGCTTGTCGGTCGGGGCTTCGCCCTTGCAGCACGGCTTGTCGGTCGGGGCTTCGCCCTTGCAGCACGG
>CAJBNH010000085.1 GCA_903955385.1 uncultured Myxococcales bacterium | reverse complement strand
CCTTCATGACCTTGGCGCCGACGTCGATGCCGACCTCGTCCATCAGCGTGACCGGGCCGACGGGGAAACCGACGCCCATCGCCGCCTCGTCGATCGACTCGAGCGGGACACCTTCGGTCGCCAGAAACAACGCCTCTGCCATGTACGGCACCAGCGCCCGGGTCGTGTAGAACCCTGCGCAATCGTTCACGACAATGACATGCTTGCCCATCCTGCGGGCTACGGCCACCGTTGTCGCCGTCGTCTGGGGCGAGGTCTTGGGCGTGACGATGATCTCGACCAGCGGCATCTTCTCGACGGGACTGAAGAAGTGCATGCCGATGACGCGGTCCGGGTGCGTGGCCTTTGCCGCGATGTCCGCGATCGGCAGGCTGGAGGTGTTGCTGGCGAAGATGCCCTCGACCTTGGTGACGGCCTCGATGTCCGCGACCATCTTCTGCTTCAGCGACAGGTCCTCGAACACCGCCTCGATGACGACCTCGCAGCGGCCGAAGCCGGCGTAGTCGGTGCCGCCGGACAGGCGCGAGAACCGCTCGATGTAGCCAGCCTCGCCGTAGATCCTGCGCTTGCGGGCCTTGCCGTAGACCTTGCGGGCGTAGTCCAAACCGCGGCCGATGGCGGCGTGGTCGCGGTCCTTCAACCGGACGGTGCAGCCGTTGTCCGCGAGCACGGTGCCGACGCCCGCGCCCATCAGACCTGCGCCCAGAATGCCGACACGGGCGACGTCCCGGGCCTTGATGCCCTCAGTGCCGGGGCCGTTGTCCTTCTTCAGGGCGGTCGTCGCAAAGAACAGGTGACGCAGGCCGGCCGACTCGGGCGAGATCAGCAGCTTGCCGAACGCCAGCGCCTCGGCCTCGTACGTGCCCTTGCCGACCACGTCCAGAATCTCCAGCGGCGCCGGGTACAGCCCGCGCGACTGCTTCATCACCTTCTTGCGCGCCTCGTGCAACACCACCCTGCGACCCAGAGCGTTCTGCTCCAGCAGCATGGTCTGCACTTCCTGCTGGATCGGCGGCTTCTTGGGCGTGGGCAGCGGGCGCCCGGCCGCCAGGTCCGCCGCCAGCTTCTTCGCGCCGTCCAGCAGCTGCCCGTGCGGCACCGACAGCGTCGCAAGCCCCAGCTTGACCGCCTTGGCAGCGCGAATGTTCTTGCCGGTCAGCATCATGTCCAACGCGTTCGCCAGCCCGATGAGCTTGGGCAACCGCACCGTGCCGCCAGAGCCCGGCAGCAGGCCCAGCATCACCTCAGGCAGGCCCAGCTTGGTCTTGCGGTGCTCGCTGACGACCCGTGCCGTGCAGGACAGCGCGAGCTCCAGCCCGCCACCCAGACAGTCACCGTGAATCGCCGCAACCGTGGGCAGGCCAAGGTTTTCGATACGGGCCATGGCCTCGTGTCCGGACCGACTGAGACGACTCGCCTCTGCCGCGGTCTTGACCGTCGACAGGTCGTCGATGTCGGCGCCGGCGATGAAACCGGCCTCCTTGGCGCTGGCGATGACCAAGGCCTTGACGGCGGTCTGGCCAGAGAGCTGGCGGAACACCGTCTCGAACTCTGGTAGCAGAGAGGCGCTGATCGTGTTGACCTTTTTGCCGGGGACGTCGATCCACAGCACCGCGATGCCTTGGGCGTCGGGGGCTTCGAGTCGAAGTGCGGTGGGAGCGGACTTGGAGGCAGCGTCGAAGCGCATGGTTTCCTGCGTCGTCATGGGTCACCTTCCGTTGGGGGGCCGTACGAAAATTCGGTGCGGGTGGAGGGGGTTCAGTCGCGCTCGAGCACCCTGTCAGTCGCGCTCGAGCACCATGGCCGTGCCCATGCCGCCCGCGGCGCACGCCGTGGCGAGTCCCAGTCTCTTGTCCTGATCCTTCAGCGTCCGCAGCAGCGTCGTGATCAGCCGCAGACCGGTGGCGGCAAACGGGTGACCAAACGCGAGCGAGCCACCGCGCACGTTGATGCGGGCGGGGTCGATCGCACCCAACGCCGTGTCTCGCTTCAGCTTGGTGCGGAAGAACTCCGGGTCCTGCAGCATCTTCAGGTTCGACAGCACTTGCGCTGCAAACGCCTCGTGAATCTCGAACAGGTCGATGTCCGCCAGCTGCAATCCGGCCCGCTCAAGGGCCACGGGGCTGGCGTACGCATTGCCCAACAGCATGTTTTCGCGCGGGTCCTGACCGGTGAAGGCATAGGACCTGACGAAGCCCAGCGGCGTGTAGCCCAGCGCCTTGGCCTTCGACTCGAGCATCACCAGCACGCACGCCGCGCCGTCCGTCAACGCGCTGGACGTCGCCGCCGTGATGGTGCCGTTTTTGCGGTCAAACACCGGCCGCAGCTTGGCCAGCGATGCGGGATCCATGTCCTCGCGCACCAGATTGTCTTTGGAGATCGGCCCCTTCGGGGTCTGCACGGTCATGATCTCGTCGGCCAGCACGCCGGACTTCAACGCGGCCGAGGCCTTGCGGTGGCTCTCGATGGCCAGCGCCTCCTGGTCGACGCGGCGGATGCCGAAGTTCTGCGCCATCTCCTCGGCGTGCTCGCCCATCGTGCGGCCCGTGTAGCGCTCTGTCAGGGCGGGGGGCGTGGGCAGCAGGTCCAGCGGATTGATCGTCGCAAGCTCGCGCAACAGTGCGACACCCTTGGCCTTCTGCACCTTCTGCAGCGAGTCGACCAGACGCTTCTTGTAGGTGACCGGCGCGTGGCTGAGCACGTCCACGCCGCCCGCCAACACCACGTCGGCCTGCCCCGTCGTGATCATCTCTGCCGCAGACGCCACGGCCTGAAAACCGGAGGCGCACGCGCGAGACACCGAGAAACCGGCAGCGTGATACATGCCCAAATTCAGGGCGATCTCACGGGCGACGTTGGGGCTGCGGGTGACCGAAACGACGGTGCCCCACACCACCTGGTCGACATCCTTGGGGTCGATCTCCAAGCGGAATAGCAGCTCGCGCGCCACTTGGGTCGACAGCTCGACCGGATCGACGTCGTTCAGGTCGGTCCAGGAGCGGCTGAACGGGGTCCGCAGGCCCGCGACAATGGCAATGCGGTCGCGATCAGGGGCGGCTGGGGCGGCGGCGGGCTTCTTCGCGGGCATGGGAACCTCCAGTAAACACGGCGCTTGGCACCGAACGGGACGGGGTGGCGGGTCTTGGCGCGGGCGGTCCGGTCAGACGACCGTGATCTCGCCCGGGATGTCCGTCGCAAGGATCTCTCCCACGACCGCCTGATAGGCGACCTCACGCTGGGCAAGGGCCTGAAGCAGCTCCGGCAGCTTGGTCGGCTGCACCGCGATCAGCAGCCCCCCCGACGTCTGGGCGTCGGCGAGCAACAGCTGCATGTGCACGGGAATCTCGTTGGCGAATCGAGTGTTGGGCGCGGCAAACGCCAGATTGCGGCGCGAACCACCCGGGCAGACGTCTGCGGCGGCGAACTCGACGGCACGGTCGAGCCACGGAATTCGGTCCAGTTGCAGGCGAGCTCCGATAGGCCGACCAGCCGTCTTGCTGGAGGCCCGCAGCATCCCGCCCAGATGGCCCAGCAACCCGAAGCCCGTCACGTCGGTGGCGGAGTGCACGCCGACCTCAGTCATCGCGTCGGCCGCGGCGCGGTTCAGCGTCGTCATCGAAGCGACCGCCTGGCTGAGCCCTTGCGCCGTCAGGTGGCCGCGCTTGACCGCCGTCGTCAGCACGCCGGTGCCCAGCGCCTTGGTCAGCACCAGCACATCGCCCGGCTGCGCGCCCGCGTTGGTCACGACCCGGTCGGGGTGCACCAAGCCCGTGACGAACAAGCCGAACTTGGGTTCCTTGTCCGTGATCGAGTGGCCGCCGGCGATGACGATGCCGGCCTGACGGCAGACCTCGGCAGCGCCCGAGAGCACGGTGCCGAGCGTGGCGGTACCCAGCGTGTCGATCGGCCAAGCGACGAACGAGAGGGCGCTGATCGGCCGGGCGCCCATCGCGTACACGTCGCTGAGGGCGTTGGCGGCCGCAATGCGACCGAAGTCGAACGGGTCGTCGACGATGGGCGTGAAGATGTCGACCGTCTCGACCAGTGCCAGATCGTCCGTCAAGCGGTACACCGCGGCGTCGTCACCCGTATCGTGACCGACGATCAAGCGCGGGTCGTGGGCGGCGGGCAGGTGCGACAGCGCTTCGATCAGGTCGACTTGCGCGATCTTGGCGGCGCAACCGGCCGTCGCTGCGTATCGCGTCAACTGGACGGGGGAGTCGGACTCCATGCAGCAAGCCTCCGGACGGGTGAGTCGGCAGGGAGGTTGGCATGCCACACAGGGGCTGGCAAGGCGGATTTGACACGCTGCGTCAAGAAATGACGCGGACCGCACCTGGGGCCGATGACGCACCCGGCACGCGGGCAAGTTCCGAAGCGAATCCGCTGTGTCCGCGCCGGACTGCACGACTGGCGTTCGCTCCCCCTTGCGTTCTGCTATTCTCTCCGCTTCCAGCTGAGGCGACATGGTCCGGCCGATCCAACAAACCCTGCGCTCGCTCGCTCTGTTGGCCCTTGCGGCAGCAGTGAGCGCTTGCGGCGACGTCGGGCCTGCCGCAGATTCCCCAGCGGCCACGGATGCTTCCATCACCGCAGACTCGACGGACGACGTCGCACCCGCGGGCGACGCGACCATGACCGACGCAGACGGCGCCGGCGACGGGGTGTCGTCCGAAGGCGACCCGACCATCCTGGCCATCGAGCCCGACCACGGGTCCACGGGCGGCTTGGTGCAGGTGCAGATCAAGGGTCTGGCGCTGGACGCGGCCGTGCAGGTGTACTTCGGCGAGTCGCCGGCGCTGACCGTTCAGGCCGTCAGCCCAGAGCTGGTGGTCGCCACCTCGCCGCCCCGTCCGTCCGGCGTCGTGGACGTCACGGTGCGGTCCGCGGAGCGACCGGACGCCGTATTTCCCTTTGGCTTCCGGTACATCGCGCAGGTCGCCGTGGTCTCGGTCAGCCCGACCTCAGGCGCCGCAGCGGGCGGTACGCCGCTGGTCGTGAAGGGCAAGGGCTTTGTGCCCGGCACCCGCTTTGTCGTCGGCGCACGGCTGGCGATCGACCCCGTGGTGTTGGACGAAGAGACTGCCGCCTTCGTGACGCCGCCTGGTGCGGTCGGCCCCGTGACGGTCGCGGCCGTCAACGGCGACGGCGTCGGGGTCAAGACCAAGGCGTTCACCTACCGGGCTGCGCCCAAGATCGACAGCGTGCAGCCCGGGTTGGGACCGGTCACCGGCGGCACCGTCCTGACAGTGACCGGAGCGGCGCTGGCCACCCCCGGCACGGTCTTCACGTTGCGGCGCGGACCGGCGGAAGTCCTCGCCAAGCCCGTGTCGATCGCCGCCGACGGGTCCTCTGCCCAAGTGACGGCACCCGCAACGGGCGAGGCCGGGTCCTGGGACCTGGCCGCAACCAATGCGGACGGCGAAGCGCTGTTGTCTCAGGCATTTACCTACGTGGACGGCGCGTCACCGGCGCTGTCGGTGTTGGCGGTGGCCCCGGGCGCCCTGCCCTCGAACCAGCCCCGCGCCGTCATGGTTGCCGTGGGGGGGGCGACGGCAGCAGCGGCCATCAGCACTGCACAAGTCAAGTTCGGCGGTCAGCCGGCGCAGGTGCTGGACGCCGTCGCCGACAAGTGGAGCGTGGGAGCGACCTTGCGCGTGCTGCCCGCGGCGATGGGCAACCTGACGCAAACGGTGCCGGTCGATGTCGAGGTGACCTTCGGCTCTGCCAAGGCCACCAAGGTCAAGGGGTTCACGTGGCTGCCGGCCGCGCCGGTCGTCACGAGCGTGCAGCCGGAGTCGCTGAGCTCGAGCGGAGGCACTTCGCTGCAAGTTCGCTATGCGCCCAAGCCGACTGGTTGGGGTGCCGTCACGGCGCTGCGTGTCGGCGCATCGATGGCCAGTCAGGTGCAGCCGTTCGCGCTGCCAGACGGCACAGGCGGCGTGGGCGGGGTTGCGCCTCCGGGGGCCCCGGGCAGGGCCGACCTGGTGCTGTTCTTCGCCAATGGACAGTCGATCACCGCCCCCGGCGCGGTGGAATTCCGCAGCCAAAAGCGAGAGGTCGCTGTGCTGCTGCCGACTACCGGCGCACAGGCCGGCGGCACGTGGGTGCAGGCGGTCGGCAGCGGACTGGACGAGCTGACCGAGCTGAAGCTGGGCAGCACCCAGGTGCCTTGGCTGCAAGTGGTGGACACAGGTCTCGCCTATCTCCGCACGCCCAAGGGGGAACCCGGCCCCGCCGATCTGGTCGCCTCGTTCCAGATCCTGCCCTTCCCGCAAGTCCTGCCCGCCGCCTTCACGTACTTTGACCCCGTCGCAGGCGACGCCGGCACGTGGGGGCCGACCATCGACGGTACCGTCAACGTCACCGTGGTCGCCAAGGGCAAGAACACCCCGATTTCCGGCGCTTTCGTCACACTTGGCGCCGACCCGAAAACACCGTTTCAAGGGCTGACCGACGACCGTGGGCAGATCACGTTCTCAGCCCCCGGGTTGCAGGGCCCCGTCCATGTCCACGCGGCCAAGGCGGGACACAGCGCGGGGTCCTACATCGGCCTGAATGTGGAGAATGTGACGATTCGCCTTCAGGAATTCCCCTCTGCCGACAGTGGCAACGGCGGAGGCGACGGGCAGGAAACGGAGCCCCCGCTGCCCGACGGTCTGATCCAGGGCGTGGTGATCGACGCCGCGAAGTACACGCAGCTGCCCTTGGGCTCGTGCGAGACGCAGCCGGTGCTGGGCGACCTGTGCCTGCCGTGCACACAGGACCTCGAGTGCTCGGGCGGGACGACGTGCGAGCAGTTGCACGCGCAAGGCACCAGCCACACGCTGACCGGCTCGGACGACCTGCCCTTGCCCGGGGACCCCACGCTCACCTTCGCCCCTGGCACGGCCTTCTGCCTCGCACCGTGCACGTCAAACACAGACTGTGCGCAGGGTTACGAGTGTCGATCGCTGGCCGGGCTGCTGGAGATGCCGCGCTACCGGTGCGTGCCGCAGATCGGCGTACCCGAGACGCAGTGCGAGACGACCGCGACCTCGATCTTCGGCGGCAACCCGTCTGTGGGACCCGGTGGAACCGTGGATGCGAGCGACGCCTTCTCGATCGTGGCGCGGCCGGGCGAGGTCGCCGTCGTGTGCTGGTCGGGCTATGTGGACGCAGCGACTGGTGAATTCGTGCCGCTGGTCATGGGCATGGCGCGCAAGCTGTTCGTGTATCCCGGCCAGACGCTGACGGGCGTCAAGGTGCCGCTGAAGACACCGCTGGACCGGCGCATGCGCGTGCGGATGCAGTCGATTCCGATGGGCCCCGACGCCGTGGGGGGCCGGCGGTCGATGACGGCAGGACTGGACTTGGGTGCGGAAGGCTATGTGCCCATGGGTACGGTGGAAACGCTTGCGACAACCGACGTCCTCGAGTTCCTTGCGCAGCCGTCGGGAGCGCTGTTCCAAGGCGACGGGCAGGACATCCGCTACGAGCTGTACGGCGGCGTCGCCAACCTGTGGGGCGGACCGCCCAATTCCACCGCGGTGGGCGTGCAGATGGACGTCCGGGGTCTGGACCACTTCGCGAGCTGGACACCCGGCGACGCCATGCCGATCGAGAGCACCGACGCCATCGGGCGTGTGGATGCCATGGACGCGCAAGGGGGTCTGCGGGTGGCCGTGGGTGAGGGCGGGCGCGTCCTGACCTGGAGCAGCTACGGCTTCACACCACAGGCCTCGCCCACCCAACTGGACCTGCGCGCCGTGTGGCTGCCGGGCGGAACCAGCGCCGGAAAGGACGGCTGGCTCGGGGGCAGGGCTGGCGTACTGGCGCGATTCGGCGGTCTGGGGTGGAAGGCGTGGCCGCAGCTGGCTCCCGACGACGTCGCCGCCATTCACGGTCGAGCGGCGGAGGATGCGTGGCTTGTGGCGGGGCAGGCCCGTCTGGCGCACTGGGATGGCCTGCAGTGGACGGAAGTGGCCGGACCGTGGAAGGAAGTGCCGCCCCCCGACGCGAACGGCCCGCTGAAGGCTCCGCCCCATCGCCTGCGCGGCGTGTGGCAGGCACCCACCGGGACCGTCTTTCTGGTGGGCGATCAGGGAACATTCCTGCGTGGCACCCCATCGACGACGTCGGGCGGCAAGCAGACCCTGAGCCTCACCGCCCTTGCGCAGGCCAACCCCTACGCGCTGCACGCGATTTGGGGCACGACGGAAGACGACGTTTGGGTGGCCGGCGACAAGGGACGGCTGGGCCACTGGAACGGACAGGGGCTGAAGTGGGTCGTGACGGGGGTCGAGCAGCCGCTGTACGCGATCCGGGGTGAGGCGGGCCAAGCGCTGCAGGTGGTGGGCGGTCAAGGGACGTGGCTGCGGGTCACTTCAGCCGGTCCGGACGGGCCGTTTCAGGTGCAGAACGCCACGACCCCGTTGCTGCGCGCCGACTTGCGCGGGGTGGTGACGACCGGAGGCGGCGGTTGGGTGGCGGCGGGGCAGCCCGTGGTGGTGATGGGTCCCTATCTGGAGATGCCGTACATCCAGGAGCCCAAACCCGCCAGCCCCTTGGGCGACAAGGTCATTTGGACCCAAGTGCCCGGGGTCATGCCGACGCTGAACATCGTGCGCATCGCCGACAGCCAGTACACGACGAGGTGGGAGATCTTTGTGCGCGGCAGCGTGACCCAAGTCGCCCTGCCCGACTTCCAGGTGCTGGGCAAGTTCGACCCCGTGCCGCCCGGCCCCGTGTACGTGCGCGTGTGGCGGGTGCTGACGTCCGGGCTGGACATCGACCACTTCAACAGCAAGCAGCTGAACATGTGGTCGTGGACGTCCTGGGCCTACAACGTGAATTCGGTGCTGCAGCCCAACGACCAGATCACCAAGCCGTCGTCGTGGAAGATCGACCCCAAGCAGAGTCCCGGTCAGCAAACGCCGCCGCCCAAGCCGGGGCCGCCGGGTTGGCCGCCCTGATCGGCACCCTGCCGCGAATGACTCGGCCCGCCTGCGCGTTGCAGGAACCGCCGCGCTGGGCCTAGCATCCGCGCCCCCCGGCCGACCGACCGACCGCCTTCCGGAGTCCCCGCATGTCCCGCTTCCCCCGCAAGTTCGCGCCTTGGCTGGCGTTGTCTGCCCTGACCTGCACATCCCTGGCCCTTGCCCAGCCCGTCGTGCCCAGACCCGCGGGTCCGCGCCCCGCCACGGCCGTTGCCCCCGGCGTCCGCCCGCCACCGCCGCCCCCTGTCGCCAAGCCCGGCGAGCCCGACTGGCGTGGCATCGGCGAGGAAGGCAAGCCGAAGAAGAAGCCCACCAGCGCCGTGTCGGACATGGTCAAGAACGCGCCGTACCGCATCGAAGTGGTGACCGCCAGTGCCGACAAGATCCTGATTACCAATGCCTTTACGCTGGAACGCCGCCGGGTGTTCGAGGCTCCCGGTATCGCCGCCGTCGCGTTCTCTCCCGACGGCACGTGGGTCTACGTGGCACAGGCAACGGGCGAGCTGACGGCGGTGAACGCGGACCGCGCCAACACCGAGTCGATGGGCAAGCTGACGCTGGGACCGGGAGAGGTCGTGGTCGAGCTGATTGGCTTGGGCGGGGCAGAAGAGCTCGCTGCGACGGTGCTGGTGGGCGTGGGACCCGCTGCGGCACCACTGAGCTGCGGCCAGTGGAAGGCAGAGCGTCGCGTCGTGGTCCACAAGGCGCCGGGGGCCAAGGGTCCCGGTCGGCAGGAGGCCAAGGACGGCTGGCCCGACCTGACCAGCGCACGCCGCACCGCCGCTGTGTCGCCCAACACCAAGTACCGCTTGGCGATTGCGGGTGGCGGCCTGACGGCGGCCGGGCGCTTTGGCAGTGGCGACCAGCGGATCCATCGCTCGCCCGTGCCTGTCGCTGCGAACGATCTGGAGTGGATGCGCGACAGTCTGGGTGTGGCCGTCTCGTGGCCGCGCAAGGCCCAGACGGGGTGCGGCCATCGCATCGGCATGCGGTTCTATCGCCGCCCGACACAGGCCAGCGCAGCGCCGGGCTGGGACGAGTGGAACCTGCCCGACAACGTCGAGGTGGTGCGCGGGGACTTGCCCGGCCAGTCGCCGCCGTGGACGCCCGACGGGATGCGACTGGTGGCCGTGGATCCGCGAGGCGTGGTGCTGATCGAGCCGGCACCGCGGTTTCGGGGGCAGCTGGCCCTGATCGCACCGGCGTCGTCGGTGTGGCCCAAGGTGCGCCCCGGCGTGCGGCCCCTCGCGTCCAGCGCGCCCGGAGCCCTGCGACTCGCAGAACTGCTGATGGAGCAAGGGGATCTGGACCAAGCCTCGCAGCAGCTGGCGGGGGCGCCTGCTGGTGCCGAGACGAGCCGCCTCAAGACACGTCTGAACGCGCTGGTCGAGACCCGTACCCGCCGGGCGCAGGAACTGCAGGTCGATGGCCGCGAGCTCAGGTCCGACCGATCCGGGCCGCCGCAGCCGCCAACACCACCGCCCCAGCCGTCCACGCCCGTGCAGCCCCTGCCGGAACCGCCCGACGCGCCACAGACACCGACCGCTGCGCCGGAAGCGTAGAGCTGGCTTGAGGTTGGATCAGACCGCCCACCACCGCCCGGTCTTCCACGCGACCAGCAGCAGCAGCAGTCCCAGCCCGGCCGCCGCCAGCGCCGCCGGAAACAGAAACGACTGGTCTGGCGCCAAGTTCGGCATCTTCGTCCCCACCTCTGGCCGCCCAAACCCGGGGTGAACCCAGCCGTCCACCTGCCGACCGGACCGATACGCCGCCGAGTGCACGTCAGACGTGCCGATCAGCGCCGCGCCGTCCTGCAGCAGCCCCGTCGTCGGGTCGGTCCAGCGGACGAACAGCAGCCCGCCCTGATTCCCGCGCGCCCGATAGTCGGTGCGGACGACCTCGAGCTGGACGCGGGACCACTGCCCCATCGCCAGCCGCTTCGTCTGGTCGCGCCACGTCCAGGTGAACATCACCGCCAGACCCAGCGACAGCACGGCCGCGATCAAGAGCCAACTGGGCTTCACGAGGAGTCCTTGGGGCCACCAAGCGGCCCGCGCTGACCGCGACCTTGCCTGCGGTCACCGAAGGGGTCAAGGCGCGGGCGCGGGCACATGGGCAACGGGCCAACGTGTCGGGATGCAATCCCTGATGCGGAAACGGAGTTCTACTCGGCCTTCAGGATCGCGTCGGTGACGTCCGAGCACTGCTTGCCGACGGGCAGCGCGCCCGTCGAGGTCAGTGCCTCGCAGTCGGCGGGCGACAGGAAGCCGTTCAGCGAGATCTTGCCGATGGTCTCTTGCAGCAGGCAGCGCGCCGCGGGTTCGAGCGTCTCCTGCGAGGTCTTCTTCAACTGGTTCAGCGAGTCGGTTTTGGCCTGGGCGTTCAGGACGGTGTCGTCCTGAATCGTCTTCTTTCCCTGCTGGTACTTCGCGATCACGATACCGATCTGCGGCGTGATGGTGGCGCAGGTCGACTCGACGAAGCTCTTGGTCTCGCTGCGGTTGGTCAAGTTGGCGCAGCAGTTCAGCATCCGCGACGTGTTGGGCAGGTCGGCTTCCTTCAGCGGCGCAGCGGTGCCTTGCAGCGACTGCTCAGCACTGGCGACCAGCGCCTCGCAACCGACGAAGAGGGAAAGGGTCAGGGCCATCAACGACAGGGACAGCACGAGGCGCATCGTCATCTCCAGGAGATCCGACCGGGGGAAAGGCAAAGGGGGCCGGGCCCGCGCACGTTACGCACCCCAACGCCGTGACGCAAGTGCCGACCCCGCCAGAGCCGTGACGAAGAAACCCTCCCGCCCACCCGGAGTTGGCTGCGGTGGACGCAGCGTGGCGTTGACACGGCGAGGCTGCGACCTACGATGCAGCGACCGTCGGCCCCCGACGCCAGCAAGGGAAACCACAGGAGCGACATGCAAGTCACCAGCAAGGCCGTGCAGAAGATCCGCGAATTGGGCGAGAAGCAGCAACCGGAGGGCTTTGGCCTGCGCGTCATCGTCGAGTTGGGCGGGGCCGAAGGCTTCTACTACGACCTCGACTTCGAGACGGCGGCCAAGCCGGACGATCAGGTGTTCGAGGCCGATGGGCTGAAGGTCTATGTCGACAAGGCCAGCTGGGAGCGCTTTGGCGAGGGCACCATCGATTACGTCGAGAGCCCTGAATTCTCAGGCTTTCACTTCGACAACCCCAACAAGCCGACCGGCCCCGCAGACGATGCGCCGTTGGCCACGCGGGTGCAGTGGGTGCTCGACACCGAGATCAACCCCGGCGTTGCGGGCCACGGCGGTCAGGTGCAGCTGGTCGACATCCAGGACGGCAACGTGCTGGTTCGCTTCGGCGGCGGCTGCCACGGCTGCTCGGCGTCCAGCGCGACGCTGAAGTACGGCGTCGAACAGCGGCTGAAGGACAAGTTCCCCGAGATCGGCGAGGTCATCGACGTGACCGACCACGCGACCGGGTCGAACCCGTATTACCAGCACTGATTCCGGCTACTTGTGCGGTTCGGCCGAGTGTTCCTTGATCTTCGGCGGCCATAGGACCAGCACCGAACCCGCCAGCACCACCGACACCAGCACGACCACCGGCAAGCCGAGCAGCGCCCACCACGCGATGCCCTGCAAGCCCGGATTCGGCTGGAACAGCAACGCCGCGAAACCCACCATCGTCGTCAGCAGCGCACCCCAGGCAGCACCGCCGACTTGCTGAAGAATGGCGCGCAGATCGGCCTTCTTCCCCTCCTCCCAGAACCTGTGGAGGATGTGCGTCGTCCCGTCGATGCCGATGCCCAGCACGCCGGGCAAGGCCGTCACCGAGAACAGGTTCAGCGTCAGCCCCATCGCGCGCGCCGCGCCCAGGTACATCACGAAGGCGACCGTCAGTGGGATGAAGGCGTACAACGTCAAGCGCAAGCTGCGAAAGTGCCACCAGACAACCAGCAGCGTGGCGATGGCGGCCAACAGCACCGCGATCGGACCCTCCTTGCGCACGATGCGGTCTGCCTCGGCAAGGATGAAGAACGACCCGGTCGATGCGTACTGGCGCACCTCGTCCAGCTGCACCAGGCCCATGCCGTTGATACCCGCCTCCACCGCAGTGACGCCCGGCTTGCTCTTGTCGTAGTGGCGCACGGAGAAGGACCCGACCTGATCGATGACCTGTTGCACCGAGCTGGCTTCCGCCAGATTGCCGTTGGCGTACATCAGCACGAACCGCCCCAGCTGATTCTCTTTGTCCAGAAAGCGGTTCTTGACGAAGTCCGGCAGGTCTTCGGCGTGGAACAGCGTGGGCGAAAGGAAGGTCAGGGCGCGCTCGGCCTCCTTGCGGTCGTCGCCCTCCAGCGAGTCCATCTTGGCGTTCAGGCGGTCGCGGATCCGGTTCACAATCGCGATCTTCTCCTCCTGCGCCGCCGGCACGAAGGTGTGGATCGACACGAAGTGCCGAATGCGCGTCAGCTTGTCGTGGTTCTTCTCGAGCTGATCGTGAATGGCACGGGCGTCGTCCACGGAGTCCGTCACGACCAGAACGGGCGAATCCGACCGCGCCTCTGCCTCAGAACGGAAGCGGTAGCTGAGCTTGGCTTTCGCCAGCGCGTTGGTGTTTTCCCGCGAGGCAGGCGGTGTGCGCAGCTTGCGCAGGTTCGTCTCGAACGAGATGTCCGTCGCCGCCCACGCCGACAGGATGAACAGCACGGTCCCCGCGAAAATCGTGACGCGCGCCACCGTGCGATTGGCGAACCAGCCGAACCAACGCAAGCCCTCAGCCTGTGCAGCGGACACGGTGCGGTCGGGCCAGACGCGATCCAACGCCATGATCATCGGCGGGAACAACGTCAGGGTGGCGACCAGCGCGATTTCCACGCCCACGCCGGCCAACAGGCCAAATTGGGAGAAACCGCGGAAGTCCAAGACCACCAGCGCAAAGAACGCCACCGACGTGGTCAGCGCAGCCTGATTCAGCGCGCGGAACAGCGACGCCGTCATGACGGCCGCGCTTTCCTTGGGTCCCGCCCCCGTCGACCGCTCCTCTTGGTAGCGGCTGAGCGCGTACATGTTGAAGTCGTTCCCCATCCCGAACAGCAGGGCGAAAATGAACGCCGTGATCATGTTCAGGTAGCCAATCGCGACGCGCGCGAACGCAAGGGTCAACGCGGTGGTCGCCAGCAGCGGCAGCGACATCAGGATCAGGGCGCGAAAACGGCGGAAATGCAGCACCTGAATCAGCCCGACAACGAACAAGGCGATCACCGAAGTGAGGGTGAGGCTGTTCTTGATCTCCGAGATCTCGGCCGTCATCTCGGCATAGTCGCCCGTCATGTCGATGGTCATGTCCGGGTGAAACGTCTTGGGTTGGAGATCGGCCAGCAAGTCATTGACCTTGCCGACGAATTTTGCGCTCTCGTCCAGCTGCGACGGCGAGACGGTCGGGAACAGCTTGATGCCGAGCACGGTGCCATCGGGGCTCTCGTTCCACTCGCGAATGTCGTCGGCGCGGAAGCGCTGGCGCAGGTCTTCGTCGGTGGGCACGCGAAGCTTGCCGGGCTTGGCGGGGGCCGTTGCTTCACCCGGATCTGCAGTCACCGTGCCACCCGGAGTCGCGGCGACCGCGGTGGGTGTTGGCGTGGCAGGGACGGCGGCCGGCTCGTCTTCGTCGAGTCCCGCCATCAGCTCATCGCCGACCAGCCCCTTCTCCGTCGCACGCTTGATGGCGTCGCGGGCCTGCTGGTCGATGTCCTCCAACTCCTTGATCGACAGGAACAACGCAGCGTTGCGGCGGAAGAAGTCGATGTCACGACGGCACTGCACGGCCGCCACTTCAGGCCATTTGGCAGCGCGATCACAAAATGCCGAGGCCAGCGCACGGTTCTTTTCGCGATCTGGACTGCCGAACACCACCGTGAGCTGGCTGGACGACTTCAGCGTCTCGCGGGCCTCCTTGGCGGCCAGGACGACGGCGGTGTTTTCGGGAAACAGGTCCTCGATGTTCGAGCGAATCCGGATGCCGGATCCGAACCAGCCGGCCAGCGCGATCAGGGGGATCGCGACGGCCAGAAACGCAACCGGACGGGAGGCCGCCCAGTGCGCATAGCGGTAGATGAGGCGCTCAGACCGATGCTCAAACTTGGCCGGGGTGTCGGACATCATTCAACCTGATACGCGTCGAAGGGCGCGGGCAACCGCGTGGAACGCCGACCAGCCAAAGGCCATTCACCCACGCTTGCGGCGCGGGAAGCATGCGGCAACCGACCCAGCGGTCAATACGGGGCGAGGGCGGCTGAACTTGCGTCGCGGACCGGAGCACGTCTAGTCCACAGCGCCGAGAGTGGACGACGCCTACTCCACTTCGGCGGTCGCCGGGCCAATGAGTTCGCCATTTCTTGCATGGTGTTCCATCGTAAGCGACGCTGGCACGGATCGTGCGGAGGGCCCTTGGGGCTCGACCGGCCCTCACACTGGCTTTCCTCCTCACCGAACTTCTTGAGATGACCATCCCTCACCCCCGCATCGCGCTCGTGACCCTGCACGACGTCACGCCTGCCCACGGCGACCGTATCTTCATGGCGATCGACCACTTGCGCGGCCTTGGCGTGCAAGCGCTGAACCTGCTGGTCGTGCCTGACTTCCACCATCAGGGGCACTTGGCGCAGGACGCAGCGTTTTGTCGGCGACTGTTGAAGGTGCTGGGCCCCCGCGACGAGATCGCGCTGCATGGTTTTTGGCACGTGGCAGATCAGGCACCGCGGTCAGCGGGCAAGAAGGCGGTGGCGTCGGTCATGACCGCAGGCGAGGGCGAGTTCCAAGACCTGTCCTACGATCAGGCGCGCACACGCATCGAAGACGGACTGGCGGTGCTGCAGGACGCGTTGGGGATGCGGCCGCGCGGCTTCGTGGCGCCGGCCTGGCTGGACAATGCCGAGACGCCACGCGCGGTTCGCGATGCTGGTCTGGACTGGTGCGAGGACCACCTGCGGGTGCACGACCTCGCCCGCAACCGCGCGATCTTCTCCCCCGTGCTCAGCCTCGCGTCGCGCTCGTTCGGCCGCCGCTGGGGCTCGGTGGCGTTTGCCGAGGTCGCCAGCCGCACGCTGACGGCCGGCCGCGTGGTTCGCCTGGCCGCGCACCCCAACGACTACCTGCATCGCCCGCTGGTCGACACGCTTGGCCGCGTCGTCGAGCGCTGGCTGACCACCCACACTGCCCTGTCCTACCGCGAGGCCCTTGCATGCACATCGGAATCCTGACCGACTATCCAGTCGTCACCTTCGCCAACGGGCCATCGCTTGCTACCCAGGCGCTGAAGCGAAACCTGGAAGGTCGCGGTCATCAGGTCACGCTGGTGGGACCGCGACCGGGTCCCGACGAGCCGCTGGCCCATCCCGGCGCCGTGCTGCTGAATGCGGTGTCGTTCCGCGCCCATGCCGGCGTGAGGATCCCGTTTCCGTTTCCCAAGTCCGCGTTCGCCCACCCGGGGTTCGACGTGGTGCACTCGCACGCCAACAGCCTGCTGATGCACTGGGCGCCGATGATGCGCGAGGAGCACAACATCCCGTGCGTCTCGACCAACACCATCTACCTGCCCGCCTTTGCCCAGCACCTGTTGCCCAACCAGCTGTACTCGATCGAGGCGCTGCGCAACTTCTGGTCGGGGCTGTCGTGGACGGTCGAGCGCTCGTTCGCGTCGGTCTACAACGCCGGCGACGGCCTGATCGTGCAGTGCCAGACGCTGGCCGACTACTGGAAGAAGAAGGGGCTCGAGGTGCCGCTGCACGTGATCCCTCGGCCGATCGACGTGAAGATCTTCGACCAGCCGCTGGGTCCCGACCCGTTCCGTCCCGACTTCGAGCGCGGTGGGCGGGTGATCGTCGTCTGCCGCCACGCGCGGGAGAAGGATCTGGACAAGTTGCTGTTGATCTTCAAGAAATACGTGTTGCCTGCCGTTCCCCACGCCTCGCTGACGATGGTCGGCGACGGGCAGGAGCACCGGGTGCTGAAGGAGCAGGCCCAGACGCTTGGGATCGGCGAGCGCTGCGACTTCCCCGGCGAGAAGCCCCACCGCGACCTGCGCACGTGGTACGGCTGGGCGGACCTGTTCTCCTATGCATCGATGAGCGAGACGTACGGCCAAGTCATCAGCGAGGCGCTGTGGTGCGGCGTGCCTGTCGCCGCGGGCGACGACGGGATGGGCGTGGCCTTCCAGGTCAAGAACGGCGAGGACGGCGTACTGGTGCCCAATGACTCGAAGTTGCTGGAGAACCTGGGCGAGGCGACGGTCCGGCTGCTGAAGGACCACGACATGCGTCGCACGATGGGGCGACGAGCGGCTGAGCGCGCGCGCACGCGCGTGTCCCCCGAGGTGGTGTATGCCGCCTACGAGCACGCCTATGCCGTCGCGAGGGACCACCTGCGGGACAACCCGGTGCGCCGCAAGCCCGGCAGCGTGGCGGCGAAGTGGCACCGTGCGTGGAATCACGTGATCCCATGGACGCTCCAGCACTCGGCGCTGGTCACCGTGGGCGCGACGCGCAACACCGGCGGCTACACGATGCCGAAGGTGAAGATCGACGCCCTGCCCGAGCCCACCCCGGAAGCCGCCGACACGCCCGCAGCGGAGCCGAAGTCGGCCCAAGGGGAGTGACGCGATGCCCCCGCTGGACCCGACCGCCCACCCGCAAGCCCATGTGACCACGCCGCAAGAGCGTCAGGTGCCTCGCGTGGCGCGCTTTGTGTGGCTGGGACCGCGCTTCAACGCCCTGGGCTACCTGTCGGTGCGGTCGGCGCTGGATCGCGGCGGGTTGGATGAGGTCGTGCTGCACGTCGACCGCCCCGAGCTGGAGCGGGACCCGCTGGTCGCAGATCTGATGCCGCGCAAGGGGTTTCGCCTGTCGGGACTGGACGATGGCGGCGGCGATGGACTGGGCGAACCGACGATGCGCGCGCTGAACGAGCTGGACAAGCTGCTGGACCGCCCGGCAAGTCGGTCCAACGTGTGGCGGCTGCGGATCCTGTGGCATCTGGGCGGGCTGTATCTGGACACCGACGCCATCGTGCTGCGCAACCTGCGCGAGCTGTGTGTGGACCCCGGGTTTGCCGGGGTAGAGCGGATCTGTCTGCCGGCGTCGCTGGACGGCAACCGCAGCCCCGTGGCGTGGGGGCGGGCCGGGCTGCTGCTGGCGGCGCGCGAGGCGATCAGCCGATTGCCCAATGCGGGGGCGGCGTTTCGGCAGGTCGAGGACCTGTACGATCTGGCCTGCAACAACGCGGTCATCGGCGCGCACCCGCGACACCCCGACATCGGACGGCTGCTGCACGCGTCGGCCGTGATGCGCCGGGACAAGGCCCTGCGCCGCTATCAGCTGGGTCCGCGGCTGTTCGAGGAGACGTTGGGCAACCGCTCGACCCCCCGCTTCGTCCTGCACGACCCGTGGGCGTTCTATCCGCTAGGTCCTGAGATCTGTTGGGATTACCTGCGCGACGACCCCAAGCACCGGCTGGGCGACCTGCCCGACCCGCGGGCCTATGTGGCGCACCTTTACGACTCGGTGCTGGCCCGTCGCTTGAAAGTGCCTCTGGATGCGCAGTACTTGCGCCGCAGCCGTGGCCGAACGATGTTCGCGCGGATGGTCGAGCCGTGGCTGGACGACCTGCTGGCGGCGCAGTGACCCCCACGAACCCGCCCGCGCCGGAGCGCGGATCGATGCGCCAAGTCCTGTACATCACCCCGTATTTTCCGCCGCAGAGTCAGGTGGGCGCCCTGCGTCCGCTGAAATTCGTGCGCCACCTGCCTCGGCTGGGTTGGCTGCCGGTGGTGCTGACCGACCTGTGGCCGGGCGCGGCGGTGGACCCTGCCTTGCGCGACGCGGTGCCGACCGAGGTCCCGGTCCTGCACACCTACAGCCACCGCGCGGCCCCGGCGATGCGCGAGCTGCAGGCCCACGGCGCCCGCCCCAAGCGCACGCCGAACGGACGTGACCGCCTGCAAGCCCGGGTACAGAAACTGCTTCCCAAGTGGCTGGACAATCCGGAGCTGTTGCCGCTGGGGGAACACGGCATCGACATCCCCCACGCGCTGAAGGCCGCCCGCCACGCGCTGGAGGACCACCCCGGCTGCGAGGCCATCCTGGTCAACGCCGACCCGTTTGCCGCGTGTCTGGTGGGCGCCCAACTCAAGCGCGAGACCGGACTGCCGCTGGTGCTGGACCTGCGCGACCCGTGGGCGCCCTGCCGACTGCGCCGCCCGCGTCGGCCCGCGCCGATGCGATGGCTGGAAGACAAGCTCGAGCGCTGGTGCGTCGAGACGGCCGACCACGTGATCCTGAACACGCGCCACACGCTGGACGACTACCGCGCGCACTATGCCGACCTGCCGCCCGAGCACTTCTCGTTCCTGCGCAACCACTTCGATGCCCAGCTGTCGGGGTCAGGGCACCACCCGGGGTTCGACCGCTTTACCCTGCTGCATCTGGGTCGCTTTACGCGTTTTCGCACTGCCGACGGGGTGTTGCAGATGCTGGCCGAGCTGCAGCGGCGCGGCATCGGTCCCCAGGACCTGCAGCTGGCGGTGACGGGCGACCCGGGCGAGGCCGCGTGGAAGGCGGCACGGGCGCTGGGGGTCGAGGACTACCTGCGCGTCGAAGGCCACGTGTCGTATCGCGAAGTGGGTGCGGTGATGGCGGCGGCCGACGTGCTGCTGATGCTGGCCGAGCCGGGCGCCGTGCAGCGGATCGCGTCGAAGTACTACGACTATCTGGGCAGCGAGCGGCCGGTGCTGGCCATCACGGACAATCCAGAAGCGTATGAGATCATGGAGCAGTCTGGTGCCGGTCGGGCGTTGGGCTATGGGGACGTCGCGGCGCTGGCCGATGCCGTGCAGGCTGAGATGGCGCTGGGGCGGCAGCGCACGGTCGCGCGGCAGCCGATCGGCGTGACCAGCGCCGAGGCGACGGAACAGCTGGTCGCGATTCTGGAAAGCGTGGTCCGCGCACCCGCAGCCGGGGGCACGGCATGACCGAGACACCTCGCGTGCTGCTGTTCGGCTCGGTGCCCATGCCCCACGGCGGCATCCAGCAGCACACCATCCGCCTGCTGGACTACCTGCAGCACCAGGGCTACGAGGCGCGGTTGGCCGACGTGCTGCACTGGCGCGCGGGTCAGGCGGTGGTGCAGGCGCCCGGCATCGCGCCCTGCGGCAACTGGGTGTTCGCCATCGCCAAGCAAATCCACGACTTTCAACCGCACCTGATCCACTCGCACGTCTACCGCTGGCGCATCACCTCAGCGCTGGGGCTGCTGAGCCACGTGACGGCGCAAGACCCACGACCGATCCGCACGATGCTGACCATCCACGGCGAGTCGTTCTTTACCATCCTGCCCGCGCCGGTGCGGCCGATGGTCTACGCCGCGCTGCGCCGGGTGGACCACGTCATCGCCGACAACGACAAGCTGCTGAACTTCTTGCACGAGCGGGTGGGGGTGTCGCCCGACCGCTGCTCGATTCAGGGCGCGTTTCTGCCCCCGCGCGCCGACGAACTGGACCCGGCGACGCTGCCTGCCGACCTGCGCGCCTTCATGGCCGACCACTCGCCCCTGCTGGCGGGAAACGGCGCAGTCGCGACCTTTGCGGGCGAGGACAAGTACGGCATCGACCTGATCGTTCGCGCGACGGCGCGGCTGCGCGAGACGTTTCCCCGCATCGGCGTGGTGTTCTGCGTCACGGCCTTGTCCGAGCCCGATCGCATGGAGAAACTCCGCGCGCTGGCTACGGAACTGGGCGTGCAAGACTGCATTCGCTTCGTCGCCAACCTGCCGTCGCTGTTGCCGGTGGTGGCGGCGGCCGATGCGACGATTCGCGCCACCAACACCGATGGCGACGCCCTGTCGGTGCACGAGAGCCTGATGCTCGGCACGCCGGCGCTGGCCAGCGACGTGGTCACGCGGCCCGCGCTGTGCGACAAGTTCCGCAACCGGGACGCGGACGACCTGGCCGAGGTGGCGCTGCGGGTGCTGCAACGGGGTCGCCATGGCCCGGAAGTGACGCAGCACATCCACCACGCGGGTCCCGAGCTGCTGGGCATCTACGACAGGCTGCTGGGCCGCGGACCTGGTTCTGCGGCACAAGGCCAGTCGACAAGAGGTTGAAGATGGGATTCTGGAACGGCCGCAAGGTGTTGGTCACGGGCGCGGGCGGCTTCATCGGCTCGCACCTGACCGAAGCGTTGGTGCGCGAGGGCGCGCAGGTGCGGGCGCTGGTGCGCTACAACTCCGCGGGGCGTCAGGGGTTTCTCGACGACTTCGACAAGGACGTGGCGGCCGGCATCGACGTGCTGGCAACGACGGTCGAGGACCCGTTTGCCGTGCGCAAGGCCGTGCAGGGCGTCGACACGGTGTTTCACCTCGCCGCGCTGATCGGCATCCCGTACAGCTATGTGGCGCCGCAGCACTATGTCACGACCAACATCCAGGGCACCGTGAACGTGCTCGAGGCCTGCCAGCGCGAGGGCGTGCGGCGCCTGATCCACACGTCCACGTCCGAGACCTATGGCACCGCGCAGTACGCGCCCATCGACGAGAAGCACCCGCTGGTGGGGCAAAGTCCCTATTCGGCAAGCAAGATCGCTGCGGACCAGATGGCGATTGCGTGGCATCGGTCGTTTCAACTGCCGGTCGCGATCCTGCGCCCCTTCAACACCTACGGTCCGCGGCAGTCGGCGCGCGCCGTCATCCCGACCATCATGACGCAGCTGCTGGCCGGCGCAGACGTGCTGAAGATCGGCAGCCTGGAGCCCAAGCGCGACCTGAACTTCGTCAGCGACACGGTGCGCGGCTTCTTGGGCGTGGCGACCTGCGACGCGGCCATCGGCGAGGTGACCAACGTCGGCTCGGGAACCACGATCTCGGTCGGCGACCTCGTGGGCAAGATCGCGGCGTTGTCCGGGCGACCGATCCGCATCGAGCAGGACCCGGCGCGCATCCGCCCCGACGCCAGCGAGGTGATGCTGCTGCTGGCCGACACCCGCAAGGCGCAACAGCTGTTCGGGTATGCCCCGCAGGTGACGTTCGACGACGGGCTGCGGCAGACGTGGGACTACCTGGCCCAGCATCTGGATCGGTACCGGGTGGGACAGTACGCCGTCTAGAGAATCGCACCAAGATATAGATAGATAGGGAGTCAAGCAGTATGTGGAAGATTACGTTGAGTGACCTGCGTTTGTCGGCCGAGGACCACGCGGCGGTGTTGGGAGCGCTGGAGAGCAACTGGCTCACGATGGGCCCGCGCACGGCCGCGTTCGAGCAGGCGTTCGCCGAGGCGCTGGACGCGCAGAACCCGCCGACCTGCCTGGCGGTGGCCAACTGCACGGTTGCGCTGCACATGGCGCTGGCGGCGCTGGACGTGGGTCCGGGCGACGAGGTGATCGTGCCGAGCCTGACGTTCGTCGCGACGGCCAATGCGGCGCTGTACACCGGTGCCACGGTGGTGCTGGCCGACGTGACGTCGAAGGACGACCTGACGATCTCGGTCGCCGACGTGGCGCGCAAGATCACACCCAAGACCAAGGTTGTGATTCCGGTGCATTACGCGGGACAGCCGGCCGACTTGCAGGCGCTGAAGGCCCTGTGCGACCCGCGCGGCATCGCGATGGTCGAAGACGTGGCCCACGCCCCGCTGGGCGACGCGCTGCTGAACGGCCACCCGACGGCGCTGGGGACGGTGGGCGCGGTCGGCTGCTTCTCGTTCT
>CAJBNH010000084.1 GCA_903955385.1 uncultured Myxococcales bacterium | reverse complement strand
GGCGTGATGAATGCCGTCGAGATCCAGGGCAAGAAGATCGGCGAGATCAAGGTGGTCGTGTCCGGTGCAGGCGCCAGCGCGATCTCGTGCATGAACCTGTGGCAGATGGTCGGCGTCAAGGCCGAGAACATCACGATGTGCGACTCGCGCGGCGTGATTCACGAGGGGCGGCGCGCGGAAGTCGACGAGAGCAAGCTGCCGTATGTCCGCGACACGAAAGCCCGTACGTTAGGCGAGGCCTTGGTGGGTGCCGACGTGCTGGTCGGCCTGTCCAAGGGCAACGTCGTCACGCAGGCGATGGTGAAGACGATGGCGCCCAAGCCGATCATCTTCGCGCTGGCCAATCCCGACCCCGAGATCCGGCCCGAGCTGGCGCGTGAGGTCTGCCCGGACGCGATCATCGGCACCGGGCGAAGCGACTTTCCCAATCAGGTCAACAACGTCTTGGGCTTCCCGTTCATCTTCCGTGGCGCGCTGGACGTGGGCGCCCGGCAGATCACCGAGGAGATGAAGCTGGCCGCGGCGAAGGCCATCGCTCAGCTGGCGCGAGAGGACGTCCCCGACAATGTGCGCGCCGCGTATGGCGGCGAGGTCCTCAGCTTCGGCCGCGACTACATCCTGCCCAAGCCGCTGGATGAGCGCGTGCTGCTGTGGGTGGCGCCTGCGGTGGCCAAGGCGGCGATGGAGTGCGGCGTTGCCCGGCGCACGCTCGATCTGGACAAGTACCGCGACGATCTGGAACGCCGCATCGGCCCCGCGCGATCGATCGTGCGGCAGGTGATTCACCGCGTGTCGCGCCGTCCCAAGCGCATCGTGTTTCCGGAGGCGGGAGACGATCGCGTCCTGCGGGCGATTCCGCGCATCCTGGAAGACCACATCGCGGTGCCGATCCTGTTGGGAGACGCCGACGAGCTGCACGCACGTGCCAAGGCGTTGGGCGTCGATCTGGGGACGACCGAGATTCGGCCGATGCCCAACAGCGCCACCCATGAGCGGGACTTTGCGGCGCTGATGGCCCTGCGCGGCCGCCGTGGCCTGTCAGCTCCCGAAGCGCGCGAGCGTCTGTCCAGGGACCCCACCGTGGCGGGCATGATGCTTGTGCGCGCGGGTGACGCGGACGGCCTGGTGGCCGGTTTGCGGCGAGGCTATCCGGAGACGATCCGACTGGCCCTGCAGCTGATCGGGCTGGACTGGGGCATGACGGCGGCGGCAGGCGTGCACCTGATGATCACCAAGCGTGGTCCGATGTTCTTCGCGGACACCACCGTGAACATCATGCCCAAGGCCGAGACGCTGGCCGACATCGCGATCATGACGGCGCGCTTTGCCCGGGACATGGGCATCGAGCCGCACGTCGCGATGCTGTCGTATGCGAACTTCGGCTCGTCCACGCACGAAGAGGCGACGAAGGTGGCCCAGGCGGTCAAGCTGGTCCGCCAGCGTGAGCCTGACCTGGACATCGAAGGCGAGATGCAGGCGCAGATCGCGCTGGACCCGCCGACGCGCGAGGCCTCGTGGCCGCATACGCGCATGAAGGCTGAGGCCAACGTCTTCATCTTCCCGACGCTTGGCGCCGGCAACATCGCCTACCAGATGTTGTCGAGGCTGGGCGGGGCGGACGAGATTGGCCCGGTGCTGCTCGGTCTGAAGCGGCCGATCACCGTGATTCCGCCGGCTTGCCGTGTGGAGACGATCGTCCAGCTGACGGCCATCACCGCCCTGCGCGCTCAGGCGCCCATGGTCGGCATGACGCAGCCGGCGGGCGGACCCGTCACCGGCGCCTGAGACACATTGCCTTTGCGGTGGCGGCTACTTCTTCTGCCAGCCGACCACCGCGGCGGCCTCGTCCAGCAGACGCTCGACCAGATCCTCCGGGAAATCCAGCCAGTTGCCCTCGATGTGCGGGCGACGCAACAGCCAACGCGCGGGCTGCGCCGTAGGGTCGCGCGTCAACTGGAAACCTGCGACGTCGCTGACCTCGAGGCGCACTGCGGGTGCGAGCACTTCGCGAAAGCCCTCCACGATCAGCACATCGACGTGGCCTTCGAACGAGGCCATCCACGGCGCGAGCTCAGACGGCGCCTGCTTGTGCACGAACAACGTCGCTGAGTCCGGGCCAATCAGCAGCACGCGCTGGGCCCCTGCCTGACCGTGGCGCCAGGAATCCTTCCCCTCGACGTCCAGTTGCGGCCGGTGGCTGGCGTGCTTGACGCTTCCCACGCGAAGGCCGCGGCGGGTCAGACCGGCGATCAACTGCTCGACCAGACGCGTTTTGCCGCTGTTGGATCGGCCGTGGATGCCGAGCACGGGCAGCGATGAATCAAGGGGCCGGGTGGCACACTCAGGCTCTGCGGGGATGCCGCCGTCGGGCATGGGGGACATGGAACCTCCGGGGGGGGCGGGGCGACGGGCTAGTAGGCGACCTGGAACGAGATCGACTGAGGGGCGCTGCTTGTCTGCGAGCCCAGATCGCCGGGAGAAAACGCCGACACGGTGGCCGAGATCGTGTAGCTGCCGGGCCGGTCGGGGACGAACAGCAGCTCGGCGCCGGTCGTCATGGGATAGTAGAGCCAAGCCGCTGAACCGGGTGGGCGCGCCGTCACTGTCCACTGATAGGCACCCACCAGACCGATCGGATAGGTCCCCGGCGTCACGTTTGCCTTGATGCGCAGGACCTTGCCCGCTTGGGCTCCGACTACGGGCTGCAGGGCCAGCTGCGGCGGTGTTACGTCGGCGCGGCTGGATCCCTCCAGGTTGACCTTGGTGATCAACGTCTTGCCCTTGCACGCGTTGGCCGTCCACTCGCCCGCACACCAGTAGACGTGCAGGATGCCGTAGTGCGGGGCGGACTGTGACGCGCCGGGCTGGAATTGCACCGGGATCGAGGAAGTTCCCCACGGCGCGACGGTCTTGGCCTCGAACGCGGCCGTGTATTCCGCGGACTCGGCACCGGTCTCGCACGGCGTGTCTTGCGTGACGTTGAACAGCGTGGTGCAAGCCTTGATCAGTCGCAGCGGGCTGCAGCTCTGGTTGAAGACCCAGACGGTGTGGGACTTGCCGCCACTGGGCGCGTGGAAGCCCAAGGGATTGGGACCGAACTCCGGGGCAGGCGCCTTGCACGTCCCGGCGCTGATGGGGATGGCCCACTTCTGCGGCACCCCCGCTTGGTTCCACCAGAGGTCCAGGCGCGCGGGCAGCGGCGGGTTGCCGGCGGGGGCGGTGAACCCGAGCTGGAACGTCGTTGAGCTGCCCGCAGCGATGTTGACCGGCAACAACACCGGCGCGCCGATCAGGACCTGCAGCGCAAACGCCTTGTCCAGCACGTCCTGCTGCTGCGACTCGAGGACGGGAAAGACGCCGGCGGTGAGGACCGACAGGCCGGCCGGTCCCAGATTTTCCAGCGTACACGAGCGCTTGGCGGCCGAGGCGAAGTCGAACAGGTGCGCACCGGTGTCACACGTCAGCGCAAAGCCACTGTCCGCCTGCCACGTCGCCGACAGCTTGGCCTTGGCCATGCGCGTCTCCACCCCTTGCTTGACCTGGACGACCAGCTCGACCGGGCTGGGCGACTTGGACCCGTTGGGCTTGAACTGGACACAGATCTGCAGCTTCATCAATTGATCGGCAAAGTTGGGGGCTTGGCCGACTTGCGGGATCTCCGAGCCGGAATTCGGCATCTGCACGATGGTGTACTGGTCGTCGGCGGGCTGGATCGTGGCCCCCTGAACCTCGAAAGGCTCGCAGCCGATGTTGCCCAGCTGGATGCACACCTGCTGCGGCGTTTGTGGGCTGGCGTTGACGAACACGTGGCTCTGCGGCTGCAGCAGCGGCTTGGCGCCCGTACACGGTGTCGAGAACAGCAGCTCCAGATCCGGCTTCTTTGGGTCGTTGGTCTTCAGCGTCAGCCGCCCGGTGCCCTGGTCGTCGCCCGGCTGGTTCGGGTCGTATGTGACCAGGAACGACCGCTTGGCGCCAGGCTCGATCGTCAGCGGCAAGTCCTCGAACGTGAACGGCTCTTGCCAGGCCCAGTCGATGGCCAGCTGCAGCGAATCCGACTGCCAGCCCACGTCGGCGATCACC
Source organism: uncultured Myxococcales bacterium (assembly GCA_903955385.1). GTDB lineage: Bacteria > Myxococcota_A > UBA9042 > UBA9042 > UBA9042 > CAJBNH01. The sequence continues at coordinate 7,825 of CAJBNH010000084.1, read as the reverse complement.
AACGGTCCGTCGCCCATGTTGAAGATCTCGGCCGCGGCTTTGACGGGCGATTTCGGCTGCGAGCGCAAGGGCTGAAACACCAGCAGGGTCGTCTCAGTGCCCTTGAGCTTGACGACGATCTTGGGAGTTTTGGACTGCGTGTCAGTGGGTTGTACGGCATCGACGCTGTCACCGCCCTGGGTGTCGGGCGTGGGCGTCGCGTCCTCGTCGGCGGCGTCGCCCACCGCATCCGTCAGGGCATCGACTTCGACCGAGTCCGGCGTGATGACCGAGTCGCCGGGATGCCACGCGGGAGCGGGCTCGGTGGTCTCACTGCACGACAGCAGCACCGGCGACACGACCAAGGCAAGCCACAGGAGTGCCAGCGGCCTCCGCCGGTTCGGCAAGCCGTTCATCCATCCCCCCTTGCGTGTAGAGCAGACGCTGCGACTGCGCGACTACGGACAGCCGACCACGCCGATGGCCGGAGCGTACTTGCAGACGCCTGCACCACAGTAGTCCCAAGTGCACGCGTTGTAGTCGTTGCAGTTCTTGGGCGAGCCCTCCACGCACGTGCCGGTCTGACACACCGAGTTGTCCAGACACGAAATGCTGCACGCGGTGCCGTCCTTCAGCGTGGTCGCTGCGCAGCCGCCCGTCTTGGGGTCGCAGGCGTCCGAGGTGCACAGGTTGAAGTCCTCGCACACCATCGCCGCCAGCTTCAGCACGCGCAGGCGACTGTTCTTCTGATCGACGATCAGGATGCGGCCCTGACCGGTGGGCACCATGCCCGACGGCTCGTTGAGCTGGTCCGTCGTGCCGTCGCCGGCGATGGTGCGCACCAAGCCGTCCACGCCAAGCGCGCGGATGCGCAGGTTCTGCCGGTCGGCGATGAGCAGGTCGCCGCCAGGGGCGAACGTGAGTCCGACGGGGAAGCTGAACAGCGCCTCAGCGGCGTTGCCGTCCTTGTAGCCCGAGCTGCTGCCGATGATGGTGACCGTGTAGCCGTTGGAGGCGACGCGGCGGATGCGGTGGTTGCCCGAGTCCGCGACGTAGATGGTGCCGTTGGGACCCGTTGCGAGTCCGACGGGGGAGTTGAAGCGCGCCGCCTTGCCGACGTCCTCCTTGTAGCCCGCAACGCCGCCACCCGCGAGGGTGATGACCTGACTGATCCTCGGCGGGTCGGTGGTCGGGTCGGGGTGGGTGATCATGCGGACGGTGTGATTGCCCGCCTCGCTGACGTAGACGCCGGCGTCGTCGACCGCCAAGCCAACCGGTTGGGCGAACAGCGCCTCGGTCGCCTTGCCGTCCTTCCAGCCCGAAGTGCCGGTGCCCGCGTAGGTCGTCACGTTGCCGGAGGTGTCGATCTTGCGCACCGCGTTGTTGTGGTAGTCGGCGACAAACAGGTTGCCCTTGCGGTCGAATGCGAGTGCGGTGGGGGCACTGAACTGGGCGGTGGCGGCCGGACCGTTGACGAGCCCCGGTGCTCCAGTGCCTGCGAACGTGGTCACCGTGCCGTCGGCCGCGACCTTGCGGATGCGGTTGTTCAGCAAGTCGGTGACCAGGAACGCCCCCGCGGCGTCACGGGCGATCGACTGCGGGAAGTTGAACTGCGCGTCCTTGGCCGTGCCGTTCTTGAAGCCGGCGACGCCCGTGCCGATGTCGGACTCGAACAGACCGGCGATGGCCGCGGTGCACTTGCCAGCGACGCAGACGTCGCCTGACGTGCAGGCGTTGGCGTCGTCGCAGAACTTGGTGTTGTTCGCGTAGCCGCACACGCCCGTCGTCGTGTTGCACGTGTCGTCGGTGCACACGTTGGCGTCGCTGCAGTCTTTGGCCGCGCCCGCGGTGCACTTGCCGTACTTGCAGGCGTCGTTCAGCGTGCAGGCGTTGCCGTCGTTGCACGGCGCTGCATTGCCCGTGAACAGGCAGCCGCCCGTCTTGGGGTCGCAAGCGTCGTCGGTGCAGCTGTTGCCGTCGTCGCAATTCACCGACGTGCCGTTGACGCACTTGCCGGCAGCGCACTGACCCGACAGCAGGCACTTGTCGCCGTCGGCGCACGCCTTGACGTTGGCCGTGAACACGCACTGGTTGCTCTTGCATGTGTCGTCGGTGCAGCCGTTCTTGTCGTTGCAGTCGGTCGCAACTGCGCAGAAGTTGCCGCAGCCGGCGATGCCGATGGAGACGCACTTGCCCGTGGCGGCGTCGCAGGAGTCGGTCGTGCACTTCTCGTTGTCGTTGCAGTCTCTGGGGGCGCCAGACGCGCACTTGCCGTTGGCGCACGCGTCGTTGACGGTGCAGCCCAGACCGTCGTCGCACGGGCCGGTGGTCGCGGCGAACTGGCAGCCCTTGGTCGGCAGGCAGGTGTCGGCGGTGCAGGGGTTGCCGTCGTCGCACGTCAGCGTGGTGCCCTTGACGCAGAATCCGGTCTTGCAGGCGTCGCCCACCGTGCAAAGCGAGCCGTCTGCGTCACAGCCGGTCCCGTCTTTGGGCGGTCCGTAGTTGAGGCACTTGCCTGTCGCGACCTCGCAAGCGTCTGCGGTGCAAGGGTTGTAGTCGTCGCAGTTCTTGGGCAGACCCGCGATGCACACCTTGTTGCTGCAGGCATCACCCACGGTGCACGCATCGCTGTCCGCGTCACAGGTCTTGGCGTTGGCCAGCGACGCGCAGCCCAGCTTGGGGTCGCACGAGTCGTCGGTGCACGAGTTGCCGTCGTCGCAGTTCTTTGTCTTGGCGAACTGGCACGCGCCATCCTTGCAGGCGTCGCCCTCCGTGCAGATGTCGCCGTCACTGCAAGCAGCCGTATTCGCGCTGTTCTTGCAGATGCCGTTGCTGCAGGTGTCGTCGGTGCAGACCTTGCCGTCGTCGCAGTCAGCGTTCTTCGTGCACTGGTTGCTGCAGCCGGGAATCGCAGCGAAGGTGCACTGTCCGGTCGCTCCATTGCACCCGTCAGTAGTGCACTTGTCGCCGTCGATGCAGGCCTTGATCTGACCCGAGGCGCACTTGCCGCCAGAGCACGCGTCGCCAGCGGTACAGGCATTGCCGTCGTCGCATGACGCGGCGTTGGCGGCCTGGGTGCAGCCCAACACGGCGTCACAGGCGTCCTGCGTGCACGGGTTGCCGTCGTCGCACTTCAAGGCAGTGCCCTTGACGCAGGAACCGGACTTGCACGCATCGCCCACTGAGCACACTGAACCGTCGGCATCGCACGGGTCGCCGTCGAAGGCCGCGCCGTCGAACACGCAGTTGCCGGTTTGCGGGTTGCACGAGTCCTGGGTGCAAGCCAAGCCATCGTCGCACTTCTTGGCAACGCCCGGCACGCACGTCGAGTTGGAGCAGGTGTCGCCAGCGGTGCACGCGTTGCCATCGGCATCGCACGCGGCCGTATTGGCGCTGTGCACGCAGCCCACGGCGGGCTTGCAAACGTCGTCGGTGCAGGGGTTCTTGTCGTCGCAGTCGACAACTGCGCCGGGCTGGCACGCTCCAGACTTGCAGGCGTCGGCGGCCGTGCAGACGCTGGCGTCCGCGTCACACCCGGTGCCGTCGGGAACGGCCGTGGCGTCGCACTTTCCGGTCAGGGGGTTGCAAGCAACGTTGCTGCAGACGTCGCCGCTGGCCGCGCAGGTCACGATGGTGGCCGCATTCAGTACGCACTTGGGGATGAACGAGGTCTTGTCGCAGTACAGCGTGCCGTTGCAGAGGTTGCCGTCTTCCTTGATCGCGCAGTCCGCGTCGGTGACGCACTGGCAAGTGTTGGCCCCGGCCTGGCACTGGCCGTCCTTGCACGTGTCGCTGTCGGTGCAGTCGTTGCCGTCGTCGCAGAGCGCGCCGTCCTTGTTGACGTGGAGGCAGCCGACCTTGGGGTCGCAACTGTCCGTTGTGCAAAGGCTGTTGTCGTCGCAGTCCAGCGGCTTGAACTTGGTGCCGTCGCACACGCCCGCCACGCACACGTCGTTCTTGGTGCAGGCGTTGCCGTCGTCGCAAGGCGCCGTGTTCATCGCGGTAGTGCAGCCGACCGCCGGATCGCAGCCGTCGTTGGTGCACGGATTGTCGTCGTTGCACGCGACCGGCTGGCCCTGGCACGCGCCGTCGATGCACGCGTCGTCCTTGGTGCACAAGTTACCGTCGCTGCACGGCACGACGATCGGGGCGTTCTTGCAGGCGCCTGTGGCGGGGTCGCAGGAATCCAGCGTGCACAGGCTGCTGTCGTTGCAGTCCTTGACCTTGCCCGGTACGCACACGCCGTTGGCGCAGGTGTCAAACGCCGAGCAAAGGGTGCCGTCGTCGCACGGACCCTCCGCAGCGGGGTAAGTGCAGCCCTTGGCCGGGTCGCAGACGTCGGTGGTGCAGGGATTGGAGTCTTCGCACTTCACGGCGGGGCCGGCGATGCATGTGCCCGCCTTGCAGGTGCCGATCTGGGTGCACGGGTTGCCGTCGTCGCACTCGCCGGTGCCTGGCGGGTGCAGGCAGACGCCGTCCTTGTCGCAGCTGTCGGTGGTGCAGGGGTTGCCGTCGTCGCAGTTCTTCATCGCACCCGAGCAGCTGCCGGCCGCGCACATGTCGCCGGAAGTGCACACGTTGCCGTCGTCGCAGGCGAGGGTGTTGGGCGTGTTGACGCAGGTGCCGTTCTCGCACTTGTCGTCGGTACAGGGGTTGCCGTCGTTGCAGCCAGTGGCGCAGGAGGCCACGATGTCTGTGTCGGTGGTCGCGTCGACCTCCTCGATGGCAGGACCGCCGACCACTTCGTCGCCGCCACCCACACAGCCCGATGCAGTCACAAGCCAAGCCGTTACACAGATCGTGTGAAACGCGGCTGAGCGACGAGAAGAACCGAAAATCGTGGAGAACATGGTGACTCCGTGTGGCGCTGGCGATGCCTCGGACAGGGTAACCTTGCCACGATACTCTCTTGCAGAGCGGCGTGACAAGAACGAGAACGGTAAAGCCCCCTCTTGGCCTCACATCACGTTCGTCTGGGCGGAATCGGCGCGATAGGGTACGGTTTGGCGACTGCGGGCTCAGCGGTCCCGACGCGATGCGCTGCCGCGCCGCCCCGGCCACCGAAGGACGAACCCAACTGCAAGGGAAGTGGGAGGCTGCATGGCGACTTCTTTCAACTACATGGAAGTGCTTGAGATTGCCAAGGAGATCGAGCGTGAGGGGGCTCGCTTCTACCGGGAGGCCAGTGCTCGCGCGACGCACGAGACGGCGCGTCGACTGCTGCATACCCTGGCCGTCGAGGAACACGGTCACGAGGCGTACTTCGAGGACCTGCAACAGAAGGCCCTGACGTCCCAGCAGGAGTCTTCTGTGCCGGACTTGGACGAAGTGACGGGGGCCTACCTGCGCTCGCTGGCACCGGGACGCATCTTCCCGCAAGCCCGCGATGCTACGGACTGGCTGTCGGGGCAGGAGTCGCCCGCAGACGTGCTGCGTGTGGCGCTGCGGATGGAGGAGGCCGCGGTCGCGTTCTACGCGGCGTTGAAGCTGGCCATGCCGCCCGAGTGGGACCCGGACCACTTGCAGGAGCTGCTGTCGGAAGAGGAGCGGCACGTCGCCCTGATCCGGGCGGCGTTGCGGACGCTTGGGGCCTGACCGCGCAATCCGCAGCCTTCGGAACGGCTTGGCGGCGGCGGCTTTGCAGGTGCAGCGAAAGCGGGTAGAAGCTCTCCATCCCCCCGCCCACCTGAACCTGCAAAGGAGCGCCCCATGGCTGCCGACGGCGATCACGTACGCAACGACTCACACGGGGAAGTCTGGGCTCCCGACCCGCTTCAGGCGGCACGCACCCGCGTGCCGGACTACCACGCGCTGCGCGCCAAGGCTTCGGCCGACCCGCTGGGGTTCTGGGAGGCGGAAGCGCGTGAGCTAGCTTGGGCCGAGCCGTGGACGCAGGTGCTGGACGACTCGAACGCTCCGTTCTTCCAGTGGTTTGTGGGCGCCAAGACCAACATCGTCGCCAACGCCTTGGACCGCCATCAGGCCACCGCCACCCGCAACAAGCTGGCCTACATCTGGGAGGGTGAGGACGGCACCGTGCGCACGATGTCGTACCACGCGCTGAACCGCGAGGTTTGCCAGTTCGCGAATATTCTCAAGAGCATGGGCGTGGTGAAGGGTGATCGCGTCACGATCTACCTGCCGCGGGTGCTCGAGCTGCCGATTGCCATGCTGGCCTGCGCAAAACTGGGGGCGGTGCACTCGGTGGTGTACGGCGGCTTCTCGGTCGAGGCGTTGGCCGAGCGCATCCAGGACTCGGAGTCCAAGGTGCTGATCACGGCCGACGGCGGCTTCATGCGCGGCAAGGTCATCGCGCTGAAAGAGATTGCCGATGAGGCCCTGCAGCGGGCGGGCACGGTCGAGCATGTGGTGGTGGTGAAGCGCACGAACCTGCCGGTGAAGATGGAGGTGGGGCGCGACTACTTCTACGATGAGCTGATGTCGCTGCCGCTGGCCAAGAACCCGGGACAGTGCGCCACCGAGATCGTCGACGCCGAGCATCCGCTGTTTCTGCTGTACACGTCGGGCACGACGGGCAAGCCCAAGGGCATTCTGCACACCCACGGCGGCTATCAGGTGGGCGTCGCGACGACGATGAAGTACGCCTTTGACCTGCGCCCTGAAGACCGCTTCTGGTGCGCGGCCGACCCGGGCTGGATCACGGGTCATAGCTACATCGTGTACGGCCCGCTGATTCTGGGGGCCACTTCGATCATCTACGAAGGCGCGCCGACCTTCCCCTATCCGGATCGGTGGTGGCGCGTCGTCGAAAAATACGGCGTGAACATCCTGTATACCGCGCCCACGGCGATTCGCGGCTTGATGCGCTTTGGCGAGGCGTGGGCCAACCGCCACGATCTGACCTCGCTGCGGCTGCTGGGGTCCGTCGGCGAGCCGATCAATCCTGAGGCGTGGCGCTGGTTTCACCGCGTCATTGGTGGCGGTCGCTGTCCCATCATCGATACGTGGTGGCAGACCGAGACCGGCAGCTTCATGATCACCCCGGTGCCGTCGCTGCCGCTGAAGCCGGGCTCGGGCACGCTGCCCTTCCCCGGTATCGAGGCGCAGATCGTCGACGACCAAGGCCAGCCAGTAGCGGTGGGCGAAGAAGGCAAGCTGGTGCTGACGCGGCCGTGGCCGTCGATGCTCCGGGGCATCTGGCGCGACCCCGAACGGTACCTGCAGCAGTACTGGTCCACCTATCCCGGCAAGTACTTCACAGGTGATTCCGCGAGGATGGACGCGGACGGCTATTTCTGGATCATCGGTCGCGTCGACGACGTCATCAAGGTCTCGGGCTATCGCTTGGGTACGGCCGAGGTCGAGTCCGCGCTGGTCAGCCACCCCGCCGTCGCCGAAGCCGCGGTCATCGGCGTGCCGCACGATCTCAAGGGCCATGCAATTCACGCCTACGTTCAGCTGAAAGCGGGGCGGTCGCCTTCGCACGAGCTGCACGACGAGTTGATCCAGCACGTGGGGCGTGAGGTGGGGCCGATTGCGCGCCCAGAGAAGCTGGACTTCATGGACGCCCTGCCCAAGACGAGGTCCGGCAAGATCATGCGCCGGCTGTTGCGGGCGCGCGCTCAGGGGCTGCCTGAGGGCGACACGTCGACGCTGGAAGACTGACCCGCAGAAATGTGGCCGGGGCGTCGAACCCTTTGTGTCGTCGAGGGTCTCTTACGGCTGTCGGTGTTGGCAGGCTTGTGGCAGGCGCAGTTGCGTCCCTGGGCGGGCCTGCACCGACAAGACTCATCCACACAGGAGCCCCACCATGTCCAAGCTGTTCCCCACCAATGAGAACGCCATCGAACGCGTGTTGCGGGTTGCCATCGGCGCAGGTCTTCTG
>CAJBNH010000083.1 GCA_903955385.1 uncultured Myxococcales bacterium | reverse complement strand
GGGCGATCGTCCTGACGCGGCGGACGCGGGCCGTCGAAGCGCGGCCGATCGTCCTGACGCGGCGGACGCGGGCCGTCGAACCGCGGGCGATCATCCTGACGCGGCGGACGCGGACCGTCGAAACGCGGGCGATCGTCCTGACGCGGCGGACGCGGGCCGTCGAAGCGCGGGCGATCGTCCTGACGCGGCGGACGTGGGCCGTCGGAGCGGGGGCGATCGTCCTGACGCGGCGGACGCGGGCCGTCGAACCGCGGGCGATCGTCCTGACGCGGCGGACGCGGGCCGTCGAAGCGCGGCCGATCGTCCTGACGCGGCGGACGGGGTGCGTCGGAGCGGGGGTGGTCGGGTCGGGGTCCGTCCCGGTCCAGGCGCGGCGCATCGCGGTCGAACCGAGGTCGGTCGCTCTGGGGCGATGTGCGGTCCGGGCGTTGCGGCGGCCGGTCAAATCGTGAACCTTCGTGAGCACTTGCGGGTGCCGATGGCGTTGGAGGGGCGGCGGCGGCCGACGGCGCTTCGGTCTGGCTTCCCGGCACCGCGGCCCGACTGGCGCGACGCACGGGGGCCTTCGGACCCTCGCTCTTCGTCTTGCGTGGAGCCGCTGGAGACTTGCGCGGGGCTGCAGGAGCCTTGCGCACGGCCTTCTTGGCGGGCGCAGGGTCAGAGCTCTGGGCCGGAGATTGATCTTGGTCGTCGCGGGGGTCGCTCATGGTTTCCTAGGGTTGCATTTCAAGTAGGGGCACTGGACCCGGGCACGATCTCGGCGAGCAAGTGCTCGTGCGACCGCGGGGGGGAAAGGGGGACCATCAAGAACCGGACAGCCAACGACAAGCCACGGCGCGCCACCAGAAACGGTCAGAGGGTGGGCGGCGCTGGTCCACCTATTCCGCGGCCAACTGAAGTGCTGTGCCGCCGCGGGCAGCCCGAACCGCCTGTGCGACCTTGGCGGACAGGCCCTCGACCGAAGCCTCGAACCGGACGCCTGTCGAGCGGATCTTGACTTCGACGATGCCCTGGTCGGCCTTGCGCCCGACGACGATCTGCACGGGATAGCCCAGCAGATCCGCATCGTTGAACTTGATGCCGGGGCGCTCGTCGCGGTCGTCGAACACGGTCTCGATGTCCAGGTCGACCAGCTCGTCGTGCAGCTTCTGCGCGTGCTCAAAGCTGGGTCCGTCGGGATTCAGCGCGAGCACGGCGACTTCGTACGGCGCAAGGGCCACCGGCCAGGAAATGCCGCGCGCGTCGTGGTGCTGCTCGATGGCGGCCGACAGGATGCGGGTGACGCCGATGCCGTAACAGCCCATCTCGAAAGGCTTTTGCGTGCCATCCTCGTCCAGGAAGGTGGCCGTCATCGCCTTGGAGTACTTCTGTCCCAAGAAGAAGACGTGGCCGACCTCGATGCCCTTGAAGCTGCGGAGCAACCCGGAGCAACGGGGGCACACGTCGCCGGCCACGGCCATGCGCACGTCCGCGTAGGTCAGGCCCTGCAGGTCGCGGGCGGGGGAGACATCGACCAGATGCGCCTGCTTCTGGTTGGCGCCGCAGACTGCCGTGGGCATGGCCCGCAGCTCGCCATCGGCGACCGCCTTCAGACCGCCCATGCCGATCGGGCCCAGGTAGCCGGGGGGCAGGCCGGTCTTCTGCACAAACCACGCAGCATCGGCGAGATAGAGCGCGTTGACGCCCAGCGCCTGCTTGACCTTGACCTCATTGGCCTCGCGATCCCCGCGCACGAACACGACCGCCGGTTCGCCGTCGGCTTCGTACAGGATCGCCTTGATCATCTGGTCGGCGCTGCAGCCGAGCATCTGCGTGACGCTCTCGATGGTCTTGGCTCCCGGGGTCTCGACCACTCGGGCCTCGCCCAAGCCGACGGGCGTGGCGACGAACTCAGGCAGCGCAAGGGGCGCCTTCTCCACATTGGCGGCAAACGAGCACGAGTCACAGGACACGATCGCGTCCTCGCCGGACTCGGCCAACACCTGAAACTCGTGCGACATCGAGCCGCCGATGTTGCCCGTGTCGGCCTCAACTGCTCGGAAGTCGAGACCCATGCGCGTGAAGATCCGGTGGTAGGCGTCGAACATCGCCTTGTAGGACGCGTGGGCTCCGGCCACCGTCGCGTCGAAGGAGTACGCGTCCTTCATGATGAATTCGCGCCCGCGCATCAGGCCTGCGCGCGGGCGGATCTCGTCGCGGAACTTGGTCTGGATCTGGTACAGGTTCACCGGCAGCTGCTTGTAGCTCTGCACGTCCTTGCGCACCAGGTCGACCACCACCTCTTCGTGCGTCGGTCCCACGCAGAACTCAGCGCCCTTGCGGTCCTTCAGACGCAGCAGCTCAGGCCCGTACTTGGCCCAGCGGCCGGACTCCTGCCAAAGCTCCGCGGGCACGATCGCCGGCATGAAAATCTCTTGCGCGCCAGCTCGGTTCATCTCCTGACGGATGATGGTCTTGACCTTCTCGACGACCTTCACGCCCAGCGGCAGGAACGAGTAGATGCCGGCAGCCACGCGGCGAATGTAACCGGCGCGAACGAGGTGCTGGTGGGAAACGACCTCAGCATCCTTGGGGGCCTCGCGAAGGGTGGGCAGGTGCAAACGGCTGGCGCGCATGGGGATTCTGGCTCCTGAAAGTGTCAACGTGAACGAAGGGGCGGCGCCCCGGCTGCGAACCGACAGGCCCGGCGCGCACGAACCGTCGGTGCGTCGGGGAAGGGTCGCGGAATCGCCGGACCACAGATGAGGCTCGGGGAGGAACGTCCCGCCGAGACCTAGTACTCGTACGTCTCGTGCATCGAGCGGATCAGGTCGAGCAGGCTGACGCGGAACTGATACTCCGAGAACAGATAGCTCTGCTGCAGCGTTTCGATGTTGGGGAACTTGGCCAGCTCGGCCGCCGCTAGCTTGACCGCCATGTAGCCGGGATTCAGGGTGTCGTCCGACGTCTTCGCCGCCACGTAGACCTTTCCAGACAGCGGATCGGTGAACTGCGCGACCTCGAGGCCCTCGGGCAGGTCGATGGCCGCCTCGTTGCCCTTCAAGAACACGCGGCTCAGGTCCATGAACGTGCGGTCAAAGCCTTGGGTCAGCAGCGCCATGCCGAAGTAGGCACCGAACAGCGGCATGCGGAAGCGGCTGGACGGGAAGATCGGCCGCTCGTCCGGGAAGATCGTGTACTTCAGGCAGCCGGTCTTCTGCTCGGGTGAGGCCGTGACGGGCAGTTCCGAGCACTTCTTGTACTGCTTGTCGGCATCGGCCCCCACCCAAACGCGCGGCAGCAGGTAGTCGAATTCCTTGGTCTCGTTTCCGGTCGCCGGGTCGGGCGGTCCCTGCAGCACGTGCCAGCCGTAGTACTCGGCGTCCTCGATCGAGATGCCACCGAAGAGCTGGATCATCTCGCGCGGGAAGACGTTGTAGAAGCTGACCATGTAACGGCGCAGGTCCTCCTGCTCGTTGACCGCCACGAATGCAGGCGTCGTCGGATCCGACATCAGCGAGAAGGCGGCGATGCGGTCATAGATCTGACCGGCGGTGATCGGCCGGTACATGTACCCGCCACCCCAGCCGGCATAGAGCTGGCGGCCACCGTTGGTCTCGTCGAACCAGTGGTCGTCGGGGCAGCCGCTGGAGTCGAACTGGTTGTAGGGCTCGAAGCGATTGCGCTTTGCGTTCCAGCAGTAGTAGCCGGGAGCCGGGCGAGCGATGACTTGGGCGAGCTTGTTGAACGTGTTGACCGTGGCATAGGCGCCAGAGAGCCCGCCGTTGACGTCCTGGTCGAACTCGCGGCCGTAGCGCTTCTTCCACCACCCGTCCTTCTGGTAGGTCGCGAAGTCGATGGCCCAGAACTGGAACTGCCGCACCGCTGTGTAGAAGGCGTTCTCGACGCGGGCCGAGTAGTTGTCCGGATGGAACATCTCGGAATCGCGGGCATAACCCCAGAAGTACCAGTACTGCTCGTAGTCGTTCAGCGCGTTGCGGGCGATTTCGTACGGGTCGGCACCCTCGTCGAACGTCGCGCAAGTCGGCGTGTCGCCGTTCAATTCGTCAGAGCAGAAGCGGTACGGCACCTCGACGATGGTCGAATCGGCGCAGTACTTGTCCTCACCAAACAGGCGGCAGACCTTGTTCTGGCCGCACTGGTCGTCGCTGACGCAACGGTCGCCCTTCAGGCTGGACCAGGCCACGTCCTTGCGGGCGTGAAGATTGGCGACCGACCCGAAGTACTTGGGCAACGTCGAGTAGTGGATGCGTCGCAGGATCTTGTTCATCGCCTGGTTGCCCTGATGCAGCAGCATGTTCGTGCCGGGGTTGTCCTGCGTGGGCGTAGCCAGGTAGTCGTTCAGGGGAGCCAGCTCGCCGCCGGGAGACGTGGTCAAGTCGGGCGGATTCGTGAAGGACTCCACGATGTCGCCGTAACCGAACTTGATGGCGGCGCGGTCGTACATGCCCAGCCCGGCGAAGTCCGAGTTGAACTTGGCGCCGTAGTCCATGATCGAGGCCATCTGCTGGGTGCGCATGTCGCCTTCAGCCTGCGTGGCGGTCTCGTCCGACCACGGGTGGATGACGTCGCCAGCGGCATTGACCTTCAGGTCCCAGTACTTCTTCTGGTAGTTCAGGGCGTCGGTCGAGGCCTCGAAGTTGTGGCGCAGACCCAGCGTGTGACCAATCTCGTGGTCTTGCGTGGCCTTGTAGATGTTGGCCCACAGCTCACCCTTGATTTGCGCGCGCAGCGGAGCGACGACGGCGCGGCCGACTTCCTGCGTGTTGCGAAGCAGCGGGTCCATCGTGTCGGTGTAGAGGGGGCTCGGCAGCATGTGCACGACGTCGAGGATCGGGTTGTTGCCGTTCGCCGTGTTCAGCGCAATGCGCAGCTGCTCCATCAGCACCGGGCTGGAGCAATCGGCCCAACGGTTCTCGGTTCCCGTCGTGACGCAGATGCGCCCCTTCGACAGCCCCTGCGACTCGAACGCAAGCGGCGTGGTGCACGTGTCGCCGGTCGCAGAGGCAGTCAGGCCGTTGTAGAGGGTCTGAACCGTCGCGGAGGCGTAGGCCTTGCACAGGGCCTCGTCATAGCGACGGCCGTACTCCTGAGCGATCCCGATGATGGCGTTGTCGGTGAACGAGTCGAAGTGCAGGGTCTTGGTCGCCAGCTTGTCGAACACCTTGCGACGCTCACGCAGACCGGCGATGTGCGCCCAGTTGGCGACGCTCAGCTTCTGGAGTTGGTCGGCCGTCATCTGCTGCGTCGTGCCCGGCTTGACGTGCAGGTCCTTGAACAGCGCGTGCACGGAGTAGGACGGGTCGTTGCCCACCAGCATCTCGTCCAGCGGCGGGTTCTGCTGGATGCGGGCCATGCGGCTCTGGGCGTAGGATCCGCCGTTGTCGGCCACGTTGAGGCCCGCGGTCTCCAGACGCTGCCGTACGTCGGGATCCATCATGTTGGCCAGATGGGTACGCAATTCCTCCGTCGACTTGGGAGACTTCTGGTCGTAGGTCTTGAAGCGCCGTGCGGTGATGTTGAACAGCTTCTCCGTCGCGTACTTGACGTCGTTGAAGTCCTTCACGCCCGCCTGCAGCTCGATGGCCTGCAGCGCACCCTCAGAGCCCAGCCTCATCTGCGAGACGTAGGCGTGAGCGCTGGCCGCGATGATTTCGCCCGTGATTGGGTCGGCCGCCGACGGGCCGTAGCCGTAGAGGCCGATCTGGATGTTGGCCGGCACCGCGTGCATGTAGTTGTAGCGCAGGTCGCCAAAGCGGTGCGGCTTGTCCATGTCCTTGCAGAAGCGCTTGCCAATCGCGGTGTCGCTGTACTCCGCGGTCTGCTGGCCGGCCTTCAGGGCGGCGCGGGCGGCGGCATCGCTGTTCTCACACAGGATGAACATCGGGTGGTCGGGCTGGACGCCGGCCTTGTGGAACGCCGCGACCGCCTCAAGGGGCTCAGACCAGCCTCGGGCGATATTGCGCGCTGCAACGACCAGCTCGCGCGGGTGGTCGGTGTTCAGGTAGTACACGATCGGCTCAGGCGTCATCTTGGTGTAGTCGAAGTCGCCCTTCCACACGCGGCCTTCGCCCGGACCCTTGCAGTTTTCGCCAGGCGCGGCGGTCGGATCGACGTAGCACTTGACGTAACGGTCCCAGATGCGGTGGCGCTGGGCGCGTCGAACGGCATTGTTGTAGGTGACGCCGAACTCGATGTCGTAGACCGGGCGCTCTGTACGGAAGTAGCCGAACTTCTCGAACTCGACGTCGTCCTGCTCGCGCGAGACGTAGGCCTTGGTCGGATCGTCGGTGTAGTCGGGCACTTCCAGGAAGAACGTGCGGACCTTCACTTCCTCCGACGCGCAGTCGTACACGCCGCCCGTGTACCAAGGATAGAAGTAGCAAATCGGGATGTTGCCCAGCTCTTCGTCGTAGTAGACCGTCGGCGCCGAAGCGATCAGGCGGTGCACGTAGGTCATGTACGCCTGCTTGCACTTCTTGCCGTCGGCGCAGAGCTCGAATTCCTCGCCCTCAGGGGCCGTGTCACCTTCGTAAACGACTGGAGCGACCGAAGCCGACGCCAAAATGCCGCCCGTCACGTCGCCGTCGAAGTCGACCAGCTGCTGGGAACCCCACTGCACGCGCATGAATTCGCGATCGAACCACTTGCGATCACTGGTGTTTTCGTAACGCTTGTTGGTCTTCTCGCCCGACGCGCTGCTGTAGGCGTAGGTGATGTCGAAGTGGCTGGAGATCGGGAACGCGAGCACGGGCGCGCCGCGGAACACATACTGTCGGCCCTCGCGCACGCAGAAGCCGTTCCAGTCGGCCTCGTCCTTGGCCTTGGGAGCCGCCGCGTTGCCGCACCACGCCTTGACGCCGCAGTCCGCGTCGGTCGCGCAGGCGACCTTCTGGTAGTCCTGAGGCACGGCATGGGTCACGGGCTTGCCGTTCTTGTCCAGCAACGGCACGTCCGTGTCGCCCTTCATGGCGTACGCGTCCGACCCGAGCATGAACTCGTACGTGCGGTAGAAGTACAGGGCGTCTTCCTGGATCTCGAACACGCCGCGGGTCAGCGTGCCCATTTCGCCGGGAAACGTGTACGCGCTGGTGTAGGTGGTCGCCACAACGGTGGTGCGCAGATACCACTCACGGCCCAGCAGGTCCGCCTTCTTCACATAGTTGGGCTGGACCGTGTCGATCTCGGCCAGATCCTGAGCACATCCGGCAAACATCGCCAGAACGGCGGCCAGGAGGAGCGAGTGCAAGTACGCGGACTTCATGTTGGTCTCCGTAGCACGGGAGCAGGTTCCGAACGCCTGGGCCTAAGGCCTCTGGCTAGATGCCGATGGAGCCGTAGACGGCGAAGAGTTCGCGGAAGTAGTCGATGACCTCGATTTCCGTCTTCATCTCGTTCGCGATCTTCTCCTTCTCGGCCCCTGTCGCTTTGGTCCACCACGTACCCGTCGCGCAGGACGAGCCGTTGGTGCAAATCGGACTGCCGGTGTCGGGGGCCGCAGCGCACACGCTGCCATCCGCACAGCCGGTCTTCAGCAGGTTGAGCTTCTCGAGCATCCGATGGGTCGGCGAGTAGCGCTCTGCGTCGTAGTTGGGCTTGGGCGCGACGTAGGTCTTCTTGCCGAACGGGTCGACGAACTCGACGACATCGACCTTGACCTCGACGCCGTTGACGATCGTCTTGCCCAAGTCGTACTGCTGGCCGTTGCCCTTGAGCCAGATGGCCATCGAGTCGGTGAACGTCGGATCGAAGCCCGCCGGCAGGTTGGCGATCGCCTGCCACGCGGCGAACAACCGCAAGCTGTGGTTGAGGATCGACGGCTCGACGCGCGGGTCGTTGCCCTTGTACGGCTTGAAGGGGTCGTAGCGGTAGAACACGTTGTTGGTGTCGACGTGACCGCCGATTTCCTCCACGTCACCCGCCGCAAGACCGCCCAGCAACGAGGCCAGCTGCTTGGGATAGACGGTGTTGTAGCCAATCGCGGTACCACGGAACAACGGCAGCTGCTCGCCGACATAGTCGGACAGGAAGTTCGCGCTGGAGTTGGTCATGGTCAGGATGGCCGCAACCTTGTCCCAGTAGCCGCCAATCCACAGCGGGTGGTCGAAGTAGTAGTAGCCCTTCGCGGTCGCGAACGACGTCCAGGGCATCTTGCCAACCCCCATGGGAATCTCGAGGTTGCCCTTGCCGGCTTCGTACGACACGTTGTTGTAGCGGTTGGCGACCGGGTCCTTGATGTAGGAACCAGGAGCCGGCGCCGTAATCATGTTCGACAAGCGGCGGAACGAGTCTTCCGAAGCCCGCTTGAGCTGCAGCAGGCCGAACGGCGAGTTCTCCCACTGCTTGAAGTCCGAGAACACGCTGTAGATGTTGTTGAACAGCGCGTAGTAGCGGCCGGCCTGCCCGATCGGCGTCAACCAGCGGTCCTCGATGCGGGCGAGATACGACAGAGGGCTGCCGCCGCGACCGAACCACAGGCGCTCCCGCTTGAAGGCGTCGAACAGGTAGTACTCTTCGATGGCCTCGCCAGCGTGGTAGACGATCTCCTCCGGCGAAGAGCCGGTGTCGAAGTAGTAGCAGCCCATGTTGCCGCGGAACTCGTCCGAGCAGTACTTGTAGGGCACTTCGAAGTAGGTCGAATCCGCCTCCTGACGCACGTAGTTGCGCACGTTGAGGCGCTCTGCTTCCACCAAGTGGGTCGGCACCGCCTCACGCTTGACGTTGTACTCCGGCGGCATCCAGTGGTTCACCAGATCCAGCGTGGGCGTGGTGGTGCCATAGCCGCTCCAGTTCTCGGTCGTCAGGCGCCAGGACACGTCCTCGAACGAACGACCCTGATTCTTGGCATAGGTCTTGGTGGCATCGATGAGGTAGCTGGGGTCTGAGTAGATCTCCACCAGCTCTCCATACCCGTACTTGATGGCGGCGTAGTCGTACTTGCCCAAGCTGCGAATATCGCTGTGGACCTTCTGACCGTAGTCCATGATCGACGAGTACTGGTACTCGACCCGGCGGTTGTCGATCTCCTTGGGCGTCAGCTTGGCGCGCGGCACGTACTTCAGCGCCTGCACCACGCTCTCCTCGGTCATCTGCGCAGTGCGGGTCTTGCCGCGGGCGTCGGTGCAGAAGCCGCCCTCGCAGCTCTCGCCGTCGAGGCACGCCGACGCTGCCGTCGCAGTGGTGCAGGCGAAGCGGGCATAGCACTTCGCGCCGATGCACTGGCCACCCGCGCACTGGCTGTCGTCCGAGCAGTCGAACGTGCTCTTGACCTTGGTCTGGCAGGTGCCCACCGGGATGGCGTCGGCGTCGATGCACTGGTGCTTGGACTTCAGGCACGACAGACCGCTCGGGCAGTCCGACGTCGTGCTGCAGGTGAGGAGCGCGCAGGTCTCTCCGAAGGTGTCCTGCTCGCAGAACACGTCCTTGCCGATAACGGCGGTCGAGCCGGGCAGCTTGAGGTCGGCGCAGAGCACCGGCTCCTTCTCACGGCCGGTGTTCGCGTCGAAGTAGCCGTCGAAGTAGTTGATCAGGTCCGACGAAGCCTCAAAGTTGTGGCGCAGGCCCAACGTGTGGCCGACTTCGTGCTCGAGCACGCCGCGGAAGATCGCGACCGACAGTGCGGTGCGCAGCGCGTCGCCCTTGTAGCAGGCGTTGGCGCCAATCGGGTCCGCGTTGGCCAGAACGTCGGTCGGCTGCTGACCCGGCTGGCACTTCATGCGCTTGGCCAAGCCGAGCAGCGACGGATCCTGGAACTCTGAGAGGTAGATGTTGTTGTAGCCGAGCAGCTGCATGCGACGCTTCTCGTCCAGCTGCCGCTTCGGCGTGGCCCAGCCCGTCGGGCCGATCTTGCCGAGCATCTCAGGGTTGATGACGTCGCCGGGCTGCACTTCGCCCTCCGACATCACCAGCGCCATCTCGTCGTTGACCATCGCACGCTCAAGCGAGGTGCCCTTGATCTTGTCCAGACGCGCGAACACCTGCCCCATGTCGAACGTGGGGGCAAACTTCTGCATCAGCTCGCCCAGCTTCTGGTGGTCTTCCAGCTCGTGCAGCAGCTTGTCGTCGTCGGCGCCGGGCTTGGAGGACATCACCTCGGCGGCGCGGTCGGACATGCGCACGGTGGCCTGACGGCGGGCGGCCTCCAGCTGCTCCTCGGGGGTGGTCGAGACTTCGGCAGCGCCAATCGCGCCTTCAAACAAGGACTTGTCCTTGCCGGTCTGCGACTGGGCGAGCAAGTACTCCTTGATGTAGCGGCCGCTGGCGATGGTGCTGGCGTCCAAGTCTCCGTTCAGCAAGTCAACGAGATCCTTCGCATACTGGGAGTAGGTGATCAGCGAGGCGCCGTAGATGTTGGCGGTCGACCACACGATCTCGCCGGTGTCCGGGTCAGCGGCCGAGGGGCCGTAGCCCAGAGGCGACGACGCATGGATGTTCGTGACCCAGTAGAAGAAGTTGTAGCGCATGTCGCCGATCAGCTTCATCGCCGCGGCGTCCTCGACAAAGCCGCCGTTCTTGAGGTCGGCGCACGGGTTGAACGGCTTGTTGGTCTGCGGATCGGTGACCCAGTAACGGCAGTCGTTCAGCAGGGTCTTGTCGCCGCGCTGGGCAGCCGTGCACTTGTCGCCGGTGTAGGCGTTCTCGCAGATGACGAAGATGTCCTGCAGCTTGTCCTTGACCGTGAGGCGGTCCGCATAGTCCTGCGGGGTCAGCTTCTGGCGCCAGCCAACGCACGTTCCCACGCCGTTTTCGCTGAGGCAGCTGACGTCGGCGCGCTGACCGGGATTGAGCATCACGACGTGCGCGACGCTGCCGGTGAAGTACAGCAAGTCCGTGGCCTTGCCGAACTCCAGGCCTTCGCTGAAGCGGGTGCCGTTGACGCCGACTTCCAGCGTGGCGCCCTGCGACAGCGCCGTGCCTTCCTTCTTACCCAGGCCGTTGACCACCCGCAGGCCGGACTTCAGCTCGCCGCCCTTGAGCACGGCCAGCGAGTCGCCGCCCACGAACACGACAAAGGTCACCTCGTTGGCCTTGATCTTGACGTTCTGGGTCTTGGCCGTCTGGCCGTCGGCGGTGACGACGAGATCGAACGTGCCGGACGAGCCACTGAAGTTCGACTTGGGCAGCAGTGCGGAGCGGTCCTTGGCCGCAATCTCGCCCGCGGCGAAAGCGATGTTCGACACGGTCGCAGCGACCGGACCGTCTGCGACCTTCTTGACCTCAAGCTTGGCGGCTGCGCTGCCCGGGGTGGCGTTGACGAACACGATCAGGCCGTCGCCGCCCAACGCGGGGCGGTCCGAGCAGATCTGCTTCTTGGTCACCGAGTCGTAGGTCACGGTGCAGTCGGTGACGATGACCGCCTCGCTGTCGGTAGCGCCCTTGGGGACGGCCACGACGACGCGATTGGCCTTGACGTTCTTGGTGTCGACCGAGACCTCAAACGGCGCGTGACTGGCGCAGTCACTGTGCGTCGAGCAGAACCGCTGGCCGAAGCGCGACTTCGCGTCGGAGAAGCCCTTGATGCTGTCCTTGGCCCACTTGTCCTGCCAGAAGTACAGCCAGGACACGGTCTCCTTGAAGGTGTCGCTCCACGAGTCGGCGGCGGCATAGGCGGCGCGGAGGTGGTCGACCGGATGGCCTTCGCTGACGTGATAGACGATCGGACGGATGCCGCGGTCGCGGTACTCGATGCGGGCCGTGGAGGCGCAGACGCCCGGCGCGAACCAGTCCTTCTGATCGCAGACGGCGGGGGCCGCGCAGTCGCGGTTGGTCACGCAGGTCGTCGTCTTGCCGGTGGCGTCCTTGATCGGCGTCAACGTCTTGGACTTCTTCCAGATGTTCCAGCGGGCGGCCTTGTAGTCGTGACCGGCGTAGGTCAGACCATACTCTTCATCGAAGGTGTACCGCTCAGCCAGGAAGTAGCCGAACTTCTCTTGCGGGCCGGCGTTGTGGTACGGCAGGATCTCGAAGTCGTTGATGCGCTTGGGGTTCGCACGCTTGAAGGACACGCGGGTATCGAATGCGGCGCCGGCGCAGTCACCGGGGGCGAGCGCGTAGGTCGAGCACGCGCCGGTGGACATCGGCTGGCCGAACACGCGACGGGTGAAGTGGAAATAGCCGCCGTCCGGGTCCATGTAGAAGCGGTTGGGGTTGTCCTTCTCGTCCTGCGGCACGTAGTAGTCGACCGGGCTGTACTTCATCGAGCCCTGAGGGAACATGCCGTTGACCAGCGCGTTGCCCATCCAGTCGACGCGGACGTACTTGCGCTTGTACCAAGGCTTGTCCGTGGTGTTCTCGACCAGCACGTTCGACTGCGACCCGGTGGTCGAGCTGTAGTCCCGCTGGATGTCGAAGTGACTCTTGATCGGGTAGATGGCGGTGGGGTTGCCGACGACCAGATCGATGAACTGGTCCTCCTTGCCCTCGAGCCAGTACGTCCTGATCTTCTTCTTGTTCCACTTCGCGTCGCCTCCCATCACCTTCTCGGAGAAGGGATAGACGACCAAGTAGTTTTCCTGGATGTCAAAGACAACCTTGCCGCCGTCGTCACCGAAGTTGGCTTGGCCTGCGAAGCCGAAGCCCGCCCCCATGGGAATGTCCGTGACGACCTCAAGCTTGTACCAGACGCCGGCGAGCGAACGCTTCGCGACGTAATTCGCCTGGGTGCGGTCGATGAGGCCGACGTCCTCTACGCACGCCGTGGCCATCAGGGCGAAGGCGATCGCGAGCAAGAACGACACGGGGCGAAGCAACTTCATGGTGCAACTCCTGAGAACACGCGAGGAAACTCCTGAACAGGGTGCTGGCACCGGCGGTTCAGGGGGTGGCACGGGCGCTACGGCCCGGTCCCGAAGCCTAGAAATCGTGCGACAGCCCAAGGCTGAAGCTGGAGTAGTTGTCCGGCAGCGAACGGAAGTCGAAGAACGGGAACCGGAGTGTCTTGTTGTCGGCGGTGAACACGGGCGACCCTGTGTAGACCTGCGCGCTGATCGCGGTCTGACCCGACGCCGTCAGCGCATAGGAAACGCCGATGCTGCCCCACTGATTGTCGCTGCGGCCACGGCCGGCCTTGGCGTAATCGCTGGAGAACTCGTCGAGCGGAGCGTCGTAGTACTTCCAGCTGTGCGACAGCGAGTAAGCGATGGCGGCATACCAGCGATCGCCGATGCTGAAGGCAGCCGTCAGACCATTGCGCAGCGAGAACGAGCTGTTCTGCGCGGTGGTGGCGATTTCACCTCCACCCACATCCTCCGCACCGCCCGCACGGAACAGCGGATTCGCGGTCGGGTCGATCTCGCGCGTGGCGCTTGCGTAACGGTGAAAGTTTTTGTTGAAGGAGAACGAATAGGACAGCGTCATCAAGCCGTCGAACAGACCCTGCCGGGACAGCGAAAGGCTGGTGCCCAAGTTCGTGATCTTGGTTTGGAATTGGCTCGAACGCGACGTCGGCAGGCTGGACGACAGGCCCACGCTCGAGATGATGCCGCCGGGCAACACCCAAGGCTTGCTCTTGCCGTCTTCGAGCGTCTGCGGCATCCAGGACAGCGAGAACCCGACATCGCCAAAGTTGGTGTCGTAGGGTCGCACGGCACCGGAATCGACGTTGGTGACCAGGTTCTTGTTGACGCCGTCGGACACCGCAAGCGACAGACCGGGGCGGATCGCCCACGCGAGGCGCAGGGAAAGCGTCATGTCCAAGCTTGCGCGGCGCTGCTCCTCGTTGGCGACCAACGTGCCGCCGGAGATGCCGGACTCGAGCCCGACGCTGCCGGAGATCGGGATCTTGGCTTCAGAGGCTTGCTGTTGCTCGACGAGCTCGTCGCGCACCTGCGCCAAAGCGGCGACGGAGACCAGTGAGGCGGCGAGCGCAGCAGCAAGCGCGGCCGCACGAGCCAAGCGATGAAGGGCAAACGGCATCCGCTTCTCCTTGCGCGGGGCGATCGCCTGCGCACGCGGTCTGACGAACAGGCGCGGGAATCGGTTCCGGACAGAGGACTGTGATTTCCGTCGGTTCTGGCCTGTTCGGGTGCGATCTGCACGCCGACCCCAGTCGCAGAGGGCACGACGGAACGGCGGAACGTAACATTGGGCAAGCTCGGATTCAAGATGAAGCCTTGCAGGGTACAAGGCGTTTGCCCCTCAGCGTGAACGGCTTGTGACGAAGGCGGCGGTGAGCAGGCGGGTTGCACAGGATCTCCAGAGGCTGTAGACCATAGGGTCTTGCGCCTTGGTTCGGCCGACGGTCGGGCGCAAGCGGGGGCGGACGAGTAGAGGCCGACTCCGGTAGACGTGCGTCTGATTGCGCAAGGTTTGGGTCAGGAGGCGGCGTGCGGTTCACGTGTCCCAGTTGCAACAAGTCCTATCGTTTGCCGCCGGAGCGTCTTGGGGCCTCCGGTCGCGCGCAGATCCACTGTCCGAACTGCCACGTCCACGTGCACGTGCGAGCGGGACAGGGTGACCTTCTCGAGTGCCATTTGGTCACGGACGCGGCGCACGGTCACGACGCCGCGCACGCCCATGCCGCCCACGAGCCTGCGCACGATCACGCCCCCAAGCCAGGCCAAGCGACTTGGTTCGTGGTGATCGGACGCGAGAAGCAAGGGCCGATGACCGTCGATCGGGTCGCGCAGATGCTTGCCTCGGGCGAACTGACCCGGCAGTCGCTCGCATGGCAGAAGGGTCTTGCCGCCTGGATGAAGATCCAGGACATCGACGCACTGCGTCTGGTTGCGCAGGCCTCGCCACCGGCACCGGTGGCCGCAGCACCGCGTCCCATCTCGACCGCGCAGCCTGCAGTCCGCACCACCGGTTCGGCTCCCAGACCCGCGCCCGTTCCCAAGCCGACCGCTGCTCGCACGTCACAGCCGGTGCCGCCTGCACGCCCCAAGGTCGACCGACCCATGCCTGCCCAGCGGAGCGAGCCGGCGCTGGACGAGGCCGGCCCGACGATGGAGGCGCAGGTTCCGTTCTTCGGCAACCGCACCGCAACGAACCACGGCCGCAAGGCGGGTCCAGACCACTCGAAGGTGGCCGCGGATGCGCACGGCGCCGCGTTCTTCGGCGGTGGCTCGGACATGGGCGACATCGACCTGCAGATGCCCGACCCGAACAAGCACAAGCCCACCAAGGAGGAGTACCAGAACCTCCTGCAAGAATTCAGCGTCATGTTCCGCTTGGACAAGCGAAGCAAGCGCCAGAAGATCGCCATCGGCGTGGTGCTGGGCGCGCTGGTGCTGGGCGTCATCGCGTTCGGTATCGCGCTGAAGGTCGACGGCGACGCCAAGCGAGAGCTGATCCGCGACTCGAAGACCATCCTTGCCGTGTTCAACCTGCCGTACCAGACCAGCGTCAAGGTGCAGCTGGAAGAGGAAGATTCGCAGGACGCGGGCGATGTTGCAGCAGCCGGTGGTACCGACGCCGCCGACAAGAAGCCGGCCGTGGAGAAGAGCACGTCTGACCTTGCCGCCAAGCTGCAGCGGACTTTGCGGGCACAGAAGAGGCGGCAGGCAGGGACGGGGGGCAAGGTAGAGCTTCAAGGCTCGACGGCCGAGCAGATCGCGGCCCGCGCCGAGGCTGATCGTTTGGGGAAAGAGGCTCTGGAGCGCGCCCTGAACACCGGCAGCGGCCCCAAGCGGGAGAAGGTCGCCACGGGCGGCATCGGGACGGTGCAGAACGTGACGGACTCGCAGCTCGAGCGTCTCTGCTCACAGCGGTACGGCGTCCTGCGTACCTGCGGCAACAAGGTCCTGTACGACGGAGCGCCGTACAAGCTCGCCTTCACGATCAACCTGTTGGGCGGTGTCTCTGGCGTCCGCGCAATGGTCGATGGCAAGCCGGATGCAGATCTGGCGGCGTGCGTCCGCGCGAACTTCTCGTCCAACTTCGGTCAGCAGGAAACCGAGACCGACCACACCTGCTCGGTGGAGTGAGGTCGCCGTGCTCCAACGCGCCCTGCTGATTCTGGCCTGCACCGCTGCGTTTCTGGCAACTGCAGGCAACGCGTGGGCGCAAGAGAGCAAGATCGAGTTCAAGGTTCTGGGCTTCAACGCCGACGCCAAGACGATGCTTGTGGGCATCGAGGACGTCGACACGGGGCTCGCTTTGCGACTGTACGACGTCGAGTCGGGGCAGCCCGCCAAGAAGTCCGTGCTGGTGCCGTACATCCGCGTCGATGGCGTCAAGACCATCAAGGAGGCGCGGAAGAAGTACAAGATCACGGACCCCGGGGTCGAGGATACGATCTACTTGCTGGACCCTGCGGACGAGACCAAGACGCTGTCGTTCTTCGGCCTGATGGCGTCGAAAGAGCGGTTTGTGCTCGCCGCCACCGACAAGAAGAAACTGGGCAAGATCAAGGATGTGCCCGTGCAGAAGGACGAAGAGACCGGCACCCTGGGGACCGCCGCGCTGAAGTCCGTGTTTTGGACGACCGACCGCAAGACGATGGTGGCGGTGATCAAACACAAGCTGGACACGGGAAACTTCTCCCGCGAAGTCGACGAGTTCCACGCGATCCGCTTCACTCCCGACGTGATCCGCTGGGTCGAGCAGGACAAGCCCAAGGAAGAAGAGAAGCCCAAGGAAGAGGAGAAGAAGAAGGAGGAGAAGGGTGGCTGGTGGCCGTTCTGAGCCGCAACCTCCCCGCATCGTCATGACCTCCGCAGCCCCCCCTTCCGCCCCGCCGCGACGACGCCGATCGCACGACCTGCGCTTGCTGCAGCGGTTCTGGCCATACCTGCGCGCCGACCGCGGCTGGCTACTGGTCGGTCTCGTGTCCGTGCCGTTGATGAGTCTGGGCAATCTGGCGCAACCCTGGATTCTCAAAGAGGCCATCGACGGCCCCATCGCCCACGCGCTGAAACACCAGCCGGCACCGGGCTTTCTGGCGCTACCCACCCTGTCAGCGCTGTTTCTGGTGGCGGTGCTGGGCGACTACGGCTTTCGCAGCCTGCAGCTCTATGCCTTGCAGCGCGCGGGGTTCTTGTCGTTGCTGCGCCTGCGGCGGGCGGTGTTCCAGCATGTGCTGCGGCAGGGTGCGGCGTTCTTCGACCAGCGTGCGACAGGGGCACTGCTGACGCGCACAACGAGTGACGTCGAGGCGATCGCTGAGATCCTGACCTATGGCATCGTGGGAATTCTGGGCGATGTGTTCGACATCGGCACGATCCTGCTGGCGATGTTCCTGCTGGACGTGCCGCTGACCGGCATGACCCTGCTGGCCGCGCCCGGAATCGTGCTGTTGGTCGAATTCTTCAGGAGGCGCCTGCGGTTCTACAGCGTGGACATCCGCAAGTCGATGAGTCAGGCCAGCGGTCACTTCCAGGAGGCGCTGGCAGGGGCGCCGATTGTGCAGCTGCACGGTCGCGAGCAGACGACCGTCGAGGAGTACCGCAGGCTCAACTTCTCGTATCTGCGGGCCTATCGCATCTCGAACTGGTACGACGCGTCGCTGTACGCGGTGATGGACGGTGTGGCGGGGCTGGCGATTGCGGTGCTGCTTTGGTACGGCGGCGGGCGCAACCTGCAAGGTGCCGTGACGCTTGGGCTTCTGGTCGCCTTTGTGCAGTACATCCAGCGCATCTTCGTGCCTGTCCGCGAGCTGAGCGGCAAAGTGGCGACGCTGGAGCGCGCGATGGCGGCGCTCGAGCGCATCTTCGAGCTGCTGGACGCCGACGCGTCGCTGAAGTCGGGTACCCACGCGCCGCGCAAGGTCGAGGGGCGGATCCAGGTGCGCGACTTGCACTTCGGCTACGGCGAAACGCCTGTGCTGCATGGGGTTTCGCTGGAGGTGCAGCCGGGGCAGGTGGTGGCGCTGGTGGGTCCCACAGGCTCGGGCAAGACGACGCTGGCGCGGCTGCTGACACGACTGTATCCGGCGCCCAAGGACGCGATTCTGCTGGACGGTGTCGCCATCGAGGACTGGGACCTGCAGGCGCTGCGGCGAGGCGTGGGTGTGGTGTCGCAGGACGTGTTCCTGTTCGCCGGCACGCTGCACGACAACGTGGCGCTCGGACGCGACGACATCGGCCCCGAGCAGGTGCGGAAGGCGCTGGACGCTGCGCAG
>CAJBNH010000082.1 GCA_903955385.1 uncultured Myxococcales bacterium | reverse complement strand
TACTGCTGCTGGTGCCGCAAACGTGAGCAACACCGCGACCGCCAGTTCGGCCGCAGCTTCGGGAGCAGCACCATGGCCTCTCGCCTGCTGAACACGCTGCTGTCGCTTGCCGTCGTCGTCGCGTGCGCGTCCTGTCTGTCGGCGGGGCCGATGCCGGGGATGACGTTCGCGTCGGTCAGCCCCAGTGACCGCGCGGGCGGCGAGGTCGGCATGGGCGTGGTCCCCGGTTTCTTCCTGTCCGATGCGGTCAAGGCCAAGGGCGACGTCGGCGACGTGCGTCACCTGCAAGGCACGGCGCTGGTCGAGCCCTTCAGCGGCTGGGCGCAAGACCTGAGCTTGGGTGGGCGCTGGGTCAACAGCGGTGACGACGCGGTCATCGAGCCGCTGGTGCGCTACCGCACGGCCGTGGACGACGAAGAGCGGCTGGCGTGGGGCATCACCGGGTTCGGAACCGTGCACCACTTCGCCAAGGAGGGCGCGAGCTACGACGCCGTCCGGGGCGGGGCCGAGCTGGCGATGGACCTGCGCATCACGCCGCGTTGGCGGTGGTTCGAGTCGCACCTGACGTTCGGGGGCTCGCTGACGGGCATCGGCGCCAGTGGCCAATGGTGCGTCAACGAGTCGGGCTGGGCTGGCGACTGCGGCAGCGAGGGGCAGGTGGGGCGCGCTTCAGGGTCGTTGAGCGGTGCGTACTTCGCGGG
This sequence comes from uncultured Myxococcales bacterium, assembly GCA_903955385.1. Classification (GTDB taxonomy): domain Bacteria; phylum Myxococcota_A; class UBA9042; order UBA9042; family UBA9042; genus CAJBNH01. Next base: position 17,203 of record CAJBNH010000082.1, on the reverse strand, counting down.
TTTCGCCGGCATCACCTTCGACGTCGCCCGCAACTTCGAGAGCATCTTTCACGGCTTGCGCGTGACCTTGGCGGTCGCTGGGGGGCGACAACCCGGCATGACTCCGCCGTCGCTGGGAGGCGAGCTCCCGGATCCGCAGGCCCCGCCGCCGCAGTGGCAGTGGCAACAAGGGGCGTCGCGGCCGTGGCTGGGCTTGGGCGTCTACCTGACGGTGGGGTTGGGCCGTGCGGGGGCGAAGCGGTCGGCCGCGGCTCCTTAGCTCCACGTGGGGCGCGTCAGGCTGCGATGGCGAGGATTCCTGACTTTGCCGCCCTCACGGCGATGTGTCCTCCGGCTTGCGCAGCCGCACCGTGAACCAGAACAGCGAACCTGCGCCGGGTTTGCTGTCGACGCCGATCTTACCCCCCATCAGCTCGATCAGCTGTTTGCACAGCGTCAGGCCGAGGCCGGTGCCGCCGTAGGCGCGGGTGGTCGAGCCGTCGCCCTGTTCGAACAGGTTGAAGATCCGCTGCTGGTCCGCCGGCTCGATGCCGATGCCGGTGTCTCGCACGTCGAAACGCAACAACACGTCGCCTGCGCTCTCCTCAGCCACAGCGGCGGTGACGCTGACGCTTCCCTGGGCGGTGAATTTGATCGCGTTGTCGACCAGGTTCAGCAGGATCTGTTCGAGGCGCGGGGCGTCGCCCAGCACCTGCAGCTGCGCCAGCGCGGGGGCGGTCTTGATGCTCAAGCTGAGGCCCTTGTCGGCGGCCTGGCGGTCGAACAGGCCGCTCAGCTTGTCGAGCACGTCGGCCAGCGCAAACCGGCCGTGCTCGAGGGTGAGCAGATTGGCTTGCAGCGCCGAGGCGTCGATCAGGCCCTTGATCAGCACCAGCAGCTCCGCAGATGCCTGCTTGAGTTTTCCGAGATGATTCGCTTGCCTGGAGTCGGTGGCGCGCATCAGCGCCAGCTCGGTCATGCCCATGATGGCGTTCATCGGCGTGCGCAGTTCGTGGCTGATATTGCTCAGGAAGATGGTCTTGCTGTGGTGGGCGTTGCTTGCCGACTCTTTGGCGATCGAGAGTCCCAGCGCGCAGGCCGAGACGAGTTCCTGCAGGACGTCGTGCTGGGCTTCGACTTCCTTGCGCAACGCTTCACGCTCCAGCAGGTTGCGGATTCGCTGGCGGGCGATGTCGACGTTGAGCGGCTTGGTCATGTAGTCGGCGGCACCCAGCTCCAGGCCGGCGCTCTCGGCCGCAGTGTCGCCCAGCGCCGTGACGAAAATCACCGGAATCGAACCCAGCCGCAGCTCGGCCTTCAGGCGCCGGCAGGTCTCGTAGCCGTCCATCTCCGGCATCATCACGTCGAGCAGGATCAGGTCCGGCGCCTTCTCGGACGCCAGCGCCAGTCCCGCCGCGCCCGAGGTGGCGATCTGCAGATGGAAGTCCGGCTCCAGCGCCGCCCCGAGTGTGAACAGGTTCGCCGGATGGTCGTCGATGGCGAGGATTCTTGGTTTGGCGTGCGTCATGGGGTGGTGTCCAGGTGATGCGTCGTCGCCAAGTGGCGCAGGCGCTCCAAAGCCAGGTCGAAGTGCAGGCCTTCCAGCAACTTCCCAGCCTCGTTGACTTCTGCAGCCATGACCGTACCGGCCACGGCGTCCTGCAAGGCGCTGACGCGGCCGATGGCAGCGAACATGTGTTGCGCCAGCAGGGGCAGCAGCTCCTCCACCAGCGCCGCAACGTGCGCCATATCCAGCGGCTTGTCCGCCACCGCCGGCGCTTCGACGTCACTCATGCCGTTCGCCTCCGCCGCCGGCAGCCACCTGGCCAGCTCGGCCCTCAGCTCTTCGAACACGACCGGCTTGGTCAGGAAGCCGTCCATGCCCGCCGCCAGGCAACGCCGCCGGTCTTCGGCGAAGGTCTCGGCGGTCAGGGCGACGATCGGCCGGCGCGGCGCACCGCTCTCTTGCTCCCTGCGCCGGATCGCTGCGGTGGCGCGATAGCCGTCCAGTTGCGGCATCTGCGTGTCCATCAGGATCAGGTCGGCCGCTTCGCCCCGGTCAAGGGCGTCGAGCGCCTGCTGCCCGTCTGCTGCCATTACCGTGTCGAGGCCGAGCTTGTGCAGCAGGAGCGCGACGACCTTCTGGTTGCCGGGGTTGTCCTCGACCACCAGCACCCGGCCGCAGAATTGCGCAGCGGCGCCCGACTGCGCGTCGGCGTCAGCGGTCGGCGCTGCCGGGCGCTCCGTCGCCACCCGTGCGGTGCGGATGCGGATCCAGAAGCGCGAGCCGCGTCCGACTTCGCTGTCGACACCCACCCCGCCCCCCATCAGGCGCGCCAGGGTGGCGACCAGGGACAAGCCGAGGCCGCTGCCGCCGTAGCGCCGGGTGATGCTGCTGTCGGCTTGCGAGAAGGGCTGAAACAGCAGTGCCAGATCGCCTTGGGCGATGCCGATGCCGCTGTCGCTGACACTGAACTCGAGCAGCACCGTCTGCCCGTCGGTCCCCACTTCGCGGGCTTCGATGCGGATCTGTCCCTCTGCGGTGAATTTGACGGCGTTGCTCACCAGGTTGGAGAGCATCTGCCGCAGGCGGTGCGGGTCGCCCAGATAATGCCCGGGCGCCCCGCTCCAGTCGGTTTCGATGCGCAAGCCCTTGCCGCGGGCAAGCTCGGCGAACAGCGCCAGCGCTTCGCCGATGACTTGTGCCGGATCCAGGGCGACGGCTTCGAGCTCGACCTTGCCCGCCTCGATCTTCGACAGATCCAGGATATCGTTCAGGAGTGCCAGCAGGGTCCGCCCGGAACCGAGGATGGTGCGCGCGCAATCCAGCCGCTGGGCCTCGCTGACACCGGGCATCTGCAGCACTTGCGCCATGCCCAGGATGCCGTTCATCGGGGTGCGGATTTCGTGGCTCATCGCCGCCAGGAAGCGGCTCTTGGCGATGTTGGCCGCTTCTGCCGCTTCCATGGCAGCCGTCAGTTCGTCGGCACGTTTGCTCTTCTCTGCATTCTCGAAGGCCAACTTCCTGTTGGCGATGAGCAGGTCCTCCTCTTGCCGCTTGCGCTCGCTGATGTCGCTCACAACGACCCGTATCGTCGTGTCATCTGCCTCGAAGTTCATGGACTCGCAGTCCAGCTGCGCCGAAACCACCTTGCCCGTGCCGCACTGCAGGGCCAACTCCACGCTGCGTGGTCCGGGGGACTTGCGCAGGTGGATGAAATGCCGCGACCAGCGGTCATGATCCTCCGCGACGACAAACGCGGTGAAGCGGCGCTGAAGCAGCCGCCGGCGCTCGATGCCCAAGAGCTTGGCAGCGGTGAGGTTGGCCTCCTGGATCATCCCATGGGCGTCAAGCGTCAGATAGCCGACGGGAGCAAAGTCGTACAGGTGGACATAGCGATCGCGCGACGCTTCAAGGGCCATTTGCGCCTCGCGCAGCGTCTCGTTCTGCACCTCCAGCTCCATCTGGTGCACGTGCAGCTCGTGCAGGGCGTATTGCAGGTCGGAGGGCGGGCTGCCCCCTTGTTCGGGCACATCGTCGCCAGGCACCGCGCGTTCAGCGGCTTCTGCCCGCCCTCGCAGGGTCAGCTTGGCGAGTCTCTTGGCGTCGCCCGGGCTCATGTCTGCTCCAGTGCCTCTACCGCCACCATCGCCAGCAGGATCAGGTCCGTGTTGCCAACTGCGGTGACGATGCGCCGGGCGTTCAGGACCATGCGCCGCCGGCCCAAGCCGGGGAAGTGATGGTCCACCACATAGTCGTTCATCGTCTTGTTTTGCGGCAGAATCTCCTCGAGCAGGAGGCGCAACGACGCAATGTCCCATTGGCCATTGCCCAGGGCGTAGATCTTGCTGCCCACCGTCTCTTGCGGCATGACCCCGAATTGCGCGAAGAACGAGCGGCTGGCCGAGATCACCCGCAGCTCGGCATCGAGCACGACCAGCGGTTCGACGACGGAGTCGACGATGCCCTCGGCCAACACGCGCCCCAGCTGCGCGGCCGCCAGCTGCGTGGCCGTCAGGCGGTCCGTGGCCTTCTGCGCTTCCTCGGCGGCGAGCTTGAACTCCGTCACCGGGGTGAAGGTCAGCACCACGCCCTCGATGACGTTGTCCAGGGTGCGATAGGGCTGGATGCGCACCAGGTACCATGCGTCGCCGGTGCAGCGCACTTCGCGCTCGATGGGAATCAGGGTGTCGAGCACGGACTGCAGGTCGGCGCGCAGGTCCGTGTTTTCCAGCCTGGAGGTGATGTCGCTCAAGTGGCGGCCGACGTCGCTGGCGATGAGGTTGTAGATCTTCGCCGCCGGCGGCGTGTAGCGCCGGATGACCAGATCATGGTCCAGGAACAGCGTCCCCGTGCCGAGGCTGTCGAGCAGGTTCTTCATGTCGTTCTGGATGCTGGTCAGCTGCTCGATCTTGACCGTCAGCTCGGAGTTGACGGTGATCGTCTCTTCGTTCAGCGATTGCAGTTCCTCCTTGGAGGTCTCGAGCTCCTCGTTCGAAGACTGCAGCTCTTCATTGGTGGACTGCAATTCCTCATTGGTTGACTTGAGTTCCTCGTTGGATGCCTGTTGCTCCTCGCTGGTGGCTTGGAGGTTCTCCTTGGAATAGGCCAGCTCGCGTTCCAGCTCTTCGATGCGGGCGGCTTCGGCCATGGCGGCGACGCTGCGCTTGCCCGCGCGCCGGCGAACGGCGGCGGCAGCCGGCTGGGTTGGGCCGGCGATGTCCTCGAAGCTGACCAGAAGCAGCGGCGCGCCGGACCTTTCGCGCGGCAGGGCGCGGACGCTGAAGCGCACCATCGAGAACCCGCCATTGGTCTTGACCGAGACCTCGCGGTTCAGCGTCGGCTCCCCTTGCGCGACGGCCGTGTTGATGGCGACCCGCAGGTCCAACTGCAGACCCTCGCGCGCCATGTCGACCACGCTGGTGCTCAACGGGCCGGGGGCCGGGCGCAGGTAGCGTCCGGTATCACCATGCACATAAAGAATGTTTCCGCGAAGATCGACGGTCACCGAGGCCGGCGCATAGGTATGCAGCAACGCGTAGGTGCTCAGCGCGGCGATGTTGCCCGCGCGACCGGTGGCGGTCCTGCCGACCGTGACGGCATCCGAACCCTCGCTCGTGTTGACAACCTTGTCGGTGGGCCAGCTCCAGTTGGTGGTGCCGGCGTTCCAGGGCGCGGCAAGGGAGTGGATGACCCGGTAGAACTTCCACTTGCGGTCGATCGCCGTGAACCGCGTCGGGTGGGTGGTGATGCTCTCCGAGGTGGACAGAAACAGCACCCCGTTGGGTCGCAGGGCGTAGTGAAAGTTTGGGATCAGGCGATTTTGCAGCTCGGGCTCGAGGTAGATCATCAGGTTGCGGCAGCTGAGCAGATCGAGCTTGGTGAAGGGGGGGTCCTTGATGACGTTCTGCACGGCGAAGACCACCATGTCGCGGACTTCCTTCTTGACCTTGTAGCCGCCGTGGCTGTCCGGGTCGTTGATGAAGAAGCGGCGCAGGCGTTCGGGCGTCACGTCCTGGGCGATGTTCGGCCGATAGCGTCCGGTCCGCGCGACGGCAATGGCCTCGTCGTCCAGGTCCGTGGCGTAGATCTGCACCGTCAGCTCGCGCTCGTGCTTGGCCCTGAGCTCGTCTTGCAACTCGAGCAGGAGGATGGCGATCGAATAGGCCTCCTCGCCGGAGGCACAACCGGCCACCCAGACGCGGAAATCGTAGCCGGCCGGCTTGCCTGCCAGCAACGAGGGCAGGATGGTCTGCTTGAGGACGGCAAAGGCCTCGGGGTCGCGAAAGAAGCTGGTGACGTTGATCAGCAGTTCCTTGAACAGCAGCTGCGTTTCCTTAGGGTTCTCGCGCAAGTAGCGCGCATAGACGCTCTCGTCCTCGATGCAGTGCTGCACCATGCGGCGCTGGATGCGGCGGCTGATGGTGCTCTTCTTGTAGAGCGAGAAGTCGTGGCCGGTCTTGCTGCGCAGCTGCAGCAGGACCTGCTTGATACCGGATTCGGTCCTCTCTGGCAGGATGGCCGGCACGCGCTGCCACATGGCCGCCTGACGCACCACCTCCACGAGCTTGGCCGGCATCTGCTCTACCGGCAGGATGTGCGTGGCGTAACCGGCTTGGATGGCGCTTTGCGGCATGCCGTCGTACTTGGCGGTCGACGGTTCCTGCACGATGCAGACGCCGCCGGCGCCGAGGATGGCGCGCAGCCCGAGTGTACCGTCGCTGGCGGTGCCAGAGAGGATGATGCCAATGGCGCGTTCTCCCTGATCTTCGGCCAGGGAGCGCAGAAAGCCGTCGATCGGCATCCGCTGGCCGCGGACCATCTCTGGCACAGAGAGCTGCAGCACGCGGTTGAAGATGGCCATCTCGCGGTTGGGCGGAATGACGTAGACGTGGTTGACCTGAACCTCGACCTGGTCAAATGCCTCGACCAACGGCATGGTCGTGGAACGCTGCAGGATCTCGGTCAGCAGGCTGACATGGCTCGGGTCCAGGTGCGGCACCAGCACGAAGGCCAGGCCGCAGTTCGACGGGCAGGAGCGGAAGAACTGCTCGAACGCTTCCAGCCCGCCGGCAGACGCGCCGATGCCGACAATGGGACAGGGGGGGGGCAGAGCATTCGCCTCGCTGGCGCTGGCCGGCGCCGTCTCCGCCTCTTCTGCCCGGTGCGCTCTGGACTTGGCCGTGGTCTTGGACGTCGTTGGGGGTTTCCTGGCGGTCATGATTCTCCTGTCGTTTCAAGGCGGCCACGTCGGGCGGCTGACGACACTGCGCGGATCAAGGGCGTCGTGCCAAGGGGGCCAGAGGGCGGGCGGACCAGCGAAAGTGTCGAGACGCGCACAGGATTTGTGCGGCGCCCATCGCCCCGCTGCCGGCACGTGTCTGGACGGGGCAGCGGCGCTCGTGGAAGCTGCCGGGCAACACCGTCCCCTAGTCTGCGCCACCAGTTCCCCCGGTCAATGATAGAACCGTTCACAGTCGCTAGAACTTCCACCCAACAGACGCACCCGTTCCGCGCACGACAGGACCCGGCGGAATCGCGGCGATGACCCTTCGACAGGCTCGGGGTAGGCTCTCGCGCCGGCCGCCACACACGGAGCACTCTTCGATGGACGGAAGAGGAAGCCTGGGGACGGGGGGCGAGAGGCGAATTCCGAGGCTTTTGTGACCTGATGTTGGGTGGTTAAGTGCCTCGTTCAAGCGCTTGAACGGCGCAAACGTCGGCCCCGTATGCGCCATTTCCATGGTCACTTTCGACGAAATCCTCACCTGCTCAAGCGTCGCGGTGAACGGTCGATGGTGAGCAGGCGGCAGACAGACCGCAGCCTCACCCGCCCGCCACCAGATCCCGCAGCTCCCCGCACCGCTCGATCAAGTTGCTGCTGCGGTGCAAGTCGCCGCCAATCAACAGCACCACGTCGTCGCCATAGAACTGCCGCATCTCGGCCACCCGGTCGACCCGCATGCCCCCGGCCGGCGCGGGCAGGATCGCGCGGTTGGCCGACAGGGGCGCGCGACAGGCCTGCACGATCTCGCGGCAATCCTGGGTCGAGAACGAGAACCGCCCGCCGTGATTGGGAAAGATCGAGATGTCTGCCCCACCCAGCCGCGCCAGCGTGCCCAGCAGCACGCCGTGGCCGATGCCGTGCGACGGGTGCACCACGAAGCTGCCCAACAGCGCGGGATGGCACAGGATCGGCAGGGCCACGCTGTCGTCGTCGGCCAGCATGCGCATCGCGTCGAAGCCGACCAGCCCCGGGGCGACCAGCAGCGCGCCCGCCCCCGCCGCCTTGGCAAACCGCGCGCGCTGCCGCAGCTGGTCGGCGGGACCGCTGACGTTGGGGGCATACAGGCAGGGCCGTCCGGTCTTGGCCGCGGCCTTGCGAACGGCGGCCGAACAGCGCTCGACCCGCTCGCGAAAGTGGCCGAATTCCTGGTCGGCCAGCCCGTGGTCGTCCTTGATCAGGTCGATGCCGCCCAGCGCCAGATCGTGGGCCAGATCGGCCAGCACGTCGGCGGGCAGTCCCATGGGCTTCAGCGCGGTGGCCAGCAGGGGGCGAGTCGGGGCCTGCAGCAGCTCGCGCAGGCCTGCAGTGCCAAAGCGGGGGCCGCGGTAGGGGGCGATCAGCTCGGGCACCGGCTCGACATCCACCAGGCGGATGCCGGGCTTGAGACTGATGTTGCCGAACAGGGTATTGAGCAGCTGCGTCAGCTCGCCACCGGCAATCTCGACCGCAAACGAGATGGTCGCGCGGGTCAGGTGCGGGTGTACCGGGTCCAGCGCCAGCGTGCGGCCGAAGATCTGCGAGCGAATGCCCTCGTCGCGCACCAGATCCGCCGGGTATTCGATGGTCTGCTCGATGCACAGGTCTTCGGCGGCGCGCTGGGCGTCGATGGCCGGGCCGTGCAGCAGATAGGTGGCGGTAAAGCGCGTGCCCGACAGCCGCAGGGGTTTGTCGGTGGGATTCTGCAAGCCTTGGTCGCGCATGGGGTTTTCTCGGTGGGCGGCGGGGGGAAGAGAAACGCTACAGCGCCTCGGCCTTCGACGCGCTGTGCACGGGCGTCAGGTGCACCTGGGCCAGATCCTCAGGCGCCAGACCGCTCGACCGCCCGACCATCGCCTCGATCGCCTGCGTCAGCGCCCACGCATCCAGACCGTACTTCTTCAGCAGATACGCCTTGCTGGCGCCATGGGCAAAGGTGTCGCGCAGGCCCAGACGCACCAGCGGCCGCCCCACGCCGGCCTCGGCCATCACTTCGGCCGCCGCCGAACCCAAGCCCCCGACGATGCTGTGGTTTTCCAGCGTGATCACGCCCAGCCCCGGGCGCAGCAGCGCGTCCAGCACCGCCGGGTCGTCAAACGGCTTCAGCGTCGAGAGGTGCAGGTGCCGCACCCGGATGCCCCGCGACGCCAGCGCAACGGTGGTCCGCAGCGCCTCTTCGGTGCAGATGCCCGCCGTCAGCAGCGTCAGCTCGCCATCGGCCGAAAGCACCCGCGCCTTGCCGAGTTGCATGGGCTCGTCGGCGGTGAACAGCCGGGGCACCTCGCCGCGCAGCATCCGCACGTACACGGGACCGCGCACCGCCTGGGCGACGTCGAGCACGGACTCGACCTCGGTCGCATCGCCGCACTCCAGCACCGTCATGTTCGGCAGCGCCCGCATCAGCGCCACGTCGTCGGTGGCCTGGTGGGTCACGCCGCCGGGGGTCGTGACGCCGGGCAGAAAGCCCAGCAATCGCACGGGCAGGTTGGGATAGCAGACCGACATCGCCAGCTGGTCATAGGGCCTGCGGGTCAGGAACACGCCGAACGTGTGCAGAAACGGCGTAAACCCCTCGCGCGCCAGACCGGCGGCAAAGCCCATCAGGTTCTGCTCGGCCATGCCCAGCGAAAAGAAGCGGTCGGGATAGGCGTCGCGGAACTCGTCGGCCTCGCACGACGCCGTCAGATCCGCAGACAGCACGACCACTTCCGGGCGGTCCTTGGCCCAGCGGACCAGATTGCGCGCGTGGGGCCGGGTGACGATCTCCATGGGACTCCTAGTCTTGCCACGCGGCCAGCACAGCCTCGTAGGCCTTGCGCTCGGCGTCGGTCTTGAACCGCAGGTAGTGCAGCTTGGGGGTGCGGTCGCGCAGCAGCTCGATGCCGTGGCAGGGGTCGGTGCGGGCAAGCACCACCAACGGCTTGCCGTCCGGAGGCTTGCGCGTGGGGGCGGTCAGCGCCTCGACGTCGTGTCCGTCGACCTCGTGCACGTCGGCACCGAACGCCCGGCAGCGGTCGGCCAGCGGCTCGATGTTCATGATGCCGTCCATCTTGCCGTCGCACTGGTAGCCGTTGACGTCGACGTACACGCCCACGCGGTCCAGTTTCCAGTACGCCAGTGCCTGCAGCGCCTCCCAGGTCTGGCCCTCTTGAAACTCGCCGTCGGACATGAAGATCCACGTCCGGCCGGTGTCGCCCTTCAGCCGCCGCGCCAACGCTACGCCGCCTGCCTGGCTCAGCGTCTGCGCCAGGGACCCGGCCGTCACTTCGATGCCCGGCGAGTGCTCGGCGCCAATCAGCTCGACCGTGCTGCCGTCCTGGTTGAACTGGGCCAGCCCCTCGGGCGCCATGCGGCCGGTCTCGATCAGCACCGAGTACAGCACCAGCGAATAGTGCACGGGCGAGAAGAAGAACCGGTCGAGTTCCGGCGCCTTGGGACCGTTGTAACCGCTGCCGGTGTGGGCGTGCGGGTTGTGCGGGCCGGGCACGCCCTGGAATGGTCCGGGGACCATCGGCGCGACGCTGTCGCCCAGACGCATCACGCGGCCGTACAGGGTGGCCAGGATCTCGGCGGACGAGCAGGCCTGACTCAAGTAGCCGCCGCCGTTGCGGATCGTGTGGTCCAGCACGCGGCGGCGGATGCGCTGCGCCAGGCGCTGGGGGTCCAGGTCGGTCATGGTGTCGTCCATCGGTGGGGGATCAGCTCAGCAGCAGCGGCACGAAGGCCACGATCAGCATCGTCACGCCGCGCACCAGCACGGGCAGCAGCACCCGCTCGTGCCGGCGGAAGAACGACTTCTGCGGCGGGTCGGGCGTGCGCACGTGCGCGGGCAGGTCGTCGACGATCTGGCGTGTCAGCAGCAGGTTCAGGGCGACCGGCGGCGACAGGTAGCCCAGCTCGAAGCCGACCAGCGCCATCATCCAGAAGTGCACGGGCGCGATGCCGTTGGCCTTGGCGATGGGCGCCAGCGTGACGCTGACGAGGATCACCGCGCCGTAAGGGTCCATGATCATGCCGATGATGATCATCGCGCCGACGAGCAGCGCCATGGCCGGCCACGGACCGCCCAGCGCCGTGGGCATGGTCTCGATGATCTGCGACCGCTCGATCACGCCACCCAGACACGCCGACAGCCCCATCAGCATCAGCAGCGCGCCGATCTGGGTGCCGGTGTCCAGCGCGGTGTGGCGGGTGGCGCCGTCCCGCGCGTCGCCCGCGCTGGCGGCCGGCTTGGCCGAGAGCTTGCGGCGGTACAGGCGGTCCCACGGCTGCATGGCCAACATCGCGACGGCCAGCAGGTACGGCGCGGTGTGTTCGTCGAGGCCTGCGTCCAGCAGCAGGCGGAACGCCACCAACACGACGCCCGCGATGGCCAGATAGGGCAGCAGCCCGGTGCCGGCCTTGCCCAGGTCAGCACCGATGGTCGGCGCGATGCCGAAACGCCAGGGGGCGCGCCGCGTCAACCACGCAATGGCCAAGAAGATCACGCCCGTCAGGCCGAACACCTGCCAGCCGCGGTAGAACAGCTCGTCGGTCGTCACGTCGAGGTTCAGCGAGGCGACGATGACGACCAGCAAGCACGGCGGCAGTACGACGCCAAAGCTGCCGCTCATCGCCGTGGTGGCCCGCGCCAGCTCGTCGGTGGCCCCCGCGCGGCGCATCTCGGTGTAGATGGTGGCGCCCAGGGCCAGCACGAACACGCCCGAAGCACCCGAGTACGCCACTGGAATGGCTGCGGCCATCGACACCACGACCGCAAACAGCTCGGGCGGCAACCGCAGCGGGCGAATCAGGTCGAACACCAGACCGCCCAGCAGCGTGTCGCGCAGCATCAACCCCGTCCACAAGTACAGGCCGACCTGAATGTAGAGGGTAGAATACTCGGTGATCTTCTGCAGATAGATGGCGATGCCGGCCGGGTGGTGCTCGACGGCGAAGAACCAGATGCCCGAGATGGCGCCCATCCACGCGAACAGCGGGATCGTGGCCAGCACGCGGCCAACCGTCGTGCCGGTGACGCCATTTGCGTCGGCGCGCGGCAGCGGCCGCACCAGCTGCACCACGTTGGCAAGGATCAGCGCGCAGGTGCCAAATACCCACAGCCCCTCGACATCCTGGGCCACGCCCTCGGTCTGTCCGTACAGGGTCCACGACGACGCGAGCACGAAGCCGTTGGTCAGCAGCTGGGCGCCGTTGCTGATGCGGTCCTCCAGCGCGTTGCCCGCATCGCGCAGACCGATGTGCTTGCGGCGCAGCGTCGTCACGAACGCCGACAGCAGCAACAGGATGACCATGGTCGCCGGCATCCACGTGATGCCCAGGTCGCCGATGCGAGAAACCCCTTGCTCGAAGCGGCAGTACGACCGCTGACCGGCAGACATCGGCGGGGCGGCAAGTGCGGCGGCCGCAGCGGCTGAAGCAACGGCAGCGGCGGACGGTGCGGCGGGCGGCGCATCCAGACCTTCCAACAGGTCGTCGTCGCCTGCCGGAGCCTCGGCAACTGCGCTGGGGTCGGCGGCGGCAGGAGCGGCCTCGGCGGCGGCGGGGGTGGCGTCTTCGGCCATCAGCTCGTCGACCAGCGGGTCCGGGGCTGCGGCAGCGGTCGAGGCGGCTGCAGCGGCTGCAGTCGGGGCTGCGGTTGCGGCGCCGGGGGCGTCCTGACAGTACGCGCGGCCTGCGGCATAGCCGGGCCACTGCTGTTCGCCCCAAGCCAAAAGCTGGCCGTGGAGCAGCTGCGCACAGGCGAGCAGCAACGGAATCAGCAACACACACAAGACGGCGGCGCCGCCCAGACGTTTGGCCATGGTTTCCTCTGCGGGGGCGGGCTGGGGCTACTTCTTCTTGCCAGGACGGCCCTTGGTGGGCGCGGCAGCGGGTGCGGGCGTTGCGGCGGGCGCGGGGGCCGGCGCGGGCTCTTCCAGGTTGTCGAGCACGCCGTCATCGCCGGCACCGTCGGTCGCCGTCGCCTGGCCCGGCAGGTCGCTCAAGTCGCCCGACGAGCGGAAGCCCACGGCGCGCGTCCAGATCAGGTCGGCGACGTGGCGGCTCATCTGCTCGCCGTAGGCGTCCAGCATCTTCCACTGGGTGGCCGGCGGGTCGGCGGCCAGGGCTTTGGCGTGGCTTTGCAGCGCGGGCACCAGCGACGCCTCGGCACCGATGGTGGCATAGGTCACGACCTGCAGCCCGCGCGACAGGCGCACTTTCGCGGTGTCGCCTTGCAGACCGGCCAGCTCGAGGTCAACGGCTGCGTCCACGCCGTCGGGCTGCGCGCCGGGCACCGTCAGGTACACCGCGGCGGCCAGCGCCTTGGGCACGCCCCACCACTTCTTCGAGTCGAGGCACTGCGACGCCCGGGCCACCGTTTGCGGAATCGACAGCGAGATGTTGGCCGCGCCGCGCGCCGACCGGTCGTGCATCACCGCCTGCAGGCCGGACGCCAGACCCAGCAGCAGGAAGATCTGTTCGTCCTCCTGCACTTGCGGGCAGGGACCGGTCAGGTCGCCAAACGCTTGCGTGGTGCGCGTCCAAGCCGCACCGAACCGCAGGGCGGCCAAAGTGTGCAGGCGCTCGGACAGGATCTGGGCGTCGCGCGCTTCGGCCGAGGCCCCTGCCCGCACGGCGCGCGCGTAACGCAGGTCTGCCTCCCACGCTTGCGATTCCGAGCACATGCCGGCGCCCAGCATCGACACCAGCACCGGCAGGTCGGGTCGGTCGGTCACTCGCTCGAATGACGCCACGAACGCGCCCATCGCCGCGCCGGTCTGGCAAGCGACGTCGACGTCCTCCTGACCCAGCAGGTACGGCACCATGTGCTGTTGGGCATAGCTGGACATCGTGCTGCCGGTGGCGCTGTGGAGCGTGCCGGTGCAGCCGAGGTTCGGCGCCGCGGCAAGGCCGAGGGCAAGGCAGGCCAGCAGCAGCCGCGGGCGAAAAACGTTCCGGCGGGTAGGGGCTTGCATGACACCTCCTGCGGGCATGGGGCCCAGCAGACTGGGGAGAAGGAGGGGCAGGAAAACGGCTATTCGGCGCCGTCGGTGCACTCGGCAGCGGCCTTGTCAGACTCGCAGCGGATGCGCTTCATGAGCTTGAGGATGCCGCCGTGGTACACGCCCTTGTTGCGCAGCTTGACGCGCACGTCGCGCAGCTTGGTGTCGTACACGGCCTTGTCCTCGGGGCTGACGGTGATCCACTGGCCACCGGGCACCGCGCGCTCGGCCTTGAGCGACATGGCCAGACCCTCAGCGAACTTGTCGGCGCCCCAGGTGCGCGACTTGCCACCGAACTCGGCCGGGAAATCCGCAGACTTGACGAGCACTTGGAAGGTCAGCTGCGCCAAGGCGTACTTCACGATGCCGCCGCCGCTGCCCATGCCCTTGTGCAGCTCCAGGGGTTTCAGCGCGGTCGCCGGGGCATAGGCCACGTCGGCACGGCCGTTGTTGAAGATGCCCGCGAACGTGCCCATCTCGGCCGACACGACCGAGGCGCCGACCGTGTCGACCATCGTGCGGGCCGCGTCGTCGTTGGTCAGGGTGGCCACGCGCTTGCCGGCCAGCTTGGCCATCGAGGCGTTGTCCTTGTTGCGCAGCAGCAGGTACACCGCACCGGCGGGCAGGATCGCGGTGGTCTCGTACACGCCTTCCTTGACGTAGCTGACGGCCTTGGCGCTCGACAGGATCTTCACCGCGCGCTTGAGGTGGTCGTAGGTCTGCAGGGCGCCCAAGGCCTCGATCGTGCCGGTCGCCTTGACGAAGCTGCGGGCGCGCAGACCCGACACCAGCGCGGCCTGGCACTGGCCGGCCTTGAAGTCGGCGGTGGTGACGCCCTCGTTCGTGTTGGGCTTGAGTTGGAAGCGCACACCCCACTCGAGGGCAGCCGCCTGATACCGCTCTGCAAACTTGTAGATGTCGCCCTGGGTGCCAGACGGGTCGTAGACGCACAGCACGCGGTCGACGGGGGCGGCGGGGGCCTGCGCGAGAGCGGCGGTGGGCAGCAGGGCAAGGACGATCAGCAGTGCGGTACGCAACATGGGCGGCTTCTCCGATGCGCAGGCATCCCCGCGCGACTGCGAACCTTAGCCACGACGGAACAATTCGGCAACGTTTGCGAATCCGAGGGCAGCGGTCGCAGGGGGTGAGCAGTTTCCTTCGGGGGCCTTCTCGGGCTATGCTCCCGCCCCTGTCACCCGTGACGGGACCCCCCCGCTCGTCGTCATCGCCGCCGCCTCCGTGCTCCGTCCGCGATGCACGGCCTGCCAAGGACTTTGCAGATGATGCGCATCCTCTTCGCCTTTCTCCCCCGTCTCTGGACGAACTGGCTGACCCTGACCGGCTCGATCCTGACCACCTTTGCCGCGATCGCCATCCTGATCGTGGTGTTCGGGTCGCTGACGGCCGCCGCCAACCCGTACGCGACCGCCTTGCTGTTGATGGGCTTGCCGACCGTGTTCGTGTTCGGCCTGCTGCTGATCCCGTTCGGCCTGTACCGGCACCGCAAGAAGTACGGCGACATTCCGCCCGACTCGGTCCAGCAGGCGTTCATCGCCGCCGCGCGCAGCCCCGCCGCCCGTGGGCGCATCTTCTTCGTCGGCGTGTTCAGCATCGTCAACATCGCCATCCTGGTCATCGCCGGCGGCGAGTCGACGAAGTTCATGGATTCGCCCAAGTTTTGCGGCACCACCTGCCACACCGTGATGGAGCCGGAGTGGACGGCCTACACCCGGTCCTCGCACTCGCGCGTCGACTGCGTGCGCTGCCACATCGGCCCCGGAGCCTCGTGGGCGGTCAAGGCCAAGATCGACGGCCTGCGCCAGGTCATGGGCGTCATCACCGGCGACTACAGCCGGCCCGTGCCCACGCCGGTCCACACGCTGCGCCCCAGCCGCGACACCTGCGAGCAGTGCCACTGGCCGTCGCGCTTCCACGGCACCCGCGTGGCCCTGTTCCCCCACTTCGCGCAAGACGAGACCAACACGCCCGCCTACAACGCCATGGTCGTGCGGCTGGGCGGCGCCAACCCCGGTACCGGCAAGCATGAGGGCATCCACTGGCACGTCAGCGAGGACTTCAAGGTCAGCTACCAGTACCTGGACGAGAAGCGCTTGCAGATCGGCAGGATTCAGGTGGTGCAGGGCGGCAAGGTGGTGCGCGAGTACAACCTGCCGGATCTGAAGGGCAAGGTCTTGGGCGAGCGGACCATGGACTGTATCGACTGCCACAACCGCCCCACCCACGTGTTCGACGAGTCCGCGCAGGCGGCCGTGGACCGCGGGATGCACGAGGGCAAGCTGGATCGGCAGCTGCCGTACTTGGCCAAGGTTGCGGCAGAGCTGCTGGGCAAGATCGATGTGCCGCGCGCGCAGGCCAAGGACCACTTCCGCGCGGCGATCGTCGGCGCGTATGCCAAGCTGCAGGCAGAGGGATTGCCCGCCGATCCGACCCGCCTGACGGCCGCGGCAGACCAGATCTCTGAGCTCTACCTGCGCAATGTCTTCCCCGAAATGAAGGTGATCTGGGGTACCTACCGCAGCCACCTGGGCCACGGCGGCGCCGACGGCGAGATGATCGGCTGCTTCCGCTGCCACGACGACACCCACGAGGCCAAGCTGCCCGATGGCAAGGTGAAGAAGCTGAGCCAAGACTGCGACTTGTGCCACGAGGCCGTGGCCGAGGATGCGGACCCAGCGGAGTTCGAGGACACGCTGAAGGCCCTGCTGCCCATGCCCTTCCCTGCCCAGGCCAAGAAGGCCGCGCCGGCAGCCGAGGAAGAAGAGGCGGAATAGCCCACGGGAGGCGCCTGCCATGACCGTGCGTGTCGACGTCCCCGCGACTTCAGCCAATCTGGGCGCGGGCTTCGATGCCGTGGGGCTGGCGCTGGATCTGTGGAACAGCGTCGACTTCCAGCATCGCACACAAGGTCTCGAGATCACGTGTGAAGGTGAGGGTGCCCGCGAGCTGCCGCGCGACACCGGCAACCTCGTTCATCAGGCATTCGTCCGCACCTGCCGCGAGCTTGGACAGCCGCCGCCGCCAGTTTCCCTGCACATCACGGCACGCGTCCCGCTGGGCTCGGGGCTGGGCAGCTCGGCAACGGCCATCGTGGCGGGCGTGGTGGGGGCGTGTCGGCTGCTGCAGGCGGATTGGACACCCGAGCAGATGCTGGATTGCGCCACCCGACTCGACGGCCATCCGGACAATGTGGCGCCAGCGCTGCTGGGCGGTGTAGTCGTCGCTGCGGTGGAGGACGGGCACGCGCGCGTGCTGCGGTTCCTGCCGCCCGCGACCCTGACCTGTGTGGTGGCGACGCCGCGCATGACGGTGTCGACGGCCGAGTCGCGCGCGCAGCTGCCAGCATCGGTTTCGCGTGAGGACGCCGTGTTCAATCTGGCGCGGTCGGGGCTGCTGGTCGGCGCACTGTTGCAGGAGCGATACGACCTGCTAGGGACGGCGACTCAGGACCGGCTG
>CAJBNH010000081.1 GCA_903955385.1 uncultured Myxococcales bacterium | reverse complement strand
TGCAGGGCGTGCTCGACGCACTGGCAAAGACGCTCGTTCAGTAGCCGGTCAGGATGGCTGGGAAACGGCGCCTTGGCCCGAAGTTGCTGACGCGCCTGAAGTTGCTGTCGCGCCTGAAGTTGCTGTCGCGCCTGAAGCTGCCCCAACGGCCAAGAAGACCTACGGCTGACACACTGAGAACATGGTGGCACTGGTCGCCAGCACGGTGACGTTGGCCGTGCACTTCCAAGCCGGGCAGTCACCGTCCGCCTGACATGCGGTATTCGAAGCGCCGCACTTGCCGGCCTTGCAGATGCCGACGGGAGCCATGCAGTCCGCATTATTGACGCAGAGTTCGGCGCAGCCCGCCGGGGTGCAGAAACCGTTTTCGCAAAGCGCCATGGGACCGTTGACCGGGTTCTCGTTGCACGCGAGGCCCCCCGGATTTCCCTTGGATCCGTTGGGGTTGTGAATGCGCGGCCCGCAGCGGCCGTAGAGATCGCCCCCCACCAAGTAGATGCGGCAGATCTCGCCGTTGACGCAGTCGCCGGTGCGGCTGCAGGGCTTGAAGCCGGAACCAGCGAGGCAGAACTGCTCGGTCTGTTGCTGCGACACCTGGTACGGCGACGCTTGCTCTGCACACCGGAACGTCTTGCCGCTGGTCCCGTCGGCCGCGCCTGCGCACTGCGACACGGCGCCCGCGTCCTCGATGCCATCGGCTCCGCCGCCGCCGGTGGCGTTGTTGAACAGGTCCTGCGCGGTGACGCAGGCCTTGGTGCAGACGCCGCCGCCGACCGCGCCCGGGGTGCCGAACGCAGACAGGCACAGGTTGGACTCGCACTGGTTGTGCAGGCAGGTCAGGTAGGCGTTCTGCGCGAACTGCGAGCCTCCGGGAGGTGGGGGCTGGCAGTCGTCGTTGGCACCGCACGCTTCGCCGAACTTGCGCTTGGTCGGCTTCTCAGCCAGACACTTGCCCTCCTGGCAGACCTGTCCCATGCCACACGTCCCGCAGGACTTGGTGCATACCGGGTCCGGGAAGCCGCAGCCCACCCCCGTGCAGTCGCACTTGGCCAGGGCCACGCACTGGTTGTTGATGCAGCTCTCCGGGTCGATGCACCCGCCGCAGGCCTTGGCACAGCCGGAAACCAAGCCGCATGTGCCGGGCTTGCACTCGCACTTCGGGTCAACGACGCAGGTGTTGCTCGAGTCGCAAAGCTTGCCGACCTCGCAAACGCCACATTTGTTGGCGCAACCCGACGGGCTGCCGCACTCGAGACCGGCGCAGGTGCAGTTCTTGGTGCAGATGTTGTCTTCGCACAGGTCGTTGCCGTCGCAAGGGCCGCAGTCTTTCGAGCACCCCGACTTGATGCCACACGACGCCGAGCCGCACGCGCAGCCGGGATCGTCCTCGCACTTGTTCTTCACACAGACCTGACCGTCGCCGCAGCCGCCGCAGCTCTTGGTGCAGCCTGGGGGAATGCCGCAGCCGATGCCCTCGCAGCTGCAGGGCGACGTCTCGTAAGGCACGAAGTCCTCGACGGTGGTGTCCTGAACGGGCACGTCGCTGGCGGCATCCTCCGCGTCGACAACCTCTTCCAGGTCTGTTGCGTCGGTCACGGCGGTGTCGGGGACCTTGGTGTCCGGCAGCTCGTACGGGGGCACATAAGGTACGCCGCCGGTGGAGTTGCTGCTGCACGCCGCAACGGCAAGCGCACCTGCCAGCAGGGCGCAACAAACAAGTCGACGGTGGACGGAAACGGCGGGAAGAAGGAACACGGCGTGCCTCCGGAGCAAGTGCGCAATCGTGGACGGCAGAGCCTCCACCTTGCGCAGCCTACCGCCGCCTCCGGGCGTGGGCAAGCCGGGAAGCGCTCGCGAATTCGCGCCAACAGCGACATCGCAACGAAACGGCAACAGCGGTTCAGGAGATGAGGCGGAGGGCCATCGGCGGGTCGGTGGTCTGGTCAGTCGACGGTGCGACACGGCGACCGAGGGCGGGCCGCGACAGCGCCAGCATGGTCTGGAGCGCCATCGCGTGCACCGGGTCTGAACCCGCGAAAGCCTCGAGATACTCGCGCACCAATGAGGTGGGTGACGTCCCCTGAGCCGTGGCTCGGGCGCGGATCCGCCGCAGCATGTGGTCGTCGATGGTGACGGTGATTCTGCCCATGGGTGGCGCCCCTCAGTAGCTGGACAAGCCGAAGCCCGACTGCCGTTCGCAGCCAACGGGTAGCAGAATCCCATGCGCCCAGTCCAGAAGATCCGCATTCACCTTATCATTCATTTGGTTACACACATCGACCTTCGGCTGGTTTCCGCGCAGTTGGCCGTCGCGACGACGCTGAGGCAGCAGACGTGGCCTGGTGGATGGGAGGTGTCGACGCACGCAAAGGCCTCAGGTGAACAGTCGTTGCGCCTTGCGTCATGGCATGTTATCCGCTGTGACTTGCGCCGGGGGGCGCGCCCACCACCGTGGGCCGTGGAACGCGACCAGAACCGATAGACCGCAGCGAGCCGACCGGTGGCACCGCCCACCTGCCGCGTCCGTTGCGCGCGAGGCAAGCCGATGACGACGACCGACAAGATCAGGGTGAGCGACGTGCTGGACCGGACCGCGCGCGAGGCGGGCGACTTGCCAGCCATGAAGGTCAAGCGCGGCGGTGAGTGGCAGACCACGACCTGGTCGGAGTACCGGCAACAGGCGCGTCTGGTGGCGCGCGGGTTCCTTCGTCTGGGTCTCGAGCGCGGTCGCGGCGTCGCCATCATCGGCTACAACTGCCCAGAATGGTTCCTGTCTGACGTGGGCGCCATCCTTGCGGGTGGCTTTCCCGCGGGCATCTACTCCACCAGCTCGGCCGAGCAATGCGAGTACATTGCGGAACACGCCGAGGCGGCGCTGGCGGTGGTTGAGGACGAGGCGCAGCTGGCGAAGTTTCTGGCCGTGCGCGATCGGCTGCCGGCGCTCAAGGCCATCGTCCAGATGCACGGCCAGCCGACAGTGCCCGGCGTCTACAGCTGGCAGCAGATGCTCGATCTGGGAGCTGAAGTCTCGGAAGCGGAACTGGACGCCCGCATCGCCGCGCAGGCGCCCGACGACGTCTGCACGCTGATCTACACCTCAGGGACGACCGGCAACCCCAAGGGCGTGATGATCTCGCACGACAACATCGTGTTCACCACGCGATCTGCCTTGCAGACCATGGACATCCGGCGCGGTGAGTACACGGTCAGCTACCTGCCCCTGTCGCACATCGCGGAGCAGGTCGTGACGCTGCATGGGCCGATGGCCATCGCAGGTTGCAGCTGGTTTGCCGAGAGCATGGACAAGCTGGGCGCCAATCTTCAGGAAGTTCGCCCGCACTGGTTCCTGGGTGTGCCCCGCGTCTGGGAGAAGATTCAGGAGAAGATGCTGTCGGCGGGGGCCAACAACCCTCCCCTGAAGAAGAAGATTGTCGCGTGGGCCCGCACCCAGGGCCTCAAAGGTGGCTATGCGGACCAGCGGGGCGAGGGCCGTCCGCTGCTTTACGGGCTGGCGAACAAGCTCGTGTTTTCTACCGTGCGCGAGAAGCTGGGTCTGGACCGTTGCCGGGCGCAGATCACGTCCGCCGCGCCGATCTCGAAGTCGACACTCGAGTTCTTCCTGGCGCTGGGCCTGCCGGTTTACGAAGTCTTCGGCATGAGCGAGTGCACGGGTCCGGCGACCATCTCGACCCCCGCCAAGTACGCGACGGGCAAGGCGGGTTGGGCGCTTCCCGGCACCGAGTTGAAGATCGCCGACGACGGCGAGATCTGCATGCGCGGCCGTCACGTCTTCAAGGGCTACTTCAAGAATCCCGACGCCACCGCCGAGTCCATGGACGGCGAAGGCTGGCTGCACTCCGGCGACATCGGCACCATCGACTCCTACGGCTTTCTGAAGATCACCGATCGCAAGAAGGATCTGCTGATCACGGCCGGCGGAGAGAACGTGGCGCCCCAGATCCTGGAAGGCCTGCTGAAGGGCATCCCCGTCATCAGCCAGGCCGTCGTCATCGGCGACGCGAAGAAGTATCTGGCCGCTCTGCTGACGCTGGACGCCGAGCGGGTCGCAGCGACTGCGGCAGAGGCGGGCAGCCCCGCTCGTGACCTGCAGAGTGCCTCGACCTGCCCCGTGTTCCGCCTGTACCTGCAGCGGCAGATCGACGAGATGAACCAGCGTTTGGCCAAGGTGCAGACGATCAAGCGCTGGTCGATCGTTGCCGGCGAATTCACCATTGAGGGCGGTGAGTTGACGCCCACGATGAAGATCAAGCGCAAGGTGATCCGCGAGAAGTATGCGGCCGAGATCGATGCGCTCTACGACGAGTCGGCGGACGCTGCCGGTCGGTCGGCGGCCTGATCGCCCGCACGACAAATACCTGCGAATCCAAGTGATTGCGGATACGCCGCCGACTAGTACCCGGTGCAGTACTGGAAGTGCATCGGGTCGCCGAAGTTGCCGCCCCAGTAGAAGCCGTGTCGCTCAAAGTAGGGCACCAGCACCTTCTGGCCGTCGGTCACCTTCATGTTCTTGGTGTTGGCCATCGGGTTCCACTCGGCGTTGACGTCGATCGCGATGCCCCAGGCGTGGGTCGACCACTCGGTGCCGCTGCGGCGCTTCTTGCGGTAGACGTAGCAGCCACCGTAGCTCTTGATGTGTGCGCTGGCGCCATCCTTGTGGATGTCGTCGAAGACCTTGGCGAGCTTGTCCGCGATCTTCTTGTGGCACTGCACCGTGACCATCTCTCCGCCGGGTCCCGCGCGCATCGCGGCGCCAACGATGCTGGTGCCCGCGTCACCGAACACCTTGCGAATCTGTGCGAGTCCACTGGGCAGATCCAAACCGGAGCCGCCACCGGCGGCCGTGCTCGCTTCCTTGGCCTGTTGACCGGGCTTGGGCACCTGCACGCCAGCGCGAATGTCGCCACCGAACATCTTGGTCATCGTGTCGACGCCCGCAATGCCATCCGACGCAAGCGCATGTTGACGCTGCCACGCGGCGATCGAGGTCACGGTGTCGGAGTCGGGCAGGCCGTCGGCGGGGCGACCGAGCTTGCCTTCGATGCGAGAGAACACCGGTGCCGGATACTGGCTGCGGTTGCGCCGATACCAGTCGACCGCATTCAACACCGCGGCCGGCGACAGGATCTCGCCGCTGCGAGGGGGCTCGATCTTCGGCTTGGGGTCAAAGCGCACGTCGCGCCCGAACATCGCCGCGCACGTCGCCCTGCCCGCGATGCCATCGGCCGCCATGCCTCGGTCTGCCTGCCAGGCTGCCACGGCCTGAACCGTTTGCAGGCCCATGACGCCGTCCGGGGTTTGGCCCACAGCCGCCTGCAGTCGCCGAATCACGTGCGGCAGGTACATCCCGGGGTTTGCGTCGTAAAAGCGCCGGGCCGCATTCAGGGCCTCTGGCGTCAACTCCTTGCTCTTCTTGGGCTTGCCACCCTCGGCGCCAGGTGCCGGCTCGCGCTGGCCGGGGGTGGGGCCGGGGCTTGCGGCGGGCAGGTCCTGGGCCGACCGCTCATCGCCTTGGGACGCGGTGTCTCCGGTCGGAATGTCGATGATGGATCCGACGCGCAGCCGATCCTTGGACGGGATCTTGTCGGCATTGGCGGCGAGGATCGTCTTCCACTGCAAGCCGCTGCCCAGGTACTGCTCGGCCAGCGCCCACAACGTGTCGCCCGGCTTGATCTTGTGCTTGATCACGGGACCGGGGGCAGCCTGCTCGCCCTTGGCCTTGGGCTTGGTCTCGGCCGCGCTGGGGCCGTAGCCGCGCTGCGTCGCCGCAGAACTCGGACGAGCCGCTCGCCCCTGATTGCCCTGACCACCACCTTGCGGCGCAGCGGGCTGCTGCTGCTTCTGAGAGGTCTGCGGGTTCTGCTGTTGCTGAGGCATGATGGCACCTGTGACGTCGAGGACGCTGCTTGACGGGTACCGCAGGTCGCCGTCGGGCGCAAATGGCACGTGTGCAAGGCCGGTCGAACCGGGGGCGCTGCGACCCCGCCCAGCCCTCAGGCCCGGACGATACACGGACGGAGGTCGGTCCCCAAGACCCGGCCGCTGACCCGTCGGCGGCGCGGGGACCGGACAAACCGGGACAGATCGCGTGCTGCAACCGCAACCGCCATTGTTTTGACGCTCCATCAAGACTGTGGTCAGAATCGAACGTTGCGCCCTTCCCCCCGGGCGCCTGCGACGTGCTACGCCGCACGAGGCCCACGCCATGACGGATTCGGCAGAAAAGAAGTCCGGGATTTGGTCGATCTGGACGTTTGCTTTCGGGTATTTCGCCGCCTACGTGCCGTACGCGGCGATGACCAAGGCGTTGTCCAGCGGCCTGCTGGCCCCGACGATCCCCAAAATGTCGGGCACTTCGATGCTGCCGATCACCATCGCGACGTCCACGCTGGGCATGATGGTGTTCTTGTGGGCGACCGGTCTGTGGAAGCACGCCCACCGGTTCAAGCTGGGGCCGTTCATGCTGCCGCGCCCGTCGCTTGCCACGCTCCTGTCGGGCATCGGCACCGCAGCCATCATCGCCACCACCACCCTGGCCTACACCTTCGATATGTCGATTGTGTTCGCGCAGCTGCTGATGCGAGGCGGCGTGCTGATGGTGGCTCCGGTCGTCGACCTGCTGGGGCGCCGCAAGGTCCGCTGGTTCTCATGGGTTGGCTTTGGCTTCAGCGTGCTGGCCGTGATCATCCCGTTCATGAAGGACGCGCGGATCTCGATGCCGGTGATCGCCGCCATCAACTTCGCCGCCTACATCGCCGCGTACTTTGTGCGCCTGCGTCTGATGACGCGCTTCGGCAAGTCCGACGAGGAAGGCGCGCAAGTTCGCTACTTCGTGGAAGAGCAGCTTGTCGCCACACCCATGATTCTGCTGACGATTGCCGGTCTGTCGTTCATGCCCGGCGAGTTTGGCGGACAGCTGCAGCACGGCTTCTCGATGCTGGGACAATTCCTGGATCTGTCTGCCGTGACGATGCCCACGCTGCTGCTGCTGATGGCGATTGGCCTGTGCTCGCAGGGAACCGGCATCTTTGGCGGTCTGGTGCTGCTCGACAAGAGCGAGAACACCTTTGCCGTACCCGTCAACCGCGCCTCGAGCGTGCTCGCGGGCGTCATCGCCGCCGGCCTGATCGCGTACTTCTTCGGCAAGTCGATGGACGCCTACGAGTTGGGCGGCGCTGCGTCGATCATGTGCGCGATCCTGGTGCTCAGCTTTGCCCCGATGCTCGAGAAGAAGCGCAACGCCTTTCTGGCGCGCAAGGCTGCCGCACACGCTGCCAGCGGCGTTTGAGCGAGCTGCCCCCGCCCTGCCGCGCACCTTCTTTCACCTAATCCAACGTAATTTCCGGGTCATCGCCGCTTGGTGCGACTTGTGCCCCGGCTGAGGCCATCCTCACGATCAAGGTCTGATCCAGTGTTTCACTAGACCCAAAAGTCTATTGATTAACACATCAATTGCAAGCAGTTCGCGGACTTTTCCACACTCAGCACTCCAGTCAGGCGTGGTTGGACGCCCCGCGCAGAGCGAGCGCAGCGCTTCCGCACTTGACCCATTTCGCCGTGGGTAGATATAGCGGACTTGCTATATGCGTAGGTCGCGATTCTCCCCCCGCTGCCCCCCGCTCCCGCTCCTTCGCCCCAACCACTTCCGGAGTTGTCGTGTCCCACACGATCGCCACAACCGCCCCCCTCCGCTCCCGCTCTGTCGACGACGATCCGCCTCGCGCCGAGCACTTGGCCGAGTTGTTGAAGGCCGTCGCCCATCCGCTGCGGATCCGCATCGTCGCGTTGCTCTGCAACGGCCCGCTGCACGTCAACGCCATGGCCGACCGGCTTGGGGTCGATCAGGCGCTTGTGTCGCAACACTTGAGAATTCTTCGCATGCGACACCTGGTTCGGGCGGTGCGCCGCGACGGTTTTGCGTTCTACGAGCTGGCCGAGCCCCAGCTGCAGTCGCTTGTGTCCTGCCTGGACGGGTGCTCGATTCGCTGAGCCCCCCGCCGACGTCTCTGACCGTACGAGGTGCAACGCCATGTCCGTGACACGCAGACGCTTCCTGCAGATCGGCGCCGCCGGCACAGGTGTCGCGGCCGCCTCCGGCCTGACCACCGACTGGTGGGGCTACGCCTCACCGCAAGTTCCCAATCCGCACACGCAGGGCGACCGCATCGTGCCCACGTTCTGCGAGCTGTGCTTCTGGAAGTGCGGCGTACTGGCCCACGTCCGCGGCGACGAGGTCACCAAGCTCGAGGGCAACCCCGCGCACCCGCTGTCCCGCGGCCGCCTGTGCCCGCGCGGCGTCGGCGGCACCGGCGCGCTGAACGACCCCGATCGCCTCAAGCAGCCCTTGGTTCGCATGAAGAAGCGCGGCGAGGACGTGTTCGCCCCCGTCTCGTGGGACGACGCGCTGGGCCGTGTCGCGCAGGGCATGGAGCAGGTCAAGGCCAAGTACGGGCCGGAGGCGGTTGCCCTGTTCTCGCATGGTTACGGCGGCTCGTGGTTCAGCCACCTGATGAAGGCGTTCGGCTCGCACCACATCGCGGCGCCATCGTATGCGCAGTGCCGGGGTCCGCGTGAGGTCGGCTACAACCTGACCTACGGCACGATCCTCGGGTCGCCGGAGCCCGTCGACATCGCCAACGCCCGCTGCATCACCCTGATCGGCAGCCACTTGGGCGAGAACATGCACAACACGCAGGTGCAGGACTTCGCTGAAGCCCTGGACCGCGGCGCCCAGCTGGTCGTCGTCGACCCGCGCTTTTCGGTGGCAGCGGGCAAGGCCAAGTACTGGCTGCCGATCAAGCCGGGAACCGACATCGCGCTGCTGCTGGCGTGGATGCACGTCATCGTCACCGAGAAGCTGTACGACGCCGACTACCTGACGAAGTACGCCATTGGCTTTGACGCGCTGGCGGCCCACGTCGCCGACAAGACGCCCGAGTGGGCCTATCCGCACACTGGAATCCGCCCGGAGCTGATCCGGGAGACCGCGCGCTTCATCGCCGGCTTCAAGCCCGCGTCGCTGGTGCACCCCGGTCGGCGTGCAACGTGGTACGGCGACGACACGCAGCGGGCCCGTGCGATGGCAATTCTGGCCGCATTGCTGGGCAACTGGGGGCGGCGCGGCGGGTTCCTCAGCCCCGGTCAAGTCGAGGTCGCCAAGTACCCGTACCCCAAGTACCCCGAGCACTCTGCGCTGCGCGACAAGCCCGAGGGCAAATACCCGCTGGCCGACGAAGTGCTGGCGTCGGGCGTGTGCAACGCCACGGTGGGTCCCGACAAGCTCGACGGCATCCACGCGTGGCTGGTCTACGGCACCAACCTGATCCAGGCCCTGCCCGACTGGCGCCAGACCGAAAAGAAGATCCAGGCGTTGGACTTCCTGGCGGTGGTCGACGTGCTGCCCGCCGAGATCGTGGGGTACGCCGACGTGGTGCTGCCTGAGTGCACCTACCTCGAGCGCGACGACGACCTGTGGGCGCCCGCGTGGAATCCGCCGTTCGTTGCCCTGCGGCAGAAGGTGGTCGAGCCCAAGTACGACTCGAAGCCCGGGTGGTGGATCGCCAAGGAACTCGGCAAGAAACTGCAGCTGGACGCGTACTTCCCGTGGCAGACAGGCGCCCAGGTCGTCGACACCCGGCTGACGGCGTCGGGCATGGACCCGGCGCTGGTCCGCAAGTCGGGTGTCGCGGTCGGCAAGCTGCGACCTTCGTGTGAGGAAGACGGCCTGCCCCTGACCTTCGACACCCCCAGCGGCAAGATCGAGCTGGCGAGCGAGACGCTGAAGTCCCACGGCTTTCACGCCCTGCCCGAGTTCACTCCGCCCGATGAACCGCCCGCCGGCAGTTTCCGGCTGCTGACCGGACGGTCGCCCGTGCACACGTTCGGCCGCACGACCAACAACCGCGAGCTGACGGAGATCCAAGCTGAAAACCAGGTGTGGTTGAATGCCGCCGTGGCCAAGACCCTGCCCGGCTTCGAGTCCGAGCCGCTGCAGCAGGGCGAGTACGTCGTGCTGATCAACCAGGACGGCATCAAGTCGTCGCCGGTGTCTGTGAAGATCACCGAGCGAATTCGCGGGGATGCGGTCTACCTGCAACACGGCTTCGGACACACCGCCAAGGGACTGAAGTTCGCCCGCGGCAAGGGTGCCTCGGACAGCCACCTGACCACACGCGTCGCCATCGACCCGATCATGGGCGGTACGGGCATGAGCGTGAACTTCGTCCGCCTCGAGCGTCCGGGGGTCGCATGAACCAGATCCGCTACGCCATGGTCATCGACACGGTCCGCTGCGTGGGCTGCAACGCCTGCGTGCTTGCGTGCAAGGCGGAAAACCGCGTGCCGCCGGGGGGCTTTCGCAACTGGATCGTCACCGAGACGCGCGGCACGTTCCCGCACCTCTCGCAGCAGATCCGGTCCGAGCGCTGCAACCACTGCACCGATGCGCCCTGCGTCTCGAATTGCCCGACGGGCGCCAGCCACACGCGCAAGGGCGGTCTGGTCGCCGTGGATCCCGCCAAGTGCACCGGCTGCAAGGCGTGCATCGCGGCATGCCCGTATGGTGCACGTTATGTGCACCCCGAGGGCCACGTCGACAAGTGCACCTTCTGTCACCACCGCCTCGAACGCGGCCAGGACCCGGCGTGCGGCGAGGTGTGCCCGACCGGTGCCATCACCTTCGGCGACCTGGGCGACCCGGACAGCCCGGTCTCGCAGCTGCTTCGCCGCCGCAAGCACCACGTGGTCAAGCCTGAGTTGGGCCTTGACCCCCACGTCTACTACCTGACCTAGGAGGTGCGCCGTGCAAGCCGCAACCCCTGAAACTCCCTTCTGGAATCCCTATGTCGCCGGGTTCGCCCTGGGCCTCGTGCTGTTGTCCACCTTTCTGATCATGGGCAACGGCCTGGGTGCCTCGGGGGCGGTGCATCGCATCGGCGTCACCGGTGTCGCGGCGGTCGCCCCCGAGCACGCCGCCCGGGTGCCGATGATGGCCGAACTGACGGACAAGGGCGCGAATCCGCTGGACGACTGGCTGGTGTTCGAGGTGCTGGGCGCGCTGCTGGGCGGCCTGGTTGCCTCGTACAGTGCCGGGCGGCTGAAGCTGGGCGTCATCCGGGGACCGCGCATCTCGATCGCGTCGCGGCTGCTGCTGGCAGTGGCGGGCGGCGTGCTGATGGGCGTCGCGGCCCGGTTCGCCCGCGGTTGCACGTCGGGTCAGGCGTTGAGCGGCGGTTCCCTGCTGTCGGCGGGGTCCTGGATCTTCATGATGGCCGTGTTCGGTGGAGGCTACGCAGTGGCGTGGTTCGTCCGTCGGCAGTGGCGCTAGGAGGCACGGCCATGTTGTTCCCCCTGACTTCCCTGGTCGCCGAGCACCGCGAGCTTGGCCTGGTCGTCGCCGTGGCGCTGGGCTTCGGCTTCGGTTTCGTCTTGGAACGCGCTGGCTTCGGTCGCTCGACCAAGCTCGCCGCCCAGTTCTATTTCTACGACATGACCGTCTTCAAGGTGATGTTCGGCGCGATCGTCACGACGATGGTCGGCCTGGCCGTCTTCTCGGGGCTTGGCCTTGCGGACCTGAAGGCGATTCAAGAATCCGGCGCCAGCGAGACCTTCGTGTGGCCGATGCTCGTGGGCGGCCTGCTGCTGGGTGCCGGCTTCATCGTATCCGGCTACTGCCCCGGCACGTCGCTGGTGGCCGCCTCGTCAGGCAACATCGACGGCATGGTGGCCTTTGGCGGTGTGATGGTCGGCACGCTGGTGTTCGACTGGATCTTCCCGTGGGTTCACGACTTCCACATGAGTGGCGCGCTGGGCCAGGTCTTCCTGCACGACCTGCTGGGCATTCCACAGGCGGTGATGGCGGCCGGTGTCACGGTCATGGCGTTGTCGCTGTTCCTTGGAGCCGACAAGGTCGAGGCCATGCTCGCCCGCAAGCCACCCGCGCCAGCAGACGGTGAGACGGCCGTCGCGCCGACCGTCCGCGACGCACTGCGCCCGCGCCGCCTGGTCTTCGCCATCCTGCTCGGCGTCGCGGTGCTGGGTCTGGGCACACTGGCCCTGCCGGCAACGCCGCCTGCCTCGCCATCACGTGCCCGCGTCGCGTGGATTGCCGCTCCGACCCTGGCGCAACGCCTGCTGGACCAACCGTGGCAGGTGCGAGTGCTCGACCTCCGCGATGCCAAAGCGTGTGAGGAGCAGCGGGTGCCCGGCAGCGAGTGCACCCCGCTTGCCACGCTGGACAAGCTGGGTCTGGCCACCGCCCCCGCAGACCGCGAGCTGGTGCTGGTGGCCGGCGACGCCCTGAAGAAGGCCCCCGCTGCCGCCCGGGCCTTTCCCGGCCGTGTCTGGTTGCTGCAGGGCGGTTTCCCGGCATGGAAGGCCTTCGCGCTGGACAAGCCTCCCGCCGCACCCGACGCGTCCGACGCCAAGGCCTTGAATGCTTGGAAATTCCAGGTGGCCGTCAACTCTGCCGTGACCGGAGCCAAGCCCGCGCCGCCGCCCGCCGCCTCCGGGTCGCCCGCCGGCGCCGCGCCGAAGAAGAAGAAGAAGGGCGGCTGCAGCTAGCCCCGGGAGGTTCGCCATGACCGAGATCGACCTGCAGCGCCACAGCCACCTGATCGACCCCAACCTGCACATCTGGGGGTGGGAGATCCCGGTCTACCTCTTCCTCGGCGGGGTGGCCGCCGGGGTGATGGTGTGGACTTCGCTGCTGTTCCGCCGCATTCCTGTCGCCGAGCGCTCGCGGGCCCTGCGCTGGCTGCCTTTCGCCACCCCCGTGGCGTTGTCCTTGGGCATGCTCGCGCTGCTGCTGGACCTCGCCAACCCCCTGCACGTCCCGCGCTTCTACGCGACGATCCAGCTGACCTCGCCGATGTCGTGGGGCTCCTGGATTCTGCTGGGGATCTATCCGGTGACGCTGCTGGTCGGGGTGGCCGCGCTGACGGGTCCTGAGACCAAGGCGGTGACGACTTGGGCGCCCCTGCGGTGGACGCGGCTGGGACGGCTGGTGACCTGGGGCCGCCGCTATGCCCAAGCGCATGACCACGGCTTGCTGACGGTCCAGCTGGGTCTGGGCGTCGCGCTCGGCGTGTACACCGGCGTGCTGCTGGGGGCGTTGGGCGCCCGCGCCGCGTGGAGCTCTGCCATCCTGCCGCCGCTGTTTCTGGTGTCGGGGCTGTCGACCGGCGCCGCGCTGATGATGCTGATGCGGCTGGGTCACGACGAGCACGCGGCCCTGCGGCGCTGGGACATGGTGGCGATCGGCGTCGAGCTCGCCCTGCTACTGCTCTATCTGTTGGGCCTGTCGACCTCAGGGGCGACCTCTCGCGGGGCGGCTGAGCTGTTCCTGGGCGGACGTTTCACGGGCGCGTTCTGGGCATTGGTCGTGCTGGCGGGCCTGTTGGTGCCCTTTGCGCTCGAAACCGTCGAGGGTGTGCGGCGGCTGCGCCCAACCGTGATTGCACCGGTGCTTTTGCTGGTTGGTGGACTCTCGCTGCGCTGGCTGCTGGTGCTGGCCGGACAGGCCTGAACGCCCTCCAGCGGGTTGAACACCCGTCGGAAGAGTGACTTGCGTTGACGCAAAGGGCATCCTCAGGTTACAAACCCCGCCCTGTCCACCTTGGGACAGCCTTCCCTCGGGACCCGGAAAACCGCCAAGTGGCCAGCCTCCGCATCGCTACTGCCAGCGCTCAGCTGTCGGGCGATGTGCCGACTGTTCAGGAGACGATGATGATCGCGCACCTCTGTACTATCCGCCGCGCTGCAACTGTTCGCGGCGCTGCCAGGTGGCTGGTTCCGGCCCTGTTGGCCGCAAGCCTGTTCGTCATGACCGCCCCGGTGTGGGCCCAGTCCGTAGACTCGGGCGCCGCCGCACCAGTGGTCGCAGCCGAAGCCCACGCAGGCAATGTCCACGTCGGCGGCGAGGCCAACCTGAAGCTGCCTGACCTCGGCTCGCAGTCCTTTCTGGGCGTACCGGGCAATACGCTGCTGATGGCCGGTCTGGCGGTGTGCGCGCTGGGCCTGCTGTTTGGTCTGATCATTTACGCGCAGCTCAAGAAGATGCCCGTGCACAAGTCGATGCTCGAGGTGTCTGAGCTGATCTACGAGACCTGCAAGACCTACCTCATCACGCAGGGCAAGTTCCTGATGATGCTGTGGGTTTTCATCGGCATTATCGCCGCCATCTACTTCGGCAAGCTCGCTGCGTGGGAGTCCTCGCCGGGCGTGATGGAGTACGGCTTCCCGGTGTACAAGGTCATCATCATCCTGGCGTTCAGCCTGGTTGGCATCGCAGGCAGCTACGGCGTGGCTTGGTTCGGTATCCGGATCAACACGTTCGCCAACTCGCGCACCGCCTTTGCCAGCCTCGCCGGCAAGCCGTACCCGGTGTACGCAATCCCCCTGAAGGCCGGCATGTCGATCGGCATGCTCCTCATCAGCGTCGAGCTGCTGCTCATGCTGCTGATCCTGCTCTTCATCCCCGGCGACATGGCGGGTTCGTGCTTCATCGGCTTCGCGATCGGCGAGTCGTTGGGCGCCGCAGCCCTGCGTATTGCGGGCGGCATCTTCACCAAGATCGCCGACATCGGCTCTGACCTGATGAAGATCGTCTTCAACATCAAGGAAGACGACGCGCGCAACCCCGGCGTCATCGCCGACTGCACGGGCGACAACGCAGGCGACTCGGTCGGCCCCTCGGCGGACGGTTTTGAGACCTACGGCGTCACCGGCGTCGCGCTGATCTCGTTCATCCTGCTCGCAGTCGCCGACCCGGCCAACCAGGTCAAGCTGCTGGTCTGGATCTTCGCCATGCGCGTGATGATGATCATCGCGTCGGGCGTGTCGTATCTGGCCAACGAGACCCTGACCAAGGCCAAGTACGCCAACGCGGCCAAGATGAACTTCGAGAAGCCCCTGACACAGCTGGTCTGGGTCACCTCGATCGTGTCCGTCGTCATCACCTACGTCGTGTCCTACCTGCTGATCCCCGATCTGGGCGACGGCACGATGTGGTGGAAGCTCTCGACCATCATCACCTGTGGCACGCTCGCCGGAGCCATCATCCCCGAGCTGGTCAAGATCTTCACGTCGACCGAGTCGGCGCACGTCCACGAAGTCGTCACCTCGTCGCGAGAGGGCGGCCCCTCGCTGAACGTCCTGTCGGGTCTGGTCGCCGGAAACTTCAGCGCCTACTGGCTCGGTTTCGCGATTCTCGTGCTGATGGGCATCGCCTATCTGGTCGCCGGCACCTTCCCCGGTGGCAACGAAGCCCTGATGATCGCACCCGCGGTCTTCGCCTTTGGTCTGGTGGCGTTCGGCTTCCTGGGCATGGGTCCCGTCACCATCGCCGTCGACTCGTACGGCCCCGTGACCGACAACGCCCAGTCCGTGTACGAGCTGTCCATCATCGAGTCCCTGCCGGACATCGAGGCTGAGCTCAAGCGCGACTTCGGTCTCGACGTGAACTTCGAGCACGCCAAGCACCTGCTGGAAGAAAACGATGGCGCAGGCAACACCTTCAAGGCCACCGCCAAGCCCGTGCTGATCGGCACCGCCGTCGTGGGCGCCACCACCATGATCTTCTCGATCATCGTGGTGCTGACCAAGGGTTTGGACGCCACCCTGATCCAGAACCTGTCGATCATGCACGCTCCCTTCCTGCTGGGCCTGATCATGGGCGGCGCGGTCATCTACTGGTTCACCGGCGCTTCGATTCAGGCCGTCACCACGGGTGCCTACCGCGCAGTCGAGTTCATCAAGGCCAACATCAAGCTGGACGGCGCCATCAAGGCCTCGGTCGAGGACAGCAAGAAGGTCGTCGAGATCTGCACGCAGTACGCCCAGAAGGGCATGTTCAACATCTTCCTGACCGTGTTCTTCTCGACGCTGGGCTTTGCCTTCCTCGAGTCGTACTTCTTCATCGGCTACCTGATTGGCATCGCGCTGTTCGGCCTCTATCAGGCCATCTTCATGGCCAACGCAGGCGGCGCCTGGGACAACGCGAAGAAGGTGGTCGAGG
This sequence comes from uncultured Myxococcales bacterium, assembly GCA_903955385.1. Taxonomy (GTDB): domain Bacteria; phylum Myxococcota_A; class UBA9042; order UBA9042; family UBA9042; genus CAJBNH01. The sequence continues at coordinate 19,819 of CAJBNH010000081.1, read as the reverse complement.
TCGAGCTGAAGGAGAAGGGCACCGACCTGCACTCGGCGTGCGTCGTCGGCGACACCGTGGGCGACCCCTACAAGGATACGTCTTCGGTCGCCATGAACCCGGTCATCAAGTTCACCACGCTGTTCGGCCTGCTGGCTGTCGAGCTGGGTGAGCAGATCCAGTCCCAGAGCGGCATCGCGCTGCGTCTGGTGCTGGCCGGCGTGTTCATCTTCGCTTCGATGGTGTTCGTCTGGCGGTCCTTCTACGGGATGCGCATCATCAAGGCTGAGACCCCGAATCTGGACGCCTAACCGCGCCACCGACCGCAAGGTCAGACAACGTCGATGGATCTCGCGCAGGCCCGGAGGGTTCGTCCTTCCGGGCCTGTTGCGCTTTTGCGGTATGGTTCAGGCGGAAGGGGTGTTCCGTCGAGTGGACCGCGGGCGGGCGGGCGGGCGGGCGGGCGGGCGGGCGGCTGGCCGGCCCGGCCGATGCACCCACCATTCAAATGGTGGGCTATCAGTCGAAAAGCCCGCCTTCGCGGGCTGCATGGCCGCTGAGCCCACGAAGGTGGGCTTCCCGTGTGATAGCCCGGGTTTTAACCCTGGGTGGCCCCGTCCGCGCTACCGAAAGGATTCTCGCTCGCAGCCACGGTTCCTGACTGAGCCGTGCCCGGTGCCCGTCGACGCCGCCTCGGGGTCGACGGGCCATAGGGCAGCGAACGTCCGGTCTTCGAGAGGGTTGTGCCGATGGGACGAGGTGCCGCGGGCGCTGAGGGCCGACTACCGCACGAAGATCCCGAAGTCGACCTGCGGCCGTGCAACTTCGGGACCGCAGGTGTTGCTCCACACCGAGTTGCCACAGCCGTTGTTGTTGACCCAGTTGTCGCCGAAGCCCATCGGTCCGGGGTGATAGCCGAAGCTGGGCATCGCTTCATAGGTCAGCGGATAGTTCCCGCCGGACGGACGGATGTGGTAGCCGCCGTAGCCGCCCTGCACATTGTGGCCGTTGCAACTCACCGTGCCGCAGACCGGTCCGAAGTCGGTGCCGATGCGAACCGTGTTCTGGGCGTCCGATCCGCCTGCGTTGGTGGAATTCACGAGGATGGGCAGGCCGTTGTCGATGAAGACGTCGCCCGCGTTGCGCGTGTAGGCGCCCGTGGCGGAGACGGTGCCCTGGCGGACCGGGCTGCCAGAGGTGATGGTCGTGTTGGCGCCAAACGCCATGATCTGCGCCATCGTCTTGTTCTTCGCGGCAACGGCCAAGCTGTACGCGGCAAACGGCTGGGGATTGCTGAAGGGAGCGCCCTCGTTGTGCGCAAAGACCATGATCTCGTTGGCCACCAGAGCGTTGAACGCTTGGCTCTTGAAGTCGCCCGTCAACGCTCCGGCCGCCGTGCCGAAGAGCTTGCTGGCGTTGGTCCAGAAGTCGGTGTCGGTGTACCAGCGCCCTGTTCCATCGTTGGTGTCGAGGTTGAAGACGAGGGTCCAGCCGCCGCCAGCTGCACTCATCTCGCACCAGGTCTGGAACGGGTCCACGCCGCCCGCGCCGTCTGGGTCGAGCCAGTAGAGGCCGCTCTTGCTGGCGGGCCCGACCGTCAGGATCTGCTTGCAGCTCTGGCCCGGGTCGTCCTGGCTGCCGCCCGGGGGTACCGTCAGCCACAACGGGAAGAACTTCGCACCGTTGCAGACGTACAGCGCGTTGTCCTTGGGGCTGGCGTAGATGTAGCCGAACGTTGCGGTGCTGCACGTCACCGGTGCGCTGTCGGCGCGCTTGACCTGCAGGCCGCCGTCGGTCACCAGCAGGCCCACGGATGAGACCTTCTGCGACGACAGGGTTTGGATCTTCACGCTCCAATTCAACAGCTTGCCGTCAACTCCGTTGTTCAGGAACGCCGTGTCGATGACGTTGAGCGACCAGTTGCCCTTGGGGTTCTTGCCAATCCAGGAAGTCAGGTCGCCGCTGACCGTCTTGGTGGTCGACGGATAGGTGGTCTTCAGGCTGGTGCCCGAGCCGCTCTTGCTGTGCAGCACGTACTTGGTGCCGGCCGGATCGTAGACCTCCACCGCGATCTTGGAGATGTCGGAGTTCGTCAATTCGACCGTGACGTCCAGCCCTTGCGCGACGCCCAGGTCCGGCACTGCGATCACGTTCGCCACGCCAACCGGGTTGTTGTCGGGGATGTCCACGGGAACCTTGGTGCTCTTGACGTCGTCGACGAACTGGTTGGTCAGCAGACCGTTGGAGATCTCGTTCAGTCCGTCCGGGGGCAGCAGGCTGACGTCGAATGCCTTGACGCAGTCATACGAGCCATCCTCCTTCAACCCCTTGATCACCAATCCAGATCCACACGCGGCGCCCAGCTTGGCCAGGACGGGCGTGCCCGCCAGGTCGGTGTAGCTGCCGGTCGTCGCGACATCGGCGAGGCTGGCCGTCTTGGCATAGGCCGTCAGGTCTGGGCCACCGGCAAGGTCGGCAAACGCGCCGGAAGTCGCGACCTTGGCAAGGTTGGCGGACTGCGCGTACCCCGACAGGTCCGGCGTGCCCGACAGGTCGGCGTAGGCGCCCGAGGTCGCGACCTTCGACAGGTCGGCTGCCTTGGCGAACGGCGCAAGCACCTGCGCGTCCAGCTGCGCGGCGCCAATGCACCCGGAGCAAGACAGGCTCTCCGCAATACCGGCCTTGCGGGCAAACAGCACGGAAGCCAAGGGCTTGCGAGGCAGCGCCGGGTCGGGGGCGACCGCCACCTCCAGCCAGCCCTTGTCCAGCTTGCCCAGCACCGTTGCGTCAATCGGCGTCACGCTGCCCAGCAAGTACGTGAATTGGCCACCCTGCACCGCGATCTTCGTCGGCCCCTCAGACCACAGCGCCTGACCGTTCTTGTCCACGTCGTACAGCGCGAACGTCACGTCGTAGTCGCCGTCGGCCACTGGACCGCCGCCCGTCGAGACCAGCGCGCCCTCGACCAACACCGTCGCGGGCACGGCGGCGACGGCCACGGTCCCCCACAGCGCGCCCAGGACACATGCGACGCCCAGCACGCCACGCTTCCACGCTGCCATCACGACCTCCACCACAAGTAGGCGACCCGCGCAGCGGATCGGAAGGAATCAGGGGGAAATGCAAAGGTAGTCCGGGACCGGCAAAAATGGAAACGGCAACTTGCAGGCAAGGGCCGGTCAGTCCACTGGTAACAGGGCCACCGGGGTGTCGTAATAGACTGCACCGCCTCCACAATCCGTTTGGCGAGCCGGCACCAGCGCATTCGGACAACGCCCCGCGCCCAGTGAACCACCCTTGGCCATCGCCAGCACGTCGCGCCGCTGCCTCGGGTCGAACCGCAGCCGCACCGTCATCGCGCCGACGTCCGACACCACCTGGGCTAGCCCGCCGTCGTCGAATCCCAAGGCGGCATCGGGGTGAACGGTCGCCACCGGAGGACCTTGGGGTTCCTGCGCACCCGCTGGCTGCGAGGCCTGGGAGCGCTCGGTCGACAACGCCATCAGCAACATCGGTCGTTGCGGCGTGACTTGCGGTGGGGTCGGGTCCAGGTCCGTCACCAGCTCGACCTTGCCTGACGGCGTGGGGAACTTCCTGTCTTCGAACAGGATCTTGGGAGCGAGCGGGTGGCGCACCGGCCCCTGCCGCAGCTGATCCAGTCCCGCGCCGTGGTCTGCCACTCGGGACAACAGCCGCCGCTTCCACACCTCGACCGGCTGGCGAAACTCCTGCGCGTTGGGCAGCCCCAGTCGCACCGCAAGCTCTCCCGCGATCTCGTAGTCGCTGCGGACACCTTCAGGTCGCGCCACCACCGGCCGCACCTCGGCCAGCCAAGCGTGCCCGTACGAGCCGACCAGGTCGTCCTCCTCCAACAGCGTCGTCGTCGGCAGCACGAAGTGAGCGCAGCGGGCGGTGTCGGTCAGGAAGGCGTCGACAACCACCGTCAGGTCGCGCGTCTGCAGCGCCTCTGCGACCTTTCGCGAGTCGGGCAGCATGGCCACGGGATTGCCAGCCGTCACCCACACCGCGCGCACCGGCGGGTCACGGGCCTCCAGAACTGCCTGACCCAACAGCGCTTCCGGCAGCCGCCGCGCCGCTGCGCCCGATGCAAACGAGAGGTCGAACGCGCCCCGCCGCTGGAAGTAGAACGACACGCCACCGCCAGCGACGCCCAGATTGCCCGAGATCGCCCCCAGCGCGTCGAGCACCCGCACCGCCGCCGAGCCGTTGCCGCGCCGCTGCGTGCCCCAACCGACCAGAATCGCTGACGGCCCTTGGGCATAGGCTTGGGCCAGCGCACGAACCTCGTCGACACGGACGCCCGCCAGCTCGGCCCAGTGGGCCGTCGACCGGCCCAGCGCCGTGCGCCGAAACACCTGCAGATTCAGGCAGTACGCCTCGCACGTCGGATCGACCGCCCCCGCTTCGAACAGCTCGCGCGCCACCCCCAGCCCCAGCGCCACGTCACCTCCGGGCCGCGGCTGCAGGTACAGGTCCGCACTGGAAACGCCCTGATGGTGCACAGGATCGACCAGCACGACCCGCGCCCCTGCCTTGCGACACTCGCGCAGCAGCGGCACCAGATGCGGACTCGACACGTGCGGGTTCTTGCCCCACAGCAGGATCGTCCTGGCGTTGCGCAGGTCCTCGAGATCGTGACTGTCCTCGACCCCGAAATCCGCCAACTGCGCCGCGTCGCCTGCGCCAGAGCAGATGTCGCCCGACTTCAACGTCACCGGACCGAACCGCTCGAACAGCGCGTCCGTCACGTGCTTCATCAGACCCAGCGACCCGCCGCTGCGGTAGTGCAGGATCGCGCCTGGACCGGATTCTGCACGGATGGCGCACATTTGACGGGCGATGCGGTCCAGCGCCTCGTCCCAGCCGATGGGTCGAAAGCCGTCACCGTCGCGCATCAGGGGCGTGGTCAGGCGGTCGGGGCTGTACTGGCGGTCGAGGAACCGGCTGGTCCGGTGGCACAGAAAGCCGCGCGTGACGGGGTGGTCGGGGTCGCCCTGCAAGCGCGTGACGCGGCCGTCGCGGACCGTGGCGAGGATGCCGCAGACGTCGGGGCAGTCGCGGTTGCAGGCGGTGCGGAGGTGCGTGGACGTGTCGGTCATGGCGCAAAGGTAGCGGCGGCGCGGGCGGATGGAAATGCCCCCCCCGATGCCGGACCGTCCAAGTCCTTGTCCCCCCGCAACCCAAGCGCTACAGTCCAACACGTGTGCGCACACTGGATCGGCAGTTGAAGGGATTCCATCGAGCAGACCGCGCCCGTCCCCCTCTCGGCGCGCGACCTGCCGGCAGACGCAAGGAGGCGGACCCCATGGCTTCCGTCACGACTTCACGACGCTCGTTCCTGGTCGATTTCTTGAACAAGGCAGCAGGGTTGTGGGTGGTCGCTACCGGCGGTGCGGCGCTGGCGGCGTTGCCGGGGTGCGAGACACCCGCCGACCCTTCCGCCGACAACACGGCCAAGTACGGCGGGCCACCCGACACCCTTTCTGACGCGGAGGCCGACACGGCATCCGAGACCGCCACCAAGTACGGCGGTCCGATGGACATCGACGAAGACGCAGGCGCTACCGACGTCGCCACCAAGTACGGTGGTCCGATGGACATCGACGAAGACGCAGGCGCCTCTGACGTCGCCACCAAGTACGGTGGCCCCGCCGACACGACCGAGGACATCGAGATCGCGACGAAGTACGGCGGTCCGATGGACGTGGACGCCGACGACGGTTCGCAAGGTCCTGAGATTGCTCCGATGTACGGCGGCCCGTTCGACACGAGCGAAGACGTCGATCACGACGCCAATGACACGATCGACACCGGCCCCGCGGTAAAGTACGGCGGCCCGGTCGACGCCGGTTGACCCCCACACGCCGGTTGCCCCCGGACGGGCGACGCCCCGCGCGACGGCCGGTCCCACACCACGGAGCGCCATGTCCCTGTTCCGCAAAAGCGCCGGCGACGTCGGCCTGATGGACCTGCCCAAGCTGGTCGCCGTGCGCCGCGACGCTGCCCGCCGCGGGCGCCTCTTCACCAAGCCCGACATGACGTACCTGTTCTGGGAGGCGACGCTGCGCTGCAACCTGCGCTGCCGCCACTGCGGGTCGAGCTGCGAGGGCAAGTCGCCGGTGCGCGAGCTGGAAACGGCTGAAGTCAAAGCGATCCTCGACACCATCGCGCAAGACTTCAACGCCAAGCGCATCTTCGTGTCGGTCACGGGCGGCGAGCCCCTGCTGCGCAAGGACCTGTTCGAGGTCGTCGCGCACATGACGTCGCTGGGGATGCGCAGCTGCATCGTCACCAACGGCACGCTGCTGGACCGCGAGAAGGCCCAGGCGCTGTGGGACGCGGGGATGCGGACCATCTGCGTCAGCATCGACGGGTTGGAAGACGAGCACGAGGCGGTGCGCGGCAAGGGCTCGTGGCGCAAGGCGTTGGACGGCATCGCGGCGGCGCGGGCGATCGGCTTTCGGCGCGTCGAGGCCATCACCTGCGTGCGCCCGGTGCATCTGGATCACCTGCGCGAGATCGAGAAGGCCGTGCGCGCAGCGGGCGCGACGATGCAGCGGCTGATCACGATCGACCGCATGGGCCGCGCCGAGTTGGACGGGCCCGACCTGTGGCTCGAGCCGCCGCAGGTGCGCCAGCTGTTCGACTTTCTGGAGACACGACGCGCAGAGATCAAGAAGAACAAAGAGAAATTCGACGTGCGTTTCTCCTGCGGCGGCTTTCTCGGCGTGCAGCGCGAGCTGAAGATTCGCCCGGGTGACTCGCAGTGTTTCGCCGGGTTGTGCGTGGCGTCGATCCTGGCCGACGGTCAGGTCAGCGCGTGCCCGTCGCTGCCGCGCTCGATGGCCCAGGGCTCGGCGCTCGAACGGCGCTTCTCCGAGATCTGGCGCACCGAGTTCAAGCAACACCGCGACATGGCGTGGCGCAAGACCGGACCCTGCGAAGACTGCTCGTGGTTCGAGGTCTGCGGCGGCGGCGGCCTGCACGAGCGACTGGTGCAACCCGACGAATTCTGCTGGCTGGATCGTCAGGATGGCGCCACGACGCGAGCGCCCGCCTGACCGCAACCCTGCCCTGCCCGTTGAGGAGTTCCCGATGACCCTGCGCTTTCCGTTGGTGACCCTTTGCTCCTTGGCGGTGACCGTGCTGGCAGGCTGCGAGGTGGCTCCGACCACGGCCTACGTGCCCTTTGACGTGACGGAAGTGACCGACACGGTGCAAGACGTGCCGGTGGATGTTGCCCCCGAGCAGGCCGATGTGGGCCTGAGCGCCGATGTGGTGAACCCGGTGGGTGCCGCCCAGCTGAAGGCGGAAGTCCGCATCGCGAAAGACTTTCCGAATCAGGTCGTGTCGTCGCTGCGCAGCTACCTGACCTCGGGGTCGAAGCTGGTGCGCGGCAACCTGTACGTACAACTGTGCGAGGACGCGAACTGCTTGAAGGTCGTGTGGTCCGACAAGGTCAAGACCGACGCGCTGCTGGCGTCTGGCTCTACGATTCCGTTGTTGGTGGGCGGTCTTCCGTCGGGCAGCTACTTCGCCCGCGTGGCGCTCGACTCGAAGTACAGCCAGGACTACGGCGACGCCGCCGACCAGACGGGATCCTTTGGTCCTTTCGACACATTGCAGGCCGCCGGCGCCGACCCCAAGCCGTCGGAGGGCAAGAATCCGCTAACGGGCACCACCGCCGTCACGCTGTCCGACGCCGCGCCGGCCGACATGGGCGTGGTGGTGCTGGGGCACTTGCTGGTGTCGACGCCGGCATTTCCGGTCGCCCCCGAGGCCGGACGGGTGGTTCTGGCGACGTCGGGCGAGGGCGGCTTTCGCAACCACATCAAGTCCGTGGACTTGGCGACCTACAGTGTGGGTGCGGGGGTGGCGCCCCTGGTCGACGGCAAGCCGTTCGCGGGCGACCTGTGCGGCTTCGTGCGCGGTCAGGGTTCGTCGCTGCACGTGATGGGCGCGGGCGGCAAGGGCGCTCGGGTGTTCACGTATGACCTGGCGACGAACAAGTTTGCCAGCGGGTCGGTCTACATTCCCCACCCCGACTGCGCCGACGGCAGCTGCCTGAGCCCGGGCGCCGAGTCGCTGCCCTGGCCCTGCCGCGGCGCGGCTCTGTTCGACGGCGACAAGACCCGGTTGTACCTGATCGACTTCAAGGGTGCCGGCGCGCTGACGACGACGGGGGCGTATGCCCTGATGGTGGTCGAACTGGATGCCACGGGCGCGGGCAAGATCATCGAGACGTACGACAAGAAGAAGAGCGAATTCCTGAGCACCAAGCGGATCTTCCGCGGCGTGGCGGCGATCGGCCAGCACCTGCTGCTGATGGAACCGTCGTGGTCCGGCCAGCTGACGGACGAGGCCAAGATCGCCGGCAAGAGCGCCCAGACGGCGGTGTACCGGGTGCCCATCAGCCCGGATGGCAAGGTGGACTTCGAGAAGCGCACGGCAACCTCAGCGGGAACGGCCAACGAGAAGTGCGGCTCGACCAACGCGTGGCCGCCCGCCTTCGCTGCCGTGCCGGTGGGGGCCACGCCGCGACTCCTGGTCGGCAGCGACAAGGGCATCGAGGTTCTGGACGTCGAGGGCAAGTTCCTGACCCAGATCGAGACCACCGGCTTCGGCCTGCTGCCCGGGTCGTTTGGGTCGTCGCCAGACGGCAAGCGGCTTTACGCGATGCCCCACTGCAAGAGCAGCCAGGTCAAGGCGTCGGTGCAGAAGGGCATCGGCACGACGCGCACCGACCTGGACCGGCACGCGGTCGTCGTGCTCGATGTCACCGGGTCGATGCCGCAAGTGACGCAGACCGAAGCGGACTTCGACGACGACGGCGACAGCGACGGCGGCATCGAGATGGAATTCCTCTATCTCAAGCGCGACTTGCTGCGCTGGTGCGACTCGTGCACCGGCCAGGTGCCGCCGACCGCCTACACGGGACCCGACATTGCCGTGGGGACCAAGTCGCTGTTCCTGCGCGGCACCGGAACGGCGTCGATCGGCAAGAACTCCGCGGGGTTGGGCCAGGTCAGCGACATGGGCGTGTTCGACCTTGCGTCGGGCCTGGGCATCGCCTTTCGCAAGTGGTCGATCTGGCTCGACGGCCCGTCGGCGCGCTGGGGCTTTGACCTGAACCCGGCCAACCCGACGCGAACCTACGACGACGACCAGTCGGTCGGCGCGATGATTTGGGTGAATCAGTAGACGTCGTCTGGGGTTCTAGAACCCCTTGCACCGCGAGTCGTCCGCCTTCTTCCACGTCACGATCTTCGCCTGCGCGCTGACGATCTCGGCGCAGCTGACGTCGCCGTCCTTGTCCGCGTCCAAGTCCAGCCCGCCCTGGTCGACCCGCTGCAGCGCAAAGCCGCTGTGGGGCTGGTTGGGGTACGTGGGAAACGCTTGCTCGCAGAACGCGCTCGAACCGCCCAGCGTGATCTGGTCCACGTCGTGCAGGCCGGCACCCTCGAAGCGACCGGGCCCCACCCACATCCCCTGCAGCGACGAAACCGCCCGGATCGCCACGTAGATCTGGCACAGCTTGCCGATCAGCAGCGTGGCCCCTGGCTTGCCGTCGCCGTCGGTGTCGAACACCTGCGGGTCGCCGGCGTGATCGGGCATCGGGTCGGCGAAGGGCTGGTTGAGCTTGACGCCGTACAACTGGATCTCGGCAGAGCTCTCGTACGCCGTCGAGGCGCCGCTCGCGATGACGGTCGCGTCGACCTGCAGCGGCCCTACGGCCTGCAACAGCGCGGTGGGGAACACCGTCGCCTGCCCCAGCAACTGCGTGCTCGTGGCGCTGCACAGCGTTCGGGTCTCGTGCAGCTGGTGGCCGCTCTGCTCGATTTGGACGCGCAGGATCTTGTAGCTGCGCAGCTCGAACCGGGCATCGGCGACGGCCACGCACGCGGACCAGTCGGTGGCCAGCGCCCAGGTGCCCGCCATCGTCGTCGACGGGTCGCCCGTGGCGGTCGCGTCGCCTGGCAGCGTGTCGGCCGTGGCGTCCACCGTGTCGAACACCTGATCGGCGAACTCGGCAGGCTCGGCGGCTGGCTCGCAAGCCACTGCCACTGCGACTGCGACTGCGACGAGGGGAAGCAGGAAGCGAAGGCTTTTCAAAGGCATGGATCAAAACCTCCAGCGCATGTCAACGCCCACGGCGAGCAGGTCACCCCACGAGGTCCAGCCGGGAAAGCCGGGGTTGCCGGTCTGCAGGCCCTGGTATTCCGCGACCTTCTGACCCGTCGTTGGGTTGACGGTGTCGTCGGGGATCTCGTCGCACACGACGGTGACGTCGGCGCCACAGGCAGGTGCAGGCGAGGTCTGGGCTTTGTTCGTGTCACGCGGCAGCAGGTGGTGCACTTGGACGTACCAGTCGACCTCCAGCGCGCGGCCAAACAACTCGAGACCGTGGGTGGCGCCTGTCGTGGCGACGATCCTTGAATTGTCGACGTAATTCGTTCGGCCGGTTTGCTCGGGCACGGGGGAAGGCTCCCACTGCAACCCCACCCTGAGACGTCGGTCGCTGTCGGCACGGTGCTCCAGTCCGGCGCGAAGACTCAGCGTGTCGTTGAAGCCCGCAGGCTCATTTTGCGTGTCGACGTAGCCGCTCCAGCGCGACCACATCGCCTCGGCCACCACCGTCGTCGGTCCCAGCCACACCGCACCGCCCAGCGCCAGCTGGTCCGGGCTGTAGTTCATCCGCAACGTGACGTCCTGACGGATGGGGAAGCTGTCAGGGTCGGTCTGAAAGCCGTTGATCTGGATGCTGTTTTGCAGAACCATCGGAAAGTAGCTGGCACTGCGCCACGCCAGACCCGCGCGCCACTTCTCGCCATGCACCAGCGCGCCAAGGTGCGGAGCCATGCGCCCCACCTGCTCGTTGTCGACCGCGAGTCTAGCGTTGGCCTGGTCGACCGGGTCGTTCAGGTAGACGGAGCTACTGGCGTGCCCCGACGGCAGGATCGAGAAGCCGCCCCCCAGAGACAGCCACGACAGCACTGGATAGCCGACGCCCAGCAGGATCACTTGGTGCTGCGACCGGCTGCCCAGCAGCTCGAAGTCCAGACGGTTGGACACGTATTGCTCGCGCTCGTCGGCAAAGCGGGTGCGCTGCATCCCCAGGCGCGTCATCGGCAGGGAAAGGGCCACGCCGAACCGCAACTTGTCCAGCCCCAGCGAGCCGACGGCCCCCAAGCGAAAGTCGTAACTATCTGGAATGCCGGTTGTATCGCTTCTCCCCGCGAGCAGTTTCGAGGTAGGAACGGTCGCCGAGTCGTTGCCGAGATCCGGCAGGTCATAGCCCGCGGGTCGGGGCTTGAGCCGAATGCCTACCTGATCGAACGCGAGCGCCATGCCCACGGCCATGTGCGGCTGCGACAGCGCGAGGCCAGCCGGGTTGTGCCACAGCGCTGTGTAATCGTCGGCCCAAGCCGAGACGGCCGAGCCCATCGACGCGGCGCGAGCAGAACCACCGAACAGTTCCATGGAGTTGGCGAACGCCGAGCGGGTCGCTACGGTCGACGTCAGGGCAAGCAAGAGCCACAGCTGAAGAAGCGAACGGGAATTCAAGGGCACCTCCGCGGGCGGCCGAACGGGGAGGCGGGAGAATGACCGCAGACGCGCCGGAACGCAAAGGTCCGCCTCGCACGATCACGATCGCGAGAGGTCGTCCGGACCTGCGTGCATCCGCCCTCGCGCCATCGACGCCGCCATGCCGACCAGCGACATCACGGTCATCACGAGGAAGGCAACGTGCGTGGCCTGCAACAGCTGATCGTGATGCTGCGGGGCAATCTTCACCGCACCCACAAAGGTCGACACCACGAACATCGCAAGCCCCATGCTGACCATCTGCCCGACCAACCGCATCGTGCCCAGCAGCGCCGACGCAAGACCCAGCGAGCGGGGGTCGACCGAGCTCATCACCGCGTTCGAATTGGGCGACGAGAACAGCGCAAAACCGCCTCCCAACAGCGCCAGACAGGTCATCAGGAACGGCATCGAGGTTTCGGAGCTCAAGGTGGTGAGCATGGCCAAGCCCACCGCCGTCAGGAGCATGCCGCTGGTCGCCACCAGTCGCGGCTCGACCTTGTCCGACAGTCGGCCGGCAAACGGCGAGCACAGGGCCATGACGATCGGCTGCGGCAGCATGACCAGGCCTGCATCCTGCGGTCCCATGCCGCGGACGTACTGCAGGTACAGGCTGAGGAAGAAGCCCGCCCCGAACGTGGCCGCGTAGTGGATGAAGGCCGCAAGGTTGGAGAGCGCGAACACCCGATTCTCGCGGAACAGCCGCAGGTCCAACACCGGACTTGCCGTACGCCCGACCCACCAGACGAACACCACCAGCGCCAAAGCCGACAGTCCCATCCCCGCAAAGCCCAGCAGCTGCGGCACGCGCGCCAGCCCCAACATGCCCAGCAGCAGCGTCACGCCGTACAGCAGCGCCCCGGTCTTGTCGAAAGGCTCACCGCGCGCCCCCGCCCAGTCCCCGTGCAGCCGAAACTGCACCAGACTGTACGCAAGGGCCCCAAACGGCACGACGACCAGAAACACCGCGCGCCACCCCAGATGCTGCGTCAGCAAGCCGCCCACCACCGGACCGGCAACGAGACCCAAGTAGGTGAAGAAGACGGTGATGCCCAGCACCTTGCCCCGCTCGCCCGCCGGAAAGACCGAGGAGAGAATGGCGAGACCGGTGCCGAAATTCATCGCCGATCCGATACCTTGCACAACGCGCAAGGCGATCAGCGTGGGACCGTTGGGTGCCAGAGCACACGCGCCGGAAGCCAGCGTGAAGATCGCGACGCCCAACGCAAACACCCGCTTGCGCCCGTAGATGTCGGCCAGGCGACCCATCGGGACCAGAAAGATGGCGGTGGCGAGCAGGTAAACGGTCGCCACCCAGTTCAGGTCGACCGCGTCCAAGCCGAAGTCGGCTCCAAGTGTCGGCAGGGCGACGTTGATCGACGACCCGGTGAAAGGGGCAAGGAACGCGCTGGCGGCGGCCGCGGTCAGCGCGGCGCGGCGCAGGGCGAGGTCGGCGGGAGGGAGGGTCGGGGGCGCGGAAGACGAGGGCATGGTCACGAGGGCTTCATCCTGGCCGAGGTCAGGGTGCCTTGGCTGCTTCCTGCAGCAGCTTGCGCAGGTTCTCTACGTTCGCCGGAACCGACAGGTCGGTGTCGACGGTACCGTTGGCGGGAAGCCAGACCTGCAGCCGCCCCTGACGGTCGTACACGAAGAAGTCGTCCTTGCCACCGCCCTGCTGCGCCCACGCGTTGACTTCGGTGGTGTCCTGGAACAGCGGATAGGCGGCAACATCGCTCATCAAGTGCTGAAACAGCTCGAGCTTGGCCTGGTTGATGGCGACGATCTGGACAGGCGTTCCGTTGGTGTCGAACTCTTTCTGCAGCGTGTCGAGTCTCCCAGCCTGGGAGAGGCAGTAGCCTCAACTCGCAGAGAAGAGGGCCACCAGCACCGCCTTGCCCTGAAACGTCTGAAGTCCGTACGTCTGCTGGAATTTCGCACTGAGCGGCTGGAAGTCGGCCAGCTGCCACGTCGGCCACTGGGCGCCGGGGCAGACGGGCGTGTCGCCGCCAGCGGTACAGTCGGGGGGCGGCGTGGTCGCGACCGGGTCGGTGGAGACCTCGCACGCGGCGAACGCAACCAGTGCGCCGACCAGCAGAGCGATCCAAGGGTTACTGCGGGTCACGGGACCTCCTGTTGGCGAACGGACGGGGACGGATGCGGGGGGAACGGCGGTCGACGCAGGTCAGCCGTTCGGCCCGAAGCCCAGAATCCGGTAGTTGCCGCTCTTGGCATCCTTTTCGATGTCGAGCAGACCCTTTTCCGCCGCTGTTTCCAGCATGTGGCCGAAGGTGCGGAAACCGTGTCGTTTTTCGTTGAACTCGGGTCGACGGCGCTTGAGGCTCTGCTTGAGCATCGACGCCCAGACAACCTCGGTGTCGCTGCGGTCGGCGAAAATATCGTCGAGCGTCTCCAGCACAAGCTCCATCGGATCGCCTGCGGGAGCCCCTTCCACAGGTTCGGCAACCGCTGGGGCGGGGGCCAGCGCGGTGAATTCGATCTGCGCTTTCTTGCTTTGGGTCGTCTTGCCCTTGCTGCCCTTGCCGGACCGTCCTGAGGCAGCGGGGGCAGCCTCGGCGTCGACGGACTCAGACACGTCAGAGCGGCGACCGCCAGAACGCGGCGAGGCGACCGTCGACGTCACGGCGACGGCAACGGCGGTCGGTGCGGACACGGTGGACTCAGACTTGGCGTCCTTGTCGCGGGGCCTGGCCGCCGCCTTCTTGGCGCGCGGCGCGTCGGCGATCAGGTCGTCGTAAAAAATGAACTCGTCGCAATTCGACACCAGCAGGTCGCTGGTCGAGTTGCGCACGCCGACGCCGACCACCTTTTTGTTGTTCTCGCGCAGCTTGGAGACCAAGGGCGAGAAGTCGCTGTCGCCGCTGACCAACACGAAAGTGCTGACGTGCTCTTTGGTGTAACAGAGGTCCAAAGCGTCCACGACCATGCGGATGTCGGCTGAGTTTTTGCCGGATTGCGACAGCACCGGGACCTCGATCAACTCGAAGTTGGCGCGATGCATCTCCTTTTTGTACTCGCGGTAGCGCTCCCAGTCGGCATACGCCTTCTTGACCACGATCGTTCCGCGCGACAATAGCCGCTCGAGCACCTTGTGGATGTCGAACTTGGACTGGCCGCGGACGTCGCGCACCCCAAGCGCCACATTTTCGAAATCACAGAAGATTGCCATCGTCGGTACGTCGTCCTTGGCCATCTTCGCCTCCGGCTGCTTGGGTTGCCGGGCGACGGTACAGGACCGCGACAAGGGGCGCAACCGAACGTGTTCCCGCCCCCTTGGAAGCCGCTTGCATCGCATCTATCATGCCGCCCTACCCGCGCCCGCGGGCGGTCCGCAGTTGTCAGATAAGTGGAGGCAATCGCTTATGAAAGACGTAGACCCGGCCGTCATCCGCACCCTCGCTCTCATCGGCCACCAAGGTTCCGGCAAGACCAGCCTTGGCGAAGCCATGCTCTTCAACGGCGGCGTCACGCCCCGGCAGGGTTCCGTGGATACGCGGTCCAGCACGTTCGACTTCGAACCTGAAGAGCAGGATCGCGGTGGCTCCATCGCCACCACATTCGCTACCTTGAACTTCTCAGGTCGGCGCTATCACGTCATCGACACCCCCGGAGACGGCAGCTTCGCGCACGAGCCCCGTGCCGCGATGGCGGCGGCGGATTCCGTCGTGTTGGTCGTGTCGGCGGTCGACGGCGTCGAAGTCGAGACAGAGCGCAACTGGAACACAGCAGTCGAGTTGGGTCTGCCCCGTGTCATCTTCATCAACAAGATGGACCGCGAGCGCGCGAATCCGGAGAAGACCGTCAAGGAGATCAAGGAGATCCTCAACGTCCGCCCGGTGCCGCTGCAGGTGCCGATCGGCAAGGAAGATCAGTTCAAGGGCATCGTCGACCTGCTCCGCAAGGAGGCCCACTTCTTCAAGACCGACGGCAGCGGCAAGACCGACAAGGGTCCCGTCCCCGCGGATCTGGTGGCCGAGGTCGATACCGCGTATCTGGAGCTCGTCGAGTGCGCGGCAGAGGGCGATGACTCCCTGCTCGAGAAGTACTTCGAGGCTGGCGAGCTGACGACGGAAGAGGTCTTCCGCGGCGTCGAGAAGGGCATCCGCTCTGGCAAGCTGGTGCCGATGCTGTACGGCTGCGCCACCGCGAATCGGGGTGTGCAGCGACTGCTCGAGGTTGGCTCGGTGCTGCCGTCGCCCCTGGATCGCCCGGCCCGCATGACGGTGGAAGGCGGCGACGTGCCGGCCGACCCGAACGGCCCCTTCGCGGCGCTGGTCGTCAAGACGCTGATCGACCCCTATGCGGGCACCATCAACGTCCTGCGCATCATGCGCGGCACGCTGACGCCTGAGTGCGAGGTGCGCAACGCAACGCTGGGCCACAGCGAGCGCGTCGGCGGTCTGTACTGGCTCGAGGGCAAGAAGCTGAAGGACTGCCAGGCGGCCACGGTCGGCGACGTCGTCGCGGTCACCAAGCTGAAGGACACCCACACGGGCAACACGCTGTGCGACAAGACCGCGTCGGTGAAGCTTGAGTTCCCGGCGTTCCCGCCCGCGATGAGCACCTTCATCATCCGCCCCGCCACCAAGAGCGACGAAGGCAAGGTCCGCGAGGGCATGCGGCGCCTGACTGAGGAAGACCCGTGCCTGCGCTTGGGCAACGACGAGCTCTCCAAGGAGCTTACGCTGTCCGGTGGCAACCCGGCGCACGTCGAGATGCAGGTCGTTCGCCTCAAGCGCAAGTACGGCACCGAGGTCGAGCTGTCGCTGCCGCCCGTGCCGTACCGCGAGACCATCCGCGGCACGACCGAGATCGAAGGCAAGCACAAGAAGCAGACGGGCGGTCGCGGCCAGTTCGCCGTCGCGTGGCTGAAGATCGAGCCGAACAGCGAGAAGGTCTTCGAATTCGTCGACGCGATCGTCGGCGGCTCGATTCCGCGCAACTTCATCCCCGCGGTCGAGAAGGGCGTGGTCGACGCAATGGACCACGGTCCGTTGGCCGGCTACCCGGTGACCAACGTGCGGGTGACCGTGTTCGACGGCAAGTACCACGACGTCGACTCGTCGGAAGCCGCGTTCAAGATGGCCGGCTCCAAGGGCTTCAAGGGCGGCTTCCTCAAGTGCCACCCGCTGTTGCTCGAGCCCATCGTCCGCATGACCATCAGCGTGCCGGAAGTGAACGTGGGCGACGTGATGGGCGACATCACCTCGCGCCGCGGCCGCGTGTCGAACACCGAGTACGGCGCGCGCGCGGTCGTGACCGCTGCCGTCCCGCTGGCCGAGGTGCAGAATTACGCCCCCGTGCTGCGCGCGATGACCCAAGGCCGCGGCACATTCGTGTGGGAAGCTGGGGGCTTCGAAGAGGTCCCGGCGCACCTGCAGGAGAAGATCATCGCCGCGTCGACCCGCAAGATCGAAGACGAAGAGGACTAGTCCTCCGCGCGACCCAAGCCCGCGTCTACACCAGACCCGCCAACATCCTGGCCGCCGTGATCAGCAGGAACGCCGCGAAGATCCTTCGCAAGGCGACCGTGCTGACGCGGTGCGCCGTGGCGACCCCGATCGGCGCGAACAGCACCGTCATCGGCGTCAGCAGCGCCACCCCCAACAAGTGCACGTAGCCCACCGACCCGGGCGGCAGCAGCGGGTTGCCCCAGCCGGTCCATGCGTAGCCGATGGCGGCGGGCAGCGCCACGAACACGCCGAACACGCCCGCGGTCCCGACGGCACGCAAGGTCGGATGACCAAAGGCGATCAGAAGCGGCACACTGATCGCCCCGCCGCCCACGCCCAGCAACGCAGAGAGGCCGCCCACGCCCAACGCGAGGACCCGCTGCAGCCACGGCCGCGACCGGGTGCGCTCAGGGTTGCCCTGTTCACGCGAGGCCTTCACGGCGTCGGTGCGCTTGCGCAGCAGGTCGATCGCGATGCCGGTGGCCAGCACCCCAAACCCGATCGTCAGCACCGACCCGCGAGCCTGCCCGGCCACCAGCGTCCCCAACGCCGAGCCGATCAGCAGCGACGGCGCCCAGTGCCCCAAGGTCAGCTTGTCCACGGCACCGCGCCGCGCGTGCGCCCGGCCCGAGGTGATCGCCGTGGGCAGGATGCTCGCCAGAGAGGTCCCCAGCACCAGATGCATGCGGATGGACTCGTCAACGCCAAGAAATGCGAACAATTGCAGGAGGAACGGCACCATGACGATGCCGCCACCCACGCCCAGCATGCCTGCGACGAATCCGGTAAACGCCCCCGTGACCAGCAACGCAACGGCCAGAGAGGCCAGCCAGAGCGGGCCGTGAGCGAGCAACGAGGGCATGGGCAAGGTCCGCCGCCCGACGCGCGGGCAAGGGCGAGGGTAGTCGCGCATGGGGCGCGCGGCAATTTCGAAGCCAAGCAAACCCATGGTAATCTCCGCGTCCTCGGCACCGCGCACTGCGCGCACCCGCCGCTCGACGGAGCCCCCGCCCATGTACTTGGAACGCGCCCGGACCTTGCGAGGCCTCTACGCCGTACTCGACGTTTTGGGCATCTTGATCGCCTTTGTCCTCGCCTACTTCGGTCGCGAATGGCACGACCATCTGCCACTGCTGCACTCGATTCCGTCGACGCCATGGGCCCCGCTGGCCGAAGAGCGCGCCGTCTACGCCGTGCTGCTGATCGTCAGCATGGGCTCGTGGATCTGGGGGCTGCGGGGTCGACGCCGCTACATGCGCGTGCATCGCGGGTCGTGGTGGCGCATCTTCGGCCACCACACGCGGGGACTCGGCTGGGCCGTGCTCGCGACGTCGGCGGTGGTGTTCCTGCTGAAGTTCGAAACGGTCAGTCGCCTCTACTTCGGCTACTACTTCGCGATCGGCTTCGTTGCGCTGATGGCCAAGGACCTGTTCCTGAGTCGGGTGTTGCGTCGCCTGATGGCCAGCCAGACGGTGCGCCGCCACGCCCTGGTGATCGGCAGCGGTCAGCCGGCGTCGTGGTTCACTCAGGTGTTGTCCGCCGATGACGATGGGTTGGGGCGCCCCACCGTCGGCGTCCTGATACCGGATGACGAGACCGCGCAGGAAGTCGGTGGCCAGCCGGTCCTTGGGCGCTTCAGCGAGTTGGACCGGGTGCTGGTGGAACGACCGGTCGACGAAGTGTTCATCGTCGGCAGCGCCCGACAGCTGGCCGAGCTGGCGCCGACGGCACAGACGCTGATCGAGCGCGGACGAATCGTCAGCTTTGTCGCTACGTTGCAGGCCGGGCCCCACGGCGTCAGCGGCCGAGTGACAGAGTTCGCCGGGATTCCGATGGTGTCGTATGGCCCGATGCCGCGTGACCCTGTGTCTGCGGGTGCCAAGCGGGTGCTGGATGCGGTTGTGGCGGGTGTGGCGCTGGTGGTGCTGTCGCCGCTGTTTCTGGTCGTCGCCGTCCTGCTGAAGGTGCTGGACCCGGGCCCCGCGCTGTTCCATCAGGATCGGCTGGCCCGCGGCGGACAACTGTTCAAGATCCACAAGTTCCGTACGATGCGGGTCAACGCCGAGGCGCTGCTGCGCGCGGACGAGGCGCTGTACCAACGCTACGTGGCGAACGACTTCAAGCTGCCCGAGCAGGAGGACCCGCGCGTGTCACGGCTCGGGCGTTTCCTGCGCAAGTCCAGTTTGGACGAGCTGCCGCAGCTGTGGAACGTGTGGGTGGGCGAGATGTCCCTGGTCGGCCCGCGCCCCATCGTGCCGGCGGAGATCGACCACTACCGACCGTATGCCGACCTGTTCCTGTCGGTACGACCGGGCGTGACGGGCTACTGGCAGGTGTCCGGGCGAAGCAACGTGCGCTATCCCGAGCGGGCTTTCCTGGACCTGGACTACATCGCCCACCACCGCTTGACGGACGATCTGTCGATCCTGTTCAAGACGCTGCCGGCCGTGCTGCTGCGCAAGGGCGCGCACTAGTCCTCGGCGCTTCTCGCGTCAGAACCGCTACTTGTTCGTGCGAAAGCCGAACGCCGTGTACAGCGGGCAGCTGCCGATCAGGCCCGTCGCCAGCGGCACGATGCCCACCAGCCCCCAAGGCGTTTGGGGGCCGACGAACACGATCGCCAGAAGACCTGCGCCGATGGCAACCCGCAACACGCGTTCGATGGCGTTCTCATTGGTGGGGAACAGCTTGGACATGGTGGGGCTCCTGTGTGGATGAGTCTTGTCGGTGCAGGCCCGCCCAGGGACGCAACTGCGCCTGCC
>CAJBNH010000080.1 GCA_903955385.1 uncultured Myxococcales bacterium | reverse complement strand
GGTGGGTAGATCGGAGAGGCCGACCGCCCGCCTCCGCGTTACGTAAGCCCATGATTTGTAAGGACCGCAACCATCGATCGACAAGGTGCCGCCGATCCGGCGTTCCTGTCTGACGGCGCGCCCCAAAAACACGACCGCCCGGGCCATCCCTCGAAAGGGGCGACCCGGGCGGTGCGCGTTTCTGTCTACCTGAACCTGACGACTACACGACGCCTTGGTCAAGCATCGCGTTGGCGACCCGCAGGAAGCCGGCAATGTTCGCGCCCTTGACGTAGTTGATCTTGCCGTCGGGACCCTTGCCGTACTGCACGCAGGCGGAGTGGATCTCGTTCATGATGTGCTGCAGCTTCTGGTCGACCTCTTCGGCCGTCCAGCGCAGGCGCATGCTGTTCTGGCTCATCTCGAGACCCGAGGTGGCCACGCCGCCAGCGTTCGACGCCTTGCCGGGGGCGAACAGGACGCCGTTCTCTTGCAGAATCTTGGTGGCCTCAAGCGTCGACGGCATGTTGGCGCCTTCCGCCACGCAGATGCAGCCGTTCTTGACCAGCGTGCGGGCGTCGTCCGCGCCAAGCTCGTTCTGCGTCGCGCAGGGCAGGGCCACGTCGACCTTGACCTCCCACGGGCGCTTGCCGGCGAAGAAGGGCACGCCGAACTTCTTGGCGAAGTCCTCGACCCGGTCGTTGTTCGACGCGCGCATCTCGAGCATGTACTCGATCTTCTCGGCGTTCAGGCCGGCGGCGTCATGGATGTAGCCGTCGGGGCCCGACAGCGTGACGACCTTGCCGCCCAGCTCGGTGACCTTGATCGCCGCGCCCCAGGCCACGTTGCCGAAGCCGGAGACCGCCACGGTCTTGCCCTTGAACGAGTCGCCGCGGGTGCCCAGCATCGCCTGCGCGAAGTAGGTGCAGCCAAAGCCGGTCGCCTCGGGACGCATCAGGCTGCCGCCCCAACCCAAGCCCTTGCCGGTCAGCACGCCGCTGAACTCGCGAGTGATCTTCTTGTACTGGCCGAACATGTAGCCGATCTCGCGGCCGCCCACGCCGATGTCACCCGCGGGCACGTCCGTGTCCGGGCCGATGTAGCGGTAGAGCTCGGTCATGAAGGCCTGGCAGAAGCGCATGATCTCGTTGTCCGAGCGACCGCGCGCGTCGAAGTCCGCGCCGCCCTTGCCGCCGCCCATGGGCAGGGTGGTCAGGGCGTTCTTGAAGATCTGCTCGAATCCCAAGAACTTGAGGATCGACAGGTTGACGCTGGGGTGGAAGCGCAGGCCGCCCTTGTACGGGCCGATCGCGCTGTTGTACTGGATGCGGTAGCCGCGGTTGACCTCGACCTCGCCCTTGTCGTTGACCCACGCGACCCGGAAGGTGTGCACGGCCTCGGGCTCGATGACGCGCGCGAGGATGTTGGCCTTCTTGAAGCGGGGGTTGGCCTCGTAGACGTCCCAGACGGTCTCGACGACTTCTTCCACGGCCTGCATGAACTCGGGCTGGCCTGGGTTGCGGGCGGCGATTTGATTGATGAAATCCTTGTACGACATGCTGGCGTCCTCCGGCTGTTGCTCCCCTGGGGTGGCCCGGTGGCCCGACAGGCACGAGGTCTCGGGGGGGAGCCTCTTGCGAGTCGTGCTGGCCGTCGTGCGGCGGCGTTACCGGGTTGTGAATTCTGGTCTGTGCAATCCGCGGCGGTTCCGAAGTCAACCGGGCCGTCGCGGCGGGGAGGGACGGCTGCGAAACCCGCGGTTCCGTGCCGTTGCGGTCGCTTCACTAGACCACGACACCGTTCTAGTCAAGGGGCGAGGCCTTTTCCGTTCGCAATGCGACAGAATCTGTCGTTTAGTCGACCCCGCCCCGGCCCCGCTTGATCTCTGCCCGATGGCGCTTGCCCTCCAACCGACGTTCCTTGGAACCCTTGGTGGGCCGGGTTGGACGCCGGGGCTTCGGCGGCACCAGCGCTTCCCGCACGAGCTCAGCCAGCCGCAGCCTCGCATCGGCCAAGTTCTGTTCCTGACTACGGGTCTTCTGGCTGGTCAGCAGGATGCGGCCGTCGGCGTCCATGCGGTTGCGCGCCAAGTGGCGCAAGCGGTCCTTCACGGCGACCGGCAACACCGTGCAACCGTTCAGGTCGAACCGCAGCTCGACCCGCGTCGACACCTTGTTCACATTTTGGCCACCGGGGCCTGCCGAGCGTACGGCGGTCCAGATCAAGTCGGTGCCCGGCAAGACAAGCAGGTCAGTGATGGTCAGATCTTCGGACATGGCGGCTCCTGCGGCGACTCGCGTCTTTCTGCCACACCTCGACGCCCCGGTCGACCGTCGGGGGACTTGCGTCCGGCCAGTCCACACCCGATCCTCGCCCCCCTCGCCCGCAGCGGCCCGGAGGCATCAGTGAACGTCGAGCAACTCAGGCAGACCTACTACGACCGCTTCAACCTCGACGGCGACGGCTCGCGCGACTACATCACCGACCGCATCCGCGACATTCTGCTCGTGTCGACCTTCTACGACGCGTTCGTGTTCGAGCAGGACGGCGTATTGTCCGAGCAGCTGTTCAGCGAATACAGACAGTTGGCGCTCTCGTTCCCGCCGCGCGTGACCAGCGTGTCCAGTGGAGTGGCGGCACTGGCGGCCCTGAAGCAGCGCAAGTACGACCTGGTGATCACGACGTTGCGGATCGGCGAGATGACGCCGTTCGAGCTCTCAGGCCGCATCAAGGGCATCCACGTCGATCTGCCGGTGCTGCTTTTGCTGAACAACGAGGCGGACATCGCGTTCGTCGAGCTGCATCGCAAGCGGATGACGCACATCGACGACGTCTTCCTGTGGAACGGCGACAGCACGGTGTTCCTGGCGATGATCAAGTCCGCAGAGGACAAGCGGAACCTCGAGGAGGACGCCAAGCGCTTGGTGCGCGTGATCCTGGTGATCGAGGACTCCGTTCACCACTACTCGGCGTTCCTGCCGCTGCTGTACTCCCAGCTGTTCAAGCAAACGCAGCAGCTGATCGCTGAGGAGGTGACGGCGTCAAATCGACAGCTGCGGATGCGGATGCGGCCCAAGGTGGTGCTGGCTCACAACTATGGAGAAGCAGAGCGGATCTACCACACCTACAAGGACAACCTGCTGTGCGTGATCACCGACGTGCAGTACGAGCGTCAGGGTCGTCTGGACGATGAGGCGGGCGTGCGCTTCATCGAGCAGATCCGCGCGGACGGCTGTCATGTGCCGGCACTGCTGCAGTCGATGGAGATGGTGAATCAGGCCAAGGCGTACGCGCTGGGGGCGCACTTCCTGCACAAGGGGTCGCCGACGCTGCTCAAGGAACTGCGCGACTTCATCGTCGACCAGCTGGGCTTCGGCGACTTCGTGTTCCGCACCGCCAAGGGGCAGGAGTGTGCGCGCGCCGGGACGATGGCAGCGTTCATGGACCTGCTGACGACGGTGCCGGACGAGTCGATCGAGTTTCACGCGCGCCACAACCACTTCTCGGCCTGGCTGATCGCCCACGGCGAGATCCCGTTCGCCCAGAAGGTTCAGCCGGTCCAAGTGCGCGACTTTGCGTCGGTCGATGGGCTGCGGCGCTTCCTGATCGGGGTGTTCGAGGACGTCGAGCGCACCAAGAACCGCGGCCGCGTGGTCGACTCTGCCTCTTGGAAGAAGCTGGACCGTGAGCAGATCGTGCGGTTGCGCGAAGGCGGTTTGGGCGGCAAGGGCCGGGGGCTCGCCTTTCTGAACACGTTGTTGTCGACCCTGGACTACCGCACGCGCTTCCCCGATATCGACGTGACCCTGCCCGCCACTGCCATCGTCGGCACAGCCGAGTTCGACGAGTTTCTGGAGCGCAATCGCATCGGTCGCGACATCGTGACCAAGTCGGACGATGAGATCCGGGCGATCTTCCTGGCCGGACAGCTGTCGCCCACGCTGATCGAGCGTCTGGGGCAGTTCATCCAGCATGTGCGCTTTCCGTTGGCGGTTCGCTCGTCGGGTCTGCTGGAGGACTCGCAGTCGTGTCCCTTCGCTGGCGTCTACAAGACGTTCATGCTGCCCAACCAGCACCCTGACGACCGGGTGCGAGTCGAGTACCTGCGCGCCGCGATCAAGCTGGTGTTCGCGTGCGTGTTCGAGCGGGCCAGCCGGGAGTACATCGCCGGGTCCAAGTTCAAGATCGAAGAAGAGAAGATGGCCGTGGTGATCCAGGAGATCGTCGGCGACCCACACGACAACGACTACTACCCGACCCTTTCCGGCGTGGCGCAGTCGTACAACTTCTATCCGACCGGGCCGATGAAGCCCGACGACGGCATCGCCAGCATCGCGTTGGGGTTGGGCAAGGCCGTCGTCGAGGGCAACCGCGTGTATCGTTTCTGCCCGCGTTACCCACGCATGGAGCTGTTGGCGCAAGAGGAGCTGGTCCGCAACACCCAGCGAGACTTTTGGGCCCTGCGGCTGGACGCGGGGCAGCACGCGTTGCTGGCCGGTGAGGACGGGACGCTGGAGGAGCTGGCCCTGCGCGACGCCGAGCGTCACGGCACGCTGCAGGCGGTCGCGTCGGTGTGGGATTTCGAGAACGACCAGCTGGTCGACGGGCCGTTCGACCGCGCCGGACCGCGTGTGGTCACATTTGCCAACATCCTGAAGTACAACTCGTTTCCGCTGGCAGAGCTGTTGCAGGACCTGCTGGTCATCGGCGAGGGGGCGATGGGTGGCCCGGTCGAGATCGAGTTCGCAGCGAGACCCACGCGCACCCACGGTCGGCCCGCGGCGTTCTTTCCCCTGCAGATCCGGCCGCTCAACGTCGACCACGAGGACGTGGAGGTCCCGGAGCCCGGCCAGCTGGTCGGCGGCGAGGCCATCGTCTACACGCGGGAAGGTTTGGGCAACGGCATCACTGAGGGCCTGACCGACTTCATCTACGTGGACGCACAGCGCTTCAACCCCACCGAAACGGTGCAGATCCAGCAGGAGCTGGGCGCGCTGAACCGCAAGATGCGAGAGGAAGGGCGGACTTACGTGCTGATCGGCCCTGGCCGCTGGGGCTCACGCGATCGCTTCCTGGGCATTCCCGTCGCGTGGTCGGACATCAGCGAGGCGCGCGCCATCATCGAAGCCGACCTCGAGAACTTCCGGGTCGAGGCGTCGCAGGGCACCCACTTCTTCCACAACCTCGTCAGCATGCGCGTGGGCTACCTGAAGGTGCAGTACGGCTCGACGTCCTGCTGGGTCGACTGGAGCTGGCTGGCAGCGCAGCCGGTCGTCGAACACACCGCGCACTGCACCCACGTCCGGTCCGAGCGGCCCTGCACGCTGCAGATGGACGGCAAGACCGGCAAGGCCGTCCTGGTCAAGGGTTAGCCCATGCCACCGCTGCTGCGTTCTGCCCTTGTGACCGGAGCCGCCGGCTATGTCGGCGCCACCTTGGTCCACCACCTGTTGCAAGCCGGTACCCAAGTCGTGGGGCTGGACAGCCTTGAGCGGGGCCACGCCGACGCGCTGCCTTCGTGGGTTCCGCTTGTGCAGGGCGATGTTCGCGAGCCCGACACAGTACGCGAGGCGATTCTGCGCTTTGGCCGACCGCCCGACGCCTGCATCCATCTGGCGGCGCGCAGTCTGGTCGGCGAGTCGATGATCGAGCCCGGGCGTTACCACGCCGTCAACGCAGGCGGCACGCAGGTCGTTGCCGAAGCGTGCCTGGAAATGGGCGTGCCGGTGCTGACCTTGGCCTCGAGCGCGGCTGTGTTGGGCGCCCATCAGGCTGGCCAGACGCACTTGGACGAGGACGCGTTCGTACAACCCGCAAGTCCGCACGGCGCCTCGAAGCTTGCGGCCGAGCGCACGCTGCAGGCGCTGGCGCAGACCGGCCGGATGTCGACGGTGTCGCTGCGCCTCTTCAACGTCGCGGGCGTGGGCTACGGCTGCCCCGAGCGTCATGACCCAGAGACCCACCTGATTCCCTTGGCGATTCTTGCCGCCGCGGGCCGCGTGCCGCCCCTGCGCCTGTTCGGCACCGACCTGCCCACCCGCGACGGCACTTGCATCCGCGACTATGTGCACGTGCTCGACGTGGTCGAGGCGATGCTGCGGGCGACGGCGCGAGCGGTGCAGCTGCAGGCCAGCGGTGAGAGTGCGTACGACCTGTTCCACGTGGGCTCAGGCGTCGGTCACACGGTGCGCGAGGTGCTGGCGGTGTGCGAGGACGTGCTGGGCGTGCCCGTGCCGGTCGACGAGAACCCGCCGCGGCTGGGCGACGTGGCAGAGATCGTCAGCAAGTCCAATCGGTTGCGCCAAGTGCTAGGCATCGAACCCCTTGCAGACCTGCGGCGGATGGTGGCCGAGTGTGCAGTGTCGTTGGGCGTCACGGTTCGGGGGTGAGGGGGACAGTGGCGACCGAGGGGGGAATACCCGTGGCCACCGGTGTCTTCGCGCAGAGGCGGCAAGTGCAGGCGAACCACGGCAGGGTGTGCACGAAAGCCCCGAGCGTGACGCCGAGACGGTCCATGGGCGGTCGGCGTTGCCTTGCCCGCCGTTGCCTTGCCCGCCGTTGCCCGTGTGCTAGGTTGCGCGCCCCCGGTCCCGCCGGAGACGTCCCACAACCGCCAGAGAGTCCTTGCATGTTGCTGCGTTTCGCGTTCCTGCCCGCCCTTGTCGCTTGCATGGTCGTTGCGGCTCCTGCCGTCGCCACGCCCAAGGCCAGCCTCTCGACCGGTCGTGCGGGGTCAGCCCCCGCCGTGAAAGCGTCGGTCGCCCGCAAGCCCGCTGCTCCGCCTGAGACCGCCGCCGCGAGTCCGTGGAAGACTGCGCGACCCGTCAAGGCAATCGTGATCGGCGGCTCGATTTCCATGTATTTTGCCGGCAATTTCGGCCAGTACCTCCAGCACGGCTGTCGAAACGTCGAAGTCTTGAACCGCGGCAAGGTCGGCGCAGGTGGTCCGGCTTTGGCGCGCATTCTGGCGGACGAAGTGCTGGGCAACCCTCAGGTGATGGCCGGATTTCAGAAGGGCAACGGCTGGATCCTGTTTCAAGGCGGGCTGAATTCGGTCGGCTCGCCTGAGCTGACGATCGCCGCGCTGGCGCAGCTGTTCAAGGCGGCCCACGACGGCAGCCTGAAGGTGGCGGCCCTGACCCTGACGCCCTGGGGCAGCGACAAGGACAAGCGATTCGTCGGCTGGGACGGGCTGCGGACCCACCGCGCGACAGAGCAGGTGGTCGACTTCGTGCTGGGCAAGCTGACGCCCAAGCAGGCCTTGGGAAGGCGAGCGGCAGAGCGGGCTTCCGAGACATGGCTGCCCGGGGAGCTACCAGCGCTGGCCGTCGACCTGTGGCGTTCGCCGCTGAGGGCGGGCAAGACCGAGTCGCTGCGGGACGAGAAGGCGCTCGACACGACCTTCGACAAGAGCTTCTACGGCAAGCGGCCGACCGAAAAGGCCGTCTTGCTGGCGGCGGCGCGTGCGGTGCCGCAGTCTTACATGGACAAGAAGTATCGCGATTTCGACCACATCCACCCAAACAGCCAAGGGCACCGTCTGATCGCCTCGCTGCTCTGCCAGCAGGCGCCCGAGGCGTGGGGCTGCGACTGCGACGTCATCCGGCGCGCAGAGTGGAAGGGCAAGGTCGTTCCCGGCAAGTGACGCTCAGCGAGGCATCCGCATCGGATTCGCGGCGATCCAGCGGGCGCGCTTGACCGCGGGCGGGCTGGTGGGCGTCCAGCGGTTTGGCGCGGGCAGCAGCGACATGATGCGGGCGGCCTGCTGGGGCTTGAGCTTGCCGGCCGGGCGCTGGTACCAGTGCTGGGCGGCGGCCTCGACGCCGAACACCATCGGCCCCATCTCGGCGACGTTGATGTAGACCTCGAGGATGCGGTTCTTGGGCACGAAGGCTTCGAGCCACACCGTGTACCAAGCCTCCAGACCCTTGCGGATCCACGACCGCTGCTGCCACAGGAACACGTTGCGCGCGACCTGCTGCGAGATCGTGCTGCCACCGACCAACTTCTTGCCGTTGCCCGTTTGATAGCGGTGCCAAGCGCGGCGGATCGAGCGCATGTCAAAGCCGTTGTGGGTGAAGAACTTGCGGTCCTCCGTGGCCAAGGCGGCGGCGGGCACATGGCGCGGCAGCTCGTCCAGACCGATCCAGCGTTGGTCGGGCCAGCCGAACGCCTTGTGCTCCCACGTATACGAGATCGACCGCGACACCATCGTCAGCGTCAGCGGCGGGTCGACCCAGCGCAGCAGCAGGGCTTGCAGCGGCGGCAGGAACAGGGTCGCCAGAAACGCGACCAACACGGTGCGGAACAGCCGTCGACGCCACTTGACCCAACCGCCCACCTGACCCGGCGCGGCCTTCTTGGGCTTGTCGGCAGGCAAGGGGCCCTTGGCGGCGGCCGTCTGGGTGGGGAGGCTCAAGGCTTTGCTCCGCAAGTAGATCCCGTGGGCGCGGGCCCGGGTGGCGGCAGTGTAGCG
The DNA here is from genome assembly GCA_903955385.1 of uncultured Myxococcales bacterium. Taxonomy (GTDB): domain Bacteria; phylum Myxococcota_A; class UBA9042; order UBA9042; family UBA9042; genus CAJBNH01. The sequence goes on along the minus strand of CAJBNH010000080.1, from coordinate 8,744 downwards.
CGGTGAGGCGGCGAGGCCAGAACTCCCCCGCGTCAGGCGGCAGGACGATCACCGTTGGCGTGCGCGGACCTGCGGGCGCACCAGGGCCACGACGTGGCCACGAGACCCGGGAACGACGCGCTGCGCCTCGGTGCGCCAGCCATGTGCGGCCAAACGGTCCACCAGCTGCTCGTTGCCGTGCACCGCGACGACGCCATCGGGCGTCACGAGGTCTCTGGCCCGAGGCACCCACTCGTGGGGCGGCCAAACGGCACGCGCGGTCGCCAGCTCGAACTCGGCGCTCAGCTGGGCGCCGTGCAGACTCTTGCCGATGACTTGCAGGTGGCCAACTCCCGCGGCTTGGGCCGCAAGCGCGATGAAGGACGAACGCAGCGGTCGCGGCTCGACGGCCACCACGCGGGCATGCGGAAAGGCCAACGCCAGCGCGATGCTCTCCAGCCCGGCACCGGCGCCAACGTCCACGATGGTCTCGGGAGCACGGCCCAGAGCGGCTTCGGTGGCGGCGGCGACCGCCCAAGCCTCCGCAAGGTGCTCCGCCAGCCCACGGGGACTCGCGTCGCCGACGAGATTGGTGCGAGCGTTGAATTCTGCTAGCAGTTCAGCAAGTTTGCGCAGCCCCGGCCGCCAGTCGTCCTGCCACGGGCCGCCGGTCTGGCGCGCGCCATCGGCCAGCGCGTCCAACGCGGCCTCCAGCTGGAGCTCAGGCATCGGCCCTTCGCGGTCGCTCACGGCGCCTCACCGGCTGGGGCCTGCTGCGGGGCCTCGCGCGCCTGCTTCATGTCGGCTTCGGTCCCTACGATCGCGGCGTCGATGGCCTTGCGCAACGCCTCGCCGCCGGCCCCGGCCGCAGTAACCGCTTGATCGCGCAGCTTTTCAGCGTCGCCCTTGCGGTTGGTCGCGACGTACAGCACGGCCAGCAGGGTCGTGGCCTGCTTGTCGGACAAATCGGCCTTCACAGCGCGCTCCAGCAAGCGAGTGGCCGCCTCCATGTTCCCCAGCTGCACGAAGAATTCGGCCAGATCCAGTACGGGGATGCGTCGCTGGTCGGCCGCCTCGCGGGCCAGTGCCTCTGCCTTGTCGGGTGCGTTGCTGCGCGCATAGCCGGCCATCAGCAGCTTGATCACGCTGTCGTCGCTGGGGAAGTCCACGCGCGCTTTCTCCAGAATCGGCACCGCCTGCAGCGACTTGCCGTTGTTCACCAACAGCTGCGCCTGCAGCAGCATCGCCTGCCGGCCCTCGATCCCGTTGCGCAGGGGCTCCAGCGCGGCGATCGCTTCCTCGATTCGCCCGACCTCGCTCAGCAACTTGGCCCGCAACAGCGAGTACGTGCGGTGGCCAGGGTCCCGCTGCCACGCCCACTCGGCCACTTCCAGTGCTTGGTCGGCTTTCTTCGTGGCCATCCAGGCTTGCACCATCGCGATGACCCACGGCTCCTCGCGGTCGTTTTCCGGCACGCGCCCCAGCACGCTGACGGCGTCGTCCGACCGGCCCTGCTGGCCCAGCAGACTGGCCAACGCCAGCGCGGCATTCACCTCACCGTACTTGTCCATCGCCTCGCGCAGCACGGCATCGGCAGTCTTGGGATCGTTGCGCTGCAGGGCGATCTCAGCCAGCGCGCCACGGGCTCCCATCACTTCCGGGTCCTGCGCGAGCGCTTGGTCCAGCAACACTTTGGCCTGATCCAGCATCGGCGGTCGCTGGGCCTCGGGCACCAGTGGCGCACGACGAACCAGCAGAACGGCTTTCGTCACCTTGGGTTCCGCGATGCCGGGGTGTCTGCGCAGCGCCTCGTCGGCCTGAGCCATCGCCCGCACCGGCTGGTCGTGATCCATCTCCTGATCGGCAAGCAGCACGCGGGCCAACGGGTCCTCGGCGCGGGCCAGCGCCGCCTCGCAGGTCGCCAAGCCCTTGTCCGTCATGTCCTGCTGCATGTCAGCCAGACCGCGCGCGAAGGCCACCGCGGGATGGCCGGGCGCGATCGTCTCGGCGGCGGCCAGAATGCTGCGGGCCTGCGCGAAGTTGCCGCGGTTCTGCACGGCAACCGACCGCAGCACCAGCCACCAAGCCGCGGCCTCGTCGTCCGAGACGACCTTGGGCTTGACCATCGGCTTGGCCGCAAACGGCTCCATGATCGCGCTGCTGCCGACAGCTCGCACGCCGACGCGCAGTCGCGACAGCACCAACGGCGTTTGCACCCCGGCGGTCTCCATCACGAATTCCGTGGTCGTGCCGCGGGCTTCCAGCATGGCGTGGGCCAGCCAGGCCACTTCGATCGGGTGTACCGGGTTGGACAGCCCCTGCTCGACCAGCTTCCACAGCGACGAGGTTGGCTCGAAGCTCGACACATGCGAGCGGCCGGGCCGCACCGCGACCAGCTTGCCGTCCTTCACCCGAGCCCGCAGCAGGCCGTCGATGGAGGTCTCGTCCTTGGCCCCCAGCGCGGTCTTGCGCAGGTCGGCGTCGGCAAGCCCCGGAGGCACCGCGTCGTTGCCGGTCAGCCCGGACTTGCGCAGCTGTTCGGCCAGATTCAGGGTCTGGGGCTGGGTGACGGGGCCCGGGCCGTTCGGCCGCGCCGCGAACCACACGACCGCGCCGGCAGCGACCGCGAACAGCGCAATTGCGACTGTCCACAGGCCAATTCGACTTCGCGGGGCGGACGTGGTCTCAGGTTCCGCGATGGTTTCCAGAATCCGCAGGCACTTCGGGCACCGCCCGTCGGCCGGAGAAGTCACCTTCTGCTCGCAGTGGGGACAGAACTGCTCCATGTGCTTGCCTCCGCGCTTGTCGATGTTGTGCCGTTCGATTCGTGCCCGCGGGCCGTCCGGGTTGCCGGTGACCACTGCAGTGCAGGGCCGGCTCAGTCCCGGTTCCCGCGTCGTTTCGGGGACCCGTCAGCGCCGCTCGAGCTCGCGCACGAACGCCACACCGGCCTTGCACGCTTCCTGATCGCCAGCCTTGGGCTCCGCAGCGATCGCCCGCAGTTTCGCACACAACGGGTCCTGCTGGCCGACGCGCTTGCACGTTTGGTCCGCCAGATCGGTGCACGGATCCGAGCACCCGGTCAGGGCCACCAAGGTCAGCAGGGCCGCCGTTGCGGTTGCCATCCATCGTAAACTCATGACTTCTTTCCGGTGACGGGGGGCCGCGCGCCGTCCACCCCGTCCACGCCCGGCAGGGGCGACAGCCACTCGACGATCTCGAGTCCGAAGCCAGACACGCCACGCAGCTTGCGCGGGTGGCCGGTCATCACGCGCATCTTGCGAATGCCCAGGTCGCGCAGGATCTGGGCGCCGATGCCAAACTCCTGAAAGTCCATGGGTTTGGAGAAGTCGTCGGGCTGGCCCATCGGCCGACCGGCAGAGCGCTCCACGTGGCTCTTCAGCACGCTGGCCAGCGCCGACGCATCGCGCGCGACGTCCATGTACAGCAGCACGCCAGATCCAGCGTCGGCGATCGCCTGCAGTGCGATCTCGAGGCTGCGGCGTCCGGACGACAGCGCGAATCCGAAAGCGTCGCTGAGCAGGTTGGCCCGGTGCACCCGCACCAGCGTCGGCTGGTCGTCGCGCACGACTTCGCCGCACAGCAGGGCAGCGTGCGTGGCGCCATCGACCAGCGAACGATAGATCGCGATGCGGAAGGCACCGTAGCTGGTCGCCAATTCGCTCTCGGCCTCACGCACCACCAGCGGCTCAGACTGCAGCCGATGCTGGATCAAGTCGGCGACGGTCACGACGGGGATCCCGTGCGTCGCGCCAAGCTGCAGCAGGCTGGGCAGGCGGCTCATCGTGCCGTCGGGCTCCATCACCTCGCAGATCACGCCCGCAGGGGTCAGACCGGCCAACCGCGCCAGGTCGACGCTGCCCTCGGTCTGGCCGCTGCGCACCAGTACGCCGCCCTCGCGCGCACGCAGCGGGAACACATGGCCGGGAATGGCGAAGTCGGTCGGCCGTGCCTCAGGGGCGATCGCGCGCAGGATGGTGTGGGATCGGTCGCGGGGCGAGATGCCAGAGCCCCGGCAGTCCAAGGCGTCAATGCTGGCGGTGAACGCGGTGCCCAAGCGTGTTTCGTTTTGCGGCGCCATGGGCGGCAGCTCGAGTCGGTCGCAAAGCGCACCCTCCATCGCCAGGCAGATCAGGCCGCGACCGTGTTCCGCCATGAAGGCCAGGGCCTCAGGCGTGACCTTATCGGCGGCGATCACCAGATCGCCTTCATTTTCGCGATCTTCGTCGTCGACCAGAATGACCATCCGGCCGGCCGCGATGTCCTCGATGGCCTGCTGGATGGGGGCGATGGTGGGCATGTCGGTCCTGCTCCGCGCGCTCGTCGGGGCTGCTGCTTCAGCAGACTGCGAGGTCGTAGGCGAATTCTGCGGGTGATCTTGGGTCATCCGGCTCAAGCGTCAAGCGGCCGGACGGCACGGTGGCCGAAAGGACGCTGTCCAGCTGCGGCATAGACCTGGCTCGCCGGTCGGGCGATGCGGCGCGTCAGCACCTGCACACCAGGCGGCAGGTCGCCTTGGGCCGCTTGCAGACCAGCCTCGACGTCGTATTGCGATCCCACGAACACCGCGTGTCCTTGACCCGCCAGCTCCGTCGCGAACCGCAGGCGAATCAGGTGTACTTCTGCAGCCTTCAGGGCCTTGTCCACCGCAGCCAGCGTGCCGATCACGGTATGCGTCTGCAGAATGCCCATCGCCTCTTCGCTGGCCTCCGCCTGGGCCGGCGGCAGCAGCTCGCCGTCCAGCGCCGCACGCAGACCGCGATGGGCGTGGGGCAGCAGCAGCGTTTCGAGCAGGTCGTTGCCACTTTCCTCGACCGCGCGCCGCAGCGCCGACTCGACGGACGACAGGTCGCCGCAGAACAGCACCAGAAAGCGGCTGGGGTCGATGTCACCCGCGAACAGGATCTCGACCTCCGCTTCCTTCACCAGGGCATCGAGCGCGCACAGCCCCGCCGGCACCGAGACGAGCTCGACGGCGGCAAGGGTTTCGTGGGCAAGCGACGACATCGGTCAGGAACTCCGGGTGCAGCCAGCGGAAACGGCAGGGATCAGACGATGTGGAAGTAGCCCGCCAAGGTGCAACGGCGCTGCTTGGTCCAGGTCCGCGCGTTCGTCAGGCCTTCGCCCGTCGTGCCGGCGATGGTCCAGGCGGTGTAGCCCTCGCCGCGCACGCCGAGACCGGCGAACGACGGGGCATTCTTGACGAAAATCGAGACGTTGGTGGCCTTGGCCATCCGGTCCAGACGGTCGATGGCCATCGAGTGCATCGTGGCGGTGTGGAAGCACTGCTTCTCGACGCGCACGGCGGCGGCGATCGCCTCTTCCCAGTCACGCACCCGGAACATGCCGAGCACGGGCGACAGCATCTCGAGCTGCACAAACGGATGGTTCTCCTCGACTTCGGCGAAGATGATCCGGATGTCGTCGCTGACCGTCACGCCGATCTCGCGCAGGATGACCGACGGATTCTTGCCCACGAACTTTCGGTTCATGTGGCCTTCGACGATCAGCAGCTTCTCGAGCGCCTGCAGCTCGCGGTCTTTGACCTCGTAGGCCCGACCGTCGTTCAGCATCTCGCGCTTGAACTGGTCCATCACCGAAGCGACGACGATCACTTCCTTTTCGACGATGCAGATGATGTTGTTGTCGAAGCTGGCGCCGTCGATGATGTTCTTGGCCGCGAGCTTCAGGTTGGCCGTTTCATCGACGACCGCCGGCGGGTTGCCGGGGCCGGCGCAAACCGCGCGCTTGCCCGAGTTCAGGGCCGCCTTGACGACCGGACCGCCGCCCGTGACCGCGATCAAGCGGATGCCCGGGTGCTTCATCAGGTTGGTGGCGCTCTCGATCGTCGGCTCAGCGATCATCGTCATCAGGTTGTCGGGAGCGCCGGCGTCCACGCACGCCTTGTTCAGCATCTCCACGTACCAGATCAGCGTCTTGCGGGCGCTCGGGTGCACGTTGAAGACGACGGTGTTGCCGCCGGCGATCATCGAGATCGCGTTGTTCAAGATCGTCTCGGTCGCATTGGTCGTCGGCGTGATCGAGCCGATGACGCCCAAGGGGCCGTACTCGTCGATCGTCAGGCCGTTGTCGCCGGTCATGGCCGACGGCATCAGGATCTCCATGCCGGGGGTCTTCAGCGCAACCGTTCGATTCTTTTCGATCTTGTCGGCGATGCGCCCCAAGCCCGTCTCTTCGACGGCGCGCTTGGACATCTCCTCCAGGTTCTTCAGCGTGACCTGCCGCATGTTCTCGATCGCGCGCTGGCGCACGTGAACCGGGACGCGGTGCAGCTGCTCGTACGCCACGTTGGCGGCGGCGACGGCGCTGTCGATGTCCTCGAAGATGCCGAACTTGCCGCCCGAGTGACGCGGCACGTGGATCGACGGGCCACCACCGGGCTGGGAGATGCGACGCACCACCTCTGCGACGATGGCGTTGATGCTGGATTCATCCATCAGGGAACTCATTGTGCTTTGCCTCCAGGGACCTACGTGGGGTTACCGGGGTGGGGGACAATGGCGCCTCCCGCCCAAGCCGCCCTCAGCGATCCTCGTAGGACTGCATCTTCTCGAAGACGACGTCGCCCTCGACCGTGACGGTATCGACAATCGCCATGATGACGTGGTCGACCGGGCGGTCCTTGGTGACGGCCGTCTGACGGGCGCTGGAGCCGGCCGCAAATAGCACCACCTCGCCTTCGCCCGAATTCATGGCGTCGACGGCGACGATGACCTTTCCGGTCGCTTTCCACTGGTTGTCCAGCTCTCGCACGAGCATGAAACGCAAGCCTTCCAGCTCAGGTTCCTTGCGCGTGGACACGACGGTGCCAATGACCTTGCCGAGCAGCATCTCGACCTCTCCGACGCCCCTGGTCTGCTGACCGAGGCGCACCTGTCCATCTGCGGGCGGGGCGCGCACCTGCGCCGGTCCACGCCACCGCCACGTGCGCGACGACAGCCCGCCCGCAGCAGCACGCCCAAGGGTTGTCCCCGGCAGGTGCTCTTGCGGACGGGCTCCGCGCGCGGATGTCGCAGGCTCGAACTAGATGATCGAGCCGTCGTTGTTCTTCTTCGGGCCGCGACCCAAGGGCAGCACGGCGTCGACATTGGCGTGCGGGCGCGGGATCACGTGGACCGAGACCAGCTCGCCTACGCGCTCGGCCTGACGGGCACCCGCCTCGGTCGCTGCCTTCACCGCCGCGACGTCGCCGCGCACGATGACGGTCACGTAGCCACCGCCGATGCGCTCGTAGCCCACCAGCTCGACCTTCGCTGCCTTGACCATTGCGTCGGCGGCCTCGACCAGTCCGACAAAGCCCTTCGTCTCAATCATTCCAAGCGCTTCCGACATCCGCTGCTCCTTGCTGTGCTGCTGCACGTAGATTCGCGCCCACTGGCGCTCTCACTTTTCGATGAAGGTGGCCGCCCCGATCAACGGGTGGCGGTGACGCCCTCGATGCCCTCGAGCGCCGCGATGGCGGCGGCCGCGGCCGAGTCGATCTCGCTTTCCGAGCCCGACATCCACAGGCGGCCGAACGCACCGTACGGCTGCACCTGTACAAGCTTGACGTTGGCGGCCTTCTCCGCCTCGTTGGCCGCATACGCTGCATAACCAGCGGGTTCGGTCTCGAGGATGAAGAGGCTGTCGCCCGGGAGGATCATCATGCCCTGTGAGTTGCGGTTGATGATCTGGGCCTGGTAGGGCTCGATGGCCCGGATGATCTGGTTGGTGGCGATGCGCGGCTTCATCCGCTGCTCTTCCGTCAGCCCCAGATCGGCGAGGATCGCGCGACCCGCGCTGCGGACTTCGCCTTGATCGGGATCGTGGACTTCCAGCAGACCAAACGCGCGCTCGACGACCTGAATGGCCGGGGCGACGGTCGTGGCCTTCAGGGCGATGTCCGTCACGCGGTTGATGGCGATGCCGGGCGCGATCTCGATGTACAGCGCTGCCATGTGCGGCAGGGGCAAAAAGCCGCGCGCCGTCTTGCCGACGAACGAGGCCAGCTGGGGCTGCAGGTTGTCGAGGATGATGTAGGTTCGCAGGGCAATGGCCATGTTGCAGATGCTCCTGGGGCGCCCGGTGGGCGGGGGGGGCCGGGTTGGCCAGACGTAGCGTCGGGTGCCCGGTCAGGCCGGGAAGGCCTTCGCGGAGCGCGGAGTAGCACGACCGGCGGCTTCGGGCAAGCCCGAATGGGACGTGAGCGTGATTGCCGATCGTCGCTGGCGCGACGGGCCCCTCCTGTGCCAAAATGTCGCGCTTGCCCGGTGTCGGCCCGGGCAGTGCTTGACGGCGCCGGGGAATTGACGGTAGCACCCCCGGAAACAGAGGCGGCCCCCCATGGCATCGTGTCCGCGCTGCGGTCGAAACAGTGAAGGCAAGTATCGATTCTGCTTGGGCTGCGGTGCCGCACTGCCCGCTGGCGACGCGCGCCCGGCCGGGAACCCGTCGGCGACTCCCGCGGTGGCTCCTCCTGGCGGAATTCCGCCACCGCCTTCCGGTGCGGCTCCGGAAGGGTCCAGTCGCGGCCGCACTGGCTCGGCGCTCGTCCCCGCGATCCCGTCGCCTCCTTCGCTCGCGCCGTCGGCGTCTCCTCCTCAGGGTCCGCAGCCTGCAGCGCCATCGTTCGGTCCTGGTTCCGCGACGTCACCGGTCGGTCGTGCGGCCGCAGCGCCACCTCCGCCGCCCGCCGCGCCAGCTCCGCCGCGTGCTGCACCGCCGCCGCCCGCTGCGCCGCCTCC
>CAJBNH010000079.1 GCA_903955385.1 uncultured Myxococcales bacterium | reverse complement strand
GATCGCGGAAGTCGTCGATACCACACCGCTTGTCTGCGCCCAAGGGCCTGAAGCGGTGGCGGTGCGCGCAGAGATCCTCATGGCCCACCTGCGCCGATGGGAGGCCTGGCACGCGGGCGTTCCGGGTGAACTGACTTCTCCTGTGACTGCGCAGGCTGACCTCACGCGCGTCGCGCTTGTGGGTCACTCGACCGGAGCTGATGGTGTGTTGGCGGCGGCTGCTCTGCTGCAACACCCCGAGAGCAACGGGCTGGGCAACGTCCAGCTGCGCAGCATCGCGTTGGTCGCACCGACCGATCAGGTTGAGGGGCCACCGCCTCCTGTGGAAATGGGCATCATCCTGCCCACCTGCGACTTCGATGTGTACCCGCTGCGTGGTCGTGCGTTGCTCGACCGCGCCGACGTCGGTCAACCGGGCACCCGCATGGCGATGTGGTTGCTTGGAGGAGGCAGTCACAACGCCTTCAATCAGTCCTGGCGCGATGAGACCGTCGACATCGGACTCTCGAACTGCGACCCCGCCTACCGCTTGGGCGGCGACGTGCAACGCGTGGTGCTCGGTCGTCTGGTCGCGGACTGGCTGCAGGCCGGCATCTCTGGCGAGCCCTTGCCCGAGTGGCTTTACGGAAGGGCCAGTCCACCGATCGCTGCGGCGATCGACCTGCGATCGGTCGTGCTGCGTGCAGGGCGACGCACGCCCGATCAACAGCGCATCGTCAGCGACGGCGTCGACAGCTTGACGGCTTGCGAAGGACGGCAGTGCCCCAGCGGCGTGACGCGCGAGCTGCCGACTTGGCTTGCAGCGTGGAGCCGCCAACGGGCCTCGCTGACGTGGTCGTGGGCTGCGGGAGACCCGGCATCGGCCACCCACGCCCAAGTGCGCATTGCTGCTTTGGATGGGTCGCCGCGGGACCGACCTTTGCTGTTGAGGGGAGCTTGGCTCGACGCAAGCGGGCGCGAGACCCCCGCGGGGACGGCTGAAGTGCTGCCTCCTTTGGACCAAGCGGCAGAGATCAACGAGGTCGGCACTCGGCCCTGGCCTCTGGCGGCTATCGAGCTGCCTTTGCCCACAGGCAAGGCGCGGTCGACGCTGGCGGGCCTTCGCATCTACCTGGACCCCACGACAGCGGGTGTGATCGCCTTTGGCGACGTCTCCTTGGTTTCTCGCCATCTGGGGACCAGCGCCCCCTAAGCCGGGATGGGCAGGGCGGACATCGGGACGGCGGCGCGAGTGCGATCCGACGCTGGCTTGGCTGAACTCCCGCGTCACGCCACACTGCGCGCCATGTTCGACCTGACGCCAGAGCTGATCGCCCGCCACGGCCTGACTCCCGATGAGTACGCCGACATCCAGCGCCGACTGGGCCGGCTGCCGACATTCGAGGAATTGGGCGTGTTTTCGGCCATGTGGTCGGAGCACTGCGCGTACAAGTCGTCGCGGATCCACTTTGGGTTGCTGCCCACGACCGGGCCGCACGTCCTGCTGGGACCGGGAGAGAACGCCGGGCTGGTTGCCATCGGTCCCGACCGCCAAGGCCGTCAGTGGGCCGCAGCGTTCAAAATGGAGTCGCACAACCACCCGAGCTTTCTGGAGCCCGTTCAAGGAGCTGCGACGGGCGTAGGCGGGATTCTGCGCGACGTGTTCACCATGGGCGCGCGGCCGATTGCGATCTTGAACGCGCTGCGGTTCGGCGCCCCCGACCATCCGCGCACCCGGTCGCTGGTCGCCGGCGTGGTTCAAGGCGTGGGCGGCTACGGCAACTGCATCGGCGTGCCGACCGTCGGCGGCAACTGCGGCTTTGACGCCTGTTATGATGGCAACATCCTCGTCAACGCGTTTGCGCTGGGCGTCGTGCCGGTCGACCGCGTGTTCAAGGGCGCGGCGACCGGTGTGGGCAACCCCGTGATCTACGTCGGTTCCGCAACCGGCAGGGACGGTCTGCACGGCGCGACCATGGCGTCAGCCGCGTTTGACGCGACGGCCAAGGACCAGCGGCCCGCGGTGCAGGTGGGCGACCCGTTTCAGGAAAAGCTCTTGCTGGAGGCGTGTCTGGAGCTGTTCGCCGAAGACTGGCTGGCGGGGATTCAGGACATGGGCGCCGCAGGACTGACGTCGTCCGCCTTTGAGATGGCGTCCCGTGCCGGACTTGGCATGTCCCTGAACTTGAACGCGGTTCCGATGCGCGCTGCCAACCTGACCGCCTACGAGCTGCTGCTGAGCGAGAGTCAGGAGCGGATGCTGTTGGTCGCGCGCCGAGGCTGCGAAGACCGAGTGCGAGCCGTTTGTGACAAGTGGGGCCTCGAGTCCGCCGTGATCGGCAGCGTGACGGACACCGGGCGCATGGTGTGCCGATTCGACGGTGCGACGGTGGTGGATGTGCCGGTGGCGGCGGTGGTGGATGACGCTCCAAGTTACGATCGCCCGCGCCGGCCTCCTGCGGACCTTGAGGAACGGCGGCGACTCGATCTGTCCGACCTACCCGATCTCGCGGATCCCGGCGACCTGCTGGCCCTGATGGCGCACCCCGAGATCGCGTCCAAGCGTTGGATTTGGCAGCAATACGACCACACCGTGCGCAACGGCACGAAGGTGGGACCGGGGGCGGCAGACGCCGCGGTAATTCGCGTGCACGAAAACGGCGCGCGGCTGGCGCTGGCGGTCGATTGCACCGAGCGTTATGGGTTTGCCGACCCGTGGGCGTGCGGCGCGCTCGCCGTCGCTGAAGCGGTGCGCAACCTCAGCTGCGTGGGCGCCGAGCCGCTGGGACTAACCGACTGTCTGAACTTCGGCAATCCGGAAGACCCTGAAGTCATGTGGCAATTGGTCGAGGCGATGCGGGGTGTCGGCGATGCCGCGCGGGCTCTGGGGGCGCCGGTCGTGTCGGGCAACGTGTCGCTGTACAACGCCACGGCGGGCGAATCGATCCTGCCCACGCCGATGATCGCGGCCGTCGGGAGGCTGCCGGATGGTGTCCAGCCCGTGAGCTCCGGTTTCGTGTCGGCGGGAGACGAGGTGTGGCTGTTGGGGAGCTTCCGGCCCTCACTGGGGGCATCGCGGTGGCTTCACCAGAAGCGCGGGCGACATGCGGGGCGAGTGGCAGAGGTGGACCTGGCCGCCGAGGCCGCCGTTTCTGCGCTGGTGCGTCGTCTGGTCGGCGACGGGGTCGCTCGCAACGCCCACGACCTGTCGGACGGCGGGCTTGCGGTGGCACTGGCCGAGTGCGCTGTGGCCCACGCTGACCGACCCTTCGCGGTGGCATGCCAGCTGCCAGAGCCAGCTCAGTCCGGAGGCGCATTGCGAGTGACCGAACGTTTGTTCGGAGAAACGGGCGCGTGCGTGCTGATCGGCGCGCTGTCCGGTCACAGGGCCCTGATCGCGCAACTGGCCGCCGAAGCTGGGGTTTCCTCCATGCGGTTAGGCGTTGTCGGGACACAAGGCGACGAGTTCGTGCTCGGTCCGCTTGTGGTGCCGCTGGTTGCGCTGGCCAAGGCACATGCCCAGGGCTTCGAGCAGGTGGTGCTCGGTGGGGAATCGGGCGGCCGTCAACCGCCCTCACAGCATTGACGCCGAAGTGAGTTGCGGCGACCATCCGCCCCCTTCGCGGCGTACCCAGTCGATCACGGGGACGCGCACTGAAGGCAGTTCTCGCGAATCGGGAACGGAATCATCGGCCCGGCGGGCACGCACCCACGCCGGACGCACATGAGGAAAGTGCATGAAGCTAGACCAGGACCTATTGACCTCGCTGGGTCACTCGCTCGTCGATGGTGACCTGACCGACCGGGACCTGCTCGCTCGCACCGGCGACACGCCCAACATCCGCATCCTCCCGGACGCCTGCACGCTGAAGATCGGCGGACAGAGCATCATCGATCGGGGCAGGGTGGCCGTGTTTCCGATCATGGACGAGGTGGTCCAGAACCTCGGCAAGCACAAGATGATTCTGTGCACCGGTGCCGGCACCCGCGCGCGGCACGCCTACAGCGTCGGCATCGACTTGCAGCTGCCTGTTGGTGTCCTTAGCGTGCTCGGCACGTTCGTCGCGATGCAGAACGCCCGCCTGTTGCACTATCTGCTGGCCAAGTACGGCATCCCGTACATCGAGCCGAGCCAGTTCGCGCAGCTTCCGCTGTACCTCGAAGAGCGCGGCGCCGTCGTGACTCGCGGGATGCCGCCGTACATCTTCTGGCAGCGCAACCCGATGGCGGGGCGCATTCCGCCGCACCGCACCGACACGGGCTCTTATCTGGTCAGCGAGGTGCTCGGTACGCGGACGATGATCTACATCAAGGACGAGAAGGGGCTGTACACCGCCGACCCCAAGAAGGACCCGAACGCCAAGTTCATCCCGAAGATCAGCGTTGATGAGCTGATGGCGATGGACCTCAACGACCTCGTGATCGAGCGGCCGGTGCTCGAGATGATGAAGACGGCCCAACACACCAAGCAGATCCAAATCATCAACGGCCTGGAGCCCGGTCTCATCACCCGCGCGCTCAACGGCGAACACGTCGGCACCATCATCCACGTCTGAGGCACCATGACGGCCACCCCTGACAAGCGCAACCACATTCAATCGCTGCTGATGCGCGAGAGCCTGCTCGACAAGCAGGTCATCGCGAGCACCGAGAGCAATATCATTCGCCAGCTTCCGACGGTGCACGTCATCAAGATTGGCGCACGGTCGATCATCGAACAGGGACGCGACATCTGCTATCCGGTCGTCGACGCTCTGGTTGACACGATGAAGGACGAGAAGATCGTCATCGGCGTGGGTGGCGGTGCGCGAACCCGGCATCTGTTCTCGATCGGCATCGACCTTGGGCTGCCCACCGGCGTGCTGGCCGAGCTGAGTCAGGCCGACGCGCTGGGCAACGCGCACATTCTCGGAGCCCTGATGGCGCCCCACGGCGTGGTCGCGGTGCCGCCCGAGATGTTCGGCCACCTGCTGCCGCTGTTCATGCACCGGTCGCAAGGCGTGATTTTCGATGGCGTTCCGCCCTACTCGCTGTGGGAGCACCCGCCGGCGGTCGGCAAGATCCCGCAGCACCGCACCGACGCCGGCTGCCTGCTGCTGGCTGAGACGTTTGGCTGCAAGTCGCTCACGTTGGTCAAGGACGTCGACGGTCTGTACTCGGAAGACCCCAAGCTGCACCCGGATGCAGAGTTCATCCCCGAGATCACGTTGTCCGAGATCAAGGAGAGGGGCATCAAGACCTTCCCCTTCAACGAGATCCTGATCGACATTCTGGCCGCCTGTCGGCTGGTCGACTCTTTCCAAGTGATCAACGGCCTGCACCCCGAGCGCATCCGCGCCGCCGTGAAGGGCGAACACGTCGGCACCATCGTCCGCAAGGGCTAGGCGCCGCGATTCCCGAGGAGGCGCGCCATGCGGCGTCGCTCATGGTTGGGAGTAGGGTTTGCGTTGGTTCTTGCGTTGACCGCGTGCAAGGGACCGGGCGACGGCACCGGGGGCGGCGGGCGTCGAGACGAAGGGGAACCCCGCAGAATCACGGTCTTCGCCGCCGCCAGCTTGCGCGACGCCCTGACGGCCGCCAACGAGCGGTTCCGCCAGCAAACGGGCGTCGAGGTCCTTGCCAACTTCGCAGGATCCAACGTGCTGGCGCAGCAGATCATCGCCGCAGGCAAGGCCGACGTCTTCGTCAGCGCGGACGAGTCGTGGATGAACCGCGTCGATGAGGCCGGCCGCATCGAGCACGGCACCCGCGCGGCGCTGCTGTCGAATGCGCTGGTCGTCGTCGCCAACCATGCGATGGCGTTGCAGATCCTTGGGCCGCAGGACCTGTGCACCGCGCCCTTCCGCTACCTGTCGATCGGCAATCCAGAGGCCGTCCCTGAGGGGCGCTACGCCCGCCGCTGGATGCAGTCGGTCGATTGCGCCGGAACGACGTTGTGGGACCGGGTCAAGGACCGCGTGGCCCCGGCCATGGACGCCCCGTCCGCGCTGGGTCAGGTCGAGTCGAACGAGCAGGCCGTGGGCGTGCTGTACCGCACCGATGCCGTGAAGTCCCAGCGGATCAAGCCGTTGTTCGACGTTACCGGTTCCGGCGCACCGCACATCGTGTACATCGGTGCAGCGGTCAAGGGTCGTCCGAACCCCAAGATCGCGCTCGAGTACCTGACCTTCCTGCAAGGCGAGACGGCGGGCGCCGTGTTCATGCGCGCCGGCTTCCTGCGCCCTGAGCCGGAATCGGCAGCGGCGCCCACTTCGCCCACGCCCACAGTTCCCTGATTCCAAGGCGAATCCATGTCCACGGCGCTCTGGTTGACGCTGCAGACCTCAGCCCTGGCGGTGATGCTCATCGTCCTGCCCTGCGTGCTGCTGGCGTACGTGCTTGCGCGCTACCAGTTCCACGGCAAGGGCATCGTGTCGGGGCTGGTCGGGATGCCGCTGGTGATGCCGCCCACGGCCGTCGGCTACTTGCTGCTGCGGTTTCTGGCCGACGACGGCTGGCTGGGTTCCGGTGGCGTGGACCTGGACCTGGACATCCTGCTGACTTGGCGAGCGACGGTGGTGGCGTGCGCCGTGATGGCGACGCCGCTGCTGGTGCGGACGGCGCGGGTGGCGTTCGAGGGGGTTGACCCGCGGCTGGAGGCCATGGCGCACACCTTGGGCATCAGCCGCACGCGCACGTTCTTCCGCTTCACGCTGCCGCTCGCGTTTCGCGGCCTCGCGGCTGCCGTCATCCTTGCTTTCACACGTGCGATCGGCGAGTTCGGCGCGACCATCACCATCGCCGGCAACATTCCCGGCAAGACGCAGACGCTGTCCACCGCGATCTTCACCGCGCAACAGGTCGGCAACGACGCGGAAGCCTATGCGTTGCTTGGCGTTTCACTGACGGTTGGCTTCCTTGCCATCCTGTCGTCCGAGTGGCTGGTGCAGCAGCGGCCGGCGCCCCGGAGGCGGTCATGAGCGTCTCCCACCAGCTTGAATTGCGGGTGCATTTGCCGCTCGACCGCTTCGACGTCGATGTCGATCTGCTGCTGACCCGCCACGTGACCGCGATCTTCGGCGCTTCCGGCAGCGGCAAGACCAGCCTGCTCGAGTGCATCGCCGGTCTGCGCAACGGCGTGCGAGGCCGGATTCGTCTGGACGACCAGGTCTGGCTGGATCGCGACGCGCGCGTGCGCGTGCCACCGACCGGGCGCGACATCGGGTTTGTGCCGCAGGAGGGGTTGCTGTTCCCGCACCTCGACGTGCGCGAGAACCTGGCCACGGGCGCGCGGCGGGCTCGGCTGCGAGGCTTCGAAGTCGAGGCGCACACCCGGGAAATCGTCGACATGCTCGACATCGGCCACCTGCTGCACCGGCGCGTGACCACGCTGTCCGGCGGCGAGCGGCAGCGCGTGTCGCTGGCGCGGGCACTCTGCTCAGGGCCGCGCCTGCTGTTGCTGGACGAGCCGATGGCGGCGATCGACGCGGGCCTCCGGCGAAGGGTGCTGCCGTTTCTGCGCAAGGTCAGGGATCGATTTGAGATTCCGATTCTCTTGATCTCGCATGACCCCTTGGAGGTCCAAGCCCTTTGCGATGAGGTCGTGGTCCTGCGCGACGGCAAGTCGGTAGCTCAAGGCGACCCGCGCGTCGTGTTTGCCGACCCCAAGGTGTTGCCGGGTGCCGCGGGGCAGGGGCTGTTCAACTTCATGGAAGGCATCGTCGCCCGCACGGAAGACGGCTTCAGCGTTGTGCTTTTGGGCGGTCCGGGTGGTCTGGAGCTGATCACCCCGCCGGCTGCCAGCCGCGTGGGAGAAAAGGTGTTGCTGGGCGTGCCCGCGGACGACCTGCTGCTGGCGCGGCAACGGCTGGAAGGGGTATCCGCCAGCAACCTGCTGCCCGCGACGGTGGCGGCCATTACGCCGTCGGGAGCGCTGCGCATCGTGCACTTGACTGTGGTGCCCGAGCTGCCGCCGTTTCTCGCCACCCTGACCGAGCGGTCGTGCCTTGCCCTGCAGCTCGCGCCGGGTGTGCAGGTTTTCGTGGCAGCAAAGGCAAGCTCTTTCAAGCTGTTCGAGGCCGGTGTCGCCGCAGACTAGCCCGCACCGCTTGCCTTGACGCTGCTTGCGCCGGACGCGACACTGTGCCGCCTTTGTTCTATCGGTTTCGCTCTCGAGGTGACCCCGTGCGTCGACCTGCTGCGTTTGCCTGTCCTGCCGTCTTCCTCCTGTGTTGGGCCGTGTCCGCTTTGGGTCAGCCCAAGCCGACGTCGCCGCCTGCTCCCGCAGCAGACGCGATCGAGGCGACCAAGGAAGCGCAGCGCGTCGAGCTTCGCAAGCTGGAGATCTTCCCCAAGGGTGTGAAAGAGCGTTTGAATTTGGACGCTGTGATCCTCGACTGGACGGCGGACGGCCATGTGCGCGCTGCCCGGATCGCGTCGGCCAAGGCGAAAATGACCGCAGCTGAGCCCGGCGTGACCTCGCTGGACCCTGTCGCGCAGCTGGCCCAGCTGGAGCAGCTGGACCTGTGGGGCGTGGCCGTCACCGACCTGACGCCGATCCAGACCATCGCAACGCTGAAGGCGGTTGACATTCGCGGCTGCCTGAAGCTGACGGCGTTGTCGCCGCTGAGCCAGCTCGGGGCGCTGACGCGGCTGCACCTGGAGGCGATGCCTGGCGTCAACCTCTCGGCTCTGCTGGGTGTTTTGACCGGCCTGACTCGGCTGGAGCTCGTGAACCAGGACGTGACGGATGCCGCGCTGGTGGCCGACTTGACGGGACTCGAGTATCTGGACCTCAGCAACAACAAGAAGCTGAAGGATGTCGCTCCCCTGGCGCGCCTGACCCATCTTGCCCACTTGGACCTGACCGGTACCGGCGTCCTGACGGTCGATGCGCTGGTCGGCTTGGACACGCTGCGGCTGCTGCGGGTCTCGAAGAAGGTGGACATTCGGCCGTTGCTGGGCCTCAAGGTGTCCCAAGGCTTGCGGATCGAGGTCAAGTAAGCTGCGCGCCCCACTTCCAGACGCCCGCGGCTACTGCTATCGCTGCCACAAGGCGCAAAGCGTGTGCATCTGCGCGGCATTACCGCACGTCGCCAACCGCACCCACGTCCACGTTCTGCAGCATCCGCGGGAGAGCCACTGCCCCATCGGCACCGTGCGCTTCGCTGAACTGGGCTTGGAGCGCTGCACCGTCGAGGTCCACGTTCCCTGGTCGGGCGAGCCGTCGTTGCTGGCCCAGAAGCGGCCGCCGCGCACCGCGTTGCTGTTCCCCAGTCCGCACGCGCAAGCCGTCGAGGACCTACCGCCCGAGGAGCGCCCCGACCACCTGATCGTGCTGGACGGTACCTGGAATCAGGTCAAGGCGTTGCTGCGGGCCAATCCGTGGCTGGACGACGTACCGCATCTTCGTCTGGCCGCGCCAGAGCCCAGCCGCTACCGCATTCGCGCCGAGCCGCAGGTGGATTATCTGTCCACTCTGGAGGCGCTGGTCGCCACGCTGCGTCGGCTGGAGCCCGACACGACAGGCTTCGACGAGCTGCTGCAAGCCTTCGAGCAGATGATCGACACCCAGATCGCCCGCAGTGAGGTGCGCGAGGTCCGCAGGCGCACGCCGGCCGTCCCGAAGCCGGCAGCGCCGCCCCTCGAGCTGCAGCAGGCAGTGGACCGGCTGGTGCTGGTCGACGTCGAGACGGTGGGGCCGCAGAAGGTCGCCCGCCCGTTCCAGATCTGCGCGTGGCGGCTGAGTACCGGGGAGCGGTTCGAGGCATTTGTGGCCTGCGACCCGGATCTGGCTGCCCGCAAGCGCTATCGGCTGGAGCTGCCGGACGAGGTCGAGGCATTGGCCGCAGACGAGGCGACTTTCCGCAATAGCTGGGCAGCGTTCGTGCGTCCCGAGGACGTGTTGTGTGCCTGGCACCAACGATCGCTGGATGTGCTGGGGACGGGCGGTGGCGGCGTGCACCTCAAGGCCCTGTGGTGCAATCTCGCGCACCGTCAGGCAGGTCACCTGTGCGACGTGCTGGCGGGGGAAGGGTTGCTGCCGGTGGGGACGCCGTTTCGGGGTCTCGCAGGGCGCCACATGGGGGAGGCCAGGTCGTTGATCGGCGGCTTGTTGTCACGCGGCCATTGACCCGACCCCGGGGCAAGCGGAGCATGCGGACGCGTTCGAGCCCTGTTGGAGGTCGCCCATGAAGTTGCACGTTTGGCCGTCGTCTTTTGCGATCGGGTGCGCGTTGGTTGGGCTCTTGCTGGTTGGTTGCGGCGACAACACCGGGACCGGGGCGCAGGATGACAACGCCAACACAGGGGTGACCGACGGCGTTCAGAACGGCGGCACTGATGCGTGGGCAGGCGACGCCATCTCGTTCAGCGATGTGTCGGGCGGCACTGGCGACCCCAGCGCGTCGGACGCCTCGGACGTGTCGCAGGACGGTGTAGCCAGCAGCGATGCGGGCGCCACGGGCACGGACATGGGCGAGGTGCCGCCGCCCGATGCCGTTGCCAATGCCGATGCGGACTCCACCGACGTCGACACGGCAGAGGACGTGTCGACTCAGTGCAACCAGACCGACCCGGTGATCCTGTACCTGTCGGCCGACGACTCGAATTCGATGGCAAGCGCCACCCTTGCGCGCGGCCTGATCGCGCAGGGGCAGCTGGCGTACAAGGCGCTGCGGACTTACGAGTTCTTGAATTGGTTCGACTTCGCGTACCCGGCGGCCCAGCCCGGCCACGTCGCGGTCAGCGCGCAGATGCGCGAGAAGGATGGCGAGTACCGGCTGCAGATCGGCGTGCGCGCTCCCGATTTCACCATCAAGGATCGGCGTCGCGTTAACCTGGTGATGGCGGTCGATACGTCGTCGTCGATGGGCTGGGGCGTGGCGGGAAAGACGGGCATGGACCGTGCGCGCGCGGCGTGTCTGGCGCTGGCGGCGTCGCTGGATCAGGGTGACCTGTTCTCGCTGGTGGCGTGGGGCGGAGCGGTGTCGCCGCTATTGTCGTCGTACGCGGTGACGGGGCCGGATGATTCGAAGATCCTGACCGCGTGCAACAGCCTGTCGCCACTGGGATTCACCGACTTCAGCGCGGGTCTGTCCGCCGCGTACGCCTTGGCGAAGAAGGACTTTGCGGTCGAGCGCATCAACCGCGTGGTCCTCATCAGCGACGGCGGCGCCAATGTGGGAGAAAAGGACGAGCAGTTGATCGCAGAGGCCGCCAAGGACGCGGACAAGGAGGCGATCTATCTGGTGGGCGTGGGCGTGGGCGACCCTTGGAACTACAACGACACGCTGATGGACACCGTCACGGATGCCGGCAAGGGCGCGTATGTGTTTCTGGACACTGCGGCCGAAGCGGAAATCACGTTCAACGACGCCTTCTTGCGTCACGTTGAGATTGCTGCGCGGGCCGTACAGGTCGAGCTGACGTTGCCGCCATCGTTCGAGATGGCCGCGTTCCACGGCGAGCAATACTCGACCAATCCCGAAGAGGTGGAACCCCAGCATCTCGCCGCCAACGATGCCATGATCTTCCATCAGGTGTTGAAGAGCTGTGCGCCCAAGAGCCTGACCGGCGACGAGACGATCACGGTCAAGGCGAACTGGAACGACCCGATCACCAAGGAGAAGAAGACCGACACGTTCCAGGCCAAGCTGTCTGAGCTGCTGGCGGCCGATGCCTCGCTGCTGGCCAAGGGCGACGCGGTCGTTGCTTACGCCGAAGCGTTGCAGGACGTGCGCTCGCTGACGGGCAAGGCGGCGCTGGACCGCGTCGACGTGGCCATTGCAGCGGTCGAGGCGGCCACGGTGGCCCTGCCCGCGGACCAGGAGCTCAAGGACATCCGCGACCTGCTGATCGCCTACCGCAAGGTCTTCGAGTCCGGTCAGGCCGACCTGTATCCGACCGGCGGTACCGGCGCGGCGCCCATCGCCATCGACTGCAGCAAATGCACCGGTGTCGGGCCGACGCTGGACAACCTGGCCTGTGCGCTCGACATCTGCGGGACAGGGTTGCTGTTGGGCCAGACCTACTCCTCACCCACGCAGTCATCGACCGAGGGGACCTACGCGGCCGTGAAGCACTTGGGCAACGAAACCAACGATCTGAAACCGCAGGTCGGCGGGTCTTACGCGCTGATGGCCACCGGGCCGGCAACGGGAGACACCCACCAGACTGATCTTGGGGGCAAATCGATCTCCGACCCCTTCGCCAGCGGCGGCCAAGGCGTGTTCAACGCGGTGGAGTGGACGCTGCACCTCAAGGCCCCGGCCGGAGCCAACGGCTTCCGCGTGCGTCACGTGTTCTTCTCGCAGGAGTACGATGAGTACATCGGCTCGTCGTACAACGACAAGTTCTACATGGTCATCAAGGCCGGCAGCACCAACGGCGGTCAGGCCACGGTCATCAACTACTCGGCCTGCCGCAACCCCGACCAGTATTACGACTTCGTGTGCAGCCCCGGCATGCAGTTCTGCAATCCGCGCGAGCGTTACTGCTACATCGCCATCAACACGGCGGTATCAGAGTGCTGCTCGCTGAACGGCTGCCCGAACGGCACGGCAAAGACCGACATCAGCGGCTCTGGCTATGCGTGCATGGAGGGCGGGTCGTCGACCGGTTGGCTGACAACCGAGTGGCCGATCGAGCCGGGCGAGGACTTCTACCTCACCTTCCACCTGCATGACACGGGCGACGGTATCTTCGACAGCGAGGCGATTCTGGACGGCCTGCAATTCGTGGGTTCTGTCACGCCCGGCACCTGGTCCTACGTCCCGCCGATGTAGCCTTTGCGGCCTGTGTTGCGGGGTAGCGCGGGCCCGCGGAATCCGCCACACTCCCCGCTTCCTGCGAACGCCCTCGCGCACTCCTGCCTTCACGTGACTCAAGCCTCCCCAGAACCGCTTCCTGACCCGCCGACTGTTCCGGTCGCGACGCCCGGTCTGCCTGCCCAGAAGGGTTTCGGCGTGCTGGGTTACGCGCTGGCCCTTGGCGGCACGGTGGGGCTGACGGCGTTCGCCACCAAGCTGCACAAGGTTCTGGCGTCCGACGCGGCCGGTGGGCTGCTGGGGGCGCTTGCGGCGACGGCGGGCGAGCTTGCGCTGGGGTTGGGTTGGGCGTTGCTGGTGGCGGTCGCGGTGCGATGGCTGTCGGGTCGGGCGCGGCGGGCCGTGTTGGTGGCGGCCCACGTCGTCACGTTGCTGCTGTTGGTTGCATCGCTGAGCGAGCACACCTTCTTCCTGGCTACCGGTTCAGTCGTCGACTTCACCATGCTGGTCTACGCCGTGGACCACTTCGCGATGGTGCGGCGGGTGATGGCCAGCGAGATCGGCGTGGGGACGGTCGCAGGCATCCTGTCCGTTGTCGCTCTGGCCGTCTGGCCGGTGTTCTTTCGCAGCGGCCGTGCCCTCTGGCGGCAAGCCGTGGTGCCGTCGCAGCGCAAGGAATTCACGGGTTGGCTGGTTGCGGCAAGCGGCTTGGCCATGTGCCTGGGGGTCGCCTCGCTGCCGGTTCCCGATGGACTGGAGGTGCTGCACGGCGCCGCGCTGGTCGATCTGGCCCAAGGCTGGCAGCAGTCCTCTGGCGACCTGAGCGACGACGACGACTTGGGCGATGGCTCCCAGACTCCGCCGTCCGAGCCGCTGGTGGTCACCCGCACTGACAAGACCAAGCCCTACAACGTCGTGTTCGTGGTGCTGGAGTCGACCCGAGCGGTGTCCACCTCGCCATACTCGCCCGGACTGCAGACGACGCCGTTCCTGTCGAAGCTGGCGGCCGAGGGTACGCGCATCGACCGCGCCTACACCACGATTCCGCACACCACCAAGGCCCTGGTCGCCATCCACTGCGGCCACTATCCCCGCGTGGGACAAGGCTTTGCCGAGGCGACACCGGGCGCGCTGCCCAGCGACTGTCTGGCCAAGGTGCTGGCGCGTCAAGGCTATGCAACAGCTTACATGCAGACCGCCGAGTCGGTGTTCGAGCGACGGCGCGACCTCGCCAAGGGCATGGGCTTCGAGAAGATCGTGGCAAAGGAAGAGCTTGCGCCCGCCAAGGGCTTTGAGATCGTCGGCTACTTCGGCTACGAGGACAAAGCCGTGGTGCAGCCCGCGGTCGACTGGGCCGCCGCGCAGAAGGGCCCGTTTTTCCTGGCGATCACGACGGTGACCACGCACCACGACTACACCCTGCCCAAGAACTGGTCCCGCCACACCTTCGTCCCCGACAAGCGGGTGAACAACTACCTGAACACGATTCGTTACACCGACGAGTTCCTGCGCGACCTGATCACCAGCTTCCAGAAGCGCGGCCTGGACAAGAACACGCTGTTTGTCGTCATCGGCGACCACGGCGAGGCATTCGGCGAGCACGGCATGTTCCAGCACGACGCCTCGAACTACGAAGAGGCGGTGCGCGTGCCGCTGGTCCTGTGGGGCGCGGGCGTACCCAAGGGCAAGGTTGTGCTGGGCGCGTATCAGAACGTCGACGTGATGCCCACCGTGTTGGAGGTGCTGGGCCTGAACGTGATGGTGGGCAAGCTGCACGGCCGCAGCCTGCTGACCGCGCCGCCGCACGACCGTCTGTACCTGTCGTGCTGGAACAAGGACCGCTGTCTGAGCGTCATCGACGGTACACGCAAGACCATCGACCACTTCGGCGCCAAGCGCCCGGAGGTGTTCGATCTTGTCGCCGACCCGCAAGAGAAGCACAGTCTGGTCCCGCCGACGGGGCGGATCCCGGCCGAGATCCAGACGCGGATCAAGGACATGGAGCGATGGCGCACCGAGGTCAACGCCCGCTACGAGAAGCAGGGCATGCGCCGGAAGACCAAGTTCATCTCGCGGCAGCGGCCAGAGCAGGTGGGGACGCCGGTCGCCATGAAGTTCGACGACAAGGTCGAGCTGATCGGCTACGAGGTCGAGAACCCCAAGGTAGCAGCAGGTGACGCCACCTGGATCACGTCGACCTTCCACGTGCTGAAGAAGCCGCCACCGGGTTGGAAGCTGTTCGTTCACCTGCACGCCCCCGACGGAGCGATGCAGCGGGCGGACCATGTGCCGGTCGAGGGGAGCTATCCAGTCTCGGAGTGGAAGGCCGGCGAGTACATCGTCGACCGCAACTGGGTGCGGCTGGGGCCGGGCTCGGTGTCGGGAACCTACGACGTTTTCATGGGATTCTACGACCCGGACAACGGCAACAAGCGCGCGGAACCCGAGGGCAAGGGGCTGCCGGTCTCTCTGGACAAGCGCATCTTCCTGACGCAACTGGAAGTGACGAACCCCGACAAGCCGCGCAAGCCCGCGACATCGGCCAGCTTCCTGCCCGATGACCTCAAGCCGCTGGTCGTGCATCAGGCGCCGCCCGAGAAGGGCCGCATCGACGTACGCATCGGCGACTGCGTGCAGCTGACCGACGTGTTGCTGCCCGTGCAGCCGGTGCGCGCCGGAGCTGAGCTGGAGCTGCGCTACGTCATGCGTGCCCAGTGCGCCTCGCCGCGCTTCTCCGACCTGTTCGTGCATTTGTTGGGGCCGGGCGGGCGCTTCCACAACCTGGGGCAGGCCACCGTCAACCGCAAATTCACTCCCGACCGGTGGCGCGCGGGCGACAAGATCACCGACTTCCACAAGTTCAGGCTGCCGGCAGACTGGCCGGCGGGCGAGACGAAGATCGGGATTGGCCTGTGGAATCCCAATCTGTCGGGGTCGCGCCATCGCTTGCCGGTCAAGGGACCGGGCGTACCGACGGACGAAGGTGGGACCCGCGCCCTTGCGGCGACCCTGAACGTGGTGCGGCCGTGACGGACATCTCCGGACGGATCGCCCGCCGTCAGGAACGCATCCACGTCGCCATCGGCCCCACCTGCAACAACAACTGCCTGTTCTGCATGGAAGAAGACCGAGCCAGCCGCGAGGTTGTCAACGGCGCCATGACGCCTGACCGTGTCCGGGCCATCCTCGAGGCCCGTCGCGGCGCCGAAGAGGTCTGCTTCACCTCCGGCGAGCCCACGCTGGTGGCCGAGCTGCCGCGGTATGCCAACTGGTCGAAAAAGCTGGGCTATCGGCGCATCAGCGTGATGACCAATGGTCGGCGGCTGGCGCATCTGGCCTACGCAGAGCACCTGGCCGCGTCCGGCGTGAACTGCTTCTATGTGTCGATCCACGGACATACGGCCAAGCTGCACACGGCGGCCGTACGTGAGCCGGAGGCGTTTGAGCAGACCGTGCAGGGCATCCGCAACATCGCGGCACTGAAGCAAGCCGCGCCAAGCGCTCGCCCCAGCCTGACGCTGCACACCAGCACCGTCGTCACGACGCGCAACTTGGCGCACATGCAAGAGATCTACGCCTTCCTGCGCGGTCTTGGCGTCGACCAGTGCGTGCTCAACGTGATGCAGGCCAATGGTCGGGCGCACACACACTTCGAGCAGCTGTTCCCGTCCTACACGGAGATTGCAAGGACCTTCAAGGGGTTCCTGGACGCGTGCGGCGAGCCCCAGCCCCAGGCCTTTCTGGTCGACATTCCGCTGTGCACGACGACCGCAATCCCCGACTTCCACCGCGGCTACGTCGAGAAGTACGTGCACTACGAACCCAAGGGATTTCAGGAGATCGAGCTGTTGACCCCAGAGGCTCCCGACCACGCCCCGGAGCTGGTGGCGGTGACGCGCGCCGATCTCGACCACGCCCGCCGTCAGAAGCGACCCGAGTGCAAGGCGTGCCGCTATGACACGGCGTGCGAGGGCGTCTGGACCAACTACCTGACGCGGCGCGGGTGGGCGGAGTTTGGGCCGGTGGCGTGACCTCACCCCCGCAACCGGGCACACTCCGCGGCCCTGCAACGAGGTCTTCCAGCGCATGTGCGGTGTTTTCGGCGTCCACCTTCATCCTCACGCGGCCCAGGTCGCCGCCATCGGTCTGCACGCGCTGCAGCACCGGGGGCAGGAGAGTGCCGGCCTTGCGGTGTCGTCGGGACCTGTGTTGCGCGTGCACCGGGCGATGGGCAGCGTGGCTGAAGTGCTCGACGAGGCGACGCTGTCAGGGCTGCCGGGGCGGGTGGCGATCGGGCAAGTGCGCTATTCGACGACGGGTTCAAGCCTGCTGAAGAATGCCCAGCCGCTCTGCGTCGAGTCCCCCCGCGGCACGCTGGCCATGGTCCACAACGGCAACCTGACCAATGCGCTGCCGTTGCGACGCGAGCTGCAGGACCAGGGCGCGGTCTTCACCTCCAGCACGGATACCGAGGTCGCGTTGCACCTGCTGGCGCGTGAGACCGAAGGGACGCTGGCCGAGCGGACGCTGCGCACCGTGGAGCGGCTGGAAGGCGCGTTTTCGCTGCTGGTGCTGCAGGGTGACGAGCTGGTGGCGGCGCGGGACCCGCACGGCTATCGGCCACTGGTGTTGGGCAAGCGCTCGCAGCCAAACGGCAATGTCTGGATGGTGGCGTCGGAGTCGGCCGCCCTGTCGCTGTGCGGCGCCCAGCTGGAGCGCGAGGTCGAGCCGGGAGAGGTCGTGGCGCTGGGCGTCAACGGCCCCGTCAGCCTGTGGATGCTGCGGCGTCCGTCGCGAAAGGCCTGCGTATTCGAGCATGTGTACTTCGCTCGCCCCGACAGTCGGGTGTTCGGCCAGACGGTGCTGGAGGTGCGCAAGCGTTTGGGGATGCAGCTGGCGGTCGAGCAGCCGGTGCCGGGTGCCGAGGTGGTGGTGCCCGTGCCCGACAGTGGCGTCAGCGCCGCGCTCGGCTACGCGGAGCAGGCGGGATTGCCGTATGAATTCGGACTGATCCACTCGCAAGTGGTCGGTCGCAGCTTCATCCAGCCCACCATAGCACTGCGCGAGTCGGGGGTTCGGCGCAAGCTCGTTCCGGTGGCGGACGTCATCGCCGGTCGCAGCCTCGTGGTCGTCGACGACAGCTTGGTGCGGGGCACGACCTCCAGACAAATCATTGGGTTGCTGCGGGCGGCAGGTGCGCGTGAGGTCCACCTGCGCATCGCCGCCCCGCCGACCGCCTGGCCGTGCTACTACGGCATCGACACGCCCGACCGCGGCCAGCTGATCGCCTCGCGCATGAATCCCAGCCAGATGGCAGAGTTCTTCTCGTGTGACTCCGTCGCCTACCTGAGCGAGCCGGGGCTGCTCACCGCCGCCAACGGTCAACCGGGCGGTTGGTGCACGGCATGTTTCTCAGGCGATTACCCGGAGCCGATGCGTCGCTAATTTGTCGCGGTGCGGCGGCGAGCGTACAGTCGCGATTGCGTTTTGCAGATGCGTGCTTGCGTCTGCTGAGGTCCCCCAATGTCGAAGTTCTCGCGGCTGTTGCTGGTGCTGGCGTCCATGTCCCTGTTCGCGTCGTGTTCCGGTCCAGAGACGCAGGCGGGAGACCCCCAGACCCGACAGGACGTGCCCTCGCGGCGCGCGCAGTGTCAGCAGGCCTTGCCGAACTGGAAGACCATGTGGGAGGCGAAGGCTGCAGAGGCGGTCGCCGCCTCGCCCGAAGACCGCCGCACCATCATCACCGACATCGAGAAGCGCGAAGTCGCCTTGCAGGAAGAGGCGTTCGTGCGGCTGTGCACCAAGCGGTCCGGCAACGACCATGCTTGCATCGTCGGCTATCCGGAGCGGCGCAACGACCCGACCTGCAAGGAAGCCTACAGCGCCATGCACCTGGACTTGAGCGAAGTTCTGGACCAGGGCGGTCGCTAGCTGACCAGTCCGGCCGTGACCTTCCGTCCGCGTCGACCGAAGGTGATCGCAGCCAACCCCAGAAGCAGCCAACCGATGCCCACCCTTGTGGTGCCAGTCCGACCGGCTGAGCAGCCGCTGCCGCCGCCGTCGGTGGTCGTGGTCGCGTCGGTCGTTGCGTCCGCGCCGCCGATGCCATCGTTCTGCGTGGCGTCCTGGGGCAGGGTGGTATCGTCCGAGGTGGTGTCGGCCGCATCCGGGTCGGCGTCGGGCTGCGGAGCCACGGGCTGGGCAAACACCTTGGCACCTGCGCCGCAGTTCTCGTGCCCCGCAAGGTCAATCGCGCACACTTGATAGGCGCCGTCCTCCAGCGAACCCAATGTGCTGGCCCACGCGAGATACGGGGTGCCCACCGCGCCGGTGGTGGTGACGAGGAAGCTGCCCACCAGCACCTTGTCGACTGGCGGAACCTGCTTGCCACTCGGGTCCAGCTGACGATAGACGTTGTAGGTCAGGTCGTTGGCGTTCTGGTCGTCGGTCGCGGGCTCCCACAGCAGGCCGATGCGGTAGCCGGCGTACGGTCCGCAGCAGGCGCCGTTGTCGCACTCGTCCCAGCTCGACGAGAAGCCGGTCAGGCCGCTAAAGGTCGGGGCCGTCTCGTCCAGCTGCGAACCCGTCGTGAAGGATCCGGCAACAGCCTGCCCATGCTGTGGAATTCCTCTCATGAAGGGGGCGAAATCCTCAGCCGTGCCCAGGTCGTCCAGCACCGTGTACGAGGCTTCGGCAGCCAGCGGCGCAGCGGGACGCAGGATGAAGACCGTGCCCTGGTGGTCGACTCGCTTCTCGACGCCGGCCAGCACCGGTTGTCCCTGCGCATCGCGAAGCGAGGGATTGGCCATCGCGTCGATGTAGCCCTCGTCGTTGTAGCCCTTGAAACGCAAGCGGATCTCGGTGTTGCGCGGCATGCCGGTCGCATCGCGGGTCGGCTGCATCGCGCGATGAACACCCGGCGCCGGAGCCGTACAGGCCGTGGCCGGAGCAGAGGCAAACAAGGCAACGGCGGCGGCAGCGCATGCGGCCAGAAGGATCGGTCGGAAGTTCATCGGCAAGCTCCTTGCGCCCGGACGACGGACGGCACGACCAACACAAGTGCAACGGCCGTGCCACTCTGCCCCGGTGCGGAAGATCGATGCAAAGAGAGCCCGACGCATCAGGAACGGCCGTGGCTGCAACTGGGTGCGCCTTGACCCAAGTGTCGGAAATTTCCACATGAGGCAAATTTCCCCGTTGCCTCAGGAGGCCGAAAAGGCTTACGGTGGCGCTACACCACCACCCCGGTCGCCCTTGCGCCGGGCCGAGGCCCACCATGGAATTCACCCGACTGGTGCACGAGCGGGCGAGCACCCGCGCCTTCACCTCCGACCCTGTGCCTGTGGCCGACCTTCGCGAGATGGCGCGTCTGGCCGGGCGGTGCCCCAGCGTCAACAACTCGCAGCCGTGGAAGTTCATCGCGATCACGGACAAGGCCCTGCTGACGGCGATGGCCGTGGCCGTTCGCGAGCGGTTGGAGTCGCTGCTGCCCGCCAAGGCCGATGCCGAAGCCAAGCGGATCGTGCACCAGGTCATTGGGTACTCGACGTTCTTCGACCATGCTCCGGCGGTTTTTGCCATCGCCACGCGCCCTTACGAGGCCGTCGCCGACCGCGTCCTGCTCAACTCGCCGGTGACGCATGGCGACATGAATCGCCTGCGCGGGCAGCCCGACGTCCAGAGTCTGGGCGCCGCGGCCATGACGATCCTGTTGGCTGCCCAGGACATGGGCTACGGCGCCTGCTGGCTCAGCGGTCCGCTGGTCGCACGCGATGCGCTGGAGGCGTTCCTGCGCATCGAGGCGCCTTGGCGTCTGGGGACGATGATCGCGGTGGGCAAGCCGGCGCATGTGACTGCCCCCAGCGAGCGAAAGCCGGTCCAGGAGATCTTCGAGGTGCGGTAGCAAGGAGGGGTCAGGTAGTACCATTTCGCATCTTTCGGGCCGATGCTATGCTCATAGACATGAGACTTCCCCGCCTCGACGCTCCCGGTTGCCGCCATCACGTCATGAACCGCGGCGCTCGCCACGAGCCGCTGTTCCTCGACGACGACCAGCGAGAGCTCTTCCTGAGGCTGCTCGCCGACCTGCCCGCGCGATTCAGCGTACGTGTCCACGGCTACGCGCTGATGCCGAACCACTACCACCTGATGCTCGAGTCCGTCACGGGAGAGTTGCCCCGCGCCATGCGTCATTTGGGTGGCGAATACGGCAGGTTGCTCAACGTGCAGCATGGGTGGGACGGCCCCGTGTTCCGCGGCCGCTACCGTAATCGGTTGGTGAACACGGACGACTACTGGCGCCACCTCCTCGTTTACCTGCACCAGAATCCTGTCAAGGCGGGGCTGTCGAGTCCGCACGAAGCAGCTTGGACCAGTCACCGCGCGTACCTGGGGCAAGCGCCGACGCCACCGTGGTTGACGACACAGGAACTGTTGGCGTTGTTCGGCGGACCGGCAGGCTATGCGGCAAAGTATCGTGCGGTGCAAGACGGCGGCGAGCATCCCCCAACGAGCTTCGACCCGAATCGGTTGTGGGTGCCCGATACTACAGGTTCTGTCGCTGTGCCGAACTTCCGGGACCCGACGTGGGAGCTGGCGGATGCCTTGCGCGAGGTGACGCAAGTCGTCGGGATAGAGGTCGACGAGCTGATTCGGTCGAGGCCGGGGCGAGTCGGAAATCCGGCGAAGTGGCTGGCGGCATGGTGGCTTAGCCGGGGTTGCGGCATTCCGCACGGCAAGATCAAGGCAGCTCTTGGGGTATCGCATTCAACGCTGAGCATGCGGATCGCGCGGGTCGAGGCGCGTCGCCAATCAGACGACCAACTGCGCAAGTGGCTGTTCGCTCTAAGGGAAGCCCGAAGTCCGGGGCTGGTCCGGGAGGAATCCGAGGCGGCGGAAACTGAGAAATGGTAATACCTGACCCCTAGTCCTCGCACGTCATCGACCCTGCGGCGTCCCGCTTGGCCGAGCACAAGCCGCTCGCTTTGCAGGCATCGGCGCGCCGGCAGTCCTTCGAGCTGCTGATGACACACGCGCCGCCAACGGCGGTGCAGCGGGCTTCCTCGCGGCAGAACGGAGCCTTGCGGCAGTCTTCGTTGTGGTGGATGCCGCATTTGCCGCCCATCGCACTGCACGCGCCCAACGTCAGGCAGCCGGGCGCCGCCTCGCAGTCCTGGTCGCGCATCGCCAGACAGGCGCCGCCAATCGGGGTGCAGGCGCCCAAGTCCGGGCACTGCTTGCCTCTTCTACAGTCAGCCTCGGTCACCGCCTCGCAGCCGCCCTTGACGGCAGAGCAGCGGCCCAATGCGAGGCACAAGCGGCTGGTCTGACAGTCACTGCCGGTTGCCACGCACACGCCGTCGACGTGGGTGCAGTGCCCCTGTTCGGCGCATCCGACACGTGACCGGCACAGGGCGTCACTGGGGGGGACGCAGCCGCCGGAGAAGACCTCGCACGCCTTGCCCTGGACGCAGGCTTTGGCGGACCGACAGTGCTCTGGCAGGACGGCCATGCAGGTCGGCACGCCCGTCTGCGGATCCTTGCGAGCCACGCACAACCCCTGTTCGCCACACATGAAGCTGGCCTTGCAGTCGGCGTCGCTGCCCGCCACGCACTCGCCGCGGTCGTCGATGGCGCAGCGGCCGAACACAGCGCAGGCCTCGCCGCAGCGCGCAGGGGACCGGCCACCGAACACGCAATTCTGCGCGCGGGCGAGGCACTTGCCCTGCTTGGCGCACACCTCGGCGCCGACGCAGTCGTCTGCCGTTGCGATGCACTGGTCGTGGCGGGCGGTGCATCGGCCGCCCCGAGCGCACGCAAGGCTGGATTCGCAGTCCCGGCGCGTGACGGCCACACACGCCTCACCGCGGGCGGTGCACAGACCCTGGTCGACGCAGTCATGGGTGACGCGGCAGCCCTCAGGGTCGCTGCAGATGAGGTCCTGACAGACCAATTCGCCTTGACAGTCTGCGCGGTTGCGGCACGGGTCGCCGACGCCGCCGTACGCGAAGCAGCCGGTCAGCAACGTGAACGTCAGCAGTGCAAGGGTCGTGTCCAAGCCTCGAATCATCCCAACCCCTTGTCCGGCCCCTGCGCCGCCAGCCATCGGCCGATCGGCGGCGCCACCAGCCAACCGAGCGCGCGCTCTACCCAAGCCGTACAAAGCAGCGCCGCCAGAGCAACCGCACCCACGACCAGCACGACCTGCGACGCCCGTGACGACAGGACGGCCGGAGCCAGCCACCCCGCTGCAATCGCACCGCGCACCAAAAAGCCATGCAGCAGGAAGGCTTGCAGCGTCCGCGAGCCGAGGTCGCTCCACGCCAGCCGCCGCCGCGGCACCCACGCCAGCACCGCTGCACCCGCGACCGTCGCCACGACCAGCAGGCCCAGCCGCACCGCCATGCCCGTCCACGGGCCGACGCCCAGGCTTGCATAACCCACGCTTGCGTACAGCCACCGCTCGCTGACCTGCGGAGCCAGCCACCACGCCGCGGCGACGAGCCCGAGCAGCACCACGACCGACGCCGCGCGCGCCCACGGGGTCGACAGCCACGCGAAGTCCTGTTCACGCGTGCGCCAACCGAACAGGAAGAAGGGCAGGAACACCGCTGTGCGGCTGAGGCTGAAGTCGTAGTCGATGGAGGGAGTTAGTCCCGCCGTCAGCGCCACGACCACCGCCAGGGCCACCGGCGCCGGCAGCACCGCGAACACGGGCATCAGCAGCCGCCACGTCAGCAGCGACATCAGGAACCACAGGATCCAGTAGGGCCGCACCAAGCCGATCTCGACCGCAGGCGTACCGTTGGCCCAGTGGTGGAAGACGGCGTACAGCACCTGAAAGATCAGCAGCGGCAGCAGGATGCGCTCGACCACCCGGACCGCGCGCGTGCGCGTCAGCTCAGCTGAGGCGAACCGACCGGCCAGCCACACGAACGCGGGCATGTGAAAGGCGTACAGCGAGAGGTACAGCGCCCGCATCGGCCGATCCGGCCCCTGCCACGGCTCGATGGCGTGCCCGATGAAGACGAGCGCGAGCATCACGAAGCGGGCGTTGTCGAAGAAGGCGTCGCGCGTCGGCGGCCGTGCTGCCAGAAACAGCGGGGTGGCGGGCGGGACGTGGGCGGGGGCGGCGGCGGTCATGCGGCGAGTGTCGCACAGGAGTTCGCACCACCCAAGTCGGTCGCGGCGCGTGCCGTTGTCGCAGGCGGTCTCCTCTGCCATCCTGCCGCGCATGAAGCACTTCCCCACTCTGCGTTCTCTGGCCGTGTCCGTTTCCCTGCTACTGCTGGTCGCGGTGAGCGCGCTGGCCAAGCCCGTCGCTGCCCCGGCCAAGGCTGCTACGCCTGCGTACGAGCTGGTGCTGACCGTCCCGGCAGAAACCGACCTGGGCGTGCCCGGCGTGAGGTCACCGACCGTCGTGTGGCCCGAGCTGTTCGACGGCGCCAAGAAGCGCATCGACATCGAGCAGTTCTACCTGGCGCACGAGGAGGGCAAGGCGCTGGAGCCGGTGCTGCAGAGCCTGGAAAGGGCGGCGAAGCGGGGCGTGCAGGTGCGCGTGCTGGTCGAGCAGGTGTTTCTGGGCCAGTCGCAGCCGGTGCTGGACCGCATGAAGGCGTGGCCGAACACCGAGACGCGGGTGCTGCCGTGGGCCAAGGTGGGCAAGGGCGGCATCATCCACGCGAAATTCATGATTGTGGACAGCAAGTTTGCCTTTGTCGGCAGCCAGAACTTCGACTGGCGCGCGATCTCGCAGATCCACGAGACGGGCCTGAAGATCGCCGACCCGGAGGTCGTGGGTCAGGTGCAGGCGGTCTTCGACTTCGACTGGTCGGCGGCGGCGCTGGTGACTGAGGGCAAGACCGTCGAACCGCTGCAGCAGACCCCTCCGCCGGCCCGCATCGACCGTTCGGGTTGGCTGGTGGCGAGCCCGTGGGCGTTTGTGCCGACGGGCGTGGGCGACTCGGAGGGTGAGCTGGTTCGCCTGATCGGCACGGCACAGAAGCGGTTGCAGATCCAAGTGTTGCAGTACGCGCCCCTGCGGCACGGTAATGGCTACTACCCGGTGATCGACAACGCGCTGCGGGCTGCGGCCGCGCGTGGCGTGCAGGTGCAACTGATGGTGTCGAACTGGAATGCGGCCAAGCCGGACATCCAGTGGCTGAAGAGTTTGGCGCTGGTGCCGGGCGTCGAGGTGAAGATGGTGGTGATCCCGGAGATGTCGACCGGTTTTGTGCCGTATTCGCGCGTCGTGCACAGCAAGTACATGGTCGTGGACGGCGAGAAGCTGTGGCTGGGCACCAGCAATTGGCAGGGCGGGTACCTGGACGAGTCGCGCAATCTCGAGGTCGTCGTGGCCGACCCGGTGCTGGCAGCGCAGGCGGCGGCGGTGCACGTCAAGCTGTGGGACAGCAAGTACGCCGAGACGCTGGACGTGATGAAGGACTACCCGAAGGCGCGCAAGAAGTAGCACACCCGGTCGGGCCTCACGGAGGGCCATGCCGGACGGGGACGAGGGCCAGTCACGATCAAGCCCCCGAAAACCTGACGAATTCGTCACGAAATTCCTGTCATTCCCGTCACAAATTCGCAACTCCCTACGGGCAGACACGAAATCCCGCTCGGACGACACTGTGGCCTGACCACGCGCCGCTGGGTGTTGCGTCACGCGACTGTCACGCGGGTCCTTCCAAGTCGCCTTTCCCTGTCGCGTCGGCAACGGCCGCCGTAACCTCCGCTGGCTTGTCATCCGGGGGGATTGCTGGCGCTGCCGGACTGGGGCCGGCGCGAGGTTTTGCACATGTCCAAGCGTTATCTGGGGATCGACATCGGCGCCGAGAGCGTCAAGCTCGTCGAGCTGGAGCAGAAGGGCGACCGCCTGCACTGGACGCGGCGCTGGACCGGCGAGCACCACAAGGAGCCCGATGCGGTCCTGATGCAGAAGCTTGCGTCGTGGGGGTGGGAGAAGCTGGACGGCGCGGCGGTCACGGGGCGCCTGAGCCGCCAGACGACCTTGCAGCGCGTACCGGTCAAGCAGGCGCAAGTGCTGGGCTTTCAGCACCTGTGCGGCGACGAGCCGGCGACGCTGGTGTCGATTGGCAGCCACGGCTTCTCGGT
>CAJBNH010000078.1 GCA_903955385.1 uncultured Myxococcales bacterium | reverse complement strand
CTGGAGTTTGTACAGAAGCCCCTAGGCGCGTACATAGAACATTGACGTACAAGTAGACTTTGGCTAAGCTGCAAGCCTCAACGCGTGGAGGCTTTGCATGAACCCGAAGCTCGACAACACAGACGTCCTTGAGGTGATGGATCGCGTGCTGAGCGCCGCGCTTCGCGAAGTGCGCGCGGCGCGTGCGCGCGTGCCGGCACCTTCGCTTTCGCCAGGCAGCTCTCCGGCGGATAGCGCGCGTACTTCGAACACAGCACATGCCGTGGACATACTCCGTGACGCAGGTCGACCGCTGCATGTCTCAGCGCTGCTGGCCGCGCTCGAGGCCCGGGGCGTCAAGGCGACGCGAGAGTCGCTGGTGTCCGCTATCAGCAAGAAGCTCGCGCCCTTGGGGCCTTTTGTCCGCACCGCCCCCAACACCTTCGGGCTGGCCGCCCGCGATTCTCAAGAGGTGTGACGTGCTTGCCGAACTCGGTCGCCTGCTTGTCCTTTGGCGTCCTGCGTTTCCCCGGCACGTCACCTGGGTGCGCGTCGTCGCCGTCCTGCTTGGTCTGGTCATCGCGACGGGCCGGCGCACGCTGACCGCGTCGCTTGTCGCGCGCGGTCGGCGGTCGTTGTCGTGGGCGCCTGATTACCTTGCGTTTTCCAGAGCCCCATGGGAGGTCGCGGACCTGTTCGACGGCGTCGTCGATGGCGCGGTCGACACGCACGACCGCTTCTGCGCGCCAGGTCGCTATCTGATGGCCGCCGTGGACGACACCAGTCTGCCCAAGTCTGGAAAGACCATCGCGTCCGCCCGCTGGATGCGTGACCCGATGTCGCCGCCGTTTCATCTCAATCTGCGATGGGGACTACGGTATGTGCATCTGGCTCTGATTCTCCCGCTTCACGAGCACGGCCTGGATGCACGGGCGATTTCGATCGACTTCGCCCCGGCGCCGTCGATCAAGAAGCCGGGCAAGAAGGCCACCGATGAGCAACGGGCCGACTTCAAGGAGGCCAAGAAGCAGCAGAACTTGAGCCTCGTCGCCGTGCGGCGTTTCGCCCACCTGCGTGCCCACCTCGATGCCAGCGGACACCGGGACCGGCTGCTGATGATGATCGGTGACGGCAGCTACACCAACCGCAATGTGCTCAAGAACTTGCCAGACCGCGTGGAGTACCTGGGGCGAACCCGCGGCGACTTGGCTCTGCACGCTCCGGCCCCGGCCGGCACGCGCAAGGTCTACGGCGAGCGGCTGCCCACGCCCAACGAAGTACGCCAGAACGACGAACACCCCTGGACGCAAACGGAACTCTTCTACGCGGGCACTGTGCGCAAGGTCCGCTTCAAGGAGGTCAATCGCGTGCTTTGGCCGTCGGGCGGCCAGCGCAGGCTGCTGCGCCTGCTGGTGATTGCGCCCACCCCATACCGTGCTCCGAATCGCGGTCCCAAACGCTGGTACTACCGCGACCCGGCGTACCTGCTGACAACGGACCTTGGGACCCCTGCCGCCGAGCTCATCCAAGCGTATCTCGGCAGGTGGCAAATCGAGGTCGAACACCGTGACCTCAAGACAAGCCTGGGGGTCGGTCACGCGCAGGTCTCCAACGACAACTCGGTGGCTCGGCTGCACGCGGCCCACGTCGCGATGTGGTCGATGATCAAGCTCGCTGCGCTAAGAACCTTCGGCCTGACGCGGACCGACGACTACCCACAGCGACCGGCATGGTATCCGCAGCAACCCGGCCAGCGCGCCTCACAGGCTGACATCGCCGAGGCACTGCGGGCTGCCTTGCACGACAACGCCCCGACAAAGCAGCCCGAACTGGTACCACGACGCCTAGTGTCACGACTGAACCGTCGGCGCGTGCCCCTGCTTGCCGCGGCCTAGGCAGCGTAAGCGGCCGAGATGTGTACAAACTCCAGG
>CAJBNH010000077.1 GCA_903955385.1 uncultured Myxococcales bacterium | reverse complement strand
CTATGTCCGCACCGCAACAGCGCTTCTGGCCGACGGTCCTTGGGCTCGCGCTGATCCTGGCGTCGCTGCTGGCACCTGCCGCAGGGGCAGGTCTGACGCTGAAGCTCGTGTCGAAGAAGACACCGTGGCCGTCCGTCACGGTGCGCCACTACACCGTCGCCAAGCCCTTGAACCGCCTGTGGGTCGTGAGCATCGATCTGTGCGGCGGCAACGTGCACGTCGATGCCACCCGCGCGCCCGACTCGCTGCAGACCGTCGGCACCTGGGGGGCGGCGCGGACGGCGCAGATCGCCACCAACGGCGACTTCTACAAGACGGGTCCGGTGCGCGTGTACGGCCAGGCGGTCGGCGACGGCGTGCCCTGGCCGGTGATTCAGACCGGCACCCACCCCAACTACGCGTCCGAGTGGTACGCGGGGGATTTCGGCTGGATCGCGTTCGGTCACGACGCCGTCGAGTTCTCGCACACGGGACTGGTGAAGAAGAAGGCATCGACCAACGGCGTCACGCAGGGCTGGAGCCCGAAGAAGGTGACCACCCTATTGCCGCCCGGCGTGCTGGCGCTGGTCAGCGGCTTCCCCGAGCTCGTCACCGAGGGCAAGACGGTCACCTGCACCTCGCCGACCGCCAGCACCTGCTTTCCGGACCGCAGCGACATGCGCGCGCGGCACCCCCGAACCGCCATGGGGCTGTCGCAGGACCGCAAGACGTTCCATCTGGTCGTCGTCGATGGCCGCACCGCCAAGTCGCAAGGCATGTACGGCACCGAGCTTGCCGAAGTGATGGCGCAGGTGGGCGCCTGGCAGGCGTTCAACCTGGATGGCGGTGGGTCGAGCGAGCTGTGGCAGGCGGGCACCGGCTACTTGAACGACGTCAATGGCAACAACAATGGCGCCGGCACCCGCGCGGTCGCCAATCACTGGGGCGTGATTGCCAAGGCGGTGACCGGCTTTCCCGCGCGTCCCGGCCATTGCGTGGACAGCAAGCCGTGCGGCGTGATTCCGGCGGCGGGCGGCGTCGTGGACAACGCGGGCGAGTGCTTCCGCACGTTCGGGCCGCAGGAGACGTGGCGTACCGAAAAGGCGGGCAACGGCGGGAGCTTGCGCTGGACCAATGCCTGGGCGACCTCGCAGCCCGACAACTGGGCGTGGTGGCGATTGCACTTCGCCGAGGCGGGCACGTACAAGCTCGAATACAAGGCGCACCCCACTTGGGGCGTCTGGACCAAGGTGCACCACACGATTCGCGCGGCGGGCAAGAACGTGGACGCGGTGGTCAACCAGAAGACCGGCAACGACTGGACGGTCATCGGCACCTACACTTTTGCCGCGGGCGGAGACCAGTGGGTGGCGGTGTTCGACCACGCGACCGGCACCGTGTCGAAGAACCAG
The DNA here is from genome assembly GCA_903955385.1 of uncultured Myxococcales bacterium. Classification (GTDB taxonomy): domain Bacteria; phylum Myxococcota_A; class UBA9042; order UBA9042; family UBA9042; genus CAJBNH01. Next base: position 2,842 of record CAJBNH010000077.1, on the reverse strand, counting down.
CACATCGTGGCGGACGCCGTGCGGCTGACGCGCGTCGACCCGTACTGCGGCGACGGGGCGTGCAACGGAGCCGACACCTGCGGGAATTGCGGCAAGGACTGTGGCGATTGCGCGGTGTGCGGCGATGGCGCGTGCAATGGCGAGGAAGCGTGCGGGACGTGTGCGCCAGACTGCGGCGCCTGCGCGCCGGCGTGCGGCGATGCCGCGTGCAATGGCAGCGAGACGTGCGCGGTGTGTACGGCGGACTGCGGCGAGTGCCCGCCCGTGTGCGGCGACGGCGAGTGTACGGGCGACGAGAGCTGCGCGACCTGCGCGGGAGACTGCGGCGGCTGCCCGACCGTGTGCGGCGACGGCGACTGCGACCCAACCGAGGGATGCGCCGGTTGCCCGGGGGATTGCGGTGCGTGTGGCAGCGTTTGCGGTGACGGCACATGCCATGTGGACGAGGGCTGTGCGACCTGCCCCGGGGACTGCGGCTCGTGCGCGGAAGTGTGTGGCAACGGCGCGTGCCTGCTCGGCGAGGACTGCGGAAACTGCCCGGATGACTGCGGGATTTGTCCCCTGCCCGATGCCCCGGACGGCTGTGGCGACGACACCTGCGAGGACGCCGAGGTGGCGGACGCGTGGGACGGGGAAGGCGACGCGGCGGCGGACGCAGCGGGCGACGGCCCGGAGACGGATGGGGGGGAGGAGGCGGACGTCGACCTCGATGCCCTGGAAGTCGCCGACGCGGCGGTGGATCTGGTGGATGCCGCAGGGGTGGACGAGGGTGGCGCGCAGACCGGTGACACCGGCGGCGCCGAGACAGCGGCCGATGCTGGCGGATTGGACGGGCCGGACGCGGGGAGCGGTGACCTCGAGGCGTTCACGTACAGCGCACCTGGACCCGAGGGCGGTTGCCGGGCGGGAAGCTCGGGCGGGGGGGCGGAGCGGTCCGGAGCGTGGCTGCTGCTCGGGCTCGGTGCGTGGCTGGCGATTCGCTTGCGGCGCACCGGCGAAGGTGCCTGGTGATTCCAGTTCACGGGTCAGGTCGATGCTGCTTCGAGCGGCTGATGGTCGAGCGCGAAGACGGGACCCTCGTCGGCACCGTCGTCATCGCCGGCGTCCCCCCTGTTCGACTGGCGGTTGCCCGGTGTTGACGGCGGCGCCGATCCGCGCTCGAGCGGCGTTCTCCGCAGCCCCCGCCGCGGCGACCCCCCGACGGCAGCCGGTGGCTCGAGCGGGCGCCGAGGATGCGTCAGGTGGACGTCGAGGCGCTGCTGGTGGACGTGCTCGCGGCCATCGCATGGCGACCGTCGGGGACGGCGCCGTGCTCGCGGCCATCGCATGGCGACCGTCGGGGACGGCGCCCACATCCGGCGGATCGGTCGTCAGCTCGCGCGGCATCTGGGGGGTGAGGACGGCGAGCACCCGAGCGGCCCGCCGGTCTCGCCGCGGTCTCGATACCGGTCTCGATACCGGTCTCGAGACGGGCGCGTTCCGGCGAAAACGTCTTGAATTCAAACTCCCGCGAGCGGCACGCGTCTTGCTTTCCCCCGGAGTCGGGCACCGTGGCCGCAGAAGCGGTTGATCAGTACCCATCCGAGGAGTACTCTCGCCATGACCAGGGACGTTCAGCTCACTGAGAGCGCGCGGAAGGACCTGGCACGGGCACCTCAGCACGTGGTCGACAAGCTCCTCGCGTGGGTGATGCTGGTGAAGATGAAAGGACTCCACGAGGTGCGCAAGGTCCCGGGCTACCACGACGAGCCCCTGGTCGGTCGCCGCAAGGGGCAACGCTCGATTCGCCTGTCGCGGTCCTGGCGGGCCGTCTACACGCAACACGGCGATGGTGCCGCGGAGTTCGTGCGGGTAGAGGAAGTCCACAAGCACGCGTACTGACGCCCCAGGAGTTGGCCATGGTGACCCGGAACACCGTTGAGACGCTCGCCTTTCTCGAACAGCTCGCCGGTGGGCCGCTGACTTTCGGCCGGCTGCTCCGCGCGATTCGCGAGGGCGACGCGACGAGCCAGGTGGACTTCGCGCGCCGGCTCGGCGTTTCGAAGCAGAACCTGTCCGACCTGGAGCACGACCGCCGCGGGGTCAGCGTCGAGCGCGCGGCAAGCTGGGCGACGACATTGGGCTATCACCCGGAGCAGTTCGTGCAGTTGGCGCTGCAGGCGCAGGTTCGTGCCGCGGGGCTGCCGTATGCCGTGCGGGTGACGCGACTGCGGGATGCGGCGTAGCGTGGCTGGGGACTCCTCCTCCGCCGGCCGCCCGTCTACTCCCCCAACGCCCCCTCCAACGCCTCGATCTTGCCCCGCAATTGCGCCAGCGCCGCGCGCAGCCGCTTGCGCTGCGGCCCCCGCACCTTGGCCGGGTCGACCTTGGCCCAGCGCCCGGTCCAGGCGTCGACCTGCACCGACCACTTCTCGGCCACCGTGACCAGTCGCCCGGCCTGGGGTTGCGGACCGTCGTCGGCGCGCTCCTCGGCGGGCGGTTGGATGCCCGGCGCCGACGGATCGCCATCGACCTCGCCGCCCGCCAGCACATGCCCCACCGCATCGCGCAGTTGCCGCACCGTCCAGTCGCCCTGTACCGCGGCCACAGCCAGGCGCGTGCGTGTGGTCGGGTCGGGCACACGCGTCAATTCGACCACCTGAGAGAAGAACAGCGCGGCCTGCAGTGGGGCGGGCAGCAGGTCGTAGACCAGACGGGCCTTGATGCAGTTGCGCGCCGTGGATTCGCCGATGCCGAGCTTGTCGAGGTCGTCGCGGCAATGGGCGAAGAACAGGGCGAAGCGGGCGTCTTTGGTCGAGTCGTGGCTCTGGTAGGCCGCGCCGTCGCCGCCGAAGAACGCGTT
>CAJBNH010000076.1 GCA_903955385.1 uncultured Myxococcales bacterium | reverse complement strand
GGGCCTGTGGCTGCACGCCGCACAAGGTGCGCGGTGGGGTGACCGCCTGTGGTTCAACGACCGCTACGGCGACTATGGCAGCCACCTGCACAACGCTGAGCTTCTGCGCACTTACGGACTGCCGCTGGTCGAACCCAGCGGCGGTCCCGACACGCCGTGGTCCCCGTTGCTGAACGCGGGGTTGCCGGCGCTTGCCGCCGTGGTCCGCGACCTGACCGCCTTGCCGCCCGCCGCGGTGGCGCGTGGGCTGGGTGTCGGCGCGATGGTTCTGCTTGTGCTGGCGGCGGCCTCGACAGCGGTGGCCTGGGGCGCATCGACCGCTCGTGCGCGCTGGGTTGGCGTTGGGGTCCTCGCTTGGGGAGGTCTAGGCTGGTTGCCAGCTGCGTTTTCCGCTCTGGGCTCTCACGATCTCGCCGGGTTGCGAGCTGCGGCCACCGACGCTTACGCGAGCGGCCTTGCGACCGGCGCGACCTTCCACAACCTGACCCAAGCTTGGAGCCTCGTGTTCTCGCTGGTCGCCGTCGGCTGGGCGGCGCAGGCGTGGCGCGGCGGCTCCCGGGACCTGCTGATCGCGTGTGGCGCGGGGATCGGCGTGGGTGCGATGGTCAAGCCGGGTCTGGTGGTGGTGTTGGCGCCGGCGATGGTGATCGTGCTGGTCGCGCGCCGCAACCTCAAGGATCTGCTTTGGTTTCTCGCGGGTCTGACTCCTTTGCTGCTCTTGCACGCCCTTCCGACGTTCGTCGGCGACCTGCCGCCGTCGCACCCTTGGGCACTCGCCACCGAGTCGCCTTGGCCTGCACTCGCGTTTGCTGCCGGGCTGCTGGCGGTGACGGGCCCTGCATGGCTCGACTGGATGCGCGGGGCGTGGGCGAGATTGCGCCGCGGGCAAAGCGAAGGCTCTGATCTCTGGGCACTTTCGCTCGCAGGTGCGGTTCTGTTCGCAGTCCTGTTCCGGGAGGGCGACGAGGCGCGCCGCAGCCACGGCAACGAGCGCTGGCCCCTGCTGGGCATGGCGGTGCTGGCGCTGCCGATGGCGGCGGGGTTCGTGCAGCTGCCGCGGCGTCGCCCTGTGCGGGTGTTCTGGGCGGCCGTGCTTGCCCTGCACCTGCTGGCGGGCACGCTTTACCTGAGACAATACCCAAGGATCGGCCTGCGCTCCCTGCCGCTGGCCGAGACCGACGAGCTCGTGTCGCTGGTCCAGACTGCCCCCGCGGGTCCGGGGCTCGTGCAGCCCGAGGTGGCTTGGCGCGACGTGCGCCCCGACCTTGCGCGGCCCCTGCCGTCGTTCGTGGCGCACACGGCGTCGTCAGAGCGTTGGTGGATCGCCTGGCGCGATGGGGCCGTGGCGCTCGAAAACGGCGCGCCCTTGAAGCCGGACGCCCAGACGCTGCTGAACCGGGCGCGTTGGCTGGTGCTGCGTACGGACGCCGTCGCGCTGCACAAAGCCGCCGCGCGCATGGGCTTTTCCCGCCAGAGCCGCGGCGTCGCCTGGCAGCGCTGGACGCGACGCTTGTGAGGCATCCGGCGAGTCGGGGTTGGACGCACCCGCAGCACCTGACCCCGGGCGCATTGTCGGGACGCAACGCCGACTTGAGCATCCCGGGTGGCGCCTTTGGCCTGCTGGGTTCATCCTTCCGCGCGCGGGCCCACCGATGGGTCGGCACCGTCCGCCTGCAACGATTGGCAACTGCTCTGCCTGATTGAGGTTCCCTTGCGCCACGACTGGACCGTCGACGAAGTCGCCGCAATCTACCACCTGCCTCTGCTCGAGCTCGTCTTCCGGGCAGCCCAAGCACACCGAGTGCACCACGACCCCACCAAGGTGCAGTGTGCGACGCTGCTGTCGATCAAGACCGGTGGCTGCTCTGAGAATTGCGGCTACTGTTCGCAGAGCGCCCACTACAAGACCAGCCTGGAACGCGAGCAGCTGCTCGGTCTGGACACCGTGCTGGACAAGGCGCGCGCCGCCAAGGCCGCGGGATCCAGCCGGTTCTGCATGGGAGCGGCTTGGCGCTCGGTCCGCAGCGGCAAGGAATTCGACAACGTGCTGGCGATGGTCCGCGGCGTTGCGGCGCTGGATCTGGAAGTGTGCGTCACGCTTGGCATGTTGACCGACGATCAGGCGCTGGCCCTGAAGGAAGCCGGCCTGACCGCCTACAACCACAACCTCGACACGTCGGAGGACCACTACCCCAACGTCGTCACGACCCACACGTATCAAGAGCGTCTGGACACGCTGGGCCGCGTTGCCAAGGCCGGCCTGCACGCGTGCTGCGGCGGCATCCTGGGGCTGGGCGAGACGGCGCGCGACCGCTGCAGCCTGCTCGCGACCCTTGCGCACCTGGATCCGCATCCCGAGTCCGTACCGATCAACGTGCTCGTCCCCATCGAGGGCACGCCGCTGGCGGATGCGCCGCCCGTCGACCCGCT
>CAJBNH010000075.1 GCA_903955385.1 uncultured Myxococcales bacterium | reverse complement strand
GGGCTGCAAGGACTGCAACGACGGCGACCCGGCGATCCACCAAGGCGCATTCGAGGTGTGCAACCAGATCGACGACGACTGCAACGCCATCACCGACGACAAGGACGACGACGGCGACGGTTGGAGCGGATGCTCGGACGACTGCAACGACGCCGACATCACCATCAATCCGATTGCGTCACGCAACTGCCTGAACGGCAAGGACAATGACTGCAGCGGCACCATCGACGCGCAGGAAGACGGCGACAAGGACGGTTACGCGGGTTGCTCCGACTGCAACGACTACAACCCATTCGTGAACCCGGGGTCCCTCGAGTACGGCGCGGACTTGGTCGACAACAACTGCAGCGGCCAGACCGACGAAGCCCCGGTCAAGTGCGACAATGCCGCGCTGAACTCTGCGAATTCAAACGATTATGCGCCCGCCGCCGACATCTGCTACGGCGTCGTCCAGTCGACGTTCCCCATCGTCGCTTCGTCCACTGCGCGGGCCATCCGGACCTCGTTCGGCCCCGCCAACACCGCGCACTTGCCGCCGAACTTCGTGGTGCTCTCGTCGGGCGTCGCGGCGGCCAAGGGCCAGGCCGGGTACGTCACGCCGCAGCAGGGCACGGCGTTTTCGAACTCCGCACCCTACCCCAACGTTTCCTGCAAGAACTCGGGCACCGTGTACGACTACACCGAATGGAAGCTGGTGCTGAAGGTGCCTAGCAACGCGCAGGCGTTCTCGTTCGACTTCAACTTCATGTCGTCTGAGTACCCGGAGTGGGTTGGCACGCAGTACAACGACAAGTTCCTGGCGGTGATGGACTCGCAGAAGTTCAAAGGCAACATCTCGTTCGATGCCAACGGCAACTGCATCAGCATCAACAACGCGCTGTTCAGTTCTTGCACCGGCTGCAAGTTGGGCGACGCTGAGCTGCAGGGCACCGGCTACGAGGGCGGCATCGGCGGCGGCACCGGCTGGCTGACGACCACTTCCCCCGTCACGCCCGGCGAGACGATCACGTTGCGCTTCATCGTGTTCGACGAGGGCGACCACATTCTGGATTCGGTTGTGCTGATCGACGCCTTCCGCTGGCACGCCAAGGCCGCCGCGGGTGGCCCGTCGACCGTCCGTCCCGGCTAACCCCGATCCCTTTCCGCAAGCAGCGACAGGTCCACCCCGCGCGAGCCGCATTCGCCGCGCAAGGTGACCTTTGGCAGTCGCAACTACTCTTCGGGGAAGAACTTCTCGTTCTTGCGCGCCATGTCCAGCAGCAGCCGGCACGGGGCGAAGCGCTTGCCGTGGCGCAGCTCCAGCGCCTTGAGACGCTCGACCACGCCCGCCGCACCCAGCTTGTCGACGTAGCGGAACGGACCGCCCTCGAACGGCGGGAAGCCGATGCCCATCACGGCGCCCACGTCGCCCGCGTAGGCGTCGCGCAGGATGTTCTCCTGACGGCAGAGCACGGCTTCGTTGACCAGCCCCAGCACCATCCGCTCGCCCATCTCGGCCAGGTTGGGCTCGGACCGCCTACCTCGCGGCAGGTGCTTGTAGACGGTCTCGTCGATGACCTTGTGGCCCTTGACCATCGTCGACTTGCCGTTCTCGTAGACGTAGAAGCCCTTGTTGTTCTTGCGGCCCAGACGCCCTTCCTCGATCAGCTTCGCGCTGACGTCTGGCGGGAACTGCATCCGGTCGCCGTAGTGCTCCTTCATCACCTTCATGACCTTGGCGCCGACGTCGATGCCGACCTCGTCCATCAGCGTGACCGGGCCGACGGGGAAACCGACGCCCATCGCCGCCTCGTCGATCGACTCGAGCGGGACACCTTCGGTCGCCAGGAACAACGCCTCTGCCATGTACGGCACGAGCGCCCGGGTCGTGTAGAACCCAGCGCAATCGTTCACGACAATGACATGCTTGCCCATCCTGCGGGCCACGGCCACCGTCGTCGCCGTCGTCTGGGGCGAGGTCTTGGGCGTGACGATGATCTCGACCAGCGGCATCTTCTCG
>CAJBNH010000074.1 GCA_903955385.1 uncultured Myxococcales bacterium | reverse complement strand
GGCCGTTGGGGCAGCTTCAGGCGCGACAGCAACTTCAGGCGCGTCAGCAACTTCGGGCCAAGGCGCCGTTTCCCAGCCATCCTGACCGGCTACTGAACGAGCGTCTTTGCCAGTGCGTCGAGCACGCCCTGCACGCACGCTTTGGGCTCCAGCGATGAGGCAGCCGCCAGCGCATCCTTGACCGGCTGGGTGCGTCCCTGACCGACCGGAAGGCCTTCGTCCAGCAGGTTGATGTGCTTGGAGGGCTCGCCGTCCCGCACGCAAAGGGTCGACACCACTTGCGCGAGGCAGCGCTGGCCTTGACGTTGGCCGACGAAGAAGCGGGCGATGCCAGGGGCAGCAAGCAGCTCAGAGTGCTTCGAGATGGCAGAGCAGTCCCCATCTGCAGCGCGTGCCACCTCGCCATTGAGCCAGCGGGCCAGGAACAGGTCGCGGGTGCCGCGGTCGGCAAAGACCCAAGCGCGCACGCCTTCGGCGCGAGAGAACAAGGCAGACTGGAAGGTCTTTTCGCAGATCTGCCGACGACGCTGCTCGTCGTTGCCGCCCACGCCCGCATCGACCGAACGCTCGCCCCACTTGGCGTCGATGGCCTTCATGCAACCTTCCAGATCGAACACCAACTCCACCTGTCCGACCTGCAAGGTCTGCACCCGCACCAAGCGGTCGACCATGTCCAAGGCCTCGTCCAAGGTCCAGGACAGCTGCTCGAACTCCTTGCGCAGGCGCGACCCCAGCAGGTACTCGTACACGGTCGCCCGGCTGGAGGTGACGTTGCCCTGACCAGAGGCGGCGCGTCCCTCGAACTCCGCCATCGTCTGGATGTCGCGGTAGGTGGCCAGATAGGGATACGTGCACTGCAGGCCAAAGCTGCCGGCCTCGTCGAGACCGAAGTGCTGCAGGAACGCCTTGAAGTTGCGGCGGGTCTCGTCTTCCTGATGCGCGCGGGCGATGAAGACGTCGGTGACCTTGCACTCCAGCGGCGGGATCTCCAGACGCGCCTCAGCCGGGAACCCGTAGTCGTCATCGAGCACGGGCGGACGCGCGAGCAGTACGACCGATGCGTCGGGGTAGCGGGTCATCAGGTCGGCGACCTGCCCCATCACGACCGGACGGTCCAGCAGGGGGACTTCTTCCAGCGAGTCCAACAGGATCAGGAAGTGCTGCCGGGCCAAGCGGTCCTCGAGCTCGGCCACCGCTTGGCCGCGTCCCAGAATGCCGAGCTCACGGGCGATCGTGTCGACGATGGCGTTGCGGCCCTCAGGCGCGGTGCTGCCTGCGACGTCCTTCAGGTCGACGGTGAACACCGGAAGCGTCGAGCAGCTCTGCGCATGAATGGCCTGCGCCAGACGCGACTTGCCCAAGCCACCCCGGGCCAGCACCAGAACGCGCCGAACTTCGCCGGCCTCCAGCGCCGCCACCAGTCGCGACTCGGCAAGGAAAGGTCCGGTGCGGCTGACCTCTGGCCAAGCGTGTACGAACAGCGATGCGGGGTTGTAGCCGCCGCTCGACAGGTCGGACTGGTGCATCGCCATGGCGCGCGTGCATTGGTAGGCGTAAGGGGTCGACTCCTCGTCGTTCAACCACTCTGTCAGCGGCCGCTGCGGTCCGCCGCAAGCGACGGTCAGCAGTGCGACAGAGCACGCGGCGGCGGCCATCAGGGGCCAACGGCGATTCGAGGGTTTACGCATGAGTCGGCTCCCGCGCCAAGGCCGTGCCTTGGTGGGGCAACCTTGTAGCGCAGGACACCCCGGCCTGACAATTTCCTGTTCAGCGGCCGAACTGTTGCCTCGCACGACACGACCGGCGTTTGACCCACACGAGTCGCGCCGATACGCTGCCGACGCCATTTGACAATCCACCAGCGCGGAGGCGCGATGTCTGAGCAAATTCCCTTCGGTGCCATCGAGTTCGCCGCGAATCCCGAGCCGCGCTGTCCGTGCGTGCTCGCACTGGACACGTCATCTTCCATGGTGGGCGCACGCCTCGACGAGCTTCAGCGTGGCATCGCCCAGTTCAAGAACGAGCTGATGGGTGACCCGCTGGCCCGCAAGCGCGTGGAAATTGCCGTGCTGACTTTTGGCGGTGGCGTGCGCTTGGCCAGCGATTTTGCGACCGTCGACGCCTTTGACCCGCCTGCCCTGCACGCCGACGGCCTGACGCCCCTGGGGGCGGCCGTGCTGGGTGCATTGGACTTGGTCAAGACCCGCAAGAACATCTACCGATCCAACGGCATCGCCTACTACCGCCCTTGGGTGTTTCTCTTGACGGACGGCGAGCCCAGCGACCCCTGGCAAGCGGCGGCGCGGGCTGTGCGAGATGCTGAGGCGCAACGAGCCCTTGCGTTCTTTGCCGTCGGCGTCGGCGAGGCGAACATGGACGTGCTGGCAGAGGTGTCGGTGCGCGCGCCGCTGAAGCTCAAGGGCATGATGTTTCGGGAGATGTTCCAGTGGCTGTCGACCTCGCTGAAGTCGGTGTCGCACTCGGGGCTGACCGACGAGCTGCCGTTGAGCAATCCCGCCGTCCCCGAGGGTTGGGCCAAGCTCTGATGTCGACTGCCCGCAGGGTTTCCGCGATGCCGATACACCAGCAGCCCGTTTCGCTTCCGTCTGCCGGTTGGCGCTGGCTTGCGGAGTCGGTGGCGGGCGCGGCCCACGGTGACACGATTCCCTGTCAGGACGCGTGTTTGGCGCGGACGGTGCAGATCGGCCGCAGTCAGGTGTGGTTGGCCGCGTGCGCCGATGGTGCTGGTTCGGCGCGCGCGTCGGATGTTGGGGCTCGCGTGGCCTGTCGGGTGGTGCTGGACTCGGTCGAGCGACTGTGGCGCGCGCGGTCGGCCACTCGTCCGCCGCGGCGTCTGCCCCAACGCGCGTTGAAATTGGCTTTTCGTGAGGCACGGTTGGCTCTGGTCGCCGCGGCGGAGCAACTGGAGCTGGACCCCCGCGAGCTGGCGACAACGCTGTTGGTCGCGGTCGCGGGACCGACGTGGTCGGTGTTTGCCCAAGTGGGCGATGGCGTGATCGTCATCGACTCGGCTGCGGGCTATCGCCACGTGTTTTGGCCCGATCGGGGCGAGTACGTGAACACGACGTCGTTCCTGACCGACGAGACGGCGCGGCTGCAGGTCGCGCACGGACCTCGCGTCGACGCCTTGGCGTTGCTGACCGATGGGTTGCAGGACCTGGCGCTGGACCAGCAGGCCCGCGCACCGCACGCCCCGTTCTTCCGCGGCGTATTGGCTGAGGTCGGGCGAGAGGCGCAGCCGCTGCCCGAGCTGGCCGAGCATCTGCGGAGGTTTCTGGGCTCATCGGCTGTGCGCGCCCGCACCGACGACGACGTCAGCCTGGTGCTGGCGGTTCGGACCATGACCGGGCAACATCGCGCAGCGAGGTGAGGATGCGGCTGCTGGATGCCCAAGATCGCGCGGTTGAGCTGGGAGCCGAAGTCGGCCGCGGCGGCGAGGGCGTGGTCTGTGCCGTGGTCGGTGACGCTGGGCTGGTGGCCAAAATCTACGCGACGCCGCCGCCCCCAGACCGCGTGTCCAAGCTGGGCGCCATGGCCGACGCCTATGCCGCCACCCCGTCGCTGGGCGATTGGTGTGCCTGGCCGCGATCCCTGCTGAAGGACGAAACCGGCACCTGTCGCGGCTTTCTGATGGCGCGGGTCGAGGGGTTTCGCCCCATCCACGACCTCTACGACCCCGAACAGCGCAAGGCCTCGTTTCCCCAGGCGACGTGGGACTTTCTGGCGCGGACGGCCGCCAACTGCGCGCGCATGTTCGTGTCCCTGCACCGCTATGACGTGATCGTCGGCGACGTGAACGAGCGAAATTTGCTGGTGGGCGCCGATGCGACGGTGCGGCTGGTCGACTGCGACTCGTTTCAGCTGTCGCGGGGTGGCGAGCTGTTCCGCACTGGCGTCGGCGTGGTCGACTACACGCCGCCTGAGCTGCAGGGCGCCGACTTTCGCGCGATCACCCACACGCGCAACCACGACCGCTTCGGCTTGGCCGTGATCGTGTTCAAGCTGCTGTTCATGGGGCGGCATCCGTTCTCTGGCGGCGCGACCGGCGACTTGGCGTTGGCGATCAAGCGACACCAGTACGACTATGCCTCGCTGTCGGCGCGGTTGCGGCACTTGGTGCCTCTGACGTCCATCACATCTGAAGTGCGCGCCCTGTTCGACGCGGCCTTTCGTCCCGAGTCGACGGCGTTCGAGGCGCGTCCCTCGGCCGACGAGTGGCTGCGCAACCTGGACGCCTTCGAGAAGCGGCTGCTGCCCTGCCCGCAGGATCCGCTGCACCGGCGGATGGAGGCCGACGCGCCGTGCCCTTGGTGCGAGATTGAAGCCACGTTGCAGTACGCCTACTTCGCGCTGCCGCACGACGAGCCGCTCGGTCCCGATTGGCAGCCGCGTCTGGAGCGTCTGGACGAGCTGCGCGAGTCGTTGGCGGGCATTCGCTCGCCGCTGGACCCGAACGACTACTCGCAGCCGCCGTCGGTCGCGATGGCGCTTGCAGCGGTCGGTCGTCTGGCAGAGCTGGAGCCGCCCCCGGATGCCGCGTCGTGGTACGTGCGAGCGGCCGGCGGTGGGCTGGCGATCGCGGGTGGTTTCACGGCGCTGGGTGCGCCAGCCGTTGGTCTGGGCATGCTGGCGGGCGGGGTCGGACTGTGGCTGGCCGGGACAGCGCTGCGGTCGCGGCGGCAGGTGCCTTGGGGGACTCGTCTGGCCCAAGTTCGCAAGCAAGCGGGATTGTTGGGAGAGCTCCAGGCCGAGTGGTTGGGTCAGGCCTACCGCTGTCGTGAGGTTGACCGCCGCCTGCGCGGCGAATTCGAGCACTTGGCGAGCCAGTTTCGCGACCTGAGCGCGCTGCGGGCCGTCGAGATCGAGCGGCTGGGGCGCGACACGATCCATCAGGACCTCAGGAGCTTCCTGCACCAATTCACAGTCGAGGCAGGGGCGATTCCCGGTCTGTCGGCGCCCAAGCGTCAGGCAATGCTGATTCGCGGCATCGTCACCGCCGCCGACGTCGAGCGGCCGCGGCTGGCAGGGATCCCGGGTTTGACGCCAGCAGCCATCGACGCGGTCGTGGCATGGCGACAGTCGCTGGAGGCTCAGGCAGGCGCGGCCCGCAAGCAGCCCGTGACGCAGTCGCATTTTGCCGCAGTCGATGCCAACTACCTGCACCTGCAACAGAATCTTGAAGACGCCATGGGTCGGGTGTTGGGTGAACTGCGCAGCGCCACGGCGACAGCGGATCAGGTGCTGGACGACCTGTATGGACGAACCGAAACGCTGGCGGCGCAGCTACGTCCGCTGGCCGACGACCTGTGGACGGCAAGCCAAGGCCTGCCGGAGAGGAACCGATGAGTCTGCAAGAGCAATTCGACGCGGCCCAGAAGCGGGCACTGGCCCTGAAGAGCCGACCCTCCAACGACGATCTGCTGCAGCTGTACGCGCTGTACAAGCAGGCGACCGTGGGCAACGTGCAGGGCAAGCGCCCGGGCATGATGGACTTCAAGGGGCGCGCCAAGTTCGACGCCTGGCAGGCGCTGGACGGCACCGCCGGGACTGACGCGATGCAGCGGTATGTCGCGCTGGTCGCCCGGCTGGCGGGCTGATCCCCGGACGGCAAGCGGAGTTGGCTACGCCGCGCCGAAGCTCTCGCGCGTCAGGTTGCGCACCGTGTCCGGGCCGCCCGTCACGAACAGGTCGTCCTCGATGCGCACGCCGCCCAGCTCGGCCAGCGCATGGACCAGCCGCCAGTCGATCGCCGCGCTGTACGGGCCGGCCTGCAGATCGTCCAGCAGCGACGGGATGAAGTAGATGCCGGGCTCGATGGTAAAGACCTGCCCCGCCTCGATGATCGACGTGTTGCGCAAGAACGGGTTGTCCAGCTTGGGCTTGACCAGCGCGCACCCGACGTCGTGGCACTGCAGCCCCAGCGAGTGACCCAGACCGTGCGGGAAGAAGGCGCGGCTGATGCGTCCTGCGGCTTGGGGTCCCAGCTCGTGCAACAAAATGCCGACTTCGCGCAGGATCCCTGCCACTTGGCGGTGGGCTTGCTCGTGCAATTCCTCATACGGCAGGCCAACTTGTACCGAAGCGCATAGACGCTGCTGCATGCGTTCCGTTTCGTCGACCAGTGCGCGGAACGCATCGGCGGTAGCGCCGGATCCCTTGACCCAGGTGCGCGTGATGTCGGCCGCGTAGCCCTGGAAGGTCGCGCCCGCGTCCAGCAGCAGTGACTCGGCCGACCGCGACGGAGCCGACCGCTGGTAGCCGACGTGGTGCAGCACCGCAGCGTTGCGGCCTTGCGCGACGATGTTCTTGTACGGCGTCTCGGGGTCGTCCTGCCCCGTGGCGGCAAGAAACAGCAGGTGCAAGTCCAGCTCCGTGCGATCCCCTTGCAGAAAAGCCAGTTGCAGGGCGTCGTGACCACGGACGGCGCGGCGGTTGGCCTCCGCCAGACACTCGACCTCGTAGGCCGACTTGTGCACGCGCAGTCGGTCCAGCCGTCCCGCCAGCTTCGGCGGATTCACGGCGTCGTCGGCGATGCCCCATGCGCGGGCACGCGCGCGGTCCTCACCCACGAACGCGACCCGGCCCTGCGGCAGGTGCTGGGCGACGGCGTCGGGGTTCGTCAGGTCGACGATGTCCCACGGCCCCTGCCAGTGGTCGCTGTCGTGGGCGGCCGGCTGCTCCCAATAACTGCGCGAAACCATGCGAAATAGCTTGGGTACTTGTCCCGGCCGGATCAGCACGGCGCAGTCGGGCCACGCAAGCGGCACCCAGTGCTGAAAGTGGGGCACCGGGCGCAGCGGCCAGTACTGGTCGTCGAATTCCGAGCGCTTCAGCGCCGTACCCGAGTGGACGACCACGGCGTCAAAGCCGCACTCCTGCAGGGCAGCGGCGTAGCGGCGGTCCAGATCCCGCACGTGTTCGGCGTAGAGGCGGGCCAGCAGATCGCGTTCCATGTACCCTCGCGCAGACGTTGGCCAAGGGAAGTCGAGGCCCGGCCAAGTTGCCCCGAACCCTTCCGGCGCGCAAGGGCTCCCAAGATTCGCAGTGGGCGCGAGTGCCCACCAGACACGGCCAGCCGGTCGACGCGAGGCGCATCATGGGATGGTTGGGCAAGATCTTTGGGACGACGCCGCGCGTGCTGCCCGTCAGCGTGAACGACGACAACTTCGACGAGGTGGTGGTCAAGAGTGACCTGCCGGTGGTCCTGGACTTCTGGAGCGACACCTGCGCGCCGTGCCGCCAACTCGAGCCCGTGATCATGAACCTGGCCGACGAATACCAAGGCCAAGTGAAGGTCTGCGAGGCGAACATCGCGCAAAGTCTGAAGATTGCTCGCAGGTTTGGGGTGATGGCGACGCCGACGGTGCTGTACCTGCGCAACGGTGTGGTCGTCAGCCGGGTGTCGGGCTTTCGCGGTAGCCTGTATCACAAGGAAGTGATCGATCAGGACCTGCTGGCTCCGGTCAGCGAGAAGAAGGCCAGAAAGTCCGCCTAGCCCCCTCTTGCCCCAACCTTGCATCCATGCTTGGCTTCAAGGCCTGCGGCCCCTCCTTTCCGGGGCCTTCGCCTGGAGCCCATGCGTCGCATCAGCCCGGATACCAAGCCCCTCGTCGTCGTGCTCGTGGGCCTGCCCGCGCGCGGCAAGACCTACATCGGCCGCAAGATCGCGCGCTATCTCTCCTGGTTGGGCTACTCGACCCGGGTGTTCAACATCGGCGAGTACCGCCGGGAGCGGCTGGGCACCCACTTGCGTCAGGATTGGTTCGATGCGACGCACGCCGAGGGCAGCGCGGCACGCTCCGAGATGGCCCAGGCGGCGCTGGCGGACCTGCTCGCGTTCCTGAAAGGCGGCGGCGACGTAGGCATCTACGACGCGACCAATGCCACCCGGGCACGGCGAGACGAGGTCGCTGAGCGCTGCACGTCCAAGGGCTGCCAGGTCGTGTTCGTCGAGTCGATCTGCGAGGACCCGACGCTGATCGAGGCCAACATCCGCGAGACCAAGCTGCGGTCGCCGGATTACGCGGGCGTCGATCCGGAAGAGGCCGCGCGGGACTTCCGCGCGCGCATCGACCACTGCGCGCGCGTCTACGAGCCCATCCAGGACGACCCCCTGAGCTACATCAAGCTGATCGACTTCGGTCGGCTGATGGTCGTGCATCGCATTCACGGGCATGTGCCGGGCAAGATCGTGTCGTTCCTGATGAACCTGCACCTGGTGCGACGTCCTGTCTGGCTGACGCGGCATGGCGAGAGCGAGTTCAACCGCGAGGGGCGCATCGGCGGCGACCCGGACTTGACGGCGGACGGGGACAAGTACGCACGGGTATTGGCCTATTTTGTGCGAGAAAAGTCGGTTACGCCGCCCGTGATCTGGTGCAGCACCCTGCGCAGGGCGGTCCAGACGACGCGTCACATGCCGCTGCGGGCCCTGCAGTGGCGCGCTTTGGACGAGATCGACGCGGGCACTTGCGACGGCATGACCTACGACGAGATCGAGGCGCAGCTGCCCAAGGAATACGCTGACCGCGCGGCCGACAAGCTGAACTACCGCTATCCGCGCGGCGAGTCGTACGCAGACGTCATCCAGCGGCTGGAGCCCGTGATCATTGAGACGGAGCGTCAGACCTCGCCCGTCCTGATCGTGGCGCATCTGGCGGTGCTGCGGGCGCTGTACGCGTACTTCACGGACCAGAAGCCTGAGGAGTGCCTGACGATGGAGGTGCCCTTCAACACCGTCATCGAGCTCAAGCCCGGTCCCTACGGGTTCGACGAGCGGCGGCACGTGCTGGACTTGAACGGCTGAAACGAACCTTGCGGCGCCATGGATTCGCCGCTGGCTGCAACGCTTGGAAACACCCCGTCTCGCCTCAGGAACGCGCTTGGGCCAGTCGCTCGTCGTCGAGCGCTTCGTCGGCGCCGGCGGCATGGGCACGGTCTATCTGGCCCGCGACGAGCTGCTGGACAGGTCGGTCGCCGTCAAATTGCTGAAGGCCGCGCCGGACGACGGGGTCGAGGGCGTCGCGCTGCGCACCCTGCTGGAGGCGCGAGCCGCCGCCCGCGTCGTGCACCCCCACGTCGTCGCCGTGCACGCCATTGGCGATCACGAAGGCCAGCCCTACATCGAGATGGAGTGGGTCGAGGGCGGGTCGCTGCGGGCGCGGATGCTCGCGGTGCCCCGCCTGCCCGTGGCGCAGGTCGCGACTTGGGTCGCCCAGCTGGCTGCGGCCCTGCAGCAGGCGCACGATGCTCACGTCATCCACTGCGACATCAAGCCTGAGAACGTGTTGCTGCGTCCGCAGTTGGGGGGGGCGGCGCTGGTCAAGCTCGCCGACTTCGGGCTGGCCCGCAGCCGTACCGATGGCACCGCCGCCCGCACCATGAGTCAGGGGACGCAGGCCTATCTGGCGCCCGAGCTGGCCAAGCTGCCGCCCGACGCCCGGTCGGACCAGTTTTCGCTGGCCCTGATGGCGGCCGAGCTGCTGACCGGGCTGCGGCCGCCGCGCGAGCACTGGACCAAGCCGCCCCGGTTCGTCGCCCCGGCCGACTTGCCGCCTGCCGCCGCCATGGCCTTGCACCGTGCGCTGGATGGCGACCCGCGCGCCCGGTTTGGCTCGGTCACCTCGTTTGCCGACCGGCTGCTGCGCGGGCTGGGGCAGGCGCACGCCCGCGGGCCTCTGGTGGGACTGGACGCAGAGACGGCGGAAGACCTGGCCGTCACCAGCTCCGAGATTCCGGTGCCGGCTTTGCCGATTCTATTCCAAGACTTGTCGCCCCAGGACCGCGTGATGATCGCGCTGGCGGTGCTGCCGCCGGGCCACCCCGGTGCGCTGGCGGAGATGCTGGGCGCCGAACCCGCACCGGACGTCCTGGCCGAGCTGCGGGTCGCCGGCCGCATCGACGGCACCATCGACGAGTGCCGACTGGCCCAACCCCGCGAGCGCGAAGCCCTGTTGGCTCCGCTGCACCGCCGCAAGCGTCGGCTGCTGTGTGCGCGTGCGGCGGCGGCCATCGAGGCGTCGGGGCCCAAACGCCAGTCGGTGCGCGAGGATGCGATCGGTCTGTATGTGGCCGCCCGACGCTTGGGAGATGCGGCGCGCTTGGCCCACGAGTCCGCCGCCGCCGCCCGCAACGCCCGCCAGCGCGATCACCATCTGGCACGCGCCGTGGCGTTCCTCAGCTCTCCCGTGCAGCCATTGCCGTGGCTGGATGGCCTGTTGCAGCGCGTGGAGTGGGCCTTGCAATGTGGCTGGCTGGACCTGGCTCGAGGGCCGCTGGCAGAGGCGCAGGGGTTGATCGCGGACCTGGGGCTGGAGCTCGACCACCCGCTGCGACTGCGCGTCGTCACGGCAAACGCCGGAATGCAGTTGCGGACCGGAGACTTGAGAGTGGCCGTCCAGCAGCTTCAAGTCGTGCTGCGGCAGGTGCGGGTGGCGCAGGCGACGGGCGGTCTGGTGCTGCGGCTGCAAGCCCGGCTGATCGAGGTGACGCATCAGCTTGGGCGTGCCGAAGAGGCGCTGGCCTTGGGCCGAGCCGCGCTGGAGCCGTGGGAGGCGACCGCCGCCGACCGGGGCGACCTGCGGCTGCAAGCGGGGATGGGTCGGGTCCATGCGGCGTGTGGCGCTGCGGCACTGCGGTGTGGACAGATCGCCAAGGCAGACGAGCACTTCCAGCGCGATCTGGCGATTCACCAAGAGCTGGGCGACGTGCGCCACGCGGCGGGTGCACTGGTCTCGCTGGGCAGCGTCCACTTCGAGTCGGGCGAGCTGGCTGCGGCGGAGAAGGCCTACCGTCAGGCGGGGGCAATGATCGCGCCGCTGGGCACCATCGAGCTGACCGCGCTGATCGACGCCAACTTGGGCGAGTGCTGGCTGCGGACCGGGCGATCGTTCGACGCGTATCGATCGCTGCTGCGCGCGCGCGGGGTGTTCGCAGAGCAGGGCAACGCGCTGCACGAAGTCGCGGTGCTGCGGCTGCTGGTTCAGGCGTGCACGGCCGTGGGTGATGTCGAGGGTTGCCGCGAGGCCGAGGCTCGGCTGCAGACCCTGCCGACCCGAACCCGGCATTGACCGGCATTTTCCTGTATTTGCGTGAGGTTACCGTGTTGTGCAGGCAACGCGCACGATGTCGGCGCCCTCGCCTTCGGAGATCTGCCAGAAACCTCCCGTCGCCGTGTCCCAGCCAATCGCCTCGCCCTGGGCCTCGCGCAGGGTCGGCAGGTGGCGTGGCACTGCGGCCGCAAACGCTTCTTCGGCCGCGTCCGCAGGTCCCGCCAGCGCGGTGCCAAGGTCGAACAGCAGCACCCGCGCGGAAGTCCGCACCAGCAAGAACTTGCCGTCGGGGCTGAGGTCGGCGGCGGTCACCCGCAGCGAGGTGCCGGGGGCCACCAGACCGCCTGACGTCGACAGCACGCCCAACCGCTCGGCCACGACCGGATCTCCCCCGGTTTTCAGACTGACGCGGTAGACATAGCTTCGCCCGTCGGTGCGCTTGGACAGCAAGATCACGCGCGTATCGGGCAGCACCGCCATCGCCTCGATGTCCTGGGGTCCATCGGGATAGCGGAAGGTGAACTGCTCGATCGCCGCGGGCGGCATGGCGACCGTCCGCTTGTCGCCGTGGGTGTCCAGAGTTGGCGGCTCTGGCACCCGCACGATGCGTGCAAACCCGCGAGTGAGCTTGTTGTCCCCGGTGTCGGACACGTAGACGCACGGCGTAGACCCCAGCACCCGCTCGGTGCTGCATGGGCCGACAGCGACGTCTTCCCAGTCGCTCTGCGGCTGCTTGGGCACCTTCAGGCTCGCGCGCACTTTTCCTTCCGGCGACAGCAGGTACAGGCGCGTCTGGTTGCCGGCGTCGTTGTGCACCCACAACAGCCCGGGGTGGCGCCGACTGACGGCCAGACCGCTGATCTCGTCCAGCGAGTCCTTGCCCACCGTTCCGGTGACCTGTGGCGTACCCCACGTCTTGCAAACTGGCGAGTCTTGCGTCGAACCGGGGGCCACCGCCGCTGCGGGCAATCCCGCTCGTGGCAAGCCGGGTTGAGCCATCGCGCCCTCGGCGTTGTCTGACGGATGCATCCCGACCGTCGCTTGCTTGGCGGCGGCCTCGTTCAGCGCGCGCGCCATCGCTTCTTCGCGCATTCTCTGTTGTTTGGCCTTTTCGGCCTTGCGCTTGGCCTTGGCGACGGCTGCTGCGGTCGGCAGGTGGCTGGAGGCGGCGAGGTCCGCACAGGCCCCCAGGCCCACGACCAACGTCGCGACGAGCACCCAAAGGAGCATCCGAATGCGGCGTGTCTGCTGCTTTGTCGTCGCCATGCCTGCCGTCTCCTCGGTGCGGACCCCGGGAACCGTAACCCTGCCGGGGGCCAAGCGCCAATGCGAAGTGTGTCGCCCGTTTCCGTTGTTGCGGAACCCTGCTCGCCGCAAGCTGCACCCGGAGGTCAGTTCTCGGCGACGCTCACCGCCCCCAACAGTCGCCGCGCCCACTGTACCGCCCCTACCGGGTCGACACCCACCGCCGTTTCGTCCGACAGGACCAGCCCCGCATAGCCGCGCTGCATCAGGTCGAGGACGTGGCAGGCTTCGCTTCGCGTGGGCTCGGCATGATGCGTCAGATGCTCCAGCACCTGCCCGGCCATCACTACCGGTACCGACAGTGTCTCGGGCTTCAACCCGGCGACCCAGCGCGCCATTTCCCCCAGCCCCAGCTGCACGCCCAGGTCGCCGCGGCACACCCACAGCACGTCGACGGCGCGGGCCACGTCATCCAGCCGCTCGATCGCCTCGCGTCGCTCGATCTTGCCGATCAGCTGCGTTCCCGGCGGCACCCGCCGTCGCAGCCAGTCTGCCTCGGCCCCCGTCGCCAGAAACGATAGCGCAAAGTCCACCGGTCCCGCCTGCAGGGCCGCCTGCACCCGCTCCGCATCGGCCGGGGTCAGGTCGTCCAGCAGGACGGGGTGGTCGGTCAGGTTCACGCCCTTGCGCGGTCGCACCTCGCCCGGGACCTCGACCTGCGTCTCGGCGCCGTCAAGGTCCGCCGCGCGTACGCGCAACACGACGCGGCCATCGTCCAGCTGCAGCTGGTGGCCCGGCCGCAGGGCCCGGAACAGCTCTGCGTGCGGCACGTGCAGGGCAAGCGGGTCATCGGCCCTCAAGGAAAGGCGAATCCGCTCACCGGCTTGCAGTGTCCGCAGGGCGACGTTCGGTCCCAGCCTCATCTTGCCGCCCTGCAGATCGACAACCACGGGCGCATCGGGACACGCCGCCCGCACCTGGGCGACCGCGTCGTGCAGCTGCGCGGGCGACAGGTGCGAGGCGTTGAGGCGAAAGCCCGTCGCCCCCGCTTGGGCCAGTTGGGGCGCGAGGTGCAGCGAGGCGGGGCCCAGCGTGGCGACCATCTGCGGGCCTTGGGCCGCGGAGGCAGAGAACGGCAAGAAGCCCATGGATCATGCCTGCTTGGATGGGGGAAAGTGGGTCAGCCGTTGCCGTACACGTAGCGATCGTCGACGCGGTCGTCCAGGTTGCTGAACTTTGTCATCCGCGGCTCGAAGTGCAGCTGGATGGTGTCGGTCGCGCCGGCGCGGTGTTTCGCGATGATGAGCTCGGCCACGTGTTCGGGCGAAGCCTCGTTGTACACGTGGTCCCGGTAGATGAACGCGATGATGTCGGCGTCCTGCTCGATGGCGCCCGACTCGCGCAAGTCCGACATCATCGGGCGCTTGTCGGCCCGGCCCTCGACGCCGCGGTTCAGCTGCGACAGGGCCAACACGGTCGTGTTCAACTCCTTGGCCAACCCCTTGAGCGAACGGGAGATCTCGCTGATCTCCTGCTCACGGCTCTGCTTGGCGCCACCCGTGCCGCGCATCAGCTGCAGGTAGTCGACCACCACGAGCTCGAGCTTGCCCCCGGCCTGCGACTGCACGCGCCGCGCCCGCGCGCGCACGTCGATCGAGGTCAGCGCCGGCGTGTCGTCGATGAAGACGTTGAGCTGCGACAGCTCGTCGGTCGTGTCGCGCAGGACCACTTCGTCCTCGGGTGTGATCTCGCCCTTGCGCAGCGCGGTCAGGCCGATGCGCGACCGCGCCGACAGGAAGCGCTGCACCAGCTGCTCGCGCCCCATCTCCAGCGAGAAGATCAGCACACCGTGGCGGTCGTGCGGCCCCTGACCGTCGCGCCGTTCCCGCAAGGCGACCTGCAGCGCAAGGTTCAGCGCCAGCGCGGTCTTGCCCATCGCAGGACGAGCCGCCAGCACCAACAGGTCCGACGCGTGCAGTCCCAGCAGCAGCTTGTCCAGGTCGCGAAAACCGGTCGGCACGCCGATGTTGTCGCCGCCCCGCTGGCGCGCCAGCAGCACGTCGTTGAACACCTGATACGCCACCGGAGCGATGGGCGTGGCCACGTTGGGCACGGACTCGCGCAGCGCAGCGCCGATCTCGGCCTCGACGATTTGCAGGAAGGCGTCCGGGTCGACATCCTGCCGATACCCTTCAGCGGTGACCTTGTGGGTGGCCTTGAGGATGTCCCTGACCTTGGCCAACGCCCGAATTCGCCTGGCGAAGTGCTCGACCGACAGGGTGCTGCCCACGTTCTCGGTCAGCTCCAGCAGGTAGGGCAGGCTGACCAGATCGCCCTTGCCCGCCTGCCGCAGCTCAGACAGCACGGTGACGGGGTCCGTCGGGCGGCCGGCCATCGCAAGCTTGAGCGTCGTCTCGCAGATCGCCTGGTGGCGGGCCTCGTAGTACTCGTTGGCCGATACATGCGAGTTCGCGTTGATCGCCGCCTGCGGGTCCAGCAGGAAGCAACCGAGGATCGCGCGCTCGGCCAGCAGGTCCGACGGCGGCACCAGCGTGGCAGAACTTGCGGCGGGCGCCTGCTGCGACGGCCGATAGCCTCCGAATGGCGCTCGCGCGGGTCCCGTCAGCGGCGGCAGCGGATCGGCGGCACGCAGGGGCGGCGCGGTCGGCGTCGGCGCGTGCAAGGGCGCGTCGTCGGTGAAGAATCCTTGATCGTGAAGCTCCGGGTCGTGCACGCCGTCTCCCCAGCCCGGATCGAAGTCGGGCGCGTGGGGCAGCGGCGGCCGATCGTCAGGCGACGTCTGGGCGCCGGGGTCCACGGCGGACTTCGGCGTCTCAGGCGCGAAGAACGCGTCGTCGTCGTGGGCAGGGGGGGCTTGCGATTCGTCGTGCATGAGGCGAGTCTATTCGGGTGTCAAGGGCGGCCAGTCTCCGGGCCGCGTCGGATCGATGGGGTCGCGCCTCCGCCCGGTGGGCCAGCCCTCTCCATCATCTCCGCGAAAGAACGAGTGAATCTTGGGGCGAACGTGTTCCCTTGCGGGACGCTCCGGCAACACTCGACGCATCCTCCAACACTGCCGACCCTACGACAAGGGCGGGAGAGCGCGCATGCACAAAGTGGGCGACGAGATCGACGGGCACTGTCCCCGGTGTCGACTCAATACTTACCAAGTGGTGTCGGCTACTGACGGCCGCGAAGTCTTCTCCGCGACCTGTCGGACGTGCCGCAACACGTTTCCCTGGAAGCCTGAGATCTCTGCGGAGGACCAACGCGCGAAGAACCTGAAGAAACTCAGCAAGCTGGCTGGCAAGAAGATGGTGCCGCCGCCCGAAGTTCTGCAGGTCGGCCGGCGCAAGGGCGGTGATCTGGACGCACCCCTGAAAGCACTGGCCGCGCTGAACGGCAAGGATGCCAACGCGGATTCGCCGGGACGGTCGGCCAAGGCGATGGCGGCGGCTGAAAATGCGTTCGGCGCTGCGCCGGAAGCGGAAGCAGAATCCGAAGTGAAGTCAGACGTTTCGCGCACGTCGAACCCGACGCCCGTCGGTTCGTCCGCCACGTGGCGGCAGCTGACGGCCAGCCTGAGCTGGCGCGACGGCAAGCCCTATCAAGTCACGCGGACCTACAAGTCCGGCGACGTCGTGCTGCACAAGAGTCACGGTCTGGGCATCGTGCAGTCGGTCGTGCACGACAACGCCTGCACCGTCCTGTTTCGCGATCTCGAGGTGGTGCTGCAGATGGCGCTGCCGCTGTCGGCGCTGGAGCGGTAGGTCCCGCTTCGAAGCTGCCCAGCCACTGAACTGGCGGGCTATCTTTGCGGCGTCCACCTCCGTGGACGCCCCGGGCCCGAGCCGCCCGCGGAGGCGGTCGGCGCAATCATAGCCCGGGGGTTCAGCCCCTGGGATCTGGGATCCGTCAACCGGTCAAAACCACGACGACGAGAGACTAGAGCCTTCCGACGCCCTCGTACGTGAAGCCAGCGGCGCGCATCGCCTGCGGGTCGTACACGTTGCGACCATCGAACAGCACGCGGCAGGTCGTCGCCTCGGCCAACTGGGCAGGCGTGATCTCCGTGAACTCCTTCCACTCCGTGGCCAGCAGGATCGCGTCGACGTTTTGCACGGCCTGACGCCAGCTGGTCGCGTAGGTGACCGAATTCCCAAGCTCGACCTTGGCGGTTTCGGTGGCGACCGGGTCGTAGGCGATGATCTTCGCGCCTGCGACGCGTAGCTTCTTGACCACGGTCAGCGAAGGCGCCTCGCGCATATCGTCGGTCTCGGGCTTGAAGGCGAGGCCCAGCAGGGCGACGGTGCGCTTGCGCAGATCCAGTCCGAAGTGGTCGAACACACGGCGGGCCAGCACGCTCTTCTGCTGATCGTTGACCGACTCGACGGCCTGCAGGATCTCCATGGCGTGGCCGTTGCTGCGGCCTGTCGACACGAGCGCCTTGACGTCCTTGGGGAAGCACGAGCCGCCGTAGCCGATGCCAGCGTTCAGGAACGCCTTTCCGATGCGCGAGTCGCTGCCGATGCCGCGCTTGACGGCGACGACGTCGGCCCCGACCAGCTCGCACAGGTTGGCGATTTCGTTCATGAAGCTGATGCGTGTGGCCAGCATCGCGTTCGACGCGTACTTCGTCATCTCGGACGAGTGGATGTCCATGAAGTGGACCTGCTCGGGATCCTTGACGAAAGGCGCGTGCAGCTCAGCCAGGATGGCGCGGGCCCGCGGGCTGTCGGTGCCGACGATGACGCGGTCGGGGTGCAGGAAGTCGTCGACCGCCGCGCCTTCCTTCAGGAATTCGGGGTTCGAGACGACGTCGAACGGCACGTCGGTCGCGTCGCGCAACAGGGCCGCCACCTTGTCGCAGGTGCCGATCGGCACCGTCGACTTGACCACCACCACCGTGTACTCGCGCATGTACTTGGCGATGGTGGTGGCGACATTGAGCACGTGGGTCAGGTCTGCCGAGCCGTCTTCCTGGGGCGGGGTACCGACGGCGATAAACACAACCTGCGCACCCTGCATCGCCGCGGCCGTGTCGGTCGTGAAGTGCAGTCGGCCGGCGGCCACGTTGGCGACCACCAGGTCCTGCAGTCCTGGCTCGTAAATCGGGATGACGCCTTGCTTGAGCCGCTCGACCTTGCCGGCGTCGATGTCGACGCAGACGGCGTCACAGCCGCCTTCGGCAAAGCAGGTGCCCGCGACGAGGCCGACGTAGCCGGTGCCAATGACCGCGATCTTCATGTGCACTCCTGACCGGAAAAGGCGAGGGAGGAAAACGCCGCTGGGGGGGCGCGGCGGCGCGGAAGTTTAGGCGCACCTTTCGATCCCGGCAATCCGGTGGCGGCTTTGGTCGTGCAGACGGCAAAAAGAGCAAAGCCCCCGCCCGGCATGGCAACCGGGCGAGGGCTTTGCTTCAAGCACTCAAGCGGCTAGCGCTTGTCGGCCGGAACCCAGTTGCGCTCGGTCGCGCCGGTGTAGATCTGGCGTGGGCGGCCGATGCGGGACTTCTGGCCGTTCATCTCCTTCCAGTGCGCCATCCAGCCCGGCAGGCGGCCCAGCGCGAACAGGACGGTGAACATCGAGACCGGGAAGCCGAGCGCCCGGTAGATGATGCCGCTGTAGAAGTCGACGTTGGGGTACAGCTTGCGCTCGATGAAGTACGGGTCGCTCAGCGCGGCCTGCTCCAGCTGGCGGGCGATGTCGAGCAGCGGGTCGTTGATGTTCAGCTTGTTGAGCACCAGATCGGCCTGCTTCTTGATGATCGTCGCGCGCGGGTCGAAGTTCTTGTACACGCGGTGACCGAAGCCCATCAGACGGAACGTCGAGTTCTTGTCCTTGGCGTAGCCGACGAACTTCTGCACGTCGCCGCCGTTCTGGTGGATCTCCTCGAGCATCTCGAGCACCGCCTGGTTGGCGCCGCCGTGCAGCGGGCCCCAGAGGGCGCAGATGCCGGCCGAGATCGACGCAAACAGATTGGCCTGGCTGGAGCCGACCATGCGCACGGTCGACGTCGAGCAATTCTGCTCGTGGTCGGCGTGCAGGATGAACAGCAGGTCAAGTGCGCGCGCAACCTCAGGATCCAGCTTGTACTGCTCGGTCGGGAACCCAAACATCATGCGCATGAAGTTCGAGGTGTAGTCGAGCGAGTTGTCCGGGTAGATCATGGGCAAGCCCATCGACTGCCGGTACGCGAACGCCGCGATGGTGGGCAGCTTGGCGATCAGACGAATCATGTCCAGGTCGATGCCCTTCATGACCATCTGCTTGGGCTGCTTGTCGTAGTAGCTCGACAGACCCAGTACGACCGACGAGAGAATCGCCATCGGGTGCGCGTCCTTGGGGAACGCGGCGAACATGCGCTTCATGTCCTCGTGGATCAGCGTGTGGTGCTTGATGTGGTGCTCGAACTCGGCGAGTTCAGCAGCGGTGGGCAGCTCGCCGTTCAGCAGCAGCCACGAAACCTCGAGGAAGCTGGCGTTGGCCGACAGCTGCTCGATCGGGTAGCCGCGATAACGCAGGATGCCGCGCTCGCCGTCCAGGAACGTGATGGCGCTCTCGCACGCACCCGTGTTGCCGAAGCCTTGGTCCAGCGTGATGGCGCCGGTTTTGTCGCGCAGGGTGGCGATGTCGATGCCGATTTCCTGCTCAGTGCCGATGATGACGGGACAGTCCGCGGTCTTGTCGCCAACCTTGATCTGAATGCTCTGCGTCATGGAAAACCCCCGATCCATTAAGGATGAATTGGCCGGCGACCTCTTGCACTGAAGCCGAACCCCCGACCCCCGAGGCAGGAGTATGCCGATAGGAAGCATCACAGGGAAGCCCGCTGTGCCCTTGCCACGCAACAAACCGTTGGGAATCGGTGACCTCGAATCGGACCTGATTGGGTTCATTTGTAATATCATGGTCTTTACAGTGGACCTGAAGGTCCGGTGATGAGTCATGCAGCGGCTCTGGGCGCGATCCCGGCTCCGCCAGACGGTCGAGTCCCCAGAGGCAACGCCGCGGCTTTCTCGACCTCGACCAGTCGATCGACTCTGCATCGGCTTCAAGTGCCTGAAAATACAGGCCACCATGCGCGCATCGCACCCGCTTCGGCGTTGACATTCGACCCCCTTTGGACGTATCCTCGTTGCCCCTTGCGGCCCCTGCTCCAGCCACGTCCTGGGCGAGCCGCGCGGGCCCTCCTTGGTCGAACCGACCGGTCGTGGCCCGGCGTGACGAGCGCTTCCCGCGCCGCTCTCGCCTCTGGCTTGCCAGTCCCGACCCACGGCACGGATCAGCGTTCCTGGAGACACCCATGGCCGACCCCATCGAGACCCCCGACACCCTGGAACCGGCGACCGAAGTCGACGGCGCGGAGGCCGCAGGCGGCGGCACCGAGGGCGGGCAGGTCCAGATCATCCACATCGAAGACGAGATGCGCTCGTCGTACGTCGACTACGCGATGAGCGTAATCGTCGGACGCGCGCTGCCAGACGTCCGGGACGGCTTGAAGCCGGTGCACCGCCGCGTGCTGTTCAGCCAGCACGAGATGAAGAACAACTGGAACTTGGCCTACAAGAAGTCGGCGCGTGTCGTCGGCGACGTGATCGGCAAGTACCACCCCCACGGCGACACCGCGGTCTACGACACGATGGTGCGCATGGCGCAGCCGTTCTCGATGCGGCTGCTGCTGATCGACGGCCAGGGCAACTTCGGCTCGGTCGATGGCGATCCCGCGGCAGCCATGCGTTACACCGAAGTGCGCATGACGAAAGCGGCGCACGAGCTGTTGGCGGACCTGGACAAGGAGACCGTCGACTTCCAGCCCAACTACGACGGCCACGACCGCGAGCCCACGGTGCTGCCGTCGCGCATTCCGAACCTGCTGGTCAACGGCTCGGGCGGCATCGCGGTCGGCATGGCGACCAACATCCCGCCGCACAACCTGGGCGAGGTGATCGACGCCACCATCGCGCTGATCGACGACCCGGACGCCGGGCTCGACGTGCTGATGCGCCACATCAAGGGACCCGACTTTCCGACGGGCGCGATCATCTACGGCCGCCAGGGGATTCACGACGCCTATTCGACCGGCCGCGGCAAGCTGAAGATTCGCGCGCGTACCCATGTGGAGACGGAGAAGAAGGGCACGCGCGAGATGATCATCGTCGACGAGCTGCCCTACCAGGTGAACAAGGCGCGGCTGATCGAGAACATCGCCGATCTCGTGCGCGACAAGAAGATCGACGGCATCCACGACCTGCGCGACGAGTCCGACCGGTCGGGCATGCGCATGGTCATCGAGCTGAAGCGCGACGCCATTGCCCAGGTCGTGCTGAACCACCTGTACCACCAGACGTCGCTGCAGTCGGGCTTCGGCATCATCAACCTGGCCATCGTCGCCGGGCAGCCGCAGGTGCTGACGCTCAAAGAGATGCTCGAGCACTTCATCGACCATCGCCGTGAGGTGGTGACGCGCCGGTGCCTGTTCGAGCTGCGCCAAGCTGAGGCCCGCGCTCACATTCTGGAAGGCCTGATCATCGCGCTGGACCATCTCGACGAGGTGATCGAGCTGATCCGGTCGAGTCCGGACGCCGCGACGGCGCGCACCGGGCTGATCGACCGCTTCAAGCTGTCCGAGCTGCAGGCCCAGGCCATTCTGGACATGCGCTTGCAGCGGCTGACCGGTCTGGAGCGCGACAAGATCCGCGCCGAACACGCCGAGTTGATGCGCCTGATCAAGTGGTTGCAGGACGTGCTGAACGACGACGATCTGCTGATGGACGTCATCCGCAAGGAGCTGATCGCCATCCGCGACGAGTACAACGACCCGCGTCGCACCGAGATCGTCGACGACGCGGCCTCGCTGTCGATGGAAGACCTGATCGCCGACGAAGACATGGTCGTGACGATCAGCAAGGCCGGGTACATCAAGCGGACTCCGCTCTCGACCTATCGGGCCCAGCGGCGCGGCGGACGCGGCCGGACGGCGATGACGACCAAGGAAGAGGACTTCGTCGTCGACCTGTTCGTGGCGTCGGCGCACCAGGACCTGCTGATCTTCACCTCGACCGGCAAGGTCTACACGCTGAAGGTCTACGAGGTGCCCCAGGGCGGCGCGACCACGCGAGGCAAGCCCATCATCAACCTGATCCAGGTCGGGCAGGGCGAGGACATCAAGGCGGTCGTGCCGGTGCGCGAGTTCACCGAGGACACGTTCATCCTGATGTCCACCAAGCTCGGCACCGTCAAGAAGACCGACCTGATGCAGTACGCGAAGATTCGCGCGACCGGCATCATCGGCATCGTGCTGGATGAGGGCGACGACCTGATCGACGCCAAGATCCTGCGCGACGAAGACGACGTCGTGCTGGCCACGCGGCGCGGCATGAGCATCCACTTCCGCTCGACCGACGTCCGCGGCATGGGCCGGGCCACCCGTGGCGTGCGCGGCATCCTGCTGGCCGGCGACGACACGGTGGTCAGCCTGGCGGTGGTGCCCGGGACGGGCGACGTGGCCGAGGACGAGGTCGTCGACGACGCTGGAGAAGCCGCGGTTGCCGAGGTCGTCGCGCCAGAGGCCGCTGCGGTCGAGCCAGTCGACGGTGCCGAGACCGACGCGCCCGTCGCCGAGGGCTACAAGGGCGTGGCGCTCATGACGATCTGCGAGAACGGCTTCGGCAAGGCGACGCCCCCGCACGAGTACCGCATGCAGTCGCGCGGCGGCCGCGGCGTCATCGCCATCAAGACCACCGCCCGCAACGGCCTGGTGGTCGGCCTGCGCGCGGTCGAGCCCGACGGCGAGGTGATCATCGTCACCGACGGCGGCACGCTGCTGCGGACCCCGGTGTCCGACATCCGCGTCATTGGACGCAACACCCAGGGCGTCAAGGTGATCAACCTGGGCGCCGGAGAGAAGGTCGTCAGCTTCGAGCACTTCACCGAGCACGACGTCGGCGAGGAGCAGGTCTAGCCGTCGGCGGCCGGACCTCGATCTACACGCGAGATTTCCCTTTTCGTCGGGGCCAGGCCCCCACCAAGGAGCCTAACCATGGCCCGCCCCCCGCCCCCGTCACGCCCCCAGGGCTCGTCCCGTCCGCCCCAAGGTCCCCGCAAGCCGGGCGGTTCCGCACCGCCGCGCGATGGGCAGCGTCCGCCCCGCGACGGCCAGCGGCCTTCCGGTCCGCCGCGCCGCACCGAGTACCAGGACCACGCCCGGCCCGATCGCCCGCCGCGTCCCGAGCGTCCCAACCTGCAGCGAGATCGCACCGCCGCGCCGCTGCCGTCGCACGTGCCCACTTGGCCGGGCGTCATCAGTCTGGTGCTGCGTCCCGGTACCGCCACGCCGGTGCTCGCGGGGCATCCCTGGATCTTCTCCGGCGCCATCGCGCACGTCGTCCCCGCGCCGGGAGAGGGCCCGCCCACGCCCGGTCAGGCATGCGCCGTGTTCGACCCGCACGCCCGCTTTCTGGGCCACGGCTACTGCAACCTGAACAGCCAGATCGCCATCCGCGTGGTCGAGGCGGGTCTCGACGGTCTGGAGCCCGAGCGCATCCCGTCGGCACGCGAGCTGCTGCGGTCGCGGCTGGCGCGAGCGGCAAAGCTAAGGCGCGACATGGCGTTGCCCTCGGCCGAGACCGATGCCTTTCGTATGGTCAACAGCGAGGGCGACCTGCTGCCCGGCCTGACCGTCGACCGCTATGCCGATGGCGCGGTGGTGCAGGCGTCGACCGCGGGTGCGTCGCGCTGGCTGCCCGACGTTGTGGAGCTGCTGCGCAAGGAGCACGGCTGCGCGTGGGTGCTGACCCGCGTGCCTCAAGACGTTCACCCGG
>CAJBNH010000073.1 GCA_903955385.1 uncultured Myxococcales bacterium | reverse complement strand
GTACGCATTCACCCCCAGCACAGGGCATAGCCAATGCGTGACGTGCTGACGCGCAGCTGTCTGGGAGAGGGCTGGCCCGGTCTACCCGGTGGGTCGCGGCAGCAGCTTGGGCAGCGGCACCGGCGACCACCATGCTTCGAAGACCTGTTCGAGCCAGTCGACTACCCGCACGCCCTGGCAGCGGGCCGTGGCGATGACGCTCTGCAAGTTGCCCACGAATTCCGCGCCCAGGTCGCTGCGGGTGCCGCCGTTGGTCTTGCGGATCAGCACCGAAGGCCGGATGTCGCGTTCGGCGCGGTTGTTGGTCGGCTCGGCGCCCTCGTGGTCGACAAACGCCCACAGCGAGGCCCAGTGCTTCACCAGGTCCTTGCCCAGGGCGCGCGCTCGCTTGTGGTCGTGCTTGGCAGCGGTCGCCGCCAGTTCGCTCCAGCGCGCCTGGACCGGCGCCATCGCGACCTGCAGCCCGATCCGGTCCAGGTCCCCGCGCACGAAGCGGTGCCACTCGTGGAACAGCGCGTCGCTGGCCGCCAGCAGGTCTTTGCCCAGCGCGGCCGTCGCCGGCCCCAGGTCGATCAGCGCCTGGATGTCGCGGCGCAGGTGCGAGTGGCAGAGCTGGCGCAGTTCGGCCTCGATGATGTCGTACACCCTCCACCGGTCGGTGTGGATGACGCCTTCGAGCCGGGGCAGCAGACGCAAGAAGGCTTCGCGGCTGCGGTTGGGGTCGACGCGGAAGAAGGCGCCCATCGCCGAGCACAGCACCCACACCCACGCCCGATGGCCATCGTGGCGCCAGCCGGTTTCGTCGCAGTGCTTGCTCGACGCCGCCATGAGCTGCTCGGCGATGTCCTGCACGGCGGGGCGGGTGGCCTGGGCCGCGCGGTCCGTGACCTCCTGGATGGCGCCGACCGACAGCTTGATGCCGAAGAGCTCGTCGAGCGCGCCGTGCACGTCCTCCCGGCTCAGGCCGTACTTGGCCACCAGCGTTGCGATGGCCGCCTGCAGCCGTGGCCCGGTCGCAGTCGGTGGTACGCCATGAGGCAGCCCGGCGCGGACGCGGCGACCGCAGCGAACACACTGCTGCACCGGCATGTGGTAGTTGCGCACCGACGCGGCGGCGACCAGTTCCACGACCTGATGGACCCACTCATCGCCCGCCACGACGGTGTCCGGCCCACCGTCCGCGCCGCAGTGGCGGCATCGGTCTGCTGGGGCGATGTCCCAGGACTCAGTGGGGTCAAGCATCTCGCGCTTGTGCGGTTCGTGCCCGGGCTGCCCGCCGCGCTTCTTGCCCGACGGTGCGCTCGGTGGCCGGCGCTTGACGTTCTTCCACGGCGCGTCGGTCGACGAGGGCTTGGACGAGTTGGAAGAGTCGCGGCCGAGCTGAGCGAGAAGCTGCTCCACCCTCGCCGTGAGCCGAACGAGCTGGACCGTCACGTCTGCAAGCTGCTTGTGCAGCCTCGCGTTCTCTTCCAGCAGCCGCTGTCCCTCTTCCTCCGTCACCACCACCAGCTCCCGCGTCCGACAAGCGGTCGCGGTCGCAGATTGATCCCGGATAACCGATCGTCAACTTCTTACGCGCTCAGGCTGGGAGGGGGTGAATGCGTACC
>CAJBNH010000072.1 GCA_903955385.1 uncultured Myxococcales bacterium | reverse complement strand
GCCCCCTGGCGGACGTTGCCGGTACCCAGACCGATGACGCAGCGGGGCAGCCTTGCCGCGTCGTCCAGCGCCGCCACCACGCCCCGATGCACGTGGTAGTCGGTGGCGCGCGCGATCGAGCCGGGCAGCAATTCCAGATAGCGATCGAGCACTTGGTCCATGCGCGCCGCCGTCACCGTCACGCCGATCGCCTGCAGCGCGGTGCGCACGATCAACCGGTCGGTCATGCCGCCCAGCGCAAAGCTGTCGCAGGCGTCGTTGCGGCCCCAGAGCTCGGCAAACGCGGCCGTCATCGCCCGCCGGCCCGCGCCGCCGCTGGCCAGCAGCGTGCCGTCGATGTCCCAGAGCAGAACGGTGGCGGTCGCGGGCATCGAGGTCCTTGCGTCGGCGAGGCCCAGGCGGGGCATCCGGGCGGCGGAAGCTAGCAATCCTGCGTGGACGCCGCCACTGCCCGCTTGCGAAATGCGTCGTCTGGTGGTCCGCTTCCGGCCATGAAACGCCTACTTTCACTCGCCGTTCTGGTTGCCCTTTCCACCCTTGCGTGCAGCGGTCCGCAGCGGCAGACCCCGGCCGCTCCGCCCCCTGCGGCAACGGCTGCCGGTCCCGCCGGACTTTCAACGGCCGAGCTGGGTGCGTTGCGAGAGGGCGGGGTCGATCCCGCGGCGATCCGCTGCAACACACGCAACATGTGGAATCCGGCACTTCGTCCGGAGTCGAAGGCGACTGCCGACAAGATCCTGAGCGACCTGGAGACCTTGGGCGTCCCCATACCGGCCGACCGCCGCGATGCCGCCAAGCGCGCCATCACCGACGCCGTGCAGTGGCGCACGGTGCTGTCGACCTTGATCGACGGCGACATGAACAACCTGGGCGTCCTC
This sequence comes from uncultured Myxococcales bacterium, assembly GCA_903955385.1. Lineage (GTDB taxonomy): Bacteria > Myxococcota_A > UBA9042 > UBA9042 > UBA9042 > CAJBNH01. The sequence continues at coordinate 168,858 of CAJBNH010000072.1, read as the reverse complement.
CGAGTGAAAGGTTCCTCGACCGCCGACGGCAAGCCGCTGCTGCTGTACCGCACGGGCTTCACTCCGCGCCCGGACGCGCCCGATGCGTGCTTGGGCAGCCTCGTGCGGGCGGGAGGCGTGCGAAACGCGGTCAACCTGTATGCCGGAGCGATGCCGACCGAGGCATTGGAAGCAGCTGAACGGCAACAGCTTTCGTCGGCAGGCGGCGCGTACATCTCAGCACGCGACCCCGGATCTGCTATCGGCTCGTGGCGCGAGGATCTGCGCGCCGATGCCAGCCCTGACGCCAAGCGCGCGGCGATGACCGCGGTTGCCGACATCGTGCACCAGCTGCTGCAACCGCAGGGAAAGGCCCCGACCGGCAACGTCTGGATTCACTGCGGCGGCGGCATGCACCGCACCGGCATGGTGGTGGGCGTGATCGAGCGGTGCCTGAACGGAGCCTCGCCAGAGCAAGTGGCCGCGACCTACGCACGTCACGTGGCCTGGCGCACTGACGCCCAGCCGGGAGGCTTCGAGGCCGAGAACCTCGCCTTCATCCAAGCTTTCGATTGCCGTTTGCTGTAGGGGAGTCGAAGCGCGTCGCCGAGAGAAGGTCGGCCTACTGCGTAATCTTCCCAGCCGCGCGAGTGCTGACGCCAGCGCCCCACCAGGCGACGCCGGTCGGCGTCTTCATCGCGGTGGTCTTGGTGGCCTTGCCCGTGTCGACGTTGAGCTCGTACACGTTGCCGTCGCTGCTGAAGCCGTAGAACACGCCGCCCCACCACGCCAGCCCAAACAGGTTCTTGACGCCGGTGCCGCCGACGAACTGCAGGATCTTGCCGGTCTTGGGGTCGACGCGCACCAGCGTGTCTTCGGTGCTGTTCGACTTCTTCAGGGTCGCGTAGGTGCCGATGCCGTCGACAGAAAACGCGTCGCCGCTCGACAGCCACGTGCCGCCGTAGGTGCCCAGCTTGGTGATCTTGGTGGTGGTGCCCGTGACATCGATGCGGCACCAGTCGCCCTCGTCTGCGATGCCGACCAGCACGTCTTCGGCGGGGTCGAGCACGCCCTTGGGCACGAACGTCATCGCGTTGAAGGGGCTGGGCAGCGACGCCTTCCACTTGCACGCAGCCGTCGCGATGTCGCAGGTGAACAGGTGGTCGTGCGTGACGGCAAAGATGATGCCGTACTGGTCGATCGCCATGTCGGTCATCAAGCCCTCGTTCTTGTCGAACTTGAACTTGCCGACCAGCACGAACGCCTTCTTGTCGGGGTCGAGCTTGTAGAGCGTGTCTTTGGTGTGCGCAAACAGGTTGCCGACGGGCGCTGTGTAGATGACGTCCGGCGTGTCCTGGCCCATGTCGGGCGGGTCCAGCAGGTCGCTCCAGTCGGCATCGCCCGTGTCCTCGACGTCCACCGTGGGGCCGAAGTCGATGAGCTGGGTGTCCTCACTGGTGTCGGCGCTGGTGTCCGAAGGCGTCGTGTCCCCCGTCGCGTCCAGCGTCTCGCCGGGCTGGCTGTCCAGGTAGACGTAGATCGTCTGGGGCGTGCCATCCGAACAGGCGCTGAGCCAGACGGCCGCTGCGAAGCCAAGCAGAGGGAGGAAGCGAGTGCTGGGGAGCCGAGCGGGGGGGAGTGCGCGAACCGACATGCTGTGACCTCCAGCCGCGGGCTGTCCGGAACCCGTGGAAGGTGAAGAAGTCTACTCCCCTTCCGGGCAATCCGCCACGACAAAATGACGCACCGCGTCAAAACGACCAAGGGCCTCGGTCGTTGCCAACCGAAGCCCTCGATTTCCTTGCGTCAAATTCGCAAGCCGACCGCGTTACGCCTTGCGGCCCGCGAGCTGCTTGGCGCGGCGGACGGCGCGCAGCTTGGCGGCGCGCTCGGCCTTCACGGCGGCGACGGCGGCAGCCTTCTGCCCGTCGACGGCCTGACGGTGCGTGTCCATCAGGCGCCAGGGGCTCAGGCCCTCGAGACGCGCGCGCTCGCCCTCAGGGGCGCCCTTGGGGAAGCGGACGGCCAGGACGGCCGTGATCGCGCCATCGCGGGACCCGAAGAGCTCGACCATGCGCGCGGTGGCGCGGTGGTGCGAGATCAGGCGGCTGTTCGAGACCTGGTTCAGTGCGCTGCGGCTGCCCTCGGGGGCGTCGCCGATCAGGGCGATGATCTTGTCGACCAGCGCGGCCTTGCTGCCAAACGCCTTCGCGACCTTCTGCTTGGGGGTGATGGCAGCCTGCTGCTTGGTGCCCTTCTTGCTGTTTGCCATGGTGTCTTCCTCGCATCGCCGGTCAGGTGGCCTTGGCCTTCTGCCGACGTTCGGTGGCCCGTTCGTGCCCGCCGTGTGCGGTGCCGTTCGAGCCGTGGTTGGGCCGCACATGTCGGCCCGTAGGGACGAAGGGGAACCCTCCCCATCGCCTCAATCGATGTCGCGCCCTTGTCGGTCCTGCATCTCGGGCTTGAAGGCCGCGGTCGGTGGCAGGTCCGCAGGCATCTCGGCTGGCTCGCCCTTGGCGCGTGCCGCTTCGATCTTCGCGCGAATCTCGTTCATTTCCGCGGTTGCCCGCTGCCCTTCGGCGGTGGCCGGCCAGCGCGTCGCGATCGCCTGCCAGACTTCGATCGCCCGCGTGCGCCACCCCAGCTCGGTGTAAGCACGCGCGAGCAGTGCGTAATTCTCCAACGTGTGCGCGCGCGCGGGAAACAGCTGCATTGCCTGATGCAGCCGAAACACGACGCCCATCCACTTGCCGCGCTCGACGTAGAAGCCAACCACGTAGCTGTGGTGCTGCCACTCGAGGTCGATGCAGCGGTCGCGCAGGACCAGCGCCTCCGTGGTGTAGCGGGACTTCGGGTACTGCCGAATGAAGCGTTCCAGCTGCGATCGCGCCTGTGCCACAGCCGACAGGTCCAGCTCTTCCGCCGGCGGCATGAACCACAGATCGCCGGGAGCCAGCTCGACCTGCGCCTTGGCCGACATGAACACCGCGTACGGCACGTTCTCAGACCCGTCGTGGCGCTGGGCGAACGACTGGTAAGTCTCGATCGCCTCTTGGTGTTTGGCCTGGTAGAACTGCGCGTCACCCAAACGCAAGAGCGCAAGCGACGTCACCGTCAGGTACGACGGCATCGTCAGGAGCTTCTGGAACTCCTGCTCCGCCTCGATCATGGAACCGCCCGACAGGTGCTCCATGCCATCGACGTAGACCTGCTCCGCCTCGGCTACGGCAGACTCCGTCGTCTGCGGACCCGCGCCACCGCACGCCGTCAACCCAGCGATCAGAAAGAGGAACATGCCTCTCGCCGCGAGCTTGCCGTGGGGGTGCTGAGCGTTCACGTCGCCTCGGTTGTCCCGGTTCCAGTCCGACGCACGTCGGCTCTGGGTCGCCAAAGGACGCAAGAGCGTGCGGGATCCGGGGTCCGGCGTCAAGCGTGGGGAAGCCTGTCGCCCACCCACCAAGCCTCGCAGGTCCGCTTGTTCGTTCGGTTCTGGAGGGTCGCCGGACGTCGACGGTCTAGAATCCGACCGAGGCTCCCGCGCCCAACCACGGCGTTCCGCGCAGACCGGCCTCCAGCGAGAGCGTCGCGCGGTCGGCGAAACGGTACTCCAGCCCCGTGGTCGCCCGCAGCGTCGGCAGCACCGGACTGGGCAACGCAAGCGCGCCGCGCCCCACCACCCGCCAGTGCGCGCAGGTCTCGGCCTCGTCGGCGGGGCAGGACGGCAGCGTCTCGGTCTGGTCTACGCTGCCCGCGAGGTACATCACGCCGACCTCGCCCCGCGCTGTCCAAGCAAGCGGCCCCGTCAGCGACTTGCGCCAAGCGTAGCCTGCGGTCAGATCGATGACGGTCAAGCCCACCTGCGTGTACATCGGGTCCACCGAAGCATCCGATGCAGACCAGTTGGCGTCCGGGATGTTGGGCACGATCACGCCGACGCGAACCGCCAGTGCGCCCGTCGGCGACAACGGGTGCAACCAGCTCGCATCCACGGCAAGCCCCGCCAGCAGCGGGTGTTGGTCACGCGCCGACAGCCAACCCCAAACCGCGTCGGGTACCCACGCGCCGCCCACCTGCACCTCGATGCGGTCGAACGCCGGGTCCACTGGAGCGACGCGCCGCACGGTGGGCAAGGCGGGGACGGGAGCCGCAGCGACGGGTGTGGCGGGGGCGGAAGTGGCGGGAGCCGACCGCGGGGCCGGGGGCGGAAGTGCAGCTGGTGCCTGCGGATCGGTCAGTCGCGCTCCGGGCGCTGGCGACGCTTCGCCGGGGACGCGCGGGCGACCTCCCGCTTCAGGAGTCTCGAGGGGGGTCAGCGGAGGAGCCGGGGCGGCCGCAGCCAGCCGTGCAGGGGCCAAGCCGACCAACAGGACGAAGGCGGCGCTTTCCAGCAAACGCCAAGCGAGCCGCAACGCGTCGGCGTGATCAAGGCCACGTGGACCGGAAAACCGCGCTGCCAAGCCACCCTCCGGGTCCCGGCGTTGGCCGGTGGCGTGACCGTACCCCGCAACACCGCGGTTGGCAACGGCGTTGGCGAGGAGGGCGGTCCGCGCTCGGCCTGGCCGAGGCGTTCTTCGCGGTGAAGAGCGGCCTCTTCAGGCGAAAATGCTGTTGCGCATCGGGGCGAAACCTGCCATTCCGCGGCTGCGGCTCAGGCCTTCCGCGAGGCCAACCGCATGGACGCACAGGCGCCCGCCCGCACCGCCCCCCCACGACGGGTTACGAGCAGATTCATGCGCTATCCCCACTTGATCCTCGACTTGAACGGCACGCTGGTCGACACGTTCGAAGACCTGACCGTCGCGCTCAATGAGACGCTGGACGAACACGGCCGCCATCCGCTGGAGGTCGAGCTGGTCCGTCAGTGGTCCGGGCTGGGGCTGCGCGGGTTGCTGCGGTCCGCGTTCTGCAGCACAGGCCCGACGTTGACGGATCTGGAGTTGTCGGAAGTGCTGCTGTCGTTCCGCGACCGCTACGCGCGCCACCTGGGAACCAAGGCGTATCTGTATCCCGGTGTACTGGCGACGCTGGTGACCCTCGCCGACAGCGGCGTGCACATGAGCCTGCTGACCAACAAGCCGCAAGCTCCGTCCCTGAAGCTGCTGGAACAGTTCGGCATTGCCCGCTTTTTCGACTACATGGTCGCGGGCGAGGACAAGCTGCGCCGCAAGCCGGACCCGTCGGGGCTGCTGCAGTTGATCGAGTGGATGCAGGCGCGACCGGATGCCACGCTGATGGTCGGCAGTACGCGTATCGATCTCGAGACGGCACGCCACGCAGGCATCCGATGCGCGCTGGTCGACCACGCCCAGAGCGGCCTGTATGTCCGCGGCATGGGAGCAGATTTCGCGCTGGATCGGTTCGAGATGCTGGTGTCGCTGACTCGTGGCGCCGAGGTCTCGCCCGCGCACCCCTTGCAGTGACGGCCGCCGGCTATTCTGCGCGGAACCGGTCGCCTTCCCACAAGTAACGAAACACCTGGCGCTGGCGCTTGGGCAGCGTGCCGAGCATGGTCTCGGTCTCGCAGGGCAGCTCAAGCACCTCCGGGGCGCTGCCGCCGCGCACGACCGGAGCCTCGCACTGTTCGGCCTGATTCAGGCGGGGATCCTCGCGACTCTTGAAGGTGGTCGAAGCCCGCTCCCACACCTGCTGCGGCGTCGGGTCTTGGGCGTTGGACGCCAGAAGTGCCCACAGCGTCTGGGTTTCGATGCCCTTGGCAATGCTGTCGACGCGGGCGGTCTCCAGTCGAACCAGCCACGCTCCCCGACGGGCTCCCAAGGCGATGCGCTCGAATCGAACGCCCTTGCTCTTATCCTTCTCGAACCGGGGGCAAGTCGACAGCCGCGTCGCTGCCTCGACCTTGATGGGAGCCGACGGACGGCCCGCGAACGCGACCACGTGACAGGCCGGGTTGCCGCCATCGGACCCGTCGTCGACCCTTACCAGCGCCGCTGAGCCAGCCATGCCTTCCCGCGACTGCGGCACCGCCGTCGCCAACACCGCAACGTCGCGCGCCGAGGCGCCGAGATACGCCGCGGACAGAGCCGCAGCGCCGGACTTGGGGGCCGCAGCCGCCGTCGCCGAGAACCCTGCAACCGACACCAGAGCGGCCGCACCCACACACAGAAATCCCCTGAAACCCATGTCTTTCTTACCTTTGTCTGGAGAAGAGGGTCGTCCCGCGTCCCCTGCCCGGAACACGCGGAGCCGGCGGAGCTTACCCAACGTCCCACGCCTCGGCCAGCGCGAACGCACCCGAAACGTGACGGCCGTGAAACGGCGGAGCGGGACCTAGAGGATGTTGGCGGCGAGCTCAGCCAGCGGCGACCGTTCGCCCTTGGTCAGCGTGACGTGGCCGGCCAACGGCTCGTGCTTGAACTTCTCGACCAGGTACGTCAGGCCGTTGTTCACGCTGTCCAGATAGGCATGGTCGATCTGGTAGGGGTCGCCGGTGAAGATGATCTTGGTGCCGTGGCCGACGCGGGTCAGCACGGTCTTGACCTCGTGCGGCGTCAGGTTCTGCGCCTCGTCGACGATGAAGTAGACCGACGGCAGCGAGCGGCCGCGGATGTAGGTCAGCGGCTCGACCTCCAGCATACCTTGCTGCACGAAGTCGTTGTACGAAAACGCCTTCTGCCCCTTGCCGCTGTTCAGCCCGGTCAGGAAGTCGATGTTGTCGTGGATCGGCTGCATCCACGGGCTCAGCTTCTCGCTGACGGAGCCGGGCAGGAACCCCAGATCCTTGCCCATCGGGAAGATCGGCCGACTGACCAGCAGCTTGCGGAACTTCTCGCCATCGGTGACCTGGTGCAGACCGGCGGCCAGCGCCAGCAGCGTCTTGCCGGTGCCCGCCTTGCCCAGCAGCGTGCACATCTGGATGTCGTCGCGCAGCAGCAGGTCCAACGCGAAGGTCTGCTCGCGGTTGCGCGGCTGCACGCCCCACACCGGCCCGCGCGTCCGCAGCACGGGTTCGATGCGGTCCCCCGCCACCCGCGCCAGCGCTGTCTTGTTGGCCGCGACCGAGCTTCGCAACGTCAGGTACTGATTGGCGTACAGCTCGACGTTGCCCAACCGGGTGCGCTCGAAACCGCCCTCGGCGTAGATCAGATCGATCAGCTCGGGGTCCACCTCGACCTCAGCGGTACCGCTGTAGACCTCGGAGATGTCCTTGCCTTCGCGGTCGTAGTCCTCAGCGTGCAGCCCCAGCGCGTCGGCACGAATGCGCAGGTTGGTGTCCTTCGAGACGAACACCACGGGCACGTCGGGCTCGGTCTTCTTCAAGTGCAGCGCGACGGCCAGGATCGAGGTGTCCATTTCGTGGCCCAACGCGAAGTCGGTGGGCAGCTTGGCGCGCTCCAGAACCACGCGGACGATGCCGCCATTCGCGATGGCAACGCCCTCGCGCAAGTTGCCGTTTACGCGACAGTCGTCGATCTCGCGGGCGACGTGACGGGCGTTGCGCCCCAGCTCGCTCTGGTCCTTCTTGAAGGTGTCCAGCTCCTCGATCACGTAGATCGGAATGTTGACCACGTTGTCGGCAAAGGCCTGCAGGCAGTGGCTGTCGTGCAGGAGCACGTTGGTGTCCAGGACGAAGTTCTTGCGCATGTGGAAGTCCTGTCGGCCCGAAAGACGTGACGGGCGCGGTCACGCAGGATTGCACCGGCACCGGGGGTGGTCAACGGCAGCGCGGTTCGGCCCGGCACCTGACCGCTTGCAACCGATCGGGCATGCCTTACAGTGCCTGACCATGCCCCGGGCTCTCCCGTCTAGCTGGTGGTTCGTTGCGTCGGTCGGCTGCTTGCTGATCGCCAGCTGCGGCCACGACCCGGACGTCGCGGCGCGGCGCAACGCGCAGCTGCTGGACCAGGCGGCTCCGCGAACGCGGGTGTTCTCGCTGGCGAGCAGTGCCCACGAGTTTCTGGATCCCGCGCGCATCGCCGAGACCGCCGGGCAGCACTTGATGCTGAACGTGTTCGAGGGGTTGTATACGTACAACCGCGGCGACGGCCCACCTGTCCCGGCGATGGCCACCCACCACGAGCAAAGCCCCGACGGTCTGGTCTGGACCTTCCACCTGCGCGAAGGCCTCGTGTGGAGCGACGGGACTGCGCTGACCGCGCGGGATTTCGTGTGGAGTTGGCGGCGCGTGCTGGACCCCAAGACGGCCTCGCGGTCGGCGCAGCTGCTGTGGTTCATCAAGGGGGCCAAGGCCTTCCACGCGGGGGAGACGACCGACCCGGAGACGATCGCCGTCCACGCGCTGGATGATCGGACGCTGCAAGTCACCCTCGACCACCCGACGCCGTTCTTTGACGAGCTGGTGTGCGAGCTGGCCTATGCCCCGACGCCCCGGCACGTGGTCGAGCGGTGGGGACTGGACTGGACCCGCCCTGAGCATCTGGTGTCGAACGGCCCGTTCCTGCTGGTCGAGGACCAGCCGCGGGTGCGAGCCACCTTGCGACGTAACCATCGGTATTTCGATGCGTATTCGGTGTTCTTGGACGAAGTGCGTGTGCTGCTTTCGGACGATGATCAGACCGCGCTCGACTGGTACGAGGTCGGCCGGACGCAGTGGCTGGGCGACCGCGCGCTGCCGATCGACAAGGTGCCGTCGCTGTTGGGGGCGCGCCGGGTCGACCTGCGCTCGGACCCCAAGCTGTGCACGTACTACTACAGCCTGCGCGTGGACCGACCGCCGCTGAACGACCCTCGGGTGCGGCGGGCGCTGATGCTGGCGATCGACCGCGAGCGGTTGTCGCGCCACGTCCTGCGCGGCGGTCAACCGGCGGCGGGCACAGCGATGCCGGATCTCTTTGGCGCTTCGCATGGTTACCACGCCCTGCAGGTGCCGTCTTACGACGTCGAGCGGGCACAGCAGCTGTTGGCCGAAGCGGGCTATCCCAAAGGCGTGGGACTGCCGCCGATCGAACTGCTGCACAACACGGGCGACGGTCAGCGACTGATCGCCGAAGTGATCCAGCGCGACCTTTGGGACCATCTGGGGGTGCGCGTCACGGTTGCGAGTCAGGAGTGGGGCTCGATGCTCAAGCGGCTGCTGGCGGGCGACTTCGCCATCGGGCGGTCGTCCTGGTGCGCCGACTACCCGGACCCGTTGACCTTTCTCGAGGTGTTCCGCAGCGACGCCGAGGCCAACTACTCCGGGTATCGCAGCCCGGAGTTTGACGCCACGGTCGACGCGATTCGTGCGGAGACCCGACGCGACCCTCGCAATGCTTTGATTCGCAAGGCGGAAGTGATCCTCGACCGCGACCTGCCCTACCTGCCGATGTTCCACTACACCAACACGACGCTGGTGCGCCCCTACGTCATCGGGCTGGAGCCACACCGCGAAGACAAGCACCCGCTGAAATACGTGCGCTGGGCCACGAGCGCCGAGTGGTTGCGAATCCGCAGCGGCGAGCGCATCCACCTGCCTCCGTTTGCCGTCGCCGCACCCGCGGAGTTCGAGGGACCGCCATGACCGCCTTTGTGCTGCGGCGGCTGTTGCAGGGCGTCGTGACCCTGTGGGTGGTGGCGTCGCTGACGTTTGTGCTGGTGCGGCTGACACCCGGCGGCCCGTTCGACGGCGCCAAGCCCCTGCCCGACGCGGTGCGCGCCCATCTGGGCCGCTCGTTCGGTCTGGCCGAAGCGGTGCCGAGCCCCGTCGCAGGCACCCTCGATCACTTCCAAGTCCACGTCGGTCAATCGGTTTCCCAAGGGACGGTGCTGGCCCGGCTGCGGCTGTCCGACGGCAGCGAGTCTTTGGTGCGGGCGCCGCGGGACCTGACGATCGTGCAGCTGGTCGGCCAGCCGGGCCGCGTGCTGCGGGCGGGCGACGTGCTGCTGGTGCGCGAGACCTCTTGGCTGCAGCAGTACCTGACCACGCTGACCAGCTGGGCAAGCGGCGATCTGGGCGTGACGTATGCGTCAGAGGGGTCGCGTACGGTCGTCGAGCAGCTGGGCGATGCGGCGCCGGTGTCGCTGGAGCTCGCACTGCTGGCGCTTGGTCTGGCGCTGCTGGTGGGTGTGCCCCTGGGGGCGTGGACGGCGCTGCGGCCGCGTTCCTGGCTGGACCACGTCACGACCGCGGCGGCGCTGGCCGTCGTGTCGATGTCGACGCTGGTGTTGGCGCCCGTGCTGCTGGTCGTGTTCGGCGTGTGGCTGCAGTGGCTGCCGTGGGGCGGCTGGGAGCCGTTTGCGTTCTCGTGGGAACACCTGCAGCCCAAGATCTTGCCCGTCGCCACACTGGCGCTGGTGTACGCCGCCTGGTTCGCCCGACTGACCCGTGCCGGGCTGCTGGACGTGCTGGGCGAGCCCTGGGTTCGCGCGGCGCGGGCGCGTGGCCTGACCGAGCGACAGGTGGTCCTGCGTCACGCCTTGCGGGGCGCCTTGGTGCCCGTGGTCGCCTTCCTGGGTCCGGCTGTGGCGGGTCTGGCAGCGGGATCCGTCGTCGTCGAGCGGGTGTTCGCCGTGCCGGGCATGGGCGACGTGTTCGTCACCGCGGCGCTGAACCGGGATCTGCCGCTCGTGCTGGGCGCCGTGCTGCTGTACGCCGCGGGACTCATCCTCGCCAACCTTGCGGTCGACGTGGCGTGTGCCGCGCTGGACCCGCGACTGCGACGCGCACCATGACCTGCAACAACGCACCGCTGCAAAGGAACTTGGCTTGAGTCTGCAGAGCCTCCCCACGCTGGCCGCCCTGATCCGCCCCGGCACCTTGCCCGGGGGACGTCCGCTTGCGCGGCTGTTGCGCGGACCGGCGGCGCGGATTGGGTTGGCGGTGTGCGTGACGATGGCGCTGTTGGCACAGGCGGCGCCTTGGATCTCCGCATTCGTGCTTGGACTTTCTCCCAACGAGCAGCACCTGTCGGCGTCGTTCGCGCCGCCCGGGACGCGTGTGGTGGGGCGCGATCACCCGGCCTACGACGGCGATGCGACTGCGTTTCGGCAGGTGGACCTCGACGGCGACGGCCTGCTGCGCTGTCGAGTCGTTCCGGACCCCACGCTGTCGGCAAGTCCGCAAGCGGCCCGCGACCTGCTCGGACGCGTGCTCGGGCCACAAGGCGCAACTTGGTCCGTCGCCTCACGAGTTCCGCTGCAGGCGGTGATGGCGGCCTTTGCCGGTGAGGTTCACTGTCCCGAGCTGGACCGGTTGGTCCCGGCCGAACGGTTCTACGCCTTTCTGCTGGACGACTTCGATCGCGGTGCCGGCCGGACGCCCCCGGACCCGGCGGCGCCCGCTCCCGACGGCGCCCTGAACGTCCACGAGTATCCCAACAAGATCGAATCGTTCACGGACCCCGTCACGGCCCGCGCGGTGCAGGACTTGCGGCTGCTGGGTCCCGCGGCGTTTGCCCGCCTCGACGCCGACGGCGATGGACTGGCGACCCGCGACGAGATCGCGTTGGCGACGCGCGCCTCCCTGTTCGAGGCCGCGGACCTGCTGCATCGCCACGACGACAATGGGGATCTGTCGATTTCACCTGCGGAATTCCCCGGTCTCCCTCGTCTGCGCACCTACTGGCTCGGTGCGGACCAGAAAGGCCGCGACGTGCTGGCGCGGCTGCTGCACGGCAGCCGTGTGTCGCTGGGCGTGGGGCTGCTTGCCGCGCTGGTGGCGCTGATGCTGGGGGTCTCGTACGGCGCCTTGGCCGGCATCGCGGGCAGGCGGTGGGACGGCTTGCTGATGCGCGTGCTGGACGTCCTGTACGGTCTGCCGTTCCTGTTCGTGATCGTACTGCTGCTGGTGCTGTTCGGCCGATCGACCCTGCACCTCTTCCTGGCACTGGGGGCACTGTCCTGGCTGAGCATGGCCCGGCTGGTGCGCGCCCAGGTCCGCAGTCTGCGCGAGCAGCCGTTCGTGCAAGCCGCCGTCGCCGCAGGGATTGGTCCTGCCCGCATCCTGTGGCGCCACATCCTGCCGCACGCGTGGGGCCCGATCCTCGCCTTCGCGCTGCTGGGAATCCCGGCGATCGTGTTGGAGGAGGCCTTCCTGAGCTATCTGGGCCTTGGGGTGCAGTCCCCGCAGGCCAGCTGGGGCACGCTGATTGCGGAGGGCACGCGGGTGATGACCCTGCGACCATGGTTGCTGCTGGCGCCAACGCTCGCGCTGGCGGTCACATCGTGGAGCTGGAACCTGCTGGGCGACCGGCTGCGCGACCTGCTGGACCCCAAGGCGAAGTGAGCCGATCCGCGCAAGACGACTCAACCACCTTTCCCATCAAGGCTTTCCCGCTTCGATCTTCACCACCCGCACCTCCGGCCCGCGCGTGATGTCGATCTCGGACAGGCCGTAGAACAGCTCGCCGTCGATCACGGGGTCGATGTGCGCCCCGTCGCGCGCAACGGCCCTCAGGTGCCGGCCAGGGCCGTCGTACAGCGAATCGAGCGAGAGCTTGCGACCGACAGCCAGCTTGGGCAGGTTCACCAGCACCTCGGCAAACGACGGGTTGCCGACCTGCATGTGCAGCACGCCGGGGTCGGCGGCGAAGGGGAACAGGCGAAACACGCCCTTGAGGTTGATGTCGATCGACCCGACGTTGACGGCGCGAAACGTCCGCATCGGCAGCTTCCTGTCGTCGATCCACACGTCCAAGGGGATCTGCTCGAACACCGTCTCGGCGTAGTAGCGCCAGGCCGCCGGAATCGGGACGCGCTCGAACCCCGGCGTCTGCGACGCCATCGAGCCGACGATGCGCGAGACCACCTCGACGATCCCGGTGGGCCCTTGGTTCTCGTGTGCATAGAATTTGTCGAAGAACCGCTGACCTACGCCCGCCGCTGCCACGGCAAAACCGATCTTCTCGAACGGCCGACCGGGCCAATCGCTGGCCGGTCCCTGCACGCCGCGGATCTGCAGGCTGTCGATGGTCACGATCTCCGGCACTCCGCCCCGACGCAGACGCTCGCAAAGGGTCGCCAGCAGCGGCTCTGCGTGGCCGATGACGCCGCACTTGCGCCCAAGAAAGTCGATGGTGCCGGCGTTGGTCGGCATGATCGCGGGCATCTCGTCGCGGCCGCCGCGCTCGTTCAGCACCTGGACGACGACGTTGATCAGCCAGTGGAAGGCCCCGTCGCCGCCGTCCGCGACCCAGTACGGGATCTTCTGGTCCAGAAAGTCGCGCACGACGTCGGCAATCTCGCCCGTGTGGTGGGTCCGGCGAACCAGCCCCAGGCCGTCAACGATCTCCCGCATCCGGTCAAACCGCGTTGGATTCATGCGGTTTTTCTTGGAATTCGGATTGGTGATCACGCCGATCAGGGGAGGATTCGCCACGGCCGCTCTCCTGGGTCCTTCGTCGCCGGTGACCCGTCGCACATCGCATCACATCAAGGGCAATTGACCGTCCGCCAGCAGGTGCACGCAGCGCACGCCTCGCTGCTGCAGCCTCGCGCACAACGCCGCCGCTCCCGCACCGGTGGCGACCACAAGGGTCGCGCCGCTGGCCAACGCCAGCCCATCCAGGTCCGTTCCCGCCGCACGCCGCGACACCGCGAACCCGCGACTGGCTCCGACCGCCGCCAGAGCCTGCGGTCCGGCGTCCTCGGCCGCCAGCCACCGGTCCCCCAGCAAGGGCATGGCAGCGGCGACATCGGACTGCATGCGCAGCGTCAGTCCAGCATTCACGTTGCGTTTCGTTGGGTTGCGCGCCGCCGGCAGCCTTCGTCCCGCTGCGATGTACCGATTAGCCAGCCGCGCAAGCCGAGTGCTGAGCGTGACGGGAACCCGACCGGCCACCAGCGTCAGCGCGTCCAGCGCAACGGTCGCGGAGTCGAACACCCAATCCAGCTGTCCGAAGACCGCCGCATGGGCAACCGCCGCGTCCACCTCAGGGACCAGACCGACCGGACCTGGCAGCTCGCGCTCAGCCAGCGTCGCGTCGAGGACCAGAATGTCCGCTTCACGCCAAGCGATGGGCTCGGCGGTGGGTGCGGCATCCAAACGAGCAGGGCCAGCGAACAGCACCGCGCGACCGTCCAGATGCGCCCGCAACATCGCAGAGCCCGGCGACGACCCGGCCGGCAGCAACTCGACGGCGATTCGCCCCAGCTGAAAGGGGCGCGCATAGGGGACGGCGAGCGGCCGCGTCGCCGTCGACGGCAGCAGCTCGGCCAGCGGCGCACTGCAGACTCGGCGACGACTGCCGCGCGACCGCTCGTCCAGCTCGGCCAAGAATCGCAGGCCGTGGGAGGCTTCTCCGTCGAGCCACAGCCGGGCCGCCGGCACGTGGACCCCGCCGCGTGCCCGGATGCCGTGGACCTCGCTGCGAACCTCGACCATCGCCCCAGCCTCCCGCCGACCTTCCGCGGTGGCCGGGGTTGTACCCGAAGCCGCCGCCTGCGTCACATCACCCGCCAGACATCGGCCGCAGCCCGCCGTCGCGCCTTGCGTTTTGCCCCACGCCGGGCCAGCATGCCGCCCCGGGGAGCCACGCACATGACCACGCCATCCGGCACCGCGCAACCGGGCGCCAGTCCGAATCCGCCGCAAGAACCGCCGCCTGCCGAGCCGACCGCCGCCCCCCTCGCGGCCGATGCTGAGCCGAGTGCGCCCGTCCAGACGCGGCCGCCTCGCACCGTCACCGACACGGGCCAGTTTCGCCTGCTGCCCTCGCAGCTCGCCCCGGTGGTGCACGACGGCCTGACGCCTTCGCAGCTGAACCACCCGTCGGCGATGGTCCCCAGACTGGGGATGTGGCTGCGTTTGTTCGCGAAGATCTTCTTCTCGCCGGTGCAGTTCGCTCCCCGGCTGACCAGCGAGATCGCGACCCACGCCAAGGAAGGGGCGATCGTCTACACGCTGCACAGCATCAGCCTGCTGGACTACCTGTACTTCAACTACGCGCTGCTGCGAGGCCACGCGCCGATCGCCAAGTTTGCGAACGGGGTGTCCACGACCTTCTTCCAGCCGTGGCGACGGGTGTTCCTGCACTTCATGCGCCGCTTCGTGCTGCGCCGCCCAAGCCTGCCCGACCCCACGGTGATGCGCGCCCACCTGCGCCGTCGCAACGCGGTGCTGCTGTTCCTGCGGCAGGGCTTTTCGCTGCTCGATTTCGTGACACCGCGCCCTCAGGTGCCCTACCTGCGCGAGTTGATCGAGGCCCAGCGCGAGGTCGACTTCCCGATCATCGTGCTGCCGCAGGTGCTCGTGTGGCACCGCAACCCCGAGAAGAGCCGCACCAGCATCATCGACGAATTCTTCGGCGACCCTCAAGCGCCAGGTCGACTGCGCAAGCTGTTCTCGTTCTTGCTGAATTTCCGGCGCGCGTTTGTGCAGGGTGGCCAGCCCGTCGACGTGCGCGCGTTCCTGGAGGACGAGCACCACATCACCGACGACGCCCTGCTGGCCGAAGTCCTCCGCGTCCGCATCACCGCCAGCTTCAAGGCGGAGCAACGGATCATCTGCGGCGTGCCGACCAAGCCGGTGCACCAGGTCACGCGCGAGCTGCTTGAGGACGCTGAGGTCGCCGCCGACTTGCGGCAGTTCGCAGAGCAGCAGCAGCGACCGATCGAGGCGCTGCAGGCCGAGGCATTCGACTACATCCGCGAGATCGCCGCGAATTTCCAGATGTGGCTCGTCAGCACGCTTTGCTTCGTGCTCACGCTGCTGTGGGCGCGCATCTACGACGGCATCGAGGTCGACGAGGAGGGCCTCGAGTCGATCCGCGAAGAGGGCCGCAAGCACCCCGTGGTGCTCGTCCCCAGTCACAAAAGCCACGCGGACTACCTGTTGCTCAGCTACCTGTTCTATCGCAACGGGCTGATTCCGCCGCACATTGCCGCGGGCGCCAACCTGTCGTTCTTTCCGCTCGGGTCGATCTTCCGCCGCGGGGGTGCGTTTTTCCTGCGCCGGTCGTTCGCCGGGCTGCCGGTATACGCCGCGATCTTCCGCCACTACGTCCGCAAGTTGCTGCGCGACGGCCACTGGCTCGAGTTCTTCCCGGAGGGCGGGCGCTCCCGCACCGGCAAGCTGCTGCCCCCCAAGCTGGGCCTGCTGAACCACGTGCTGGAAGCGGTCGCCGATGGGACGGTCCAGGACGTCGCGCTGATGCCTGCCAACTTCGGCTACGAGCGGCTGATCGAGGGGGATGCCTACCGCAAGGAGCTGGAAGGCGGCGAGAAGAAGACGGAAAGCGTCGGCAACGTGCTCAAGGCGACCAGCGTTCTGGTGCACAAGTACGGCCGCATCCGCATCCAGTTCGGCAAGGCGATCCACGCCCGCGACTTCCTGGAGCAGCACGGTGCGCTGGGCAAGCTCGGCGAGCGCGACGCCAAGGCATTCGAGCGCGCGGTCAAGGTCTGCGGCTACAAGATCCTGGGCGCCATCAACGACGCCGCCGTGATCACCCCGACCGCACTGGTTGCCGCCGTGCTGCTGACCAAGGTCCAGCGCGGCATCTCTCGCGGCGACCTGCTGACCCGGGTGGGTTATCTGCTCGACGAGGCAAGCCAACGCCATGCGGTGCTCTCGGGGCCGCTGCAGACCGCCCTCAGCACGCGACGGCAGCTGCTGGTGACCGCCGACATGCTCGATCAGGCCCGCACGGGCGCGGTTCTGGACCCGCTGGGCGAGCACCCTTCCCGCGCAAGGCTGAAGGGAGAGGCCGTCGCCGAGATCGTCGATAAAGTCCTGACGATGTTCGAGAAGCCGCGCTGGGTTGTGCGCCGCGCCTTCGAGGGCGAGGACGTGTTCGTCGTCAAGCGGGCCGGGCGACTGCACCTCGACTACTACAAGAACAACGTGATCCACCTGTTCGTGCCAGACGCGCTGCTGTCGGCGAGTCTGCTCGCCCTGATGGAGCAGACCGACGGCGTGGCCCCCGACGATCTGGCCGACACGACCAAGTTCCTGTCGCGCTTGCTGAAGTTCGAGTTCATCTACCCCCCCGACTCGTTCCAAGCGCGCTACGACCAGACGCTGGACCGGATGCTCGCTGAGGCTTGGGTAGTGCCCGACCCGCAAGGCAGGCTGCACGTCACTCCCACGGTCCTGCCGGTGCTGCGTCTGTACGCCAAGCTGCTGCAGAACTTCATCGAGTCGTACGCGCTGATGGCGCGCGGACTGCGGGCGCTGGCTTCAGGCCCCATGACCGACAAGGCCTTTCTCGACTACGTGCAGGTCGAGGCGTCCAAGGCGTTCGAGCTGGGCGACGTGCAGTGCTGGGAGTCGGTCAGCAAGGTCAACTTGTCCAACGCGCTGAAGATCTTCGTCGAGCTTGGGTTCGTGACCCAGACGACTGAGGGCGTTGGCAAGAAGCGAGCGAAGATGCTGAGACTGAAGGCGGCCGACGACGCCCACGAAGACGTAGACCTCTACGTCAAGCGAGTCCGTGCGTTCCAGTCGCCTTGGCGCATCGACAAATAGCCGACGCAATAAGCCTTCCCTGACGCGATCATTGCACCCGCACCGCCCATCGCCGTCTGTACGGGGGGGTTCGAGTGTGCTACACCATCGCCGCCGTCCACAGGGATTCCGCCCCAGCGTCGGCGCAAGCTACGAGGTGAACCCATGAGGCTGTACGCAGGAAAGATCTCGCCCATCGCCAACGACATGGTGGAGGCGCTGGTGGCCAACGGCGACATCGAGGTCTCTGCCGATCTGGTGCATGAGGTCGTGCTGGACGTCGAGAGCGTGCTGCGCGAGTACATCCGCGCCGAGCGCGAGATCACCGACCGCGCGCGCGACCAGATCTCGCGTGACGGACTCGAGTTCAATCAGGTCAACAAGATCAAGAACAAGCTGGCGGAGGATCGCGGCTTCGGCATCGGCGATCGCGCCGTCGAGTACCTGACCCGTCAAGTGATCGAGGCCCTGTTCCACAGCCGCCATGTCGAAGAGGTCTTCGCAGAAGATCACACGCTGCGACGCACCATGCGCGACGTGCTGAACCGCCATCTCAACGTCGATGACGATCTGGATCAGGAAGTGCGCAAGCGCATCAAGAACCTGCAGGAAGGCACGTCTACCTGGGAAGTCGAGTACCACAAGGTCATGTCGGACCTGCGTCGCCTCAAGGGCTTGGACGCCTAGTCTGTAGGAGTGTCGCGTCGTTGCATCATTGACGGCGCCCCCACGTCCGCGGATAACCTCCCCCCTCGGCTGACGCAAGGCCCCGCCTGAGCCGCCCACCCGCCAAGAGGAAACACACGCCATGGGCTTCCATCTGCACCGCAACGGCGAATCGACCCCTTACGAGCTCTCGGTTCTTCGCGAGATGGCCCGCCGCGGCGATCTTGCGCAGGACGAGTACATCTACGACGACAGCAAGAGCGAGTGGATTGGGGCCGCCCAAGTCCCTGAGATGAATGGCGCTTGGAACATCGGTGAAGACGAGCGCACCGTCGCGATGGAGCTGCCGGCCGACTTTCTTGCCCAGCTGGATGAGCAGCGCAAGGCCGACGCCGCAGTCCCCGCACTTGCGCCCGCCCCTGAGCCGATGCGGCCCGTCGAGCCCATGCGCCCTGTGGAGCCCATGCGCCCGGTCGAGCCCATGCGCCCTGTGGAGCCCATGCGCCCTGTCGCTCAGGAGCGCCCGCTGCCGCCTGCTGGTGGTGGCTACCGTGGCCAGACCGGTGCGGTCGTCAGCCCGATCGTCGCCGTGCTGCTGATCATGTTCACGTGCGGCATCTACGGCCTGATCTGGAACCTCAAGCGGATCAGCGAGATCAACACCTTCCTGGGCGAGCAACGGCTGACCTGGTGGTGGATGCTGCTGCCGATTCTCAACATCGTGCTGATCTGGAACATGATCCAGGCGCTGCCCGACGTCGGTCGTCGCGCCGGCCTGCAGCCTCAGGACCGCACGACGCTCCTGCTGATCACGCTGCTGTGCTTCCCGATGGCGTTCTACTACATCTACCAGGACGACCTGAATCAGGCGTGGCAGGCCGCGGGAGCCCGCTGAACCGGCGACGCCCCGAGAGTCCGTCCGCTCCACGAAAGCCTGACTGCTCCACGAACGAGGGAAACGACATGAAGATGCGCGCCGCCGCCTGGACCGTGCTGGTCGCTCTGCTGGGCTCGTTGACGGGCTGCTACAACACGTATCAGGTCGCTCCGGACGAGTTTCGCAAGCTGCAGTCCCGCACCGCACTTCGCGAGGACTCCCGTCTGGCCGACAAGATCACGCCAGAGGAACTGACCGCCCTGACCAGCTTGGGCGAGCAGGACACCGTCACGGTCAACAGCACCGAGAACGAGAAGGTGGGCGTCAACCGCGACACCAAGCTGTTCGTGCGCTCGCAGGGTGGTCGTCGCTACGAAGTGACGCCGTTCAACTTCTCGATGGTGTCCAGCCAGTTGGTGGCCTCTGACCGCGACACGCTGGTGCCCCTGTCCGACCTCGCCTCGTTCGAGATCGACCACCTGTCCACCCCCAAGACCGTCGCCATGATCTCGCTGGCCGTCGTGGGCGCTGCAAGCGTCATCGCCGTCATCTTCGCCGTGTCGGGCTCGAAGTCGCAGAGCGAGTAGTCAGACGCCCGCCCCGTTGCCATCCATGCGCCCCAACCGCCGCCACCTGATCCTGGCCGTCGCCATCCTGCTGGGATTCGCGTGCGGTTTTGCGGTCTTCACGTTGCCGGCTCGCATCGCGGCCCAGCTGCGCACCGCCCTCGTCGAGCGGTCGGCGCGCGAGGGCATCGACCTGCAATTGTCCGGTGTTTACGTGCAGTTGCTGGACGGCGTGACGCTGGACGGCGTGGTGCTGCGGGACAAGGGTGCGCCCACGTCGCCGCCGTTCGCTCAGCTACCGCGCGTCCACGTCGACTATGAGATCAACGGCTTGTTCCGTCCGCGCATCTCCTTGCGCCGCATCGAGTTGGTGTCGCCACGCGGGCACGTCGTCCGGTTCGCAGACGGCCGCACCAATCTGGACCCGGTGCTCAAGCGCCTGAACCGCGAGCGCAAGGGCAGCGGCGACGCGGGCGAGGCCACCGGCTGGCGCAAGTACGTCTCGAACCACCTGCCCGACGTGTCCGTGCGCGACCTGCACTTGGCCATCGACGACGCATCGGGACCGGAACCGCTGTCGCTGGCTGGGATCGACTTGCGGCACCTTCGGTTGCAGGGCGCCGCCTTCGAGCTGCGCAACGTGTCGGACGTCGAGGAATCGCCAAGTCTGCAAGTCTCCGGATCGACGACGGTTCTGGGAATCGCTCAGCCCATTCGCATCGACGGCGACTTGCAGATGGCCAAGCGCACCGGGTCGGTCACGATGCGGCTGCCTGCCGACCTTGCCGTCACACTGGGCGGTTGGCGCGTGCAGGTCGGGTCGGTTTCGCTCAGTGCGGACGGCCACTTCCGGTTGGGACAGGTCAACGTGTCGCGTCAAGGCGCCTCGGGCAGTCTGGCGCTGCGGGTGCGCGAAATTGCGGCAACGTTCTCGCCCACTGCGGCCCCGGCCACCTCCGCCACGCCGTCGCCGTTGCTGCTGCGCCTGCCGCCATCCGTGCGGTCCGCGCTGAGCCACGTGACGGAGCTGACGCTGGACGAGCCGGTCATCGTGTCCAACCGCGAGACGCCGTCGCTGGTTCCAGAGCTGGAGGACGACGACGAGACGCCGGTCGACGCCGAGGGGGCGAAGGGCCGCAAGCCTGCCGCAAAGCCCAAGACCCGAGCATCGGTGGGGTCGACCAAGGGCGCGATCGACAAGGCGAAAGACGCAGGCACCGTGCCGAATTTCCGCCGCGACGCCGACGCCGGGGACGGCCACATCGTGCGTGAGAATCTGGCCCGGCTGTTCGCGACCGGCGCGGACCGTCTGGACGGCAAGGTCGCAGAGCTGCGCCAGCTGGTCGCCGCAATTCCAATCCCGGTGGTGACCATCCGTCACGGCCGGGCCAGCTACAGCGATGAGCGGACGGCAGGGTCCAGCAGCGAGCTTTCCGACTTCAACGCGCGGGTCGAGCGCAAGCCGGGCTCCGAGATCGTGTCGCTGCAGGTCGACTTCAACGTGCCGGGACGCAAGGTCGCGAATTCCGTAGCGGGCCGCATCGATGTGGCGACGGGCGATGCTGAGCTGCGGGTCCATCTCGAGTACCTGCCCCTGGCTCCCTACGCAGCTGTGCTGCCCGCTTCGCTGGGTTTCGAGGCGACCAGCGCGGTGCAAAACGCAACGGCGACGCTGCTTTACAACGCCGCCCAGTCGCGCTTCACCATCGACGGCGACGGCACGGCCGCCGACTTCAGCATCCTGTCGCGGCGCATTGCCCGGCAGAAGCTGCAACACGTGACGGTGCAGGCCAAGGGTCGCCTCGATCTGGGCTTGAAGGAGCAGCGGGTCGAGCTGGCCGACGGCGAGATCGTGGTTGGCAAGGTGCACGCGCTGATCACCTCGTCGATCAAGCGCTTCCGCACCGCACCCGCATTCGATCTGCGCATCCGCATCCCTTCGGTGCCGTGTCAGGACGTTGTCGCGTCTGTGCCGGTCGGCTTCGCGCCGCTGCTCGATGGCATGAAGTGCGACGGGCATGTGTCGTTTGAGGTCAACAGCGCCCTCGACACCGCCAACATGAACTCGCTGAAGTTCGATTTCGACGCCGCTCTTGGCGACACCCGCATCACCGATACCGGAAAGTACATTCGTTTCGAAGTGTTCCAAGCGCCGTTCGAGCACCACGCGCGGCAGAAGGACGGGACGCTGTTCACCTTCGTCACCGGGCCGGGCAGCGACCGCTGGGAGCCGATCACCAGCATTTCTCCCTACTTCGTGCAGGTGCTGACGACCACTGAGGACGGCGGCTTCTTCTGGCACAACGGCTTCCTGCTCGACGCAATCCGCAGCTCGATGATCGAGAACCTCAAGCGCGGCCGATTCGTGCGCGGCGGGTCGACCATCACCATGCAGCTGGTCAAGAACCTGTTCTTCGTCGAGCGGGAGAAGACCATCTCGCGCAAGGTGCAAGAGGCGGTGATCGTCTGGCAGATCGAGAAGACGCTGACCAAGGAGCAGATCCTCGAGCTCTACCTGAACATCATCGAGTACGGTCCGAAGATCTATGGCATCCGGCCGGCCGTGCAGCACTACTTCGAGAAGTCGCCGTCAGAGCTGACGCTGCTGCAGGCGATCTGGATGGGCTCGATCATCCCCAACCCGCGGGCCTTCTACCACCAGTTCCGCGATGGCGCCGTCAGTGAGGCTTGGGCCACTTACCTGTGCTGGATCGGCTCAACGATGCTGACGCGAGAGAAGATCTCGCAAGAGCAGTTTGACGCGATGGGTGATTGCAGCGGCGTCTTTTCCGGAACGGCAGAGGACCCGGGCACCACGCCGGAAGGGGAGCTGCCTGCTGGCGAGGGGGCCATCGCTCCGACCGAGTCGGCTGAGCCCGATGCACCGCCGCCGCCGCCGATTCAGGCCGAAGAACCTCCTGCCGAGGACGAGAATCCGTAAGGCGGGTCAGTCCTCTTCGGGGTCGGCATCGTCGGCCATGCCAGCCTCGACAAACCACGACCTGACCCGCGAGGACAGCTTCTTCGACTTCTCCTGAAACGCTGCCTCACTCACCCGCAGCGCCTCCTCGAAGCCCTGGGCGATCGCCG
The DNA here is from genome assembly GCA_903955385.1 of uncultured Myxococcales bacterium. Lineage (GTDB taxonomy): Bacteria > Myxococcota_A > UBA9042 > UBA9042 > UBA9042 > CAJBNH01. Next base: position 146,339 of record CAJBNH010000072.1, on the reverse strand, counting down.
CGTCCAACGCGCTCAGCAACAGCTGCCGACTCTCGCCTCCGCCTGAGTGCGCGCGCACCCAAGTTCGCAGTGCGATCAAGTCGGTCACCCCGCCCAGCCCCCGCGCAAGGGCTGCCAACGCGTCGATGCCGTCTCGCTGTGCGTGCGGCGCCGCCGAGGCGATCAGCTCGAGCTGCCAGCGCACGTCCTTGACCCGCTTGCGAAACTCATGGATCAGCTTGGGATTGGGACGCTTCTCGGCCGCATGACGCGCCTTCTTGGCCCGCTTCCAGGCGTCGCGCAACCCGCGGGCCAGCTGCCTCCAGCGAATCTCAGGCTCCAGCCGCACCGCAAACGTCTCGGCTACCGGCTGCAGATCGACCGCGCCTGCGCGCAGCAGCCCGCCAGAGGTGCCCGCGGCGTGGGCCTTGAGCCGCCCCTGATCGAGCTCGATGCGCCAGACGTCGAGCGCTTCTCGGTCCGCCACCACCACCGTGCTCAGCGTGTCGGGCAGGATCTCGGCATCGCGCAGGGCAGACGTGCGCCGCGCCACGTCGCGCACCGCGTGGTCCAGATCGCGCCAAGTCTCGTGGGGCAGCGCCCGCTCAACCAAGTGCAGCGTCGAGCGAATGCGGCGCAGGGAGCGGCGGAAGGCGTGGATCGCGTGGGCCGGGTCTTCTGTCGCGCTCCGGGCCGCAAGATGCAGCCGGGCGACCTGCGCGGTCACGTGGTCCGTCAAGGTGTCGCGCAGGCCGTCCTGCGCCGATGGCTCCGCAGCTTCCGCCGGCGCGGCAACTTCGGGCGCGGGTGTCGGCACCGGCGAGTCCGTCTGCGCTTCTACCACCGCATCGACGGGCGCTTCCGACGCTTCCAAGCCGGGAAGTGTCGCTTTGCCGCGGGCTTGGGCAGTTCGCGGGGCACGGATCCGGGTGCGCGGACGCGGAGACACCTCGGGCGGGGTCGGGTCGGACGGCATGCGGGCTCCTCAGCAGACAACGGTCACAGTATAGGGCAACCGCGGCGGCGTGCGACCCCGGTTGGCAACGGTTGCGTGAGGGACGGGCATCTGCCAACCTCCGCCGCCCGACCCCAAGCCGGGTACGCCCGCAACAGGAGGAGACCCATGCGCGTCTACATCATGCGCCATGGCATCGCAGTGGATCGCGACGACGCGGAATACCCTGAAGACGCCGACCGTCCGCTGACCGTCGAAGGTGCGCAGCGCACCCGGCGAGCCCTGCAGGGGCTGGCCGACATGGGCGTCGGCATCGACAGAATTGCAACCAGCCCCCTGCGGCGGTCCGTGCAAACTTCTGAAATTGCATCGGAAGTGTTTGGACTGACGGCTGACTTGGCGATTCGCCCCGAGTTCGCCCCGGCTGCAGGCAACGCCACAAAGTGGCTCGAGACCTGCCGAGCCCTCAAGGTCGATGACGTGTTGTGCATCGGCCACTCGCCCGAGGTCGACGACTGGATCGCCCACGCGGTCGGTGCCCCGCAGCGGCTGACCTCGCTGAAGAAGGCGGGCATTGCCGTGATCTCGATCGATGACGACCCGACCGGCCGCTTGGTCGCGCTGTACGAACCCAAGGTCCTTCGCCGGATCGGGTGGACGGCCTGATTTCGCTTGATGTACAGGGTCTTGACTAGTCCTGGTCGCGGACCACCTGCACCACCGCCAGATCGTCCAAGCGCACGGCAGTCAGCTCTCGCCCCCACACGCACCCGGTGTCCACCGCCACCAGTCCGGGCTGTATCAGCAGTCCCAAGGCGGCCCAGTGGCCGAACACCACCGTCACGTCCCGGTTGCGGCGACCTGGCACCGCGAACCAGGGCAGGCAGCCGCGCGGAGCCTTGTCCGGAGCACCGCTGAACGACGAAATCGCCTCGCCCTGCGCCGTACAACCGCGCAGCCGGGTCAGTGCCGCCACCGTCGCGCCGGCCTCGCGCAACGCCTCGTCCGTCAGGGGTTCCTTGCGCTTGTGAATGGCCAGCAGCTCGGTGCGGCGCGGGCCCTGCAGCCAAGCCTCCGCCGCACGCGCGCGGGTTTCCGCCACCGTCACGGTCCACTGCGGCAGCAGCCCGGCGTGCACCAGCAGCCGGTCGCCGTCGCGGTGCAGCAGCGGACGCTGCACCAGCCAGTCGAGCAGCTCGTCGCGGTCGGGTGCCGCAAGGACCTCGTCCAGCGTGTCGCCCGGCTTCAGGGGCACCAGCCCGTATGCCGCGGACAACAGGTGCAGATCGTGGTTGCCCAGCACGGTGCGCGCGGCGTCTCCCAACGCCTTGATCCGCCTGAGCACTTCCAAGGATCGCGGTCCGCGGTTGACCAGGTCGCCCACAAACCACACCTGGTCTGCGGCCGGGTCGAAGCGGATCCGGTCGAGCAAGCGCTCGAGCTCGTCTGCACACCCCTGCACGTCACCGATCGCCCAGATCGCCACGATGAACCCCTGCCTTTTCCATGCCAGCGCTGTGGTCGGCGCGTTCTCGACCGCGCTGCAACCGTGTAGCATCGCGATCCTCGCACCGGGACGGCCAGTGCGCGAGAAAACGGCCGCAGCGGGCGCGCCCTTGACCCCTTCGTCGTGAGAGCAGCCCATGCCCCCCCGCACCGACCCGCCCAGCGCCCGCCGCCGCCCCCGTGGTCTGGCGAATTTGTCCGCGCCGCTGCTGCCGATCGAAGGGCTTGCCGAGTCGCTTGAGCCACCGGAAATCATCGCCGCCATCGATCTCGGGTCGAACAGCTTCCACCTCGTGACCGCGCGGGTTGTTCAGGGCGGACTGCTCGTCATCGACAAGATGCGCGATACGGTGCGACTTGCCGCAGGGCTGGACGACCACGATCGGTTGCACGGCGACAGCGAGGCGAGGGCGCTTGCCTGTCTGGAGCGATTTGGTCAGTTGGTGCGCGAGATGCCGCGACGGGGGGTGCGTGCGGTTGGAACGAGCACGTTGCGAAGGGCGACCAACTCTGCGGACTTCCTGGCCAAGGCCCGCAACGCCCTGGGGCACCCCATCGAGATCGTGTCCGGACGCGAGGAGGCCCGGCTGATCTATTTGGGCCTGACCCACAGCGTGGCCAGCGTGCCGGGGCGGCGTCTGGTGATCGACATCGGCGGCGCCAGTACCGAGTGCATTCTGGGCGAGCGCTTCGAGCCGCTGCTGGCCGACAGCTTGGACATGGGCTGCGTGACCTGGATGCGCCACTTTCCCAAGGGAGAGATCCGCAAGGACGGCTTCAAGCACGCAGAGTTGGCGGCCAGTCGGCAGCTGGAGCCCCTGCGCCGCGGCTACACGACGCTTGGGTGGGATGCGTGCGCGGGCGGCTCAGGGACGATTGGGGCCACGCAAGCGATCCTGCGGGCGCTGGAGGGCCACCGAGGCGGCATCACCCGCGATGGTCTGGAGCGGCTGAAGAAGGAATTGCTGGCGTTCGGCCACATCAAGCACATCCAACTGCCTGATTTACGTGCTGATCGAGCCGAGGTCCTGCCTGCCGGTGTCGCCATCCTGACGGCCGTGTTCGACGCGTTCGGCATCGAGCAGATGGAGGCGGCGTCCGGCGCACTGCGCGAAGGCGTGCTGCACGACCTGCTGGGGCGTATTCGCCACGACGACGTCCGCGACCGCACGGTCTCGCGGCTGGCAGAGCGGTACCACGTCGACGCAGAGCAGGCTGCGCGCGTCGAGCGGACGGTTCGCGTGCTGCAAAGGAAGGTCGCGGATTCCTGGAAGATCGACGACGTGGCCGCACGGCAGGCGCTGACGTGGGCGGCACGGCTGCACGAAATCGGCCTGATGGTGGCGTTCTCGGGCTACCACCGCCACGGCGCGTATCTGGTCGCCAATGCCGACATGCCGGGCTTCTCACGCGATGACCAAGAGCTTGTGGCCAGCTTGATCCGCATGCACCGTCGCAAGCTGGCTCTCGGCAAGGAAGCGGCCAAGCCGGGCGAGACCGTGATCCGCATGGCCGTGCTGCTGCGACTGGCGGTGCTGCTGAACCGCGCCCGCAGCCACAAGCCCCTGCCGCCGTTCGGGATCGAGGCCGTAGGCGACAAAGTGGTGCTATCGTTCCCGGCCGACTGGTTGGCGGACCAACCGCTGACAGCCGCGGATCTGGCGCAAGAGGCGCTGGATCTGAAGGACGCGGGCATCGCGCTCGAAGTCACCCGGTCGCGCACCCGACCTGCCGCCGGGTAACTCCTACTCGCCCGCCGTTGCCAGAAACGCCTGCACGGAAAATTTCCCCGTTCGCGAACGGAGATAGGCCCCGTCGGGCTGCATGTCCCACGCCTGCGTGTCGTCCTGCCACGGCAAGGTGAGACACTCGCGCACCGCCCGGTCGGCCAAGTGGGGGTCGTGCAAGGGAAAGCAGACCTCGACGCGGCGGGTGAAGTTGCGCTCCATCCAGTCGGCGCTGCCCGCCCACACCTGACGGTCGTCGTCGGGGCCAAAGACATAGACCCGCGCGTGCTCCAGAAAGCGGCCCACCAGCGAGCGCACGCGAATCCGCTCGGACAGCCCGGGCACGCCCGGCCGCAAGCAGCAAATGCCGCGCACGACCAGCTCCACATCCACGCCCGCTTGCGACGCCCGATACAGTGCCGCGATGACCTTCGGGTCCGTCAACGCGTTCATCTTGGCGCGGATCTGCGCCGGCTTTCCCTTGCGCGCCCGCTGCGCCTGAGCATCGATGCGCGTGATCATCTGGTCCTGCAGACCAAGCGGCGCCTGCAGAAGGCGCTTCAGCTCTCGCGGGGCGCCCAGACCGGTCAGCTGCTGCAGCAGGTGGTGCGCGTCGCGAGTCAGCGCCGGGTCGGCCGTCAGCAAGCCCAAGTCCGTGTACTGTCTGGAGTTCTGCGGGTGGTAGTTGCCGGTTCCCAGGTGCAGATACCGCCGCAGCTCCGCGCCCTCCTGCCGCGCGACCAGCAACAGCTTGGCGTGGACCTTGTGGCCGACGACCCCGTGGATCACGTGCACGCCCGCATCGTGCATACGCTGCGCCAGGTCGATGTTGGCCTCTTCGTCAAAGCGGGCACGCAGCTCGACGACCGCGGTCACCTCCTTGCCCGCCCGCGCCGCCTGGCACAGCGCGTCGACGTAGGGTGAGGTCGCCCCCGTGCGGTACAGCGTCTGGTGGATTGCGCGTACCTGCGGGTCAGCCACGGCGCGGCGCAAGAAGTCGAGCACGATGCCCGCAGAATCGTACGGATGGTGCAGCAGGACGTCGCCGCGCCGCAGTGTCTCGAACACATCGACGTCGGCCGTGTCCAGTCTGCCTTGGTCGGCGCGGGGAACATGGGGCGGGTGACGCAGGTCTGGCCGTTCCGCAAGGTCGCACAGGGCGGCCAGTCGATGCAGATTCACGGGGCCTGGAACGCGGTACAGGTCCGCCTGCACCAAGCCGAATTGCCCCAACAGCAGCGGCTCGATGGCCTCGGGACTGTCTGCGGGAACCTCCAGCCGCACCGCGTCGCCATCGTTGCGGTGGTGCAGCTCGCCTTGCAGTGCCTCCAGGAGGTCCTCGGCCTCTTCCTCGATCAGCCAGAGTTCGCTGTCTCGGGTGACGCGGAAGGGCGCGCAAGCCTTGATGTGCCGGCCGGGGAAGACCTCACCGATGCACGCCACGACCACGTCGGACAGCAAGACGAACGCGCAAGCATCCGACGGCAGCGCCATCACACGAGGCAACGACCGCGGGACCTGCACGACGGCAAGCCCCTGCGAGCCGGTGCGCGGATCGGATTCCCGCAGCAACACCAAGACCGCCAGATGCTTGTTCTGCACGTGCGGAAAGGTCCCTGCGGCGTCTACACTGGTTGGCGACAAGAGCGGCAACACCAGCGACCGGAACAGTGCGCGCACCTCATCCTGCTGTTGCGTCGTCCAGCGGGCGGGCGACAGCAGCCGTACGCCGGCGACCTCTAGCGCGGGCAGCAATTCCTGCACAAGCACGCGGTGTTGTTCGGCGACCAGCGTGTGGGCCTCCGTCATCGTCCGCGCCAGACTCTCGGCCGCCGTCAGACCGTCCGGACCCGGTGCCTTCAGCCCGAAGGCGACCCGCTGGCGCAGTCGGGCGACGCGAACCTCGAAAAATTCGTCGAGATTGGAGCTGCTGATGGTCAGAAACCGCAAGCGCTCCAGCAGCGGCACCGAGGGGTCACGAGCCAGCGCCAACACCCGATGCTGAAACGCGATCAGGGCGGACTCGCGGTTCAGGTAGGTGCCGGGCGCGAGCAACGGCGCAGAACGGGCCATCGAATTCCTTGCAGCGAAGCAGACTTTCGTCGCGCTACTTGTTCAGCTTGGCGACTTCCTCGACCAGATTGGTCGGGCGCTCCATCGGCGCTTCACCCGGAGGCGGTGACAGCCACTGCGCCGGCATGGGAATCGGTGTCGGCGCCCAGTCGGCACCAGGCAGGTCGTCGGGGTGGGTGCCGTCGACGATGAACTTCTGGCGCGGACCATCGAACACCGACGTCGCCTCTTGACCAAAGCGGTATTCCCAAGGGTCTTCCAACACCAACCGGCGCGTGCTCTCGCGCAGACGGCGCACATACGCCACCGACCAGATCTCGGCCAGCTGGGGCTCCGGGATGTGGGCGTTGCGGACCTCGTCCAGCTCGACACCGAAGCTGCCGCCCAGACCCGCCTCACGCCGAAACGGCAGCGGGTCCTGCAAGTCCACCGCCATCTCGTAGCGACCGATGTTGCGCAGGGTGTACTGCGGCATGTGCTCGTGCTGGATGGCTTCCAAGACGTCGCCGGGCAACTCGTTGTCAGTCTTGGGGCGAATCGGGCGAGCGTACGTCTCTTCGAACTTGGAGCGCCCTTGTACCGTCTCGCTCAGCCGGTCGGCGCGAAAGTCGTGGGGGACGAATACGGCGAAGGCGTCGATGCGGCTCAGCTGGTCGTGCAGAGGCAGGCGCCGGGTCGAGAACCGCTGCCGCCCGACAATCCGGCCAGAAAGCGGCCACGCCATCGGCACTTGCAGCAGGTCTCGGCCGCACGCCTCGTCCATCGCCTAGCCTTCGCTGCCGTCGCCAGTCGCAACCTTCTCGGTCACCACCGACTCCTGATAGTACTCGCTGGTGTGCTGGCGGGTCGACACGACGCCCAGCGCCAGCTCGATCTCGCGGGTCAGACGCTCGCACTCCGGCCCCTTGAGGCCCACCACCTTGATCGAGACTTCCCCGTTGTCATCGATGGTGAATTCGATCTCACGACGCGTGGCCATTCTTGCCTCCTACTCGCTCCAAGAGGCCACCTTCAGGTGGATGTGGTTCTCTTCGTCCACCTTCTCTTCCTCGAGCGTGTACCCGCGCTTCTGCACCTCTTCCTTGACGGTGTGGTAGGCGTAGCGCTGGTTGATGCGACGCGTGAACTCGTCTTGATTGAAACCGGCCGTCATCTCGACGAATTCCCAGTCGGCCACGAACGTGACCAGACCGGTCTCCGCGTTGACGTTGACACCGATGTCGTACGTCTTCGACGCGTGGATGACCATCTGTGCCTGCGTCTTCTGCCCCAGATAGCCCTTGACGTGCACCAGCTGCTCGGCTTGGGCGCGCGTATAGGCGAACCCCAGCTCTTTCAGCACGAGCTCCAGGCGCATCAGGTTCTGGATCTTGGTCTGGACTGTCGTGAAGTGCGACATGCAGGGCTCCTCGCGTCACATTTCCAGACGGGGGGCGTCGTTGTCGGTCGTGGGGGCATCGTCGGCAGGCGAGGCGCGCCGGGCGCGCGACTTCGACCACTCGCGCATCTCCGACAGTCGCTCTCGCATCGTCTGGCTCAGCGGAATGACCTCGCGGATGGCGAGCAGCAGGCTCTCGGTCGTGATGTCGGTCTTGCCCAGTCCCTCGTCGTAGGCGTCGTACATGGACGTCACGATGATCTCCTCGAGCTCCGAACCCGAGTAGCCGGCCGTCGCGTCCGTCAGCTTCTTCAAGTCGAAGTGCGCCGGGTCGCGGTGACGCCTGCGCAGGTGGATCTCGAAGATCGCCTGTCGTTCCTCACGGTTGGGCAGATCGACGAAGAAGATCTCGTCGAAGCGCCCCTTGCGCAGCAGCTCAGGCGGCAGCATCGACACGTCGTTGGCGGTCGCAATCACGAACACGGGCGAGGTCTTCTCCTGCAGCCAGGTCAAGAACGTCGCGAACACGCGCGCCGTCGTGCCACCGTCCGACTGGCCAGAGCTCTTGGTACCCGAGAAGCCCTTCTCCAGCTCGTCCAGCCAAAGGATCGCCGGCGCCACGGCTTCCGCCGTCTTGATCGCGCGGCGCATGTTCTCTTCGGATGAGCCGACCAGCGAACCAAACACCTTGCCCACGTCCAACCGCAGCAGCGGCATCTGCCACGACTGCGAGATCGCCTTTGCTGACAGGGACTTGCCGCAACCCGGCACGCCCAGCAGCAGGATGCCCTTGGGCGGCGGCAGTCCGAATTCCTGCGCGGCGGGGGTGAACGCGTTGCGGCGCTTGTTCAGCCACTCCTTCAGGTTGTTCAGACCGCCGACTTCCTGCATGCCCAGCGAGCTCTCGTAGAACTCCAGAATGCCGCTCTTGCGGATGATGTGCTTCTTCTCGGCGAGGATCGTCTTGAGGTTGAAGCACTTGTCGCGCACTGTGGACTTGGCGAACACCTGACGTGCCTCAGACTCCGTCAGTCCCAGCGCGGCCTCGGCCACCTCGCGCTGCAGCTCCGGGCTCTCCAGCACCTTGGCGAAGTTCTTGCCGAATCGCTGCGAGCGGGCGCCGTGGAACGCGCTGTCGCGCACGATGTCTTCCAGCGTCTGGCGGTCCGGCAAGTCGAAATCGACGACGACCAGGTCCTTCTCCAGCTCGAGCGGGATCTTGACCATCGGCGACAAGAACACCACGCAGCGCTTGGCCTGCGTCGAATCTGCAAACAGTCCGGGTAGATCGCGCACGCGACGGGCCACCATCGGGTCGTTGAAGAACGGGTGGAAGTCGCGCAGAACCACCACGGCGTCGCGGGTCAGGTTGTTCGCGACCCAGTCGAGCGCGCGGATCGGATCGCGGATGTCGCCCGGCACGTCGGCCGTGTCGCAGCGAAAGCCCTGTGAACACGACCACTTGATCAGCTGTCGAGGCTGCCAGTTCGTCACGTCCCAGCGCTCCCGCAGCGGGGGACTGTCCAGCACGGCGAGGTCGCGCATCCACCGCTCGACCCGGTCTTCTTCGGCCGACACGACGTAGATCAGCTTGTACTGGGCGCGGATCAGGTAGTGCAGCTCGTCGACGGCGCCGGGCACCGGTCGGTTGGGCGAGGCAGCAGCGGCTTCGGCAATCGGCGACACGGTCTGGGTCATGACCGGCTTCTCCTGCGGCACGATGGCGACTCGGTCGGGCGCGTTCGGCCCGTCCGTACCGCCGTTCAGTTCCACGTCACGGGATAACGTCGCCAGGACCATCAGCGCCCAGGTCGTGCCTGAGACCGACGACCATGCGCTCCTGCTCGATCAGGTCCTGCGCCAGCACGATCGCGATGTCGTTCATCATGTCGATCGCCTCACCGGTCTCGGACTTCTGCCCCACGCCCGACTTCTCGAGCTGCTGGGCGTACCGGCGCACCAGAATCGCGTTCGACTTCGATGCCGCCACGGCGTCGACCAGCGCTTCGAAAGCCTCGACCGTCTGCGGCGACACGCTGGCCTTGACCTCTGTCGTCGCCAGCACCTTCAGTTGGTCCTCGGACTCGCGCAGCTGCGCCTCCAACGACTCGATCTTCTTCAGATGCAACGCCAGCTCAGCTTCCAGCTTCTTGCCGTGGCTGCTGTCCGCCTGAACGGCTTCCAGCTTCAGCTCGGACTTCGCCAGGTCGCGCTGCAGCGTGCTCAGCTCTTCGCGCAGGCGCTCCGTCTCTCTGACCTTGGCCTTGAAGTCCGGGTGCTCGCTCACGTCGACCAACGGCGCAGGCTTGCGCTCGGTCGCCTCGCGGCTGGCCTCGACCTCTGCCCGCAGGCCGTCGATCTGGCGGCTCTGCTGCAACAAGCGGTCGTTCAGCTCGTCCACGCGACGGGTGGCGGCGTGGTAGTCCTCGAGCAGGCGGCGCTTCTCGTGTTCGAGGTCGCTGATGCCGACGCCCATGCGGACCTGACGGATCTCGATGTCCTTGTCGCGCAGGTCGATCCGCAGCTGCTCGATCAGCGATTCCTTTTCCTGAATCACTTCTTGCAGCAGGTTGATCTTGCGCTCCAACCGGTCGACGTCGCCGCCTTCGCGGTTGAACGAGGTCTGCAGCGACTCGTTCTCGTCACGTGCCGCCCGCAGTTCGTACTCCAGCAGGTCCAGCTGCCGTTGCAACTCTTCGATCTGCCTATCTTTTTGCGTCAGACGCACCTTCAGACCGCTCAACTGCTCGGTGGCCTCGGTCGCCTTCTCGCGCGCTGACCCAATCTGCTGCTCCAGCTCGGTCACGCGACGCTCAGCCTCGAAGGCGTCGTCCTCGCGCTGCCGCAGCTCCCGGCGGGTCTCTTCCAGCGACCGGGTGATGACCTGATTCTGCTCTTTCAGCTTGACGTACTTGTCGGAAATACCTTCAAGTTCAACCGCATAGCGCATCGCTCGCGGTTCGCTCTCCTTGGCTTCCTTCTCTGCACGAGTCGCCCGGGCCTCGGCGTCGACCAGCGCCTGTTCCAACGCCCGGACCTTGCGACGCAGCTCGGTCATCTCCGCGGCGTCGGCGACTGGAGCACCTTGTCCGGTCGGATTGCGGGCGGGAACGACGGCGTCGCGCTGGCCGGTCTGCACGGTCGACCGAGGCGCTGCGGGCCGCGAGTCGCCGCCGACCAGCTCTGCAGGCACCGGGGGAGCGCGGCGGGCAGTCGAAACGCCGGCCGCTTGAACCGGAGGCGGCGCCGACACGATCGCGGGCGACGACCCGGAGGTCGAGGCGGACTGCGGAGCCTGCCGCGCCGCCACCGCAGCGGCGAGCCGAACGCTGTCGTCAGGGCGCAACCCGCTGGTCGGCATGGCTTTCTGAGCCGGAGGCCGTGGCCGTTCCTCGCTCGCGCTACGGGAATCGCCGATCTCGCCTGGCTTGGCGTGGATCTCCAGCACCTCGCCGCAGCGGACGACGTCGCCCTCGCGGATGACCGCCCGGCGGGTTCGCTCGCCGTTGATGAAGGTGCCGTTCGACGATCCCAAGTCCTTGATGTAGTAGCCTTCTTCGTCCCAGCCGATGCGGCCGTGGTTGCGAGAGACGGTACTTTCCTTGGAGTAGACGCTTGACCCGGGGTTGCGCCCGATGGTGATCGGCTCGATGTCGGGCCGCAGCGGCAACTGCACGAGATTGCCGGTCACGTCGCGATACTCGAGGTACATGGGATCGCGCCTCCAAGCGTACGGCAACCCGGCTCGCAAAACGGCGGCAAGTGGCGCCACTTCGGCACGGACAGACCACGACGCAGGGGGTCGATTCTAGTCTGAGCAGAGGCGTAGCGGCAAGGGGAACAGGACCCCGGACAGCCGCCCAAGCGCGGGGAGTCGGTGACTTTTCCCCATCGCGCTGCGTCCAGATCGCGTCAGCGCCCCGGGCGCCGCAACAGCTTGAGCCGCTGTGCCGCGCGCTGTCCCAGCTCTGTCCCCGGCCAAGTGCGCGCCAGCTGGTCCAGCACTTCCGCCGCGCCCTTGTCGTCGCCCAGCTGCAAGTACGTCAGGCCCAGCTTGTATAGAGCGTCGGGAACCTTGTTCCCTCTGGGATACGTCTGCGCGACTCTCAGGAAGGTCTGCGCCGCCGCCAGCCACTGCGACTGCGCGTACCAGCTCTCGCCGACCCAGTACAACGCGTTGTCGGCAAGCTCGTGCCGTCCATGCCGCAACACCATCTCGTCGAACAGCGCGCGTGCGGCATCGTGCTGCCCTTGGTCCAGCAGCGCCTTGGCCTCTGCGTAAAGTGCGACCGCGGGATCTGCTTGCGACTTGCGGACTTCCTGCGGAGCTGGCTCTCCCGCCGGTCCCGATGCCACCACGACCGGCTTGGCGACGGCAGGGGCGGCCGCAACCGCCCGAGTCTTGCCGCGGTGCCCGGATCTTCCGGCAGGCTGCACGCGCACGGTCGGCACGGCCGGCATCCAAGCATCGTCGCGTCGGGCCAGCGCCACGCGCTCTGCGTCCACCTGCTCCTCGACCATCACGAGACGGTCACGGACCTCAGCAAACTGCAGCCGCTCCGCCGCGCGGTTGCGCTTCATCTCCACGATCTCGCCGCGCACCTCACCCAGCTCGGTCTCCAGCTGCGTGACCCTGGCACCCGAGCAACCGGACATCGCCGCGGCCGCTCCGAGGATCCCCAGCAGGATCGAGAGGTTGGATGAGAACCGGTCCACGCGCGCCTCGCAGGACGGGCTTCGGCCACCCATGGCCGGACTCCCGCAGCAGCGACGCTAGCCCTCGCACAGAAACCGTCAAGAATTCCGCGACACGCCGCGTCGCAATCGCCCCCAGCCGACTCTGAGCGCGGGTGCGACGCGGGCCCATGCCAGACCGGCCGATCGCACCGCAGCCCCGGAGAGTCCTGACGCGGGCACCGGCAACGTGACGGCGCCCAAGCGCAATTGCGCGACTCGCCCCAGCACGGCCGAAGCGGCGATCGGCGTGTCGGCCGTCGCACGCGTGTCGCCTCGGGTCTGAAGCTCGTCCTGCCCTAGCGACGCGACCCGATGGATCCACACCTCGCCCGGCCGAACCCCCAGCGTGGCCACGAGGTCCCCGCGCCGCAGGTCCTCAAACGGCACGCGCACAACCCCCGCCTGCCACGGCGCGGCCAGCGGCCACATCGACCGTCCCGACAGGGTGTACCAGTCGACGCGGGTCACTTCGACCCTCCCGACGGTTCCTTGACGCGACGCCCGCCGCCTCGCTGTGCGCGGTGGATGGGAAAGACGAAGTGGTCGGGGGGGCGGCCGTCCGCGCCGCCGTCGGGAACGGTTGCCCATTCTTCTGCGGTGAACGGGGGGCTTCCGGTCGCTTCGAAAGCCAAAAGTCGGGCGCGCGTCTCAGCGTGAAAGGAGTCCGGGGCCTTGCGGAAGTCCCCACTGCGCTTGAAGGCTTCACCGGGGCAATAGAAGCATACGGAATTGCCGACGCAGGAGAGACAACCGGTACGGTCCTTGTTCGTCCACGCGAGGATCTCGCGACGGAGCGGCGAGTTGCGCCAGATGTCGCCGAACGTCTGCTCGCGCACGTTGCCCAGCGCCATGGGCCAGGTCACGCAGGGCCACACGCTGCCGTCCGGAGCGATGTAGGCAGCCGTCCGCCCCGCCCCACAGGTGGTTTGGTCCTCAAGGTCCTGCATCCGCGGTGGAGACTGCAGCCCGGTGAGGCCGAGCAACTGCCTCATCGACGTCCTCACCCTCACGAGGTCCGCCTCGCTCAACTGAAGTGCGTCCAGGGTGCTTGTGGCCGAATGGTCGCGACGGATCGTTCCGTTGAGCGTCACCTCACACCCGTCCGCGGCGAACCGCGCGTACAGTTCCTCCATCTCGTCCAAGGTGTTCGCCTGCACGGTCATGGAGACGCGCACCGGCAGTCCGGCCTGACGCAGCAGACTGATTCCGTCCAGCGTTCGCAGCAGCGCCCCCGGGCGTCGCACAAAGGCGTCGTGAATCTCCGGCCGCAGCGAGTAGACGCTGACGTCGACACGCGACACGCGAGAGCGGGCCAGCAGAGCCACCCGCTCCTGCGTCAGGTTGCCCGCGTGCGTCTTGATCCGATTGACAAACCCGAGACTGGCCGCGAGCGCCAAGGCCTCATCCACATCCGGACGGAGAAACAACTCCCCGCCGCTCCAAGTGAGGATCAGGACTCCGGCATCGCGAAGCTGATGCAGCAGGTCCCGAAGCTCGTCAGGCGTCATCTCGGGCCAGTGCTTGTCGTCCAGATAGCAGTGCACGCAGTCGAGGTCGCAACGATACGTGACGTCCAAGTGGGCGTGCAGCGGCATGTCGGCACGCCGATAGGCCCTCACCAACGCTTGGTCCGCGCCCCCTGTGTCGTCGAGCAGATCAGCCATCGGAGAGACCCTGAACGGTGGACGCAACGACCTCTGGCGAGTCTTTCAGACAATGGTCAAGCCAAGCCGGCGGACAATCTTGCGTCAGGTTCAACAGGTGTTCCAGCATCAGATTCCGGGTCGCGCCGCCGGCAAAAACGGCGTGCGGGACCAGAGAGGCGAACTGCTCTGCTTGAACGACGGGGCGCAAGCCCGTCACGGAACGGTTGGACGAGAGGATGCTCAGCCCCCCGACCGGCACCACCCAAGGCGCGATGGCGCGGGGCCGCCGCAGCTCCACGTGGCGCCACACGACCCAGCCGTCGTCTCCAGGCACCAGAAAGGCGTGCTCGTCGTGAAGGGCTTGGTCGGGAAACCGTCCGGAGAGTGTGGTCTTTCCTGCGCCGCTGTACCCTGCCACCACCCACACCCGACCCTCGTAGGCCAGCGTGGCGGCGTGCAGGACCACCCCTCCGGCGCGCAAGACTTTCGCGTAGGCGACTCCAAACATCGCCTCCATCGTGGCCGTGGGTCGACTGCGCGGGTCGTCGTCGTCGGTCGCAAGGGTGGCGGTGCCGGTCCCTGTCCGCCAATCGACCTGGACCAAGGCGTGCGCCGAAAGGAAGGCAAAGCCGTCGTCGTCGAACCGGGTGAAGCGAAGTCCGGCGTCGCTGCGGGGAGTGCCGTCGAGTGTGGCGTTCAGCTTGATGTCGGCAGGAACGCCGGGGGGGTCCAACCAGCTGGTTCGGCCGGAATCGCGGCCCGGCGGAAAAATGACGGCTACCCGGAAGGGGCCAAAGGCAGCCGTCGGGCAGTCCATCGAAGGTCCGCCACTGCGCCGAGTCGGAAACGTCATGTCAGGTCGGGAGGAACACCTTCAGGGTCCTTGCACACAACCGCGCTGGAAAGCAGTGCTGACAAGGATTCCCCCAGAGTCTCGATCGCGGGCGCAACATAGGGCATGAGGGCGTTCTTCTCCGCCTCACCTGTATTCAATTCGCGTTCGTTCTCCATCGCTACTCCTTCCACCTTGTGGGCCCACAGTGTATCCGAAGACCGATCCGGCACAAGCATCCGTCGGGCTCAGTACACCAGAACCAAGACACCTGGCGTCGTGACGCTGCCCACCGTGGTGTCGGCCGAACCCACGAGCATGTCAGGACGACCGTCGCCGTTGAAGTCGCCGATGCCGACGACGGAGGTGCTGACCATGGCCTTCGTGCCGACTCCCCAGCCCAGCGAGCCCGGAGCAAACGGGTTGCCGAAGACGATGTCGTCAAATGCGTAGCCGCCGGCTCCCTGAAGCGCGGGGACCGGCATGCCATACCGGACGGTCAACAGCGCCGTGTTGGTGGGTCCGTAGGCCGGCGACCCGTTCACGATATCGGTCAATCCGTCGGGATGGTCACCAAACGTGCCTAGCGAGGACAGGCCCTGAACCCACGCCCGCACGGCTCCGCCCAGAGGATGGGTGCCAAGCGCCGGGGCGTTGGCAACCGGCGTCAGCGCCATGGAAACGCGCTTTCCCACGTAGGAGGCAAGCTTTGACCCGCTGATCCAGTAGATCGCACCGACGGTCCCGGAGACCTGATGGCGGACGACCAAGTCGCTGAGGGCGTCGCCATCGACGTTGACCGCGTCCATCACCGTGCCGCACGCGTTGATGCCCACATTGGAGTCGCACAGAACCCGAACCGTGGACGCGTCGTCGGGCGCGGTGCCGAGTTGGTCGCGCGTCAGCAGCACTTCGACGTCGCCGCTGAACGTCCGGCCGGGCACGATGTGAACCTGCTGAGGCGTGGCGTACTGCGAGATGGCGAGGTCGTCAAACTGCGGGCCCAGGCCGCCGTTGTCCGGGAGCACGTTGCTGAGTCCTACCAATGAGTAGCCAAACAGCACGTTGCCGACGCTATCTGCCAGGTGGATCGTCATGATGTTGTTAGCGGCGCGGTCGGCCGGGACGTTGCCGTCGATGATGACCTGCTTGTCCGCGGTCCAAGCAGCGTTGCCCGGGATCACGAACACCCGGTCATACAGCACGCTTCCGTACGGTGCTGATGTGACGACGATCTCAGCGGTCGGCAGGCCTGTAACGGGGTGCAAGTCTCCGTTGAAGCTGCGAATCGTGGTCACTGCGCGGACACCCCAAGCCGGCACAGATGCGATGCCCTTGAAGATGACTTGCGGTTGAGCCGAGATCAGCTGCTTGTCACGGCCCAAGTACACGCGCACCTCGCGTGTGAACCCGGCACCCTGACCAGCTCCAATGACCAAGTCGTCGATGCCGTCACCGTTGACGTCTCCCGGCTGCAGCGCCGTGTTGCCGGCAAGGCCGAGCCCCGTACCCGGCAGGCAGACGTGATGCGTACCAACTTGGCTGTCGAACGTCACGTCAGCGAGTGAACCGTCGGCCGCTGAGGGTCGGCCGTAGACAACGCAGGCGTCGAGGTCGATGCCGCCGCCCACGACAAAGTCGGACAGACCGTCACCGTTCAGGTCGCCTGCCGCATACACGCGGTTGCGATACTCAGCGGTCTGGTACTTCGGGTCTGCCGTCGTGACCTTGACGTAGTGCAGACGCAGCGCGTCGGTCGAAAGGGCCGTCGAGACGTCCGAGTGATTGCCCGCAGCATCCACCGCGCGAATCGAGAAGTAATACTTGGAGATCCCTCCGTCGGTCAGCGAGGCGAACTTGCAGAGGTCGCTGGCAGAGCGCGGGTCCGGGCCAGAGATCTCGACTTGCTGCGTGACGCCCGCCTCAGCCGGAACGGGCAGCTGCACGCCAGAAATGGCCTTGGCCTCGCAAGCAGCTTCGAACTCGGCAATGGTGGTGATGGCTTTGCGCGAGTACCGCACATCGTAGGCGGCTGCCGTCCCCGTCATCCCGTCGTCGCCGACAGCGGTGAAAGAAACGCGAGCGAGCGGACGCCGCGGGTTCAGGTCGCCGCTAGCGAACGGGTCCAGAACGACCTTGGCCGGGGCCTTCCAGTCGACCTTGATGGTGACCGTGGCGACGGCCGTATTGCCCAAGGCATCCGCAACCTTCGCCGTGATCGTGTTGCTGGCATCCTCGGTAAGCGTTGCGAACTGAACCTGGACTTGATCGGCCGCAGCGTCGAGCGTGAGCGGCAGCTTCACCAGTGCCTGCGGCAGATCACCGGTGCTGATGCCCACCTTGCGCTTGAGCTCGAGCAGCTGCCCACCGGCCAAGCCGGCATCCTTGGCCTCAATCAGCAGATGCACCTGGTGGTTGGGCGCAGCAACCGACTGGTCGTCAGGCTGACCATACAGCGCGGTCGGTCCCGCCGGCGTGTCGAAGCCGAGCACTTGGCCCGCGATGAACGACACCGTGGGATTGGTCAGGTCGGCCTTGACGGTCACCGCACCGCTGGAACCCTTGACCGCCGCACCTTCCAGCGCGACGACCTCGGCCGAGAACGAATCACCATCCTTGACCTCCAAGGCAAAGGACGCCTTGGCGTTCACCGGAGCGGCCGACGCAACCGCGCTGCCATTCTTGCGCAGTTCGATCTTGTCAGGGTTGCCGCACGGACCGACAAACTCCGCGGTCACGGTCGGGGTCACGCTGGCACAGTTCTGTCCAGGAGTCGGGCACGCCTGCGTGTTCAGGCCGCCGATCGGCAGCCCCTTGACCAACACAAGGCAGCCGCTGAGTTGAACGTCGAAGCCTCGAGTGGCCACCGTCTTGTTGCCGTTGATGTCCACGCCGGTCAAGCGCAGCACGTAGTGCGTCGTGGCGCCAAATGGGATCGTGACATCCACCTTGGGCTCGACGCCATTCGGATTCAGTGCCTTGCCGCTGCCGACCTTCTCGTAACCGGCGCAGTTGAGGAAGCTGGAATCGCAGTCGTCGCCCAATTCAAGCGTCCACGAGTCGGTGTCGACCGTGCCAAACAGGACGGAGACCTGATAGCCGGAAACGGCGGGCGCGGCGTCGTCATTGTCGGTGAACGTCGCTCCCGGGGTCGGGGTCTGAATGCCGAGCTGCGGCGGTTCAGTATCGACCGTGATCTTTGCCGGACTGGTGGCGATGGTCGAGATATTGCCGCAGACGTCGCGCAGGTCCGCTTGCAGTTCGCGTTGGCCTTGGACGAGCAGGGCATCCTTGGCGTCCGGGAACTGGGCCTGGCTACCGACAAACTTCTCGGTCGCCTTGAAGACACCGCCGTCGCGAATGGTCACGTCCTGACCCTCTACGTCGTTGGCACTGCTGGTCACCAAGACGTCGAGCGGGTCGCCGACCAGCACCTTGGCCTTCGACGGCCACGCAAACGCGCCATTCGGACTGATGGTGTTCACCATCATGTTGGGAAGGGTCTTCATCTCGCCGACGTTGCCGACCGCATCGACCGCCGCTGCCGAGATCGCAATCTCGCCTTCGGCAGGGACCGTAACGACGACGGAGGCCTTTCCTCCGACCGTGTCGGCGGTGCCCTTGACCGAGCCGGCCAGCACCGTGACCGATGCTTCACCCGTGGTGGTGACCTGGAAGGTGAACTTGCCGCCGGCCAGTCCCAAATCGGGTGCGCTCTGCAAGGCGTTGGACAGGCACAGTGCGGGGACTGCCGCGTCGGTAGGGGGCGCCAGCAGCTCGATGGACGGCGCGACCGTGTCGATCAAGATCGTCCGGTCCCGTCCGGCAGGCAGCGTCGCCACGAGTGACGGCGTCCAGGGAACGGTAGGCAGGAAGCTGCCCTCTGCGATGACGTGATACAGTCCGTCGGGCAGCGAACTGAGATTCACGATGGCCGTCGAGGCTTCGATCTTGCCCGTCGCGATGACCTTGTAGCCGGCGGTCGCGCACGCCTCGCCCGTCACGCCGGGCGAGTTGCTGCAAATGCGCAGGGCCGAGCCATTGGGCAAGCCGAAGGTGAACACACCAATCGACTTCGCGGTGAGCTTGTTCCACGCCACTGCACAAGTTCCGTTCACGCAGACGGCGTTGGCGCCACAGTCCGCCTTGACCGTGCACGTCGCCGCAGCGAGGGGCGAGGGCAAGGTCACGCGGATCTCCGCGCCGGCGCTCAGGACCTGCATCACAAACGTCTTCGTCGCCGGATTGCCGGCAGTGTCGGAGCCTGAGAAGACAAGCTTGACCTTGTAGCCGTCAGGCAGCGTCAAGATGCCGAACGCGACCACCCCCACTTGGTCGTCAGAAATGCTGGGAACGGCCGTCGCGGGATACGAGGCGTACTTGGTCCCATCGTCCTTGAACACGTCCACAACGACCGGCGCATCCTTCGGCAGGCCAGCGGCCTTGATCTGAAGGTCAATCTGCATCCCTTCAACGTCCGGCAGCAAGTCATCCATGGCCAGCAACAAGGTCGCTGAGTCGCCGACCTTCACAGGTGATGCCAGAGCCAGAAACACCGGTGCCGTGCGGTCGACCGTGACCGTCACCGGCTGGGCCTGCGCCTTCTGGCCAGCCGCATCGGTCACCGTCGCGTCAAGGATGCAGGTCGTGCGGTCCGTCAGCGAGATGCTGGCGACCTTGGCTGCGTTGGCCTTGGACTTGCCGAAATAGTCCTTCGCCTTGCCGGCGCAGGTGACCGTCACCTTGACGTCGCGGCCATCCTCGACGTTCGTCAACGCCAGATCGGTGGACATCAGGCAGTTCGGCAAGAAGGGAGTGCACGCGACGCTGTTCAGGTTGAACAACTGGCCGGTGGCGGGGAACACAAAGGCGATGCCGGGCTGGTCGGTCTTTCGCGTGACGACCAACGGCGCCGTGTAACCCTTCTTGGCTGGGGCGGAACTGACGGCCGCGCCGAACTGGACGGTGGTGTCGCCAGCCGCCAGACCCGTGACCTTGAACCTGTACTCGCCCGGAGCGGTCTCCTGCACCGAGACCTGAGCCAAGGCGCCGTTGACCCACACTTCGGTTTGCGCGCCGGTGACCGGAACGGCCTCAACGCCGGTCGTCACCTTGGCGACGAACGTCATCTCGTCGAACGCGGTGAACGCGGGCTGCGTGGGCAGGATGAACACGACGTTGGGCAGGTCCGACAGCAGCGTGACCACCATGTCGTTCGGCAAGCTGGGGTTGCCAGAGCTATCCGCACCGGTCGGGCGCAGGGTGTTCTGGCCGGGCTGCAGGGTTACGCCGAGGAAGGTGACCTCGGTCTGGCCGGGGGCGACGTCCTGGCACCCGATGGCGATGCCGTTGGCCTCGAGGCACACATCGATGGCGTCACCGACACCGACCTTGACGTCGACCTGGAAACCCGGCACCGCGGGTGCGCTGTCGGCATCGGTCGCTACGTTGAGAACCGCCTTGGACGGCTCGAGAATCGCGATCGTGGGACCTTGCGTGTCGACCTGCACGACGCGACTCGTGTCGCTGCACGCAGAATCGGTCGCGACGTTGCCAAACTCGTCGGTCGCGTTGAGCTGCAGAACGTAGATCCCGTCCGGCAGCGTCTGCGGCGGATTGCCGACGATCAGCGACAGCGGGGAGACAAGCAAGCCGGCCTTGGCCGTGCCGAGCGGGAACGGCCCGTAGGTCGCGCTGCCATCCTGAGCGGCGAGCGTGGCCGACACGACAGCGCCGTCGAGGTTCTCGGTCGACGCGGCGATGTCGATCTGGGGCTTGGTGGCGATGCTCGCTCCGGCCGGCGACAGGACGGTCAGGCAAGGGGGCGGCAAGGCGAGGACGAACGAAACCTCTGGCGAGGCAGACGGATTCGGCGCGTCATCCTTGGCCAGACAAGTGACCTGGCTGCCCATAAGGTCGAAGTCGAGGGAGACGGGAATGGTGACTGTGCTGGCTTGCGTGTCCGTGTAGACCAAAGAGCCGACCGGGTCGTTGCCGTAAGGGAAGCCCTCGCCGAACTTTCGGCAAAACACGGAGATCTTGCTGTTCGCTGCGCCCTTCTGGAGGCCGACGACAACCGAGGTGTCGTACAGCGATGGCGTCGCCAGGTCCTGGTCATTCTTCGCCAGGAGGGTCTGGCCCGGAGCGGGGTCCTGAATGACGATCGCCGACTGGCCGGTGAACACGGTGTAGGCGACGTCCTTGGTGGACTTCAGCCCGCAACCATTGGTCGCGGTGATGGAAACGCTGTAAGTCTTGGTGGTGTCAAACGAAAGCGGGAACGTGAACGCGCCGTCGATCTGAAGCGTGGCGGCCGCGACCTGGGTGCCATCGATCGAGAGGGCGATCGCGTTGGCGTCAAAAGGCGTCATCGTGGTGGCCGTACCGACAAGATCGGCCTGAATGCCGGGCTGCGCGGGATTCGTGTCGTCCGCAAGGGTCAACTGGCCGGGCGTGGGCTGGCTGATGTCGATGACCGGAGCCTCGGTCGTCAGGGTCAGCGTCGCCTTGGCGGACTGACCGGCGGGTCGTTGCGGCTGGGATTCATCGATCACGTTCGCGACAAGCTCGACGGTCTGCGCGACCAGCCCCGTAGCTTCGGCAGCCAGCGTGACTTGAATCGGCGCCGACTGCCCTTGAAACAACGCGACCTTGGCCGACTGGCCCACGTTGCCGTCCGCGTCGAGGTACCCGATGTAGGCGTGGGTGCAGTCGGGCGTCTCGGTCGTGACGACGAAAGAAGCCTGGAATCCGGGCGTGACCGGGTCGCCGTCGACCGTCAGGCAGCCCGGCTCGAGCTGCAGCGCGGCCTTGCAGCCGTTCGCGCAGACCAGACCGATGCTCTTGGCCTCTTCGGCAGCGACTTCGCCGACGGTGACGCGCACGCCGACGCTCAGCGCGTCCTGACACGGCACGTCCAGCTTGAGGAAGCGCGCTTCATTGGATGCGACGGGCGCGGACAGGCCGCTCTTCTTGCCGTCGACCAAAAGCTCGACCATGGTGCCGTCGGGAACGTTGGTGGTCGTGGCGATGACGTCGACCTGCACACCGATGGCATCGAGGCCCGGGTACTTGTCGTCCTCGAACGTCAGGACGACGGTCGAGACCGAACCCTCAAGCGCCATGCCCTTGCCGGTCTCGATCGACAAGGCGATCGTCGGCGCAGGCGTCGTGTCGGTAGCGTCGCCAGCGAGGTCGGTGTCGGTAACGTCGCCGGGGAGGTCGGTGTCGGTAACGTCGCCGGGGAGGCAAGCGTCCCCCGTGCAGCCGTCCCACGTCGGGGGGCCCGATACTCTCTGGTCTGAGCAGCCCACCGCAAAGGTGACGACAGCTGCGATCATCAGGACGGGTCGGAGCCCACGAGCGATAGCCATTTGCCTTCCTCCCAAATCCCGTAGCGGAGCCACTGCTCTAATCGGCCAAGCTGACGATGACGAGGCGTTCCAACAGCGATTGCAGGAAGGCGTCGACATCCTCAGCGGCCCGCTCGGGCGAGACTTCGTACCGTTCGGTTAGCGTCGCCACGAACTCATCGCGGCGGCACTCCCCTTGCTTCAGCTTCTCGAACAATTCCACCGCTGTGGTCGACGAGAGCCGATGAAATGCACGGTCATCCGTGACCAGAAACACTTCGGGTCCGACAGCGCGGTGCGCCAGCTGCGGGTGCAGTGCGTAACGAACTCGCGGGTCCCGACCGATCAAGGACGACCTCCAGAACAGCGTACAGAACCCCGGCACGGTTGTGTTCCCGCGTCGGAAGACTCTCCTGGCGAAGCGCTGCGTCTGACCCGTCGCGCCAATGGACGATTCGGTGTGATGCAACGCGCAAGGAATGCTGGATTCTGCCGGATGGGCTCAGGCAAGGCAAGGCTGGACCGCCGCAGATCGGTCGGCAGCAGCCTCGCCGACGTTGATCAGCCGGGCAGGGAAGGCATGGGCAGATCGGCGACGAGGTGCCCCGCGGCGACCTCTGCCTCACTTGCAGACAGGTAGCTGGGAATGAGTTCCAGAGCTGTCCGAAAGGCGTCTGACGAGCGTGCCAGCGCGATCGCGCCGACCCGCTGCGCCAAGGGATGTGGCGGGTCCTCGAGGTCGCGGATACCGCCAGCAGTCCAAACGCGCTCCATCGCGACCCGCCCGGGACTGCCTCCTGTGAGCGGCGATCCGACAACAGCGACCGGGCCGGCGGCCGCGCGGGCTGCCGTTGCACACGTGCGCCAGAAGGCCTCCGCCTCGTCATCCGGCAACAACCGCTCGTGGAGATCGCCAGGCCGCGGCGACCAGCCGACAAACGAGAGCCCGGATCGCGCCGGAAGCGCCACACAGAGCGGACCCGACCAACCCTGCTCGCGGGCTTGAGCGGCCATCGCCTCTAACGAACCGACCGCGATCGTCGGAATCTTGTGCGCCCAGGCCAGGGCCCGCGCGGTGGCGATGCCCTGACGCAGGCCAGTGAAAGAGCCGGGCCCTACGTCACATGCAATCGCCTCGAGGTCCGACGACTGCAAGCCGGCGTCCGCCAGCAGCTGCCACACCAACGCCGTGAGCTGTCGTGGCTCGCCGCGACCAGCGTGCTGCAGGGTGTGGGCGACGGGCTGACCATCGACGAAGAGCGCCGCACCGTGCCAAGGCGTCGATGTGGTCAAGGCTAGCAGTTTCAAGAGGTTTGCCTCTTTGCCGGGGGGCCGTCTGGGGAAGACTCCGCCTATTGGGTCAGCGTCGCAATCAACCGCTGCACATCGTTCTTCATCACGACCACGAACAAGAGCCCCAGCAGACTCATGCCGACGTAGGCGGCGATCTGGCGCGTACGCAGGCTGACCGGCTTGCGCTTGACGGCCTCGATGGCAAGGAAGAGCAGGTGGCCGCCGTCCACCAGCGGAATCGGAAACAAGTTCAGGATCGCGAGGTTGATGCTGATCCAAACCATCAGGTGGAAGAAGAAGCCCGCGCCGAGCTCTGCCGTCTTGGACGCGAGTTGGGCCATGAAGATCGGACCGCCGACCTCCTTGACCGGCACATGGCCCCGCAGCAGTCCAGCCACCGTCAGGACCGTGACGTTGAGTGCCCGCTTCATCTCCGCGCCCGTCTTGTCGATGGCGTTGAGGACTGGCGCAGGGTTGTCGATCAGCTCCGGAAGCTCGTAGGACTGGGCTGGGTTGGCGCCAAACGACAGCGACGGCCGGTCCTCGGCGTCCACGGACACCCCCAAGGTGAGCGGAACCTGCAGGTCGATGTAACCCGCAGCAACCACGGCTTGGGGGTCCCGGGCGGTCAGGAGCGCCTTTTCCAGCGGATTGGCAGGCACTTTGCGACCAGCCGCTACCTCGGACAGACCGTCCATATCCTCGGGTCCAAATACGTGGCGAACGAGCAGGGGATGGGGCCGAGACAGGGCCGTGCGCATCCGGGCGACCAGTTCAGGCGTGGACAGCCCGCGACTCTCAGGGTCGATCCTCACGTCGTCGTAGGGCTTGCTGAGTCGCTGCAACACGTCGAGAAAACTGCGGGTCGGCGCCCCGCCGATGCTGAGGATCTGGTCGCCGGGCCGCAGCCCTGCCTGTGTGTCGGCGGGCGTCCCCTTCTCGACCGGCCCCACCACCAGGTCCGCCGGTGACAGGCCGATGCGATCGGCATCGAGTCCAGCAGGCAGTGCCAAGAGGTGCGGCGGGCCCTGATGCTGCGAATCGTAGGCTTCCGCCAAGGCCTTGCGCACTACAGGGACACGGCTGCGCAACGAATTCACGCGCAGGGATACGGACTTGCCGGCTCGCAGGGCCTGCGCCAACGCTGCGCGCATCTCGTAGTACCGCGGGGTCTCTTGACCATTCACGGCGGCAATTCGGTCGCCGGGGCGCAGACCCACCATCCAAGCCGGCGAGCCGGGTTCGACCGTGACGACCGACGACTGTGCCGTGGGCCGCACGCCGATCCGGCCGACCTGGTCGACCAGCCCAAGCTCCGCCACTTGCACTTCGCGGTGCGCCACGGGCGTCAGTTGCGTCGTGTGCCGCTGACCTTCGCGCTCGTAGACCACTGGCGTTGGCAGGCCGGGCCGCTCGGACACCAGCTGCTGCAGCCGGTCAAACGTCAGCACGGACTCGCCGGCGATCTCGACGATGCGGTCTCCGGTCTGCAGGCCCGCCTCAGCCGCAGGCAACCCGGGCTCGACGGTGCCGACCCGGGCGGACACCACCTGACCGTCGAGCGCTAGGGCGCCGATGAACAGAATAGGTAGTGGCAACAGGATGTTGGCAATGGGACCTGCGGCCACGATTACCGCGCGGCGCCACACCGGCTTGTTGTGGAATGACGCGGGGTCAGCTGCCACCGAGGCGTCGGTGGGCGCCATCGAGTCGTCGCCCTGCATGCGCACAAATCCGCCCAGCGGCAGAAGGCGCACGGAGAACTCGGTCGGGCCGCGCTGCCACTTCCACACCACGGGACCAAAGCCCACAGCGAACGCAAGCACTTTGACGCCCATCAGCCGGGCAGCCAGGTAGTGCCCGAACTCGTGGAACAGGACCAGAGGAACCAGCAGGGCCAGAAAGTAGAGCAGGAACATGCCTCTCCGTCGGGGCGTGGGCACCCTGAAGCGGGGGCCTGTAGGGGTCGGGCACAGTATAGCGTATTTGGTGGCGGGCGCATTCCCGGCCAGCCCGTCTGCACCGGCAACCGGCCGACCGACCTGCGGTCCAACACAACCGGACGCTTGTCGCTCGCGCCGTCCTCGGTCCACAATAGCGCGCGTTGCAGGCGGGTGAGGGAAGGAGTAGACACCGCCAGACTCTGCGCACGCCCAAGCGAGGCGCAAAGCTCTGGATTCCACCTGACCTGCACTGGATTCCACCTGACCTGCACGGGAGGCACATGAACGGCCAAGCCAAGTCGAACGTCCTCGCGCGTCACCTGTTTCCGGCCGCGTGCCTGACCGCCGCGATGCTGCTTGTCGGCTGTGCGGAGTCCGAGCCGGCCGCGGTGGCCAACAGCGGCTTGGAGCTGTGGTTCGCCAGCCTGACGTCACAAGGCTGTGCTGCCACCACCAACGGCCAAGGGGTGGTCCCCGCGACCGTGACGACCCTTGCCGCCGTGCTGACCCGACCAGACCAGACCCAAGAGACATTCAAGGTGTCCAAGAGCACCGTGCAAGGCAAGGGCTCGTGGCTGCTGACCGGCCTTCCCATTGGCCAGGACATCGACCTCGAGCTGTTCGGCTGCGACGCGTCCCACAAGGTCGTCTACTCGGGGCGGACCAATGACGTCGCCGTCGTTGACCAGGCCGAGACCGTGGCGCGCGTCTTTCTGGCTCCCGTTGCGCAGCTGGCGTGCACCGGCGGACCCGGCGGCTCCGCGACGCTGAAGGGCGCTCGCAGCCTGGCCGGAGCTGCGGCGTTGTTCGACGGTCAGGCCGTCGTCGCGGGCGGGATCAAGGAGTGGTCCTCTGCCGACAAGAGCGGCACCGCGTCGAGCGACGTCGACGTCTACGACTATCGCTTGGGCGCGTTCCGCCCGGCTCCCAGCTTGCTCGTTGGCCGCATCCAGCCACACGTCCATGCCCTGCCACCGCTGACCGCCGACCCCACGATCCGCCGCGTGCTCGTGGCTGGCGGCGTGACCTCGGTCAAGCTGTTCGGCTCTACGGCGCTGCCCTCGCCGCTCATGGCTCCCGGCAAGGTTGACGAAGCGCTGCCGCCGTTTGCTGCGGAGGTGGTCGAGTTGAGCGATGCGGGCCAGTCCACGCAATCGACGGCGGACATCGGCGTCGGCGCGCGACCGCTCAGTTCGTCGATTCATCTGGGGTCGGAGATCCTGTTCGCAGGCGGCGTCGACGATGCGGGGGCGCCGCTGGCGCAAGCGAGCCGACTGCCCAACCTGACCGACGTGGCTGCGGGCATCGCCGTGCAGAGCGTGGGCGTGACCCTCGCGGCCGCGCGCGCGCGCCCGGCGCTGCTCAAGTTCCCCGACGGCACGGTCGTGGTCTGGGGCGGTAACGCGTCGAAGGCCGTCGCCGACTTGGGCGAGGTGCTGGAGCCCGCCGGCACGACCGGCAAGGCCCTGACGATCACGGGAGACGCAGCGATCCTGACGGATGCCAACTTGGCCACCATCGGTCCGGTCGCCGTGGTCCTCGCCAGCTCTGCAGATACCCTCGCATTCCTTGTCGCCGGTGGCCTGCCGTACGCCCAGCCGATCCGCAGCGAGAATGCCCCCACCTACGTCGTCGTCGTCAGCCGCGCCTCCAAGTCGGCCGAAATCAAGCCGGTCGATCTGGGTGGCTCGGTCTTGCGGGCAGGTCTGGGCACGGTCGCCATCCGGCTACCCAGCGGTCACATCCTGTTCGCGGGCGGTTTGGTCGCGCCGATGGACGTCCCGGACGTTTGCTCGACCGTCGGCGAGTGCATCCTCGACACGTTCACCCTCATCGAACCGTCGGTGGACGTGACCGCCGCCACCGTCGTGCTGACCGTTACCACCGGCAGCTTGGGTCAACCCAGCTTTGGCATGGCGGCCGCGCCCCTGCCGACGGGTGCGCTGCTGGCTGGTGGACAACTCAGCGTCAGCACGGAGGATGATGTGCTCGACGCGGTGGGTCAGGTGTTCGTGACCGGTCCGTCGGCGGAGCGGCAAGCGGTGCTCTGCGGGCCCTAGCCCCAATGCGCCACAAGGCAGGAACCCTTGCGAATTTCCCCTGAGAAGACGGCGCTTTTGCGGCAACGCGAACGCGAGGGAGCGACCTTGCCCCGGCGACTGCCCGAGTGGATCCGGGCGCCGCTGCCCGGCGGTGAGCGCTATGCCGGCATCAAGAACCGCCTGCGCGAGCGCGGCTTGCACACGGTCTGCGAAGAAGCTCAGTGTCCCAACATCGGCGAGTGCTGGAATCAGGGGACTGCGACCCTGATGCTGATGGGCGACACGTGCACGCGGTCCTGTCGGTTCTGCGCCGTCACCACCCACCCGCGCCCCGCGCCGCTGGACCCCGACGAGCCCGAGAAGGCCGCGGAACAAGTCGCGTTGATGGAACTGGACTATGTGGTGCTGACCAGCGTGAACCGTGACGACCTGCCCGATGGCGGCGCGGCCCACTTCGCGGCGACCATTCGCGCCATCCGCGAGCACAGCCCCCGCACACTGGTCGAGGTGCTGACGCCCGACTTCGAAGGCGTTGCGGCCGACATCGAGACCGTCGCGGATGCCCTGCCCCACGTATTCGCGCACAACGTAGAGACGGTCGAGGCCCTGACGCCGCAGCTTCGCGACCGCCGTGCATCGTATCGACAAAGCCTCGACGTGCTGTCGGTGGTGCGGCGCAGGCACCCGACGATGGTCACCAAGTCTTCGATCATGCTGGGCATTGGCGAGACCGCCGAGCAGGTGGAGCAGACCCTTGCCGACCTGCGAGCCCATGACGTCGACGCCGTGACCTTTGGCCAGTACCTGCGGCCGTCGCCCTGGCACCACGACGTCGTCCGGTTCGCCGAACCCGACGAGTTCCAGCGCTGGCACGACCGCGCGATGGCGTTGGGGTTCAAGTACTGCGCTTCAGGCCCGCTGGTGCGGTCCAGCTATCGCGCCGGCGAGTACTACCTCAGAAGTCTTGTGGAAGGGCGCAAGTAGCCACTCTGCCGAACCAGGCTTCACGCCACAGCTCGCCTCGTCCGTCACTTGCAGCCGACGTCCTTGACGCAGGTCTGGCCGCCCGTGCACGTCGGCCCGCCGTAGCACGTGCACTTGCCGTCACCCGCGCAGGTGCTTCCGATCACAAGCGTACACAGGTTGACGTTGCCGCACAGGCACTGGTCCGCGCCGTTCGAACCGCCCGGCTTGCACAACGCACCGCCCACACAGCCAGCGTCGCCGATGCACACCTGCGCCCCCTGGTCGGTGCACTTGTAGATGCCCGTGGCGCATGAGTCGCCGTCGGCCCCGTCACACTTGGTGCCGGGCGAGAAGCCTTCGTCGGTCTGGCCGTCGCAGTCGTCGTCCTTCTGGTTGCACAACTCCGTGAAGCTCTTGGTCTCCTGGCACTCGGTCTTGGCGGGTCCCGCGCAAACCGTGGTGCCGTTGGAGCACTTGTCGTCGTCAGGACCGTCGCAGGTCGCGCCGACGCCAAAGCCCTCGTCGGTCTGGCCATCGCAGTCGTTGTCCTGACCGTCGCAGACCTCAACCTGATTCGGCACGCTCTCGGGCGGGCAGGTGACGTTCTTGCCGTCCAAGGTGCAGCTCCAGACGCCGAACGAGCACAAGTCCTCGTCGGTGCCGTCGCAGGCCTGACCGAGCTGCGGGTACGGCTCATCCGTCAACCCGTTACAATCATTATCCTTGCCGTCGCAGATCTCGTCGCTCGCCGCGCCGGTTTCGACGCCGCAGACCAAGGCCATCTTGTTGGCTGCGCACTCGAAGGCGCCGTTCTTGCACTGGTCCACGTCAGGCCCGTCGCACGGCTGCCCGCGGCTGGGGTACGGGTCATCGGTCACGCCGTCGCAATTGTTGTCGAGGTTGTCGCAAAGCGTTTCCTTGGCCTCGTAACCTGCGCCCGCGTACGAACACTTCCAGTTGCCCGCAAGACACACCGCCGTCAGCGCTGCCTGGCACACCCCCTTCATGTTGCAGGTCGACTTCTTGGGGTCGAGGCTCTCGTCGGTTTGGGCGTTGCAGTCGTTGTCCTTGCCGTCGCAAAGCTCCGGTTTGGCCTGACTGTTCGAGCCGTCCGGGTTGACCGAGCACACCGCCTTCTTCGCCACGCACACGACTGTCCCCAAGCCGCATTCGCCGATGCCGGAACATGGCGCACCCACCGGCAACCCGCTGTATTTCAATGTGTCATCGGTCTTGCCGTTGCAGTCGTTGTCCAGTGAGTCGCACTCCTCGACCTTGGCTTGGCTGGCGCCGCCGTCGGGATTGGTCGAACACGTGGCGATCAGGTTGTCCTTGCTGCACACCACCGTTCCCAAGCCGCAGATGCCGTAGCCCTTGCACTGTCCGAGCAGCTTGGTACCGGAGTAGGTGAAGTCTTCGTCGGTCTTGCCGTCACAGTCGTTGTCCTTGCCGTCGCAGACCTCAGGGATGTCCATCGCTTCTTCGCAGACGCGCATCGTCGGGTCCTGCTGCGAACAGCTCCACTTGCCCGTCTTGCAGCTGTCGTTGTCGGGTCCGTCACAGGTCACGCCGATGTCGAAGCCCTCGTCTGTCTCGCCGTTGCAGTCGTTGTCGATGCCGTCGCAAAGGGTCTCTGCGCCCTGCCAGCCGGAGATTGCGGAGTAGTCGCACTTCCATTGGCCGTTGGCTTGGCACGTCGCGGTGACCTTGCCCGTCGCGCACACACCTGCCTTCAGGCACGGGGCGTCGGACAGCGTCAGGCCGTTGTCGGTCAAGCCGTCGCAGTCGTTGTCCTTGCCGTCGCACACCTCAGCCTTGGATTGCGAAGCGGTACCGTTCTTCAGGGTCGAGCAGGTGACCTGCTTGTCGCCGCCGCACTCCACCTTGCCCGCGCCGCACTCGCCCACGCCGTCGCAGGCTTGACCCAAGCTCTTGCCCTTCCACGCGAGCGCGTCGTCGGTCATGCCGTTGCAGTCGTTGTCCAGACCGTCGCAAAGCTCCTTGCCGTCGAAGATCAGGTAAGCGTCGGGGTTGGTCGAGCACGTCGCCTTGAAGGTGATCGGCGAGCAGACAACCTTGCCGGTGCCGCAAGCGCCGATGCCCTTGCAGCTCGCGCCCATCGCGCCGCCTTCGTAGATCTGCCCCTCGTCGGTCTGGCCGTCGCAGTCGTTGTCCTTGCCGTCGCACTTCTCAGCGGTGTCGACCACGATCTCGCTGGCACAGGTGGTTCCCTTGCCGTCGGCTGCACACCCAAAGACGCCGTTCTTGCACTGGTCTGCGTCGCTGCCATCGCACGGCTGCCCCAGCGTCGGGAAGGTCTCGTCGGTCAGTCCGTTGCAGTCGTTGTCCACGCCGTCGCACTGCTCGCCCTTCTCGAGATCGTCTCCCTCGCAAGTCGCCTGCGAGCCATCCTTGGCGCAGACCCACAAGCCGCCCTTGCAGAGGTCCGCGTCGGGTCCGTCGCACTGCTGGCCCACCGGGAAGTCCTCGTCGGTCTTGTTGTCGCAGTCGTCGTCCTTGCCGTTGCAGGTCTCGGTGATGTCCGTTTGCGTCTCGGGGCCGCACAGACTGAACAGCTTGTCGGCCGAGCACACCACCTTGCCCAGTGGACACAAGTCGCTGTCTGGCGTGTCGCACGCCAAACCGACCGAGAACTCGTCGTCGGTCTTGCCGTCGCAGTCGTTGTCGATGCCGTCGCAAAACACCTCTGCGTCGCCCTGGAAGCCGGCCACCGCATCGTAATTGCATAGCCACTTTCCGGCCTTGCAGGACGCTGTCACGTTCGACGTGCTGCAGATGCCGGTCTTCTTGCAAGAGCTGTCGGTGACATCCAGACCTTCGTCGATGTGTCCGTCGCAGTTGTTGTCGATGGCGTCGCAAACCTCAGGCTTGCCCTGATACTTCGTGCCGCCCAGCATCGTCGAGCAGATCGCCGCTCCTGCCTGGCCGCACTCCACCTTGCCAGCAACCTTGCCGCATTCGCCGTTGCCGTAGCACTGGGCACCGAGCGGTTGCCCCAGGAAGGTCATGCCCTCGTCGGTGTAGCCGTCACAGTCGTTGTCCTTGCCATCGCAAGTCTCCGCCTGCGCTTGAGGCTGGGTGCCATAGCCGTCTGTTGAGCACACCGCGACCTGCAGCTCGGGCGAGCAGACCACCTTGCCGGCCCCGCACACCCCCAAGCCCTTGCAGTCGGCGCCCAGGGTCTTGCCGAAGTAGGTCATGCCCTCGTCGGTCTGGCCGTCGCAGTCGTTGTCGGAACCGTCGCAGAGCTCGGCGATGTTGGTCTCGGTCTCGTTGGAGCAGACCACGCCCTTTCCATCCGTCGAGCACGTGAAGACGCCCTTCTTGCACACGTCCTCGTCTGGCCCGTCACAGCCCTGGCCGAGCTGAATGAAGTACTCGTCGGTCTTGCCGTTGCAGTTGTCGTCCAGGCCGTTGCAGAGCTCCGGAACCGGGCCGACCTTGGGTGCGCACACCACCATCGCCTTGAAGCCCACGTGCACGCACGCCTGCTGGCCGGGCTGGCACAGGCCCTGCGAAGAGCCGCAAGCACCCGGCAGCGCCTCAGGGTTGCCTTCGTCCGTGATGCCGTCGCAGTCGTCGTCCTTGTTGTTGCAAAGCTCCGGTGCGTTGGGGTGGATGTTCTTGTCGAAGGGCTTGCAGTCGACGCCCGCCGGGAAGCCGTCGGCGTCGTCATCCGCTCCCACGATCTCGGCGCAATCCAGGTCCTTGCCGTCGCAGTCCTGATCAATGCTGTCGCCGCACTTCTCGGGCGCGCCCGAATAGCTCAACGGGTCGCCCTCTGCGCAGTCTTCTTCTCCCACATGGCCGTCCTGCTCGGTGTCCTTGAGGTCGCATGGGGTCACCTGACCGTCGCAGTCGCGGTCGCAGGCGGCAAGTGCTGCCTTGCTGTCTCCCAAAGCCGGGTCGCAGCAGCCTTCCGTCGCGCCGGGATGGAAGCCGGCGTCAAGCGGATTGCAGTCAGCGGGGCCGATCACACCGTCGCCGTCCGGGTCGTCGCCGTAGCAGATCTCGTCGGTCAGGCCGTCGCAGTCGTCGTCCTTGTCGTTGCCGGTGCCGGGCATCTTGCACAGCTCGGCCACGTCGGTGGTCGTCTCGGTCGGGCAGGCGACGCCCAACCCGTCGGCAGAACAGATGTACTTGCCCAGCTTGCAGGCGTCGGCATCGTCGGAGTCGCACGCCTTGCCCAAGTCCTCGAAGTCCTCGTCGGTCTTGCCGTCGCAGTCGTCGTCAAAGCCGTTGCAGACCTCGGGTTCTCCGCCCTTGGCATCAATGCAAACGACCTGCGCGACAAGCGTCAGGTGGCTGCAGACCATCGTGCCGGGGGTGCAGGCGCCCGCGTTGTTGCCGCAAGACGAGCCGCCGCCCGGATTGCCGTCGTCCTCGGCGCCGTCGCAATCGTCGTCGATTCCGTTGCAGATCTCTTTGGCTCCCGGGTGAATCAGGGGCGTCGAGTCGTCGCAATCCGACGGCACCATGTAGCCGTCGCTGTCCTGGTCCAAGGCCGAGTCGCAAGCGATGTCGCCACCGTTGCAGTCCTGGTCGACCCCGTCGCCGCACTTCTCTGGCGCGCCGGGGTGGATGGCAGCGTCCGTGTCGCTGCAATCTTCAGGCAGGGCAAAGCCGTCGCCATCCTTGTCGTACGCGCCGCAGGGCGTAACCATGCCGTCGCAGTTCAAGTCGCAAGCGAGCGTCAGGGCGGTAACGGGCACCGGCTGACCGCCAGTGGACGCTGCAAGCGCAAGACAGCAGCCCTCAGGCGCATTGGGGTGGATCTGCGGCTGGTAAGGGGAGCAATCGGCCAGATCCGGCACGCCGTCGCCGTCCACGTCCTTGGGTGGGCAGCCCTCGTCGGTCTGACCGTTGCAGTCGTTGTCCTGACCGTCGCCGCAGGTATCCTTCTTCAGCTTCTTGCCATCGGTCGAGCACGCGAGTTTCTTGTTGTCTGCAGCGCACACGAGCGTGCCGCCTGCGCAAACGCCCACGCCACACGGACTGCCCAGAGCGGCAAACGTCTCGTCGGTTTGACCGTTGCAGTCGTTGTCCTGACCGTCGCACAGCTCCGCCGTGGGCAGCTTGGCTGAGCAAGTCGACCAGCCCGTCTCCGAACAAGTCTGTACGCCTTGGCACTTGCCGAGGGAGGTCTGCAGCGCGCAGGCCCACGTCGCGTCGACCCGATCCGGGGTGCAGGAGCAGGTGCCGGACGCCGGAACGCACTGTTCTCCCTTGGAAAACGACTGGCAGACAAAGCCAACCGGACAGGCCTCGCCCGCCTCGCCGCCACACGTCACGCCGCACAGTGACTCGCCCGTGCCTTCCAGTGTCAGGCAAGTTCCACCCTTGCAGTCTTCATCGACCTTGCACGGCTTGCACAGATCGCCGGGCAGGGGAGCGCAGTAGTGGATGGTCGTCGAGCCAGAGCCGGGCAGAATGCTGCAGCGCAAACCCGCCGGACACGACCCTTCGCAGGTCTCTGAGCAGAAGCCGTCGGCGCCCAGGGCCTTCAGGCACAGCTCCGACGTGCACTCCAAGTTGTCGGTGCAGGCATGGCCCAGCGGGAAGCCGGTGGGCGCCGTGTCGATCTCGGTCTGCGCGTCCTCCACCTCAGTCGCGGTATCGGCGAGGTCGGTCGGGGCAACGTCAAGGATCTCCGTGTCGGTGCCGTCCGCCAGGTCCGGCCCCGCAGTGTCCACGTCCACCAAAGCATCCGCTACGTCGGCGGCCGTGTCGGACTGCGCGTCGGTGTCATCCACCGGATTGACGTCGGCACCCGGCTCGGGGCCGTAAGTCGTGGTGTAGCAACCCGTCGCTGCAAGGGCGAGCGAGAGAACGAGGAGACGCAGGCTGGCGAGGGCTGCAAGCCTGGTGGCGGTGCTCTGTGCGGTGTTCACCGTAGCTCCCCCCGATGCAACGGGCGTCCTGCGAAGCCCGGTGGCTCGCAGGGATTCTGCGGTCGATCGATCGGGAAGCCGCACGCGCCGAAGAACGAGAACTGACGCGCCAACTCCCAGAATAGCACAGGTTACCGTGCCGCCCGCAAGACTTCAACTCCGTTGGGCCCGAGCCGGTCCCGTCGCGCAATCACCAGCCATTGGTTTGCTGTACCTTGTGCAACCTCGCGCACCGTCTCCACGACAAACGGCGCCCCTGCCACGGCACGAAGCAAGGCGACGGCATCGCTTGCCGCCGCGTTGCGCAGGTGTTCGAAAGGTGTGGCTTCGACGGTGACGGCGCGGGCGCGGACCAGTTGACCGGGCGACCTCAACAGGCCGAACGCGGTGTTGTCGACGACCACCAGCCGCCCGCCCTCACGAAGCACCCGCGCCGCCTCGCCAAGCGCCCGAAGCGGATCGCGCAAGTGGTTGAATGACCTCAGCATCAGTACGGTGTCAGCGCTTTCGTCGCGCAGCGGAAGCTGCTCGCCCGCGGCCCGCAGCACGATCGCCGCCGGTACACGATCACGCCACTCGTCCAACCGAAGCTGAGGATCCAACGCCAGGTAGCAAACCCGGCGGTCCGCCAGTGCCGGCGCCAGCGCGTCCAGCGACTGCGGCCAGCCCGCGCCCACGTCGACGACCACGCCCGTCAGCCCGGACAGCACCGCCCGCAGCCGCGCCTCTTCCTCTGCAAACCCGGATGGTTCCACGCTGCGCCAGATGCCCAGACAGGACGCCGTCCAAGGCCGACAGCGGACGGGGGGGCCGACCGGCTCGATCCGCCGCAGATCGCTTGCGAAATCGTCCAACCGGACCTTGGACGACACGTCCAGATAGAGCTGGCCGCGGGCCAAGGTGCTGGGCAGCTCTACGGGCACGGTGTCGCCCGGAGGCAGGGCGTAAGTACGCGTTCCGGTGGGTGTCTTGAGGTGCAGGTGTGGGCGACCGCAAACGTGCGCAAGCGAAGTGGCGACCAGATCGAACTGGTTCGAAACCGCGGTCTGCTGTGGCCGTTGCGTCATCCGTCGCTCTCCTGGCTCCGGAGGATCGGCCTGAACCGCGCTTCCGGCAAGCGTTTGACTTCCCCGCTTGCTGCTCCCTAGACTCCTTCTGTCCGGTGTTTCAACGTTGCGAGGAGTGGCCCATGTCCGTATCTCGACGCGAGTTCCTGGCCCTCCTAGGCATGTCGCTTGCCGGTGCCGCGCTTGTCGGTGTGACGGCATCCGCAGCCCCACGGAAGGCGCGCCGTTCGGCTGCGGACGGCTGGCGCGTGGCTTCCGTCGGTGCTCCGCGCCGGGGTGCAGTCCCGATCACGCTGCAGAGCCTGACGAATGACGAATCCTTGGTGGTCGAGGTGTGCCGCCGCGGTGGGTCGCGCGCGCCGGTCGCCGCCAGCCGCCAGTTCGACCTGTTCCTGGCCAATCAGGGCACCGGCACCACCGACACACCTCGCGATCACATCTTGGCGGTTCGCGCGCTGGCCCGTCGCTTGGACAAACTGCAGACCGTCGTCCCCGCGCCCCTGCTGACGATGGACGAGCGCCTGCACCAGCACGCAGAGCTGTTCGAGACGCGCTCACCCGCGTAAGTCAGTTTCGGCGCAGTGCTTTACATGAATTCGCTTACTTGATGGCGACGTGCCGCAGCAGGTTGGGGTCGTCCAACGCAGCGCCCGCGCCCATCACGACTGCCGACACCGGGTCGTCCGCCACCAGCATGGGCAGCCCCGTCTCTTCGCGCAGCAGGATGTCGATGTCGCGCAACAGCGACCCGCCCCCGGCCAGCACGACGCCCTTGTCGACGATGTCGGCGCTCAGCTCTGGCGGCGTCTGCTCCAGCGCCGCGCGCAGCGCCTTGACGATCTCGGTCAGGGGCTCGCTCAACGCCTCGCGGATCTCGTCGGAGCTTACGGTCACCGTCTTGGGCACGCCGGCAGCCTGATCGCGGCCCTTGACTTCCATCGTCAGGGTGTCCGGGCGAGGCCACGCGCTGCCGATGCGGACCTTGATGTTCTCCGCCGTCCGCTCACCGATCAGCAGGTTGTACTTGCGGCGCAGGTGCTGGACGATCGCCTGGTCCATGCGGTCGCCGCCGACCTTGAGCGAGTGGCTGTAGACGATGCCAGCCAGCGAGATCACCGCCACTTCCGTCGTGCCGCCGCCGATGTCGACGATCATGTTGCCGGCGGGTTCGGTGATGGGCAGACCCGCGCCAATCGCGGCCGCCATCGGCTCTTCGATCAGGTAGACCTCGCGGGCGCTCGTCGACTCTGCGCTCTCGCGCACGGCGCGCTTCTCGACGTCGGTGATGCCGAACGGCACGCAGATGATGACGCGGGGGCGGACCAGCGTGCGGCGGTTGTGCGCCTTCGCGATGAAGTAGCGCAGCATCGCTTCGGTGATCTCGAAGTCGGCGATGACCCCGTCGCGCATCGGACGGATCGCCTCGATGCCGACCGGCGTACGGCCCAGCATCTCCTTGGCGTCCTTGCCGACCGCCAGGACACGCCGCTCGCCGCGACGATCGACCTGCACCGCCACGACCGAAGGCTCCCGACTGACGATGCCCCTGCCCTTGATGTAGATCAGGGTCGTCGCCGTGCCGAGATCGATGGCGATGTCATTCGAAAATAGCGAATTGAACCACTTCAGCACGTGATCGTCGCCAGGACGCGGGTGTGGCGATCGCAGTTGCCCACGACGGTCCGCGCGCCGGTCGGCGAGGGTAGCAGCAGACTCCGCAGTTCGGCAAGGTGGCCCAAGAGTTACCGATAATCGCGAGAAGCGATCAGAAGCGCCAAGCCAGCTGCAGCAGGCCACCGTCGCGAACAGGCACGGCGACAACGGCGGGGGCGGCGGGGCTGGTCGACGCGGCAGGCTTGTGGAACCACAGCAGATAGGCGCCGGCTCCAGCCGACACGACGCCGGTGCCGATCAGGGCCCAGGTGGTGACGACGCGGCTGTTGATGCTGTCCTGACGCACGATCGCATCCTCCCGGGTGATGCCGGTGATGCCCTGATCGCTCTTCTGGGCGTACAGATCGTCCAGCGCTGATTGGTCGGCCGAAGCGGTCGCGTACACGACGATGCCCGAGACCAGCGCCACGGCCCCCAGTCCAAGTGCGCCGTAGCCAACGGGTTTCTCCCAAGCAAACGGTGCGGGCGGCGGCGGTGCCTGAACGACA
Organism: uncultured Myxococcales bacterium; assembly: GCA_903955385.1. Lineage (GTDB taxonomy): Bacteria > Myxococcota_A > UBA9042 > UBA9042 > UBA9042 > CAJBNH01. Next base: position 108,769 of record CAJBNH010000072.1, on the reverse strand, counting down.
ACCGGGGTCGGATCCTGAGGAATCGGCACCGGCTTGGCGTTCTCGGGCTCCGGAGCCTCGACCTGAACCTCGACCACGGTCGGTGCCGGACGGGCAGCCAGCTCTTCCTTGGCCATGTCCATCGCCGCCTTGACCTTCTTGTACAGGGGCAGCTTGGGCGTCAGGGCGGCCAACGCCTGCGCGTACGTCGCGATCGCGGACTCCAGTTGGCCGGCGAGGTGCTCCGCGCGAGCAGCACCGTAGAGATACTCAGGCAGCGGGTTCATCGAGTAGGCCTTCAGGTACGTGTCGGCCGCCAGACTGTGGGTCCCGGTGCGCAGGTACTCTCCGGCCTGCTTCGACAATGCTTCGGCGTCGGCTTTGGCCTTGGCGCTAACGGCGACGACCTTGGCGGGCTTGGCGGGCTTGGCGGCCTCAGCCTTGCCTGCCTCCTTCTTCGCGGGCTCTTTCTTCGCGGCGTCCTTCTTGTCAGGCGCCGGGGCCGCGGGTTCGGCAGCCGGTGCCGCCAGATCCGGGTCCGTCGGTGCGGGTTCCGCCTTGGCGGGCTCTGGCTTCGCAACCTCAGCGGCAGGCGCTGTTGCGGGGGCGGGGACAGCGGTCGGCTTGTCTGTCGCCGGAACTGCAAGCGCGGTCGCGGGTGAGCTGACCTGACCGATCAGCATCCCCGCCAGCAGGACGGCGACGAGGCGGATGGAGGCAGGCATTTCAGTCTGTGAGCATCGGTGGGCCATGGAGCTCTCCCCCTGCACGATGAGTCGACGGGTGGGCAGGTTAGCCCACGTTGGCCAGCAGCGGCAAGGCCACCCGGTCCGGGAACGTGGACGGCCCGAGCTGGGGCGTCAAGGCGTCTGCCCGATGGGCAAGTCCCACTCGGCGCGCAGGTTGCGGGCGGCAACGCAGTCCTTGTTCGCCCAGCAGGGGTCTTCGCCGAGATGCTTTCCAAGTGAGTGAAACCACGTGACGATCTGGTTGCGATGGTACTCGGTGAACGTCCCCTTGTAGCCCTGGAAAGTCGGGAATCCGTCTGTGTTCTTGGGCTGCGCGATGTACTCGTGGTGGCCCTTGACGTCCGCCAGACACAGCGCAGAGAACGCCGCCTGACCCGGGACGGTCGGCACCTTGCGACACAGGCCCGGACCGCCCTCAGGCTTGGTCGGGTCCAGCAACGGCACTTCTCCGGTTCCGCTGGTCAGCAGACCGCGCGCGATCGCTTCTTCCGTCCAGGCACGCCACGGCTCAGCGTCCTGAGCGGTGGGACGGCCGAACAGGCCCACGGCGCGGGCCAGTGACACGCCGGTCGTAAACGGCACGGTGCGATCCCCGACAGACAGCATCATCAGCAGGTTGGTTGGCAAGGTGCCAGGGCTGGGGTCGAGCATCGCGCGGTCGGCCACCGTGATCGCGTCGGCGCCTTCCAGAGCGTTGGCGGCCAGTTGCACGAACCGGCGGAACTCTGGCGTGTTGCGCTGTCTCGCCAGACCATCGTGAGGCGCCGTCAGCTCAGCCGAAGCCAGCAGCTTGCCCTGCGCGTCGTGAACCTCGACGCCGACGCGATCGCCCTTGTCGCTGGACACGGCCACGGCAAAGTGCCCGTCGGCCGCCGCAACCTGCTCACGCGACTCGCCATTCTCCAAATTCCGCACCTTGATCGTGGCGCCTGCCGGGATCTGCAGCTGACCGCGCGCCGTGGGCTTCAGGACGCCAGCAGCCAGGCAAAGGCCGCTTGCCTCGTCGACATAGCTCAACGTCTCGGTCCGGTTGCAGTTGTCGGCGTCGTCGTCCCAGGTCAGGTCTACCTTGCCCTCGCCACGCGGGCACCCGACGACCATCGGCCCCAGGATCGAGTGCATCAGCGGGGTGACCACCGACTGCAGCGCCGTGCGCATGAAGATGTCGGCAAGGCCGGCGCCCGGCACCACGGCGGCGGCGTGCGTGATCGCGGGCTCCAGCGGGGCCGTCAGCGCGGTGTGGATGCCGCCGAGCGACACGCCCATCATGAAATACGGGACCTTGTCGCCGCCGACGTCGATCTGGCCGTCCATGTCGAAGTCGCCCGCCAACAGGTTGGGCATCAGCTGCGCCTTGGTCGCCGTGCGCGGGTCCGCTGGCGGCGTGGGGACATGGCTGTTCGACAGAGCGCGCAGCATGCGCACGGCCACGATGAAGTCGAAGGTCGTCTGGCGCATGGCGTCGCGCAGGCGGAAGGCGTCGGGCGCGTAATAGGCCTCGCCGCCCTTCTTGTAGCAGTCGCCGTTGTCATCGACTGCGCGGCCCTTGACGGCCAGCTGCTGAACGAAGCCCTGATTCAGCAGTACGTCCAGCATCTTGTCGACCGACGTCCCCTCCGGAAAGCGCTTCTCGGTGTCCGTGAAGATCAGGGGCGCGAGGATCGCCTTGATCAAGATGCCCACGTCCATGCCGGTCTTGGCGGCCTGCTCTTCGATCATCTTGCGCGGCTCGGTCAGCACGGGGCCGTGGCCGACTGCATCGATGGCGAAGGTGGCGATGCCCGCTTGGGCCAGCCGGTCGGCCAGCAACAGGCACTCGACGCGGCTGGTCCCCGTTGCGTGGGCGTAGATCGTGACCGGGAACGGGGGCTTGTGGTTGGCGGTGGTCTTGGGCACGACCAGCAGGAACGGAACCTGCTCCTTGGCCACGACGGCCGTGCCTGCCACGGTGTCGAGCTGCCACACGTTGTCGCTCGTTGCGCGGAGGTTCGGCGTCGTGAACTCGCCGAACACGACGTGCGCGACGTTGGTGAAGCTATCGGCGACACCGGGCTGGAACAGGTTGATCAGCGCGAACACCTCCTTCATGAAGGCGCCCTGCACGATGTAGGTGTGGTCCCGAGGCACGACGGGATAGTCCTTGTAGGACTTGTCGCCGTCGAATGCGATCTCGGTGTCGTACACATCCGCGATTTTCGCGGAGAATTGTGCATTCAGCCACGCGAACGGCCCCGACCCGTACAAGCCGTCGCGCAGCTTGCGGAAGGTGCGCGCCAGGTCTCCCGTCGACAGCGTCCACGCAAAGGCGATGTCTTCCGCCTGCACGCCCACCTGATTCAGCGACGGCAGCGCCAGTTTCAGCGCCTCGGTCTGGCTGTCATGGTTGACGACGTCAAACGGGCTGACCACCGCACCGTACTTGCCGTCCTTCGACCAGCCCTTGACGCCGCGCGTCAGAAACACGCCGTAGCGAGCCCCCGACTCGAGCGGCAGTAACGGCCGAATGTCCAGCGTGTGGGTCTTGACCTCGTAGTGGTACACCCACTTGTCCGGCGTGCCGTCGCCGTCGGTGTCGATCTTGTTGTCGGGCGGCATCACATAACTGTTGAAATCTGCATACGGATCGAAGGGCTCGTAGGCGTGCGGCTCAGCGTCGTGCGGAAACCAGCCACGGCCCAGGTCCAGCGGCAGGCGCTCGCCGAAGCGCTTGGACCCCGGCGTCACGTTCACCACGAACACCGTGTCGTCGTTCACCGTCGTCAGGTCCAGCGGCCCGTCAAATGCAAGCGTGATCGGCGTCAGGCCCGAGAAGCCGTCGACCTCGTTGAAGTGCTTGCGGTTGCGCTGCTCGGTCTTGGCCGGCGCCTGCATCGAGATGTTGGCATGGGTCGATCCGTCGGGATCCACGCGCAGCGCCAGATCATTCGGGAAGGGAATCAGCGGCTCCGGCTGGTGCAGCGGCTGGAACACGATGTTTGGCCCGCGCGCCTGACCGGCCACGAAGGTCGCGTGCAGCCCCCGCTCGGTCAGGTCAAGATCGGCACAGCTCCACAGGCCGACAAGCAGGGAGAAGATCAGTACGTTCGCGAAGTTCCGCATGGTCACCCTCTCCCCTACCACTGGCCCGACAACGCCACGGATCCTTCCGCGACACCGACCGCATCGGCCGAAGCGCCGCTTGCGTCCGCGAAAGCCTCGCCCGGCAGCAGCCAGCCGCCCTGCAGACGTGCCACCACGGCAAAGCCGGCGCCCAAGGGCAGGTTGCCCTCGACGCCGCCATCGAGTTCCAGCCCCAGCGCGCGGGCATCCGCCGCCCCGCGAGGCCCGATCGGCTTGCCTCCAGTGAGGAACGTCTGAAACGGGTCCGCCACCACCGTCGGCGCGCTGGCCATCACCCCGCCCACCAGGATCGCGACGCGCGGATGCGGCTGCAGGCGGACCACCGGGTTGACGTAGATCGCTTGCGAAACAGCACCTTCGCTCTCCACGTGAGCGACGCCGGCGGGCGGCTGCGCGGCAAAGCGCGGGTCGGTCAGGTTCTGCGCGGTCGCTTGGGTCTGACGGCGCAGGTAGTGCGGGAACAGCACCAAGCCGACCCGGTAATCCTCGGCAAAGCGGAAGGTGCCCAGCGTGCCGTCCAGCGGCCGACCGTCGCCGCTGGCCATTCCCGTCTCGAGCCTTGCCTGCAGCCAACGACGCGAGACGTCCAGTCGCAGGGCACCGCCGTACTGCTGCAGGTCCATCTGCAGCGGGTAGTTCGCCGTGCGCAGCCAGGTGGTCGTGCCCCACACGAGCGCGCCCTCGCCCGAAACCTTCAGCTTCCACGCGCCCTTGCCGGTCGACCATGCGCCGTACAGGTCAGCGATGTTGGCGTTCAGGTCCAAGCCCTGGGCATCGGTCTGGGTCCGCACCACGCCGTAGACCCCCAACTCAAGCTCCGTCGTTCGGTACAGCAGCGCAGCGACCGCGTTGTAGGCCTCGTCGCCTGCATCCACGTCCGCCAGCCCGTCGCGCGCCACACGGTCGGCGGCCAGCACCAACGCCAGCGGAAAGGCCTTGCGCGGGTCCTTGGTCCACAACGCCGCCGGCAGCAGTGCCGCTTGCACACGATCGACCAGCGAACCGCCCCGCTCCAGCCCGAATTGCAGGGGGTCCGCAAGTCCCGGTTGCGCGACAATCCCCAGGCCCCATGCGGACATCGTGCGACCGGCGCCGAAACGTCCCACCGCCGTCGTCGCCTCCAGCCAAGCCTGCCGCAGCCGCGGGTCTGATGCGGTGCCGGCGGCATCAAAGGTCTGCGCGAACAGGTCAGCCTGCGCAGCGACTCGCAGGTCAGCAACTCCCCAACGTTGCAGCGGATGCTTCCACTCCGCGCCGACCCGCAGGCGGTGCTCGCTCAAGTCCTCGCCGTCCAGCCGTGCGTCGTCCGTGGCCAAGGGGCGGCCGACCTGAACCGAAGGCTCGCGACGCCCCACCACACGGTCCTCGACAATCGCGGACAGACCGGCGGGCCACCAAGTGGTATCTGGTGGCGTCTGTGCTGCAACGGCAGCGGGAGGGGCCGCGGTCGGCGTCGCGGGCGTGGCAAGGGGCGCGGCCTCGACCCCTGCGGCCTCTTGGGCCACGGCGGCCACGGCAAGCAGGCACAGCCCAGCAGCGACGCCAGCGGCGATCAGGTGACGATTGGTGTGCATATCCCCCCGAAAAACGGCCGGATCCGCGTGGCTTGTGCCCCCTGAACGGATCACGTGGCCTCTGGGCGTCGCAGGCTAGCCGGAAACCGCTGATGATGCACCTGAATCGACAAGAATGCGCGACCCGCAGGTCCGGAGCTAACGGGGAAGGGAGCTCCGAACTGCGGGTCGCAGACCACACCGACGGGGAAGCGTAGGGTGCGGTCACTCCGAACCCGGCCAGTCTGGGCAGGACCGGCCGGCCGGGGGGTTAGGCGTGCGCGGCGGGGGTCTTCTTCGCGCGTGCCTTCTTTTCTGTGCTCTCAGCAACGTCGGACTTGCCGACGATGTGGCCGAGGGCTTCGGTCTGGGCTTCGAACTGTCCGGCGATCTCGGCGCGCAACGCGGCGATTTCCTCGTGCAGCGTCTGAACCTGCTTCTGCGACGCCAGACCGACGGCGGTCAGCACGTCCTCACGCACCTCTGCCGGCTGCTTGAGCCACGCCTCGAGGCTGGAGCGATCGACCTTGGCGACGGCCGCGACGAGCTGCTCAACCTTCTGCACCGCCTCGGTCTTCTCTTCCATGACGCGGTCGCGCGCAGCATTCGCGGTGGCTTGCACCGACGTCTGCACCTGGCTGACCATATCCTGGGCGCGCTTCTCGAGGACGTTCAGGCGGGTGTGGGCCTCGGTCACGCGCGTCTGGAACTGCTCGCGCACGGCCACGCGGGCGGCCTCTGCTCGCTCGAGCACGGCGGTGCCGAGCAGGCTGCGGGCGAAACGCTGGGCGGGGTTGTCATGGCGAGGCGTCTGGGATTCATGACGCACGGCGTCGACGTCGACGATATCGGGCTTGCTCATCTGGGAATTCCTCCATGTGGGCGGCGGGCATCGGCTGGCGAAGGGCTCTGCGTGCGTCGATCTGGTCCCTGCCGCGGCACTGATTGGGTTCGTGTTCGTTCGTGACGCACCCAATCTAACGCGTTGCGTCAAGTTGTCAAGAAGGAATTGACGCATCGCGTTACAGAGATGGCGAGTCCTTGCCGCGCAACGGGTTCGCTGGTATCACCGCGCCCTGCCCCCCCGAACCGGTCCCCCCGCCGGCCCTGCCCCGCCCCGATGACCCTTTCGGGAGTCGCGTGTCTGTGGAGAGTGCCCCGATGACCCTGCGGAGAAAGAAGATCCTCGACCGGCTGGAGCGACTGGACCGTCAAGCTGTGGCCGCCGGCGGCGAAGAGCGCACGCAGAAGCAGCACGCGGCCGGCAAGCTGACCGCGCGCGAGCGCATCGACCTGCTGCTCGACGCGGGCAGCTTCGTCGAGCTCGACCGGCTGGTGACGCACCGCTGCACCGACTTCGACATGGCCGACAAGAAGATCCCGGGCGACGGCGTCGTCACGGGCTACGGACAGGTCGACGGCAAGACGATCTTCGTGTTCGCGCAAGACTTCACGGTGTTCGGCGGCTCGCTGAGCGGCGCCTTCGCTGAGAAGATTTGCAAGATCATGGACATGGCGATCAAGACCGGCGCCCCTGTGATCGGACTCAACGACTCGGGCGGCGCGCGCATCCAGGAGGGTGTGGTGTCGCTGGCGGGCTATGCCGACATCTTCCTGCGCAACGTGCAGGCGTCAGGCGTGGTGCCGCAGATCTCGGTCGTGCTGGGACCCTGCGCGGGTGGCGCGGTCTATAGCCCCGCGATCACCGACTTCGTGATCATGGCGCGCGAGACGTCTTTCATGTTCATCACGGGACCGGACGTCATCAAGACCGTGACACATGAGAACGTGACGCAGGAGGAACTGGGCGGCGCCATGCGGCACGCCACGACCTCAGGCGTCGCGCACTTCGCCACCGACGATGAGAAGCAGGCGATCGCCACCGTTCGGGAACTGCTGAGCTTTTTGCCGTCGAACAACATGGATGCGCCCCCCAAACGGGCGACCCAGGACCCGACCGACCGACGCGACCCGCGGCTGACCGAGCTGGTGCCCGACGACCCGATGAAGCCGTACGACATGCACGAGGTCATCGGTGCCGTGGTGGACGATGGCTGGTTCTTCGAGGTCCACAAGCACTTCGCGCGCAATATTCTGTGCGGTTTTGCAAGGTTGGGCGGAGACACGGTCGGCGTCGTCGCCAACCAACCGTCGGTGCTCGCGGGGTGTCTGGACATCGATGCATCGGTGAAGGCGGCGCGTTTCGTGCGGTTCTGCGATGCCTTCAACGTCCCGCTGCTGACGTTCGTCGACGTTCCGGGCTTCCTGCCAGGCACGGCACAAGAGTACGGCGGCATCATCCGCCATGGCGCCAAGCTGCTGTATGCGTACGCGGAAGCGACCGTACCCAAGCTGACGGTCATCACGCGCAAGGCCTATGGCGGTGCCTACGACGTCATGTCGTCCAAGCACATCCGCGGCGACATCAACTTCGCGTGGCCCACAGCAGAGATCGCGGTGATGGGTCCCGACGGCGCCGTCAACATCGTGTATCGCAACGAATTGAAGGCCGCACCGGACCCCGCCAAGGCCAAGGCCGAGTACGTCGAGCGCTACCGCGACGTGTTCGCCAACCCGTTCAAGGCCGCGGAGCTGGGCTACATCGACGAGGTGATCCACCCGGAGGACACCCGCCCACGCCTGATCTCGTCGCTGCGGATGCTGGCCGGCAAGCGCGACAGCAACCCGCCGAAAAAGCACGGAAACATCCCGCTGTAGGGCCAGTTGCGCTCTGGGCTACTTGCCGCCCTTCTTCGTCGGCTTCGCCTTGGCCTTGACGGCTTTCTCCTTGCCTTTCGCGGCCTTCTCGTCCACCGGTGGCGGAGCGGGCGCCGGTGCGACGGCAGGGGTCTCGATCACGGGTGCAGGCGGCGGAGGCGGACGCGGAGGCGTATCCGGGCAGCCGTCCGAATCCTCGAACCCGTTGCGATTTTCCGGTTGCTGCGGGCACAGATCGTCGACGTCCGGCACGGAGTCTTCATCGTTGTCGGCATCGACACAGCCATCGGCGTCCTGGAAGCCGTCCTTGTCCTCTGCCTCGTGGGGACAGGCGTCTGCCGCATCCAGCACGCCATCGCCATCGTCGTCGGGGTCGGGGCAGCCGTCCTCGTCCTGGAAGCCGTCCATGTCCTCGGGCTGCATCGGACAGCGGTCCGTCCGATCGGCCAGACCGTCTTGATCGTGATCGGCGTCGGGGCAGCCGTCCTGATCTTCAAAGCCGTCGCGGTCCTCTGCCTGGTTGGGGCATCGGTCCAGCTTGTCGACCAGACCGTCGCCGTCATCGTCGGAGGGCACCTCTTGCGCGTCGAAGGTCAGGCCGACCGCCGCGCGCAGCGAGGCCGAGCCCGGGCCGGTGGTGGGTGCGCCAGAGAGGCCAAAGAACCCGCGGAGATACGGCAGGATGGCGTAGTCCACGCTCAGCGCACCATCGAGCTGCAGCAGACTGTCGGGCACCGCAGCGACCCACGGCGCCTGCAGGCCCAGCTGCGCCTCGGCCCGGGCGCGAACCCGGTCATCGAGAAAGCGCCGCAAAACGCCGACCCGCGCGACAAACGACGAACCCGAGCGCAGGGCCACGGTGACGGGTTCGGTGTGCAGCGGCTGACCCTCGAGGTCGAGCTGATGCACGGACAGGGCCTGCTCTGACCGCAGTCGCAAACCCGCATTCAGGTCCGCCTGCCACGCCCCCGTCTGCAAGGTCGCCAAGCCTTCAAGGGCCAAGCTGGGCGTCCCGCCAAGCCAGCTTGCTGCGGCGGCGGTCGGCAATCCCACGACGGCGGCAGCGCCGAGATCGACCGCTCCACCGGAGATCGCGATGTGGTGCAGGGCTTTGCGAGCCTCGACCCGCAGATCACCGAACGCGGGCGACGTAGGCGAGTCCACCTGAACGAGGTTGGGACCGCCACCTCGCGCATCCAGCGATGCTGGCAGTCCCGCAGCGAACGTCCACCCGTGCCAGCCAACGGCGGCGCCCAACTCGGCCATCCACAGGTCGCCGACGACCATCTGCGTGCGGCTGACCGTGCCCGCATCGTTGACGAAGACAAGCGGCATCCGCGTGTAGTGGATCGCCAGAAGCATCGCCCACGCCGCGTCGTCCATCGGCCGGGCCGAACGCGTGATGGCGCCGTCATGCACGCCCGCCACCGGCTGCCAGGTCTGGACATCGATCGAGGGCGCGTCGAGCTCGTGCGCGAAAGCCGCCGGCGACCACGCGACGACGCAAGTGCAGAGGACGGCAAGGCTTCCGGCGACAAGTGGGCGTGCTGGGCTGTGCATGGCCCCTCGTGGCGCGCAGCAGGAACAGCCGCGGCAAGGGGAGCAGCCTGCCGCGAAAGCCCGCGCTGCGTCAATCGCCCGTTGCGACTAGAGGTTCTTGATGGTCACGCCGGGGGGCGGCGACCAGGCGAAGACCTTGTCATCGATGGCGTCGTACTTCGGGTCCAGCCACTGCAGCGTGGTCGAGTCGCCCAGCGGGTCCTCAAGCACCGTGGCCCGCACCGCCGCGGTCTTCTTGTCGACCACCAGCGTCAACGACCGCATGGTCTGCGTGCCCTGCTTGGGAACGAGCTTGAGGGCCCACGTGTCCGCCACGGAAGACGGCACCAGCGTCAGGGTGAAGTTCGCCGCCAGGTTGCCTTGTCCCGTCAGCCACGTGGTCGCCTGGGCCACCTGACTGTTCTTGACGGGCACACGGACGGCCAGTCGCTCCTTGCGCTCGTACGACCACAGGATCTCACCGTCAGAGAAGTAGAAGATCTCCTCCGTCGGGTAGTCCCAGCGCATCTTGCCGGGCTTGGCGGCATCGCCCTTGGTCAGGTAGACCACGCCCTCACGCTGAAGACCCTTGGCAAGCCCTTTCTTCTTGACCACTTGCACGAAGCGCGCCTGGAAGGCCGAGGTCCGTTCGTAGAAGCCTTGCACCGCCTTGGCAACCGCCGCCGGGTCGACGGAGTCTGCAGCGGGCACCGCAGGCGAAGCGACGGCAGGAACGGCCGGATCCACCTTGGCCTCCGTGGGTTGCGCGGCCTTGGCCTCCGTCGGACTTGCCGGGGCAGTGGCGGCCGGCTTTGCCTTTGGCTTCTTCTTCTTGGCGGCGGCTTCGGCCGCAGACGGCAGCAGCGCGGCGAGGGCGAGGCAGCTCGCGAGCGTGAGGGCAATCAGACGTTCACGCATGTCGTTCTCCTGCGGTCGGGGTCGGGGGCGGTCTCTGGCGGCGGCAGTATCCACTGCCCCCCTGTCGGTCACAACGGGCGAGCACGGCTTCGGCTTCGACGGGCCGGTGAATTCGCCGCCGACGGCGGGTCGGCCGCCCAGATGCTTGTCGCCGTGCGTGCAAAAAACGCCTTGTGCTTCATCCACCTACAGAGCGGCCCCGGAGGCAACCTCGCTGCGGACAGTGGCTACGTAGGGAGGGCGCGGACCGGCCTGAGCCGACGACCCGCCGGATTACTTGTCAATCCAACCACTTCGCGAAGGGCCCCGCGAGGGCCTCAGCGGCCGGATCCGCTGCGGAATTTCGCCTGGATGGCACCGTGGCTGCGACACGACCATTTTCTGGCGCCCCCGGGGCTGCATGGTACGGTTCAGGATGCTTCAGGCGAAGGCGACCGCCCGCCTTTTTTGCTGAAAGCTCCAGACGTTCGTCCCCGCAGGTGAGCCATGGCCCACGCCCAGACCGAAGCCAAATCCCGCGAATCCGAGAAGACCACCGCGTCGCCGACGGCCGTCCTGGCTGAGGCGCGTCGGCTGGAGCTCCGAGGCGAAATGTTGGGGATCGTCCTGACGATCACCGCGGTCGCTTTCGGCGTGGCCTTGGGGTCGTACACCGCCCGCGACATGGAGATCATGCAGTCGGGACGCGGCTCCGAAGGGGTCGTGAACCTGATCGGACCCGTCGGCGCGCGCATCGCGGACCTGCTGTTGCAGGCGCTGGGCTTGGGCGCCTTCCTGCTCGACGGTCTGCTGTTTGTGTTCGCCGTGCGCATCCTGATGGGTAAGGTCGAGCTGCCGCGGCCGCGCGCCATGTTCGGCATCGCCGGGGCCAGCCTTGCTTCACTGGTGCTGCTGCACTTGGTGGCGCAGTCGATCGCGTTCCGCCCGTTCGGCAAGGATGCCGCAGGGTTGCTGCCGGGCGCAGTCGCTGTCGTGTGCAAGGCGCTGGTGTCGACAGTGGGCACGACACTGCTCGCCGTGCTTGTGTTGGGCACGTCGCTGGCGGCGATCACGGGCCGGTCGCTGGTGCGTTCGACGCTCTTGTGGGCCACCGGAAAGGCAGCGCCCGTCGTCGGTGAGGTAGCGTCCCAGAGCGCGCAGGCCGCACGCGGTCACCTGCGGGGCTTGGGCAAGCGGTCCTGGTTCCGCCGTCGCCGCAACGAGGACGTTGCATTGGCCGATGGTCTGTCCGACGGTCTGCAAGACGAGAACGAATTCCACTTCACCGTGAAGGACTTGGACGAGCCTGCCCAAGCCGCCCTGCCTGAGACCGCGGTGGTCCGCGTGTCGATGCCCGCTCCCGACGGGTTCCCCATGGGCGAGTCGATCGCGCCGCCCAACGACCTGATCCCTTCTTCGCTGCGCCGTGCCCGCGAAGAACCCAGCGTCCGCGTCCGGATGCCTGCGGGTGCCGCGGCTGAGGAAGCCAGCGTCCACCCCAGTCACGCCGTGGAAGTGATCCCGCCGCCGCCGTCGGAACCGTTTGCGACGTCCGAGATGGACGTGCGCGACGTCGAGATGGCCCGCGCCGAGCTGGAAGAGGCGCTGGCCAAGCCGATGGCGCCCACCGCGGCCTCTGGCGGTGAGCGGGTGGAAGCGCCTGCCGCGATTGCGGAAGTGGCGGCGGCGGGGGAGCAGGCCAAGGGGCCGCGCATCGTCGAAACCGAGGCCACGCGCAACGCGCCGCTGCCCGCGCCGGTCGAGGCACAGGGTTCACTGGGCATCGGCAAGCACAAGTCGTGGGAGCTGCCGCCGTCGACGTTGCTACGGGAGCCGCCCAGCCGCGTCGTGAACTGCGATCACATCACCCTGCGAGAGAACGCCCTTGTGCTCGAGCAGAAGCTGCGTGACTTCAACATCACGGGCGAAGTCACCGACATCCGCCCGGGACCCGTGGTCACCACCTACGAATACCGTCCCGCCGCCGGCATCAAGATCAGCAAGATCGTGAACTTGCGCGACGACCTGACCATGTCGCTGTCTGCCCTGCGGGTGCGCGTGGTGGCGCCGATTCCCGGCCGCGACGTGGTGGGCATCGAGGTGCCGAACGCCCAGCGCCAGCTCGTGTACTTCCGCGAGATCGTGGACAGCCCGGTCTTTCGCGACAGTGCGAGCCTGCTGACCCTGATCCTGGGCAAGGACATCGAAGGGCGGCCGCTTTGCACCGACCTCGCCCGCGCGCCGCACTTGCTGGTCGCCGGCGCTACCGGCACGGGCAAGTCGGTGGGCATCAACTCGTTCATCTGCTCGATGCTGTTCCGCGCGACGCCTGACGAGGTCCGCTTCATCTTCATCGACCCCAAGGTGCTGGAGCTGAGCGTCTATGAAGGGATCCCCCACCTGTTGCTGCCCGTGCTGGACGAGCCCCACAAGGCCGAGCTGGCGCTGAAGTGGGCCGTGACGGAGATGGACCGCCGCTACCGTCTGTTGGCCGCCGTGGAAGTACGCAACCTCGCGGGCTACAAGCAAAAGCTCCCGGAGCTGCGTGCCCAGGCCCTGCGTCGCCGCGCCGCCGCCGAGCGTTTGGATGCGGAAGGCCAGACCTCACCGGACGTGGTGGATGTGCCCGAGGACATGCCCTACATCGTGATCGTGATCGACGAGTTCGCCGACCTGATCATGGCGTCGGGCAAGGAAGTGGAGCACGCCGTGGCCCGTCTGGCGCAGAAGGCTCGCGCCGCCGGCATTCACGTGGTGCTCGCGACGCAGCGGCCGTCGGTGGACGTGATCACCGGCCTGATCAAGGCCAACTTCCCCACGCGCCTGTCGTTTCAGGTCGCGTCGTCGATGGACTCCAAGGTCGTGCTGGGCTCGACCGGTGCTGAGACGCTGCTGGGCAAGGGCGACATGCTGTTCGTTCCCCCCGGCGAGGGCCACCTGAAGCGCTGCCACGGTACCTGGATCACCGACGAGGAGGTGGTCGAGCTCGCTCGGCACTGGAAGGAGCAGGGCGCGCCCGTGTACGACATGGACATCCTGCGCGACCCCGAAGTCGAGGCGGTGGACCAGATCGACGACGGCGAGCTCGATCCGCTGTACGACGAGGCGGTGCAGGTCGTCATCGACGCCAATCAGGCTTCCGTCAGCTTCCTGCAGCGCAAGCTGGGCATCGGTTACGGTCGTTCGGCGCGCATCGTCGACACCATGGAAGCGCGCGGCATCGTGGGCCCCTCCCGCGGTCCCAACAAACCGCGCGAAATCATGCACGATCATCTGTAGTCTGCGACGGCGCTTGCCGATCGGACGTGGGGTTGGCTACAAGGGCGGTGGCCGGCCCCGACTCTGCCGGCCCGCGAGGACCGTCATGGCACGCAGCTTCCCCTTCGGCACCGCGATCTTCCTCCTTTGCCTTGGCCTTTCCGGCTGCAGCGAGGACGCCGCCACAACGCCCGGCCCGGTCGCCACGTTCTGCCAGGAAGGGTCCGTCGTCTGCGTGGGCAACGCCACCGCCACATGCATCGAGGGCGGCAAGGCTTACGGCGTAGCCTCCTGCGGCGAGTCGAAGTACTGCGCAGGGGGCAAGTGTCAGGCTGTCATCTGCGAGAAGGGCAAGCGCTCGTGCAGCGGCAATACCGTCATGGCGTGCCCGGACAACGGCGCGGCCGACGCAACGGCGGCCCAGACCTGTGGTGGCTCGACGGTTTGCAAGGCGGGCGTCTGCGTGCCGGCCAGCTGCACGGACGGGGCGAAGTCCTGTGGGTGGAAGACCCTGCTCGAGTGCAAGGGCGGGACCTACAAGGAGACGGCGTGCGGCACCGGCCAGGTCTGCAACGCCGCGAGTCCGAAATGCGTGGCCCGACAGTGTGTTCCGGGCGCTCGCCAGTGCCTGACGTCGTCTGCGGCGCAGGTGTGCAACGCGACCGGAACGGCATGGGTCGGTCAGTCGTGCGCGGCGGGGCAGGGCTGCTATGACGGCGTCTGCCACTCGCTGGTGGTCGGCAAGGACCCCGACAGCCCCGACGCATCGACCGGCAAGGATGTCACCGCTGGCGACGGCACCGTGCAAACCGACACGCCGACCACGCTGGATGTGCCCAAGAAGGACATCGACTGGGAGCCGCTGGACCTCTTCGAGGTCACGATCTCGCAGACCCCCGACACCACGGGGCAGAAGATCAAGTTCGGGTTCGCAGGCGCCAACTACCTGTCCACCATCCAGATGTTGCAGATCACCGGCGACGAGGGGCTGAACAAGCTGGAGCTGCAGATCGCCAAGGTCGACGAGTACATCACCGGGACCTTCACCATGGTCGGTGGCGAGGCGCCCGAGGCCAACGTCTTGATGAATGACGGCAGCAACGACCAAGCGACCCTGCAGTGGCTGTACCAGGCGAGCGACTACACCATCCAGATCGACGAGTTCGGTGCCCCGGGCGGCCGCGTCAAGGGCTCGTTCACCGCTGAACTGACCAATGCATTGGACAACTCCTTGATCTACCTGAACGGCTCGTTCGACGTTGCACGCGGCAGCTGACCGCCGCCGCCCCCTTTCTTCCAGCCCGCGAGGCCTGCGTGACTGACCCTGCCGCGACCGATCCTGCCCTGCCCCGCTCTGGCGGCGGCCGTCCGGGCAAGCGTGGCGGCGAGGACGAGCAGCTCTTCATCCGCTCGTCGCCTCACGAAACCCGCGTTGCCTTGCGCCAAGGTGACGAGGTCGTCGAGCTGCAGGTCGAGCGCACCGCCGGCCGAGGACTGTCGGGCAACATTTACCGGGGCCGCGTCACGCGCATCCAGCCCAGCATGGACGCGGCGTTCGTCGACATCGGTCTGGACCGCATGGCGCTGCTCCACGCGGCCGACGTGTGGCTGCCCGGCGTACACGACGCGGAAGGCCTCGACCCAGAGAACCCGTTGCCCCGCAAGGCCGTTCGTCCGATCGCCCAGCTGCTGACTCCGGGCCAGCAGGTCATGGTGCAGGTGGTGCGCGAGCCGGTCGCCAAGAAGGGACCGCGCGTGACGATGCAGGTGTCGCTGCCCGGCCGCAACGTGGTGCTGTTGGCCCGCGACGTCCACCACGGCGTGTCGAAGATGATCGCCGACCCGGTCGAGCGCGAGCGACTGCTGGGCATCGTCGCCAAGCTGACGCCCGCGGGTTCCGGCGCGATCGTGCGAACCGTCGGGGAAGGAGCGACCGAGGCTGAGCTGGCCGACGACATAGGCTTTCTGGTGCGACAGTGGGAGGACGTACAGACCCGTTTTGCCTGCGCTTCTGGTCCCAGCTTCATCTTCGACGACCTGGATCTGGTGCTGCGGGCGCTGCGCGACATGGTCAGCCCGACCACGTCGGTTGTGTGGATCGACGACCCGGAGGAGCTTGCGCGCGTCGAGACCTTCGTGCGCCGCTTTCACCCGGAGGCCCGCCCCGAAGTGCGGCTGCACACTGCCACGACGGGTCTGTTCGAGCTGTGGGGGATCGACCGCGCCGTGCTCGAAGCCGTCGAGCCCCGGGTCCGACTGCACGGCGGCGGCGAGCTGGTGGTCAGCCGAACCGAAGCGATGACGGTCATCGACGTCAATTCAGCGCGTCAGGTGGGGTCCGAGAGCTTGGGGGAGGCTGTGCTTGCGCTGAACCTCGAGGCAGCGCGGGCTGTTGCGCGTCAGCTGCGGCTGCGCAACGTCGGCGGCCTCGTGATCGTGGACTTCGTCGACATGCAGAAGTCGGTCGATCGCCGCACGCTGGAAGCGGCGTTCGAGGCCGAGCTTGCGCGCGACCGTGCGCGGGTGCGGGTCGGCAAGATCAATGAATTCGGCACGGTCCAACTTACCCGCAAGCGTGTGCGGGAGAGCATCTACGAACGATTGACGGAGACCTGCCCCACCTGCAAAGGCCGCGGCTACGTGCGGTCCTCCAGTGACCTTGCGATCGAGGCGTTGGGCCGACTGCAGGCGGCGATCCGGGCGGACCGCGGGCAGACCAAGGCGTTTCGCGTCCAGGTCCCCCAGCGGGTGGCGGCCATCCTGAACGACCAGCTGTCGGGGGCCCTGCGCGACCTCGAGCGCACCAGTGGCGTGCAGATCCAGGTCAATGAACACGCGCGCCTGTCGCCCGGCAGCGCTGACGTCCGCCTGCTGACCGACGAAGAGCCCGCGCAGCGCTGGCGCTTGGGTCGGCCGCTGGACGAGGTCACCGCCGAGGCAGATCAGGTGGCAGAGGACATCGCCGAGCCGACGCCCACGACGGAAGGCAACCCCTAATCAACCTTCAAGTTCTTGCGATCGGAGGCACGCGACTTGGTGCGCGTCGTCCCCCGGCAACGGCACCAGCAGCGGTCGGTCGTTGCGACAGCGGTCCTGCGCGTGTGGACACCGTGGGTGGAACGCGCAGCCCTTGGGCAGAGCACCGGGGTCAGGCGGATCTCCCGCCAGCGGCGAAATGACGGTTCGGCGGGTCGGGTCGGGCACAGGCAAGCTCGCCACCAGCGCACGGGCATACGGATGCCGCGGGCGCTGCAACACCTTGGAAGCAGGGCCGATCTCGACGACACGTCCGGCGTGCAGCACGGCCACCCGGTCGCAAAGCTGCCGCAGGGTCGTCAGATCATGGCCGACGCACAACCACGCAAGACCCCGATCGCGCCGCAGATTCTGAAGCAACTGAACGAGTTCCCGTTGGGCCAGAAGGTCAAGGCCGGAGGTCGGCTCGTCCAGCATCAGGAGCTCCGGCCCGACCGCAAGCGCCCGTGCCACCGCCACCCGCTGACACTCGCCGCCTGAGAGCTCGTGCGGATACCGGTCGGCAAGGTCGGGATGCAGGCCCACCTGCTCGAACAGCGCTGCGATCCGTCCCTGCGTCACCGCTGCAGCCCCAAAGTGCGCCCGCAGCGGCTCGGCCACCGAGGTGCCCGCGCGCATTCGGGGGTTCAGGGTCGTCTCGGGCTGCTGGAACACCGCCTGCATGCGCCGACGAATCGGCCGCAGGACACGGCCCGAGGCACGGGTCACGTCCTGGCCGTCGAAGCGCACCTCACCCGAGTCCACGTCCACCAGTCGCAGCATTGCCTTGAGGATCGAGGACTTGCCCGCGCCGGACTCGCCCGCCAGGCCAAGTGTCTCGCCGCGTCCGAGCACCAGCGAGACGTCGTCCACCGCACGGATGACGCCCGATGCCCCTCGAAACGATACGGAAATGTTGCGCAATTCTATCAACGGTGCGGCAACGACCTCAGACATCGCTTGCCTCCGTCCGGTCGGGCAGGCACGCGAGCAGCTGCCGCGTGAAGGCGTGCTGCGGCGCACGAAACAGCTGCTCGACCGGCGCCGCCTCGACCACGCGCCCTTCGTGCAACACGACCACATCGTCGGCCACTTGCGCCAACACCCCGAGGTCATGCGTCACGAACACGATCGCCATGCCCGTCGCCCGCTGTCGCGCCCGCAACGCCGCCAGCACCTGCGCCTGCGTCGTCGGGTCCAGCGCGGTCGTCGGCTCATCGGCCCACAGCAGCGCGGGCTCCATCAGCAACGCCATCGCCAGCGCCATTCGTTGTCGGGTTCCCCCTGATAATTCATGAGGATACGACCGCATTCGCTCAACGGCAGCCGCCACGCCCAGCTCGTGCAGCACGGACACCGCCCGGACCTCAGCCTCACGCGCCGACAGACCGCGATGCAGACGCAACCCCTCGCAAAGCTGGGTGCCGACGGACAGATACGGGTTCAGAGCGGCGTTTGGGTCCTGCTGCACCAGCGCGATGTCCCGCCCGCGCACACGGTCCAGCTCACGCTGCGACATCGTCAGCAGGTCGCGCCCCTGCAACCGCAGCACCCGGACCGTCACCCGTTGGTCCTGGTCGGGCAGCCGCAGGATCGCCCACGAAGTCAAGGTCTTGCCACTGCCGCTTGCGCCCAGCAACCCAAGCGTCCGGCCGCGCCCGACGGTGAAGCCGACATCGTGGACGACCGGGACCGGGCCATGGTCGCCATGCACCGCAATCGAGAGGCCCTCGACCTCCAGCACGGGCGGGTCGCGGTCAGCAGGCATGGTCAGGGCTGAGCCGGCGCGGCAGCCGGAGCGGGCGTCGTCGGGGCCGTCCGCAGGGGTGCGCGGGTCGGCAGCCCCTTGGGGAACAGCGGCCGCATGTCGCGCAGCAGTCGCACGCGTCGTGAGGGCTGCAACGGGCTGTTGCCATTCGGGTTTGCCAGCAGGCGCTGGGGAACCACCATGCGCACCCGCGGCCGAGCCGGTTCTGCAGGCGCGACGACGGGCACTGCCTTCACGGTCGGTTGCGGCGGCGGAGGGGGCGCGTCCTTGGTGCAACCGGCCAGCAGCCCCAGCAGGCAGCCAGCCAGAACCAGAACATTACGCAGGAGAATTCGGGTCATCTGCAACTCCTCGAGACGCGCTGACGAGCGCCGCCATCCGCTCTCCGCGGACGATCGCCTGAATCATGCTGCCGGGATCGGCCACGCCCTTGCCCGCGATGTCGTAGGCCGTGCCGTGGTCGGGTGAGATGCGCGGCACGGACAGGCCGCAGGTGAGGTTGTAGCCGTCGTGGAAGTGCACGGTCTTCAACGGCCCCAGCGCCTGATCGTGGTACATGCAGATGACGGCGTCGTAACGACCGGTCATGGCCTGGTGAAAGACCGTGTCGGAGACGACGGGCCCCTCGACGTCGATGCCCAGACGACGCAAGTGAGCGACGGCGGGGGCAATCTCCCGCTCCTCCTCATCCCCGATGCGCCCGCCCTCTCCCGCATGGGGGTTCAAGCCGCAAACCGCCAGACGCGGCCCCGAGATGTCGAGCCACCGCTGCAACGCATCGGCAGCCGCCAACGAACAGTCGACGATGCGCTGCTCCGTGATCAGGGCGGCCACGTCGCGCAAGGGCACGTGGGTTGTGACAGGCACGACGCGCAGCCGAGGACCCGCCAGCATCATCGCGAACCGATCGGCCCCCAAACGTGCCGCCAGAAATTCGGTCTGCCCAGGGGGCCGAGGCTGCAGGTGGTCGAAGATGCCCTTGGGGACCGGCCCTGTGACCATCGCATCGATCTGCCCAGCAATGGCGGCTTGGGCCAGCGCATCCAGCGCGCGAAACGCCTGCTCGCGCGACTGCGGCGTCGACCGGCCGGGCATCGCCACGGGATCCGGATACGCAAGGCCGTCCTTGGGCAACGGAACCAGCACCAGCCCGGGACAGCCGCTGGACGTCCGGCGCAGCAGCCCAAAGCGTTCGCACGCGGTGCGCAGCCAGTTCTCGAGCTCCGCCGCGAAGTACAGATAGACACGCGACTTTTCGTGAACATGGGTGTGGACCAGCGCCTGCAGCGCGACCTCCGGGCCGATGCCCGCAGGGTCGCCCAGCGTCAACCCCACGCGCGGACACCTTGCCGCACCGGAGTTGCGATGCACGGCCGAGTCCGTGCCCCACGTCGCTGCCATCTGCATCCCGTCGCCCCTCCGCACGCCCGTCGTCCCGCATCGGGGTCGGCCGCAGCGGGCGCACCGTACCCCTCTTGCCGGGTGGCTGCAAATCGTTAGCATGACCCGCATGGACGGTTCGGCGGCGGCAGCGGGTCTGGTGGTTGAGCTCATCGAGCCGCTAGACCCGTTCGTCCGGTCTCTGTTGGATCGCGAGCTGGACGGCATGGCGCGCGTGCTGTCGCAGTGGGGCCACTTTCGTCGGCCGGTGCGGGTGGCAACTGTCCATAGTCAAGCGGAGTTGCGAGCTGCCGCTGCCTGTCCTACCGACTTGCAGCTGCACGCGATTGCGTCGTTGGACGGGCTGCTGCTGTTGGCCCCGCAGGCCTGGAGCCTGCCCCCGGCCAGCCACGCCTTTGAGCAGGTGGTGCTGCACGAGCTCGCCCACGTCCTGATGTTTCAGCGCTGCGCCCCTGAGGATGCAACGACCGCCGCGTATCTGCCGACGTGGTTTCGCGAGGGGATGGCCACTGTCGCCGCAAGTGGCGCTCCTCGGCCGGCACTGCGCCGTTTGCTGGCGGACCATCCCGCCCTGGACACGCTGCCCACCGCCACCGACAGGCAGATGACCGACGACCCGGACGCCTGTTACACGGCCGCTGCGTTGGCTTTTCAGACTTGGATGGAGCGGTTCGGCAACCGCAAGCTCAGCGCGCTGTGTCAGGCGATGCGCAACGGCCACCGGTTCGGACCGGCGCACGAGCGGGCCTGCGGCGAGACTGACGAGGCCTTCCTGCGAACTTGGGTGCAATCGGTGCGGCAGGAAGGGCGGACAGCCTAATCAGAACAAGCGGTTCTAGACCTCGAGGATCTCCGCTTCCTTCTCGATGGACAGCGAGTCGATCTTCTTGCCGGCCGCGTCGATCTTGTCCTGAATCTTCTTCTTGGCGCGCAAGCTGTCGTCCTCAGGCATGTTCTCGACGAGCTCGAGCATCTCGTTGGCGTCGCGACGGGCGGCGCGGATCGAGACCTTGCACTCCTCGACCAAGCGCTTGAGCACCTTGACCATCTCGCGGCGGCGCTCACCAGTCGGCGACGGCACGGGGACCAGCACCACATCGCCGCGGTTGCTGGGCGTCAGACCAACGTCGCTTGCCAGGATCGCCTTCTCGATCGGGCCCGCCATGTTGCGGTCCCACGGCTTGACGCTGATCAGACGCGCGTCGATGACCGAGATGTTGGCCACCTGAGTCAGCGGCGAGGTCGTGCCGTAGTAATCGACCTTGACCCCTTCCAGCAGGCCTGCGTGGGCGCGACCGGTGCGCAGGCGCGTGGTCTCGCGGTGGAAGGCTTCGATGGACTTGTGCAGACGGTCGTCCAGTTCGACGAGGATCTCCTCTTCCATGGCTCCTCCGGGGGAATCAGACCGCGACGGCGTCTGCCGTCACGAGCGTGCCGACCGCCTCGCCCTGCACCGCGCGCAGGATGTTGCCCCGCTGGTTCAGGTCGAACACGATGATCGGCAACTTGTTGTCCATGCAGAGCGACAGTGCCGTCGCGTCCATCACGTTGAGGCGGCGCGACAGGGCCTCCATGTGCGTGATCTGCGTGAACTTCTTGGCGTCCGGCACCTTGCGCGGGTCGGCGTCGTAGATCCCGTCGACCTTGGTGGCCTTGAGGATCACTTCGGCGCCGATCTCCGCCGCGCGCAGGGCCGCGGTGGTGTCGGTGGTGAAGTAGGGGTTACCGGTGCCGGCGGCGAAGATGACGACGCGTCCCTTCTCCAGGTGGCGCATCGCGCGGCGGCGGATGTACGGCTCGGCGATCTGCTGCATCGCGATCGCGCTCTGCACGCGCGTCTGCACGCCCATCGACTCCAGCGCGTCCTGCACCGCGAGACTGTTCATGGCGGTGGCGAGCATGCCCATGTAGTCGGCGCTGGCCCGGTCCATGCCTGCCGAAGCCCCGGCCACACCGCGAAAGATGTTGCCGCCGCCAATCACGATGGCGAGCTCGACGCCCAGCGCGGCGACTTCCTTGCATTCCCCAGCGATCTTTTCGAGGACTTCCGGGTCGATGCCAAAGCCTCGAGTACCGGCCAGAGCCTCACCGCTGAGCTTCAGGAGAATTCGGCGATATTTCGGCATGCTGCTGACCACCCGCGGACGACCGACGCTGGTCGTGCCGCGGGGGTGTACATCGAAGCCGCGGTCGGGGCAAGGGCTCGGCCCCTGGTGACGGCGATGCGGTGCAGCGAAAGGGAGATCCGGAGCGGTGCTAGGCCTGGACGGTCATCCGGGCGACCTCAGCGGCGAAGTCGTCCTCGCGCTTGGCCAGACCTTCGCCGAGCTCGTAGCGCACGAAGCGGCGCACCACGATGTTCTCGCCGGTCTTGCCCACGCGCTCCGCCAGCACCTGACCGACGGGCGTGCCCTTCTCGTCCTTCACGAACGCCTGATCCAGCAGGCAAATGTCGCCGTACCAAGCCGTCAGCTTGCCCTCGGCGATACGCGGCACCAGCGCCTCGGGCTTGCCGAGCTCGCGGACCTGAGCCTCGAAGATCTCGCGCTGATGGGCCAGAACCGACGCGGGGATCTCCTCGCGACGGACGTACTGCGGGCTCATCGCGGCGACCTGCATGCACAGCGACTGGACGAATTCCTGAAAGTCGACCGTGTTGGCCACGAAGTCCGACTCGCAGTTCACTTCCATGATCACGGCCAGCTTGCCGTCGTGGTGCACGTAGCAACCAATGCGGCCCTCTGCCGAGATGCGGCCGGCCTTCTTGGCGGCGGTCGCCACCGACTTCTTCTGCAGGTACTCGATGGCCTTGTCCTGGTTACCGTCCGACTCGACGAGCGCCTTCTTGCAGTCGCCCATGGGGGCGCCGGTCCGCTCTCGCAGTTCCTTGATCATCAGGGGAGTGATCGTGCTCATGAGGTTCACCTTCGCGACACGGTCAATGCCGAATCGCTGCATGGGGGAATAGGACGAAATAGGGAGAGGTCTTTCGATGCAGGGCGCGAGAGTTACTCGGCTTCCTCGTCCGCGGCATCGTCCTCAACGGTCGCAGCCTCGATGACAGCAGCCTCGACGTGGCGTGGCTTGCGGATGACCTCGACGTTCTCGCTGCCCGGCGTCGCGGGAGCGGCACCGCCGTCGAACTCGCCGCGGCTGAACTGATCGCGGCTGAGCGACGCGCCCAGGATGCACGCGTCGGCAGCGGCCTGGACGAACAGACGGATGGACCGCATGGCATCGTCGTTCGCAGGGATCACGTAGTCGACCAGATCGGGATTGGCGTTGGTGTCGATCAGGGCGACGACCGGGATCTTCAGACGGCGGGCCTCGGCGATGGCGATGTGCTCCTCGCTGGGGTCGACGACGAACAGGGCGCCGGGCATGCCGGGCATGTTGCGCAGACCGCCCAAGTTGCGCACGAGCTTGGCGTGCTGCTTGGCCAACGAGCTCTGCTCCTTCTTGGGCAGACGGACGGCCATCTCAGGCGCGAGCATGCGCTCGATTTCGTTCATCTTCTCGATCGAGGTCTTCACGGTGCGGAAGTTGGTCAGCGTGCCGCCGAGCCAGCGGTGGGCGATGACGGGCATCTTCGCGCGACCGGCCTCTTCCTTCACGATGTCGCGGGCCTGGCGCTTCGTGGCGACGAAGAGCACCTGCTCGCCGCGGGCGGTGATGCGGGAGAGGAAGTTCTGGGCGTCGCGCAGCAGCTTGGCGGTCTTGCCCAAGTTGATGATGTAGATGCCATTCCGGGCGCCGTAGATGTACGGCTTCATCTTCGGGTTCCAGCGCCGCGTCTGGTGGCCGTAGTGAGCGCCGGCCTCGAGCATCTGACGAACGGTAGTCGGTTCCATAATCTTGTTGCCTCCGTTGGACCTCCGCCCCGGTCTTGCATCGCCCGAAGGCGACACGGAGAGACACGACCTGACTTAGGCCGCGCGGGGCGTGCATTGACTTGGATGCTCTTTTCTTTTCGAGCGGTTGCGCGGCCAGGCCGCCTCACCGACCGCAAGGGTCGGGCATCCGAGGGGCGGTAGTGTAAGATCGCAACCGTTCGATGACAAGGAGAAACCGCCGAAGAATCGGTTGGATGTGCCGGGTTTTCGCGGTGGTGCGGGGGCGTGCTAGACGGGCAGGTCGTCTCGCACCGCGGTTCGCAGGGCTTCCGACGACCGCAGCGTAGACGGCAGCACCCGGGCCAGCAGTCGCGCCACGCGGTCTTCGACGGGGCGCAAGGTTTGGACGGGCAGCGAGCGGGCAAGCTCGATCGCGGGCTCTGGCTGCGAGATCAGCACGGCCAATGCCAGCAGCATGTCGGGCGCGATCACGGGTCCGGCGTCCCCGGCACAGTCGCCACACAGCAGGCCTTCGGTCGGATCGGGCCACGCGGCGCCGGCCGACGTCTCGCGGCCACACGAGTGACAGGAACGCACGTCGGGAAACAGGCCCATCACGTGCAGGAAAGTGACCTCGGCCGCCAGACGCAGCGACCGCACGTGGCCGGACACGCCCAGCTGCGTGATCGTCAACCAGCCACTCAGCCAATCGTACAGGTCGGCGTCCGCGTGGTCGGGCTGGCTGGCAACCAGCGCCAACTCTGTGAGATACGAGGCAAAACAGAGTTGATCGTAGCCGACCTCGTCCTGCAGCCAAACCCGCTGGACGTCGGCCTGGGACAGCACGGGCAGGCTGCCGCGGCCACCCTGCACCGCGGCATTCACCTCGCAAAACAGGCGCATGGCCCCGCCAAACCGTCGGCGGCTAGAGCGGGCGCCTCTCGCGATAGCATCCACCCGGCCATGGGCCGCGCTCAGCAGCGAGAGGATCAGGTCCGCGTCGCGAAACGGTGTCAGCCGCGCAACCAGGCACGGTCCCAGTTCACGAGTGGCGGCCATGGGTTAGCGGCGGGCTTCGCCCCTCTGCAGGGGCGAGGTCGGGGCGGCGGGACCGGTGGCGGTGGCGGGGGCGGTCTGGACCTCGGGGCGCGCGGCGATCTGCACCGGGCGCTTGCGGTTCACCGACCACATGAACACCACCACGATCGCAGCCGTGGCGACCAGCAGGAACAGCTGCGCAGGAGTCAGCGACCGGCTGGGGCGAGTGGAGGACTTGAAGTACTCGGGCAAAGCTGCGGCGGGGGCTGCGGGGGTCGCCAGTGCCTCATCGCGAACGGTCGTCTGCTGGTCCCAGGCCTGCAGGACCTGATCGGCGTCGACCTCGAGGAACTGGGCGTAGATGCGAAGAAAACCGCGGACGTAGACCGGCGCGGCGATGTCCTCGTAGCGGTCTTCTTCCAGCGCGCTCAGCACCGTGCGGGTCAGCCTCGTGGCGCGCGTGACGGCTTCGAGGCTGAGCCCCTTGGCCTCCCGTCGCTGCCGCAAGCGCTCGCCGACCGTTTGCACCACGCGCTCAACCTCTTGAAACTGCTGGAATCCGCCGAAATGACCTTCGCCCGCGGCCCGACCGCAAGCGGCGCGGTCATAGCAGCACCGGGCCGCCCGACGCAAGGTGCAACGCCGATTCCGGGGTCAGTCGAGGCGCCGCAGGGCCTCGACCGGAGCGCGAGAGGCGGCACGTTGGGCGGCGAACCAAGCGGCGGCAAACGCAAGGACGATCGCGGCTCCACCGGCCAGGAAGAACGACGACGCCTCGACCAGCACGGGCAGCCGCGAGATCAGATAGACCTGCGGATCCAAAGGGTATCCCACGGCATCGAGCAGGAAGCAGGCCACGCCGCCGACCAGCAGTCCCAGCAGCGTGCCGACCACGCCGACGGCCAGCCCCTGCATCAGGAAGATCGACGCAACTGACCGCCGACTCGAGCCCATCGCCCGCAGGATGGCGATATCGCGCGCCCGCTCGTGCACCACGACGGCCTGCGTACCGACCACGTTCAGTGCCGCCACCAGCACGATGATGAAGGGAAACAGCGACATGGCGATCTTCTGCATCCGGGCGGCATCGAAGATGTTGCGGTTCATCTCCTCCCAGTCGATCACGCGAAACGCCCCGGCCGTCCGCACCCGGGTCTGTCGCGCCGCGCGCACGCCCGACACCCAGTTGTCGACCGAGGCGATGGCGTCGTTGGGCGCACGCAGCTCGAGTCCCGGAATCGGCCCTGAGTCCTGAAGCGTCACGAACTTGTCGCGCAAGGTTTGGGCTCCCTTGAGCACTTCCGCCATGGCCGTGGGTTCCAGAGCGGCCCGGAAGGACTCGGAGCGGGCTGCCGCGAGGATCGGATCATCGACGCGAACCTCCAGCCAACGAGCGATGTCGCCGCGACCCAGGAAGCGTTGGGCGGCGGTGAAATCGACCAACGCCATGCGCTGATCGTGATCGTGAAAGCCCGTTCTCACAATCGCCGCGACCCTGAACCGACCCGACGCGCTGCCCGCCGCATCGTCGGCACCGCGGTCCAGCCCACGCATCGGTGACACCGCCCGCACCTCGTCGCCCGGCTTGACCTGCAGACGCTGGGCCAGGCCCTCTCCCAACGTGATCGGCGGCAGCTCGGCCGGAAAGCTGTGCCACTCGGCGGTCGAGGTGGGCGCGAACGGCGGCTGTTCGGGCACGCGCAAGGCCAACCGGGTTGCGCCCAGGTCCAGCCACGCCACACCCGCAAGCGTCGGCGCCAGATCGTCCGGCGGGGGAGGAATCACCCGCAGCTCGCCGCCCACGAGCACCGCGACTGAGGTGCGTCCGTTGCGCAGCTCGATGGGCGCCTCACGCTGGATGCCGCCGTCGAGCCACCGCACCAGATACGGCCCCGGCGCAGCGTCCCAACTTGCAACGATGGTGCACTTTTGGCGCACACCACGGCGCACCGGGTCCTCGACGCCTTGCGTCGCCAGATAGACTCCTGCGGCCGCTTCTGCGTTGGGCGATGGCACAGGCGCGTCACCGCAGCCCTGCACGTCCAGCACCATCAGACCCGCCAGACCCGACGGCTGGGGCAGCACCGGGACCGTCTGCGACCACGGCTGGCCCGCACGCCCCTGCCCCACCACGACGGCGTGTCTGGCGCCCGCCACGCCCGCCAGCACCTGCCAGCCGGGCGCATCGGATCGCAGCACTGGAGCCTCGCCGCGCTTGTCCAAAACGCCCGCGACGATCGCGCCCTCGGGCAGCCCCGCCAGCGTCTCGACCGGCACCCCGCGGACCACGGCGCCTGCCCGACCGCCCGCGCTGGACAGCATCATGTCGTCGTAAGTCGCCGGCGCCACGTGCCTGACGCCTTCCACCCGCAGCAGCTTGGCTACCAGCTCGCGGTGGTCGCGCACATCGACGCCCCGGCGCATCACCACCAGGTGCGGATAGCTGGCGAGGATGCGGTCCTGAAACGCCGCCTGGAAGCCCGTGTTGACGGCCAGCACCACGATCAGCGCCGCCACGCCCAAGGCGATGCCGGCCACCGACATCGT
Organism: uncultured Myxococcales bacterium; assembly: GCA_903955385.1. GTDB lineage: Bacteria > Myxococcota_A > UBA9042 > UBA9042 > UBA9042 > CAJBNH01. The sequence goes on along the minus strand of CAJBNH010000072.1, from coordinate 81,354 downwards.
GGTCACGAGCGACAGGTGCAGGCTGCGACGCGACCGCAGCAGCCGTCCCGCGAGCAGCAGCTCGTACCAGCGCTCGCCGAAGGTCGTCTTCGGGCTGGCGGGGCGAGCGGGCGCTTGGGACATGGGTCGGGCTCCTGGCGAGACGGCGAGGCACGCAAATGTGCACCAAACAGGCGCTTCCAGTGCGGGCGGCGGCTTGACGAGTCCGTCCGCCCCCCCGATGCTGCGGGGACTTCGCGCGCGGGACACTGACACGACCGCCCGCGCCTCGCAAGCGACGCCCCGGGACCACCCGCCGCGCCGCGCCGAGGGTTCTGGACGCATCTGGGAGGCTGGCCATGAGGCATCACGGTTCCGCACGCTGGCTGACGGGCTTCGCACTGCTGGTGTGGCTGGCAGCGGGGTGTGGCGACGATCCCCTGCCGACCAAGACCACTGCAGACACGGTCACGGATGCGCCCGACGCCTTCGACGGCATCGCGTTCGACCAGTGGGTCGACGGCAGCGAGGTCGCCACCGACGGGGTCGTGGCGGACGGCACGGTGGATGCGGATCTGCCGGATACGCCTGCGGAAGTCGACGGGACCGACGCCGTGGATGCGATAGACGTGGCGACGGATGTGGCCCCCGATCTCGGCCCCGACGTGCCCTTGCTCAGCTTCGAGGTGGTGTCGACGACCCCGACGCAGGACCAGACCGGAGTGGGCGCGCCCGTGACGTTCACCGTGAATTTCAATGCCGACGTGCGACCCGAGACCGTGACGAAGTACACCGTGCTGGTCACCGCGCTGTCCGACGCCGTGGTGTCCGGCAAGCTGACGGTCACGGGAAAGCAGCTGCAGTTCGTGGCGACCGACACCGTCCCGGCGGCGACGCGCGTGCAGGTCGTCATCACGGGCATGGTGCAAGCGCAGAAGGGGCCGTCACTGCAGGCGCCTTACACTTTCCACTTCTACACCGCGGGGTTGCCCAAGCTGGAGGCGTACCGGCGCGTGGCCGCTCGCTATGCCCCGGTGCTGCGCCAGCGCATCGATGCCTCCGCCGCTATCGGCAAGAGCGACCGCCTTCGCTCGGTCGACTACGACGGCAACTGGAACGCCGACGACAACGCGGACAGCGTCGAGCCGATCCCGCCCATCGCCAGGGTCGGCTGGTCGGTTGCCGAGACCCAAAGCCACTACTTCATTACTTATCTGTACTTCTGGCCCAAGCGCGTCAACGCCGACGGCACGACCGCCTTCGCCAACGATACCGCCGGCAGCATCGTGCTGGTCGCCAAGTTCCCGCAGGAGCATCCGGTCGCCGTCACGACGTGGTTCAAGGCCAAGAGCGACGAGGCGATGTGGTCCTGGGCGACGACCGAGAGCGGATTCGGCGGCAGCTCACCCAGTGCAGTCTACCTGCGCGGCACATACCCGGAAGCTCAGCTGTTCCCGGTGGCCAACGACACGTTCGGTTGCGAGGGCATCCCGGGCTGCACGCCCCGTCGCTATCCTGCGCTGCTGACCAACCGCACCCACCAAAGCTGTCTGCTGCTCGACGCGGGCGACAACGGCGCGATCTCGCGCTGCCCCAACGATGCTGCAACGCAGGCCAGCGACAAGTGGATCTCGTACCTGCCGGTCCCACTGGCCTCTGCCGCGACGCAAACGGCCGCGAACCCGGGACCGCACGCGACCTACGAGCTGCAGTCGCTGCACGACGAGTGGTTCCCTCGCCGCGAGAACATGGGCGCGGGGATGCTGTTTGGCGACACGGGGTTTGCCTACGCTCCGCCCTCGGGCCGCCCCGGACTGCCGGCGCACACGATCGGATCGAAGCTGCGCACGTCGAATGCCAGCGACTACGGCCGACCGCCTTGGGCCTGGAAGTGGAACGTGGGGCCGTACTACGAGATGCCGCAGGGGGCGCCTGCGCTGGACCCGGCCTGGGCCTGGTACGCACGCATGGGCAGCAAGCTGCCGGCGTTCGACGCGACCAGCAAGGTCGGCTATTCGCTGGCGTATTGCCTCAATCCGCTGCTGCTGATCGACGCGCGGCAGAACGGGGCATGCCCGCCCGGGCCGCCGTAACGGTCCCGGACGGACGACCCAAAGAAGCCATCAGAACTTGTTGACCGCGTTGACGATCGTGCCGTCGCGCAGGAACTCGACGATCTGGTGCGCGATCTGGACGCCGACGTTGTCCTGCGCCTGCACCGTCGAGGCGCCCAGATGCGGGGTGCAGACCACGTTCGGGAAGGCGAACAGCGGGTTCTGCGGGTCGGTCGGCTCGGCCTCGAACACGTCGACGGCAGCCGCGCCCACCTGACCGTTCTGCAGCGCCTCGACCAGATCCGCCTCGACCACGATGCCGCCGCGCGAGGCGTTGATCAGCATCAGGCCCTTCTTGGCCTTGGCAAACGCCGCCTTGTTCAGCAGACCGCGGGTGGCGCCGTTCAGGGGCACGTGGATGGTCAGGATGTCGGCCTTGGCCAGCAGGTCGTCGAACGAGACCCACTCGACGCCCAGCGCCTTGGCCTGCTCTGCGGTGACGACCGGGTCGTGACCGATCACCTTGGTGTCCAAGGCGTTGGCCTTCTTGGCGACGATCTTGCCGATGCCGCCCAGACCCAGGATGCCGACCGTCTTGCCGGTCAGCTCCTGGCCCATCAGCTTGGCCTTCTCCCACTTGCCGGCCTTGGTCGACGCCGACGCCTCGGGGATGCGGCGCAACAGGCCGAACATGTGGCCGATCGCCAGCTCGGCGACGCTCAAGTTGTTGCCCGCCGGCGTGTTCATGACGACGGTCTTGTTGGTGGTGGCGGCGGGAACGTCCACGTTGTCGACGCCGGCGCCCGCGCGGCCGATGGCCTTGAGCTTCTTGGCGAAACCGAACGTCTCTGCCGTGACCTTGGTGGCCGACCGGATGACCAGCGCGTCGTAGTTGCCGATGATCTCGTGCAATTCCGCAGGCTTGAGTCCGACCTTGACGTCGACTTCGCAGACACCGCTGTTGCGCAGGACGTCCACGCCCTCTGCGGCGATGCTGTCGCTGACGAGGACATGGAACTTGGCGTTGCTCATGGGGAAACCTCTTCGGGGGAAGGTGCTGCCGTCGCTGGCCCTGGACGGGAGAGCCGGAGCTGTCCGGCGACGTCGGGCGGAGGAGAAACCTCTTCGTGGACGGCGACGGCACGATACCGCCCACTGGCCAGAGGGTCAACGCGAGAGACAAAGGCCCCGGATTGCGCTAACCTCGCTCGCCATGGCACGCACCGGACTTTCAGGACTTCCGCCGCATCGTCCCGTCGAGACCGCCCTGACGTACCTGCCCGGCATCAGCCGCGCGCGGGCCAAGGCGATCCTGCTCGAGGCGCGCATCGACCCCGAGACCACCACCGACGACCTGAGCGAGATGCAGGTCGACGTGCTGCGGCAGTTGATCCGCGCCGAGCTGCGCGACGACGACGGGCCGCCGCTCGACGACGGTGCTCGACCGTGGCTGTCGGGTTCCGCCGTTGAATTCGCCCCTTACCTCGACCGTGTGCGCGCCATGCTGCAGCGGTACCTGGGGGTGCTGCGGCCCTGGGACCGCCCCGTCGACGACCCCACGCGCAATCCGGTGCCGGCGGGGACGATGCAAACGCTCGACTCGACCGCCCTGCGCTGCCTGCGCGGCGAGGCGCTGGACCCCGAGCGCCTGGCGTTCGTGGCCCGCATGGAACAGCGGCTGGCCGTCGCTTACGACGATCTGCAGCCGACGACCGAGTCGGCGCAGCGCTTTGACGAGCTGCGCGTCATCTTTGGCCTGTCGGATCTGGAGTGCGACCTGCTGTGGGTGCTGCTGGCGCCCGAGCTGGTGCCGGAATTCCTGTGGCTGTACCGTGCCTTGTGGCGCGACACCGGCCGTAGTCACTGGCCCGAAGACTTCCTGTCGCACGCCGTCGACCCGTTTGGCGCACGCGGCAAGGCGGTGCTGCAGGCGCTGTCGTCGCGGTCGACGCTGCGGCGCTATGGTCTGGTACTGGCCGGCGGCGACGACACCACGCAAATTCGCTTTCGGGCTGCGGGGTTCGTGTGCGGCCATCTGGTCGGACTGCCGGTCGCGCTGGCCGACTTGCCGGGCGTGCTGTGGCACGGGCAAGAGGGCGACGCGCTGGATCTCGGCCAGGGCAAGGACTCGCCGCATTCTCCCGCGTTGCGTGAAGCTCTGGCGCGAGGATTCCGCGGACGTCGGCGCTTTCTGGTGCTGGGCCCCGAGCGTGCCGGTGCCGTCCGCATCGCCCGCGACGCCCTGCGGCTGTTCGGCGAGGGGCTGCTGACGGTGCGGCTGGACCTGCTGTTGGCCGACGACGCGCTGGATCGTGTCGGGGCCGTGCTGGGTCGGGCGAGATTGGCGCGCGCAGGGCTTTTCTTCGAGCACAGTGAGTCGCTGGACGCAGGCGAGCACGGGGCAGAGCGTCTGGCCGCGCTGGTGCAGCTGCTGTCGGGCGAGACGACGACGATGTTCTTCCACTCGCCGGCGAGCCCAAGGCAGGAGGGGCAAAGGCTCTCGCCGCGCGTGCATCTGGCGCTGCTGCGCGAGCTGGGGGCGCTGGAGCTGCCGACCGCCGCGCCGACGCTGGAAGAGCGAAAGACCTTGTGGCGCGAGCGGTTGACCGACCGCATGACACCCGTGGAAGCCGAGGACGCCGCCGCCTCTGCCGCCGTCTTCAAGTTCGGCGTCGACGAGATCGACCTCGCGGTGAACCTGGCCGCGGCCACGGCACGCCAGCGGAACCCGAACGCGACTGCGGTGCACCTGACGGATCTGGAGCGATCCTGCCGGGATGTGGCGTCGTCGCGCCTGGCCGGACTGGCCACCCGCATCCACGTCCGCGGCCGCTGGGAGACCACGGTCCTGCCCGACGACACCCGCGAAATCCTTGAAGAGATGGTGCGGTTCGGCAAGTTCGCTTCGTTCGTGCTCGACGACCAGGGCTACGGCCGCTCGATGGGCTATGGCCGCGCGCTGACGTCGCTGTTCTCTGGCCCCTCGGGCACCGGCAAGACGCTGTGTGCGGGTCTGGTGGCGCGCGATCTGGGCCTGGAATTGTTCCGCGTGGACCTGGCTTCGGTCGTGTCGAAGTACATCGGCGAGACCGAGGAGCGGCTGTCCAAGCTGTTCGACGCGAGCCAGGACTCAGGCATCGCGCTGCTGTTCGACGAGGCCGATTCGCTGTTCGCCAAGCGCACCGACGTGCAGTCGTCGGTCGACCGCTATGCCAACCTCGAGGTCAACTACCTGCTGCAACGCCTGGAAGACTTTGACGGTTTGGTGATCCTGACGACCAACAACCCCGAATCGATCGATCAAGCCTTCATGCGCCGTATCCGCTTCAAGCCCCACTTCCCGCCGCCCGAAGTCGACGAGCGCGAGCGACTGTGGCGCGTGATGGTCCCCGCCGACGCCCCACGCGAAGCTGACTTGAGGTTCCGCGACCTTGCGCTGGACTACGAGCTGACGGGCGGCCAGATCCAGAACGCCGTCATCCGCGCGGCGGTGTGGGCGGCATCGGAGGGCGGGCCGATCTCGTATCCGCTGCTGTCGAAAGCCGGCGACCGCGAATACAAGGATCAGGGACGCGTGGTCCGCACTTACGTAGAGGAGTAACCCATGGACAAGGCAACGTTTCTCGACATCCTCCAGACCATCGTAGAGGGCTTCGAGGACCCGACGTTCAAGGCCAACATGGCGGCGGCCAAGGCGGCGGGCGACGTGGCCAAGATGATCGCGCTGCCGATGGCGATTCAGGAGAAGGCTTTCGGCAAGCATGGGTTGGAGGCGACGGCCGGGACCGTGGCGTTCAAGGAGGCGGGGCGGAGCTTTGGGTTGGACGACGAGGCTTCGCCGCTTTTGGCGCGCATGAAGGCGGCTTTGAAGTAGGGGGCGATCGCGGGCGCAAAGCAGGGCGCAAGGTCGGCACCGCAGCAGGGGGCAGCGTCGGCAACGGCGGGGGCCCCCGGACTGAAGTCCGTGGGCTACCGTTCAAGAAGTCCCTGCGGGACTGGCTCCAGGTCCACGCGAAGCGTTCGGTCCGCATGATGCGCGACCTGCCCTCGAACGTACGCGTCGACCGCAGCGACGTCGTCCTTGCTGACGGCAAACGCGCCGTAACCCGGCTGCCAGGAAAGCGCGGCACCTTTCGAATGTGCGATGTAGCTGGTCGCGCCCTTGATCTGGCGCACCAATTCGGACACGGCCAGCGTGGGCGGCAGGTCTGCCAGGACATGGATGTGGTCGTCGACGCCGCCGACAACGCCATGCCGGCAGCCCAGGGCGCGCGCTTTCGTCGACATGGCCCCCGCAAGCCAACCCCAGACCTCCGGTGTCAACAAGCGGGCACGGTCCTTGACCGACCAGACCAGGTGGACGTGCAAACAAGAATGGACGTGGCTCATCGACGTCACCGGTTCGCGCGTGGCAATGCGCAAGCGATTATCGCTCCGAGACGAAATTCGCCGCGCGGTTTGCCAGTCCGCGCGTCATCGACGCGGACTTCTCGAACGGTAGCCCCTGGACTTCAGTCCGGGGGCTACCCCCTGCTCAGCGATCTGCCAAGGATCTTGGCCTGCGGGAGCAGCACGGCCGCGAGCAGCGCGCCGTGAACGCGATGGTTCGTAGCTTGATCGACGTCACCCCTCACGGCGCAACCTCGCTCGCAAGGCGGCCTCGACTGGCGCTCGCGCGTGCTTCAAGTCCGCGTAAGCCGTCATCGTGCGCATCAGGAAGTGATGCCGCCGCGCGGGCTTGGCGTCGAGCACCAGCACCCCCTTGGCGAGCACCTGGCGCGCGAGGATGGGTCCGGCCGCGTCGAGATCCACCAACTGCAGGGGGCGGCCGGCGAGCGGTTCGAATTCCGCTGCGAGCTTAGCGAGTTCCCAAGCGGAGACACTGCCCTGCAGCAGCAGCCCGATGTCGAGGTCGCTGTCCTTGCGCAGCCGCCCCGTGGCGCCCGAGCCGTAGAGCCAGGCGGTGTCGAGGGCGACGCGAGCGGGAAGCGCCTCGACCACGACGTGGGCGATGCGGATCGCCTCGTCGCGGGCGGCCTGCAGCTCGGCGTCGGCGGGTTCGTGTGCCATGGGGCGAGGATAGGTGCGGCGCCAGTGGGAGTCACCCGCAGGTCACGGCGGGCAGGACGGACCCTGCTCGAGGAAGAGGAAGTCCGCGCAAGTGCTGGTCGGCAGCACGGCTGCGCCCTCGAAACGGCGCAGGATGCGCAGGACGCTCAGCCGGGCATCGCGGGCCTCCCACATCACGGCCGGGTTGTTCACCTCCAGTTGGACCTTGGTGTCCGCCTCATCCCAGGTTCCTGTCCAGGCGTCGCCGAAGCAGACCGTCGACTCGATCCCGATCGGGCAGAAGACCGAGAGATCAAGCACCGAAGGAGCGCCCGGTGCACCGGCGTAGTCCAGCGCGATTGCCATGACGCGCTGCTCGGCCGAGTCGCCCTGGATGGTCGCCGTGAAGCGCCCAGGACGCCCGGCTTGCCACGCGTCGGCAGCTCCGCAGGAAGGGTAGCCAGGCCGGTTGGCCCACGCCTCCACGCGCCACGTGCCGCAGTAGGCACCGGGCAGGGGTGGGTCGGGGGCCGAGACGCAGGCGGCGACCGAAACCGCGAGGAGGCAACCTGTGATTGCGAGGTGTCGCATGAATTCTCCCGCAGGCAATCCGCGATGGCCGCAGCCCAGTCTGCAGAACTCGCGAGCCCGTGTCATCAAGCCTGGTTTGGCTGGCTCGCGCGCCGGCACACTCCGAGAAGGGAGGCCCGGCAGACGCCCGCAAATCGCCCGCGCCTTGTGCCGCACCGAGGCTCACCCGCGCCGACGCCGCAGCCGCTCGTGCAGCGCGTCGGGCGCGAGGTCGAGCCCGTTCGGCCACAGCGGCGCACCGTAGTCCGACAGCACCACCCGCGCGAAGTAGGTGGGGTCGTGCAGCGGTGCGAACATGGGCCCCAGCAATCGGTCCGCGAGATCGACTTCGCCGCACACGCCATCATCGAAGCGGAGATACAGGCGGTACGGCGGCCGCGACTCGAGTTCGACGATGCGTTCCATGACTACTCCAGCGGGGCGATGGGCTGCAGGGGCTCGCCGCGCTCGACACGGGTCCAGTTTGCGGCCAACTCCGCCCGATGCAAGACCGCCCACTCGATCAGGAGCGCAAGTGCGCGGCCGTGCAGGCGACCTCGGACGACTTCCATCGTATCGAAGCGCAAGATGGCTTGCTCGCTGGCGTATTCGACATGGATGTGCGGCGGCGGGTGATCGTCCCAGTACATCCGGACGACAAGGCCGAGGAAGCGACTGATCTCTGGCATGGCGGTTCCTCCCGAAAGTGCCCGCGCGTCGCGGCGGTCCGACCGCCGGCGACGTGGGCAAACGTCGCCTACTTGTCGCTCGCTGGCGGGATTTGCCGCGCGACGTGGTGGAATTCGGGAGGGCCGATGGTGCGGTGGATAGGACAAGTCTCTGCATGGACGCCAGAAATCTCACGCGTGAGCGATGTGCGCCCCGCAGGGGTCGTGGCGCCCGGCCGCCGGGCGTCACGAGTCGGCGCAGCCGACCGCCAGCGCGACCCCAGGCCCGTTAGGGCCGCAGGGGCACGCCCGACCGCCCTTGCCTCCCGACCGGACTCGTCAGGCCCGCCGAAAAGTGCGAAATGGGAATACCTGACCCCTCCCGCCTTTTTGACACCCACCGGCCCCGCGCTAGTCTGCGGCCGACGACACTGAGGCCCCGGAACCGCCCTCGCCGTCTCGCATTCCCGCCAGCAAGGAGCCCCCGCCATGCCCTTCATCCCCGGCCCCGCCGAGCGCGTCCCGGAAGCCCGCCCGCCCGTCGACTACGCCAAGGTCAAGAAGGTCCACCTGATCGGCATCGGCGGGTCGGCCATGGGCAATTTCGCCGGCATGCTGCAAGCGCGCGGCATGGAAGTGCGCGGCTCGGACGCGGGCGTCTTCCACCCGATGCGCGGCCAGCTCGAGCGCTGGGGCATCCCCTTCTGGGACGGCTACGACGCCAAGAACCTGGACTGGGGCCCGGACTTGGTGGTCGTCGGCAACGTGGTCAAGCGCGACAACGTCGAGGCCGAGGCGATGCGCGCCAAGAACCTGCCGTACTGCTCGTTTCCCGAAGGGCTGGGCGAGTGGATGCTGCCGGGCCGCATTCCCGTCGTCGTCGCGGGCACGCACGGCAAGACGACCACCACGTCCATGCTCGCGTGGCTGCTCGAGGCCTCGGGCCTGTCGCCGGGGCTGTTGGTCGGCGGAGTGCCGCTGAACCTGGGGACGTCGTTTCGCCTGGGCGAGGGCAAGCCCTTTGTCATCGAGGGCGACGAGTACGACACCGCGTATTACGACAAGCGCCCGAAATTCGTGCACTACCGGCCGCATCACGGCGTGTTGACCTCGGTCGAGTTCGATCATGCCGACATCTACCCCGACTTCGCGGCGGTGCAGCGGGCGTTTCGCTTGTACGCGTCGCTCTTCCCGGCCGACGGCCTGCTGGTGGCGTGGGGCGAGGACGAGCGGGTAACAGCGGTGCTCGACGCCTGCAAGGGACGTGTGGCCCGCTACGGCTTCGAGGGCGGGCTGCCGCTGGACGTGGCGATCGATCTGCACGGTTTGGGCCCGGATGGTGCACGTTTCAGCCTCTACCGCCCTGCCGGGTCGCAGGCTGACCTGCCGTGGTGGCCCAGCGAGACCGCGATTCTGGGGCCGTTCCTGTGCCCGTCGCCGGGTCGCCACAACGTGCTGAATGCGACGGCGGCCCTGCTGCTGGCGTTGGATCTGGGCGTGACGATCGCGCAGGCGATCGCGGCGCTGGCACAGTTCAAGAGCGTACGCAAACGTCAGGAGCTGCGCGGGGTTGTGGGGGGCGTCTCGGTCATCGACGACTACGCGCACCATCCGACCGCCGTGAAGGAGACGATCGCGGCGATCCGCGGCCAGTACCCGGGGCACCGGCTGTGGGCGCTGTTCGAGGCCGAGTCCAACACGTCGCGCCGCAAGGTCTTCGAGACGGTGTACCCCGACGTGTTCGCGCTAGCCGATCGCGTGGTGCTGTGCAGTCCGCTGCACAAGGAAGGCGACAAGCTCAAGCCCGACGAGATCATGGACGCGGGCGCGGTGTGCCAATCGATCGAGGCGCAGGGGACGTCCGCCCGCTTCATTCCGGCCGTCGCGGACATCGTCGATTACGTGGCCGGCGCCGCCGAACCGGGAGACGTGGTGCTTGCGATGAGCGGCCGCGACTTCCAGGGGCTGCATGGGGCGTTGCTGGAGCGGTTGAAGGCGCGGTTCGAGACCTGACGCCCCTACCAAACCCGCCGAACGCCATAGCCGTCCAACGCAACGTCGCAACTCACAAGCGAAAGCGCCTCGGCCTGACACTGGGCCAGCAACATCCGATCGAACGGATCCCGATGCGGTCCCGGCAATTGCCCCGCGCGCAGGCCATGGTCCAGCGTGATCTCGAGCGTGCGCATCCCCTGCCGCCGCACCCACATCCCAAGATCCTGCGCGAATTCCGCCGCCTCAGGCCACTTGCCCAGGCGCGCCTTGGTCGAGATCTCCCACGCACTCGCGGCGCTGACATAGACCTCGCGCCCCTGACCGATCGCCTCGCGCGCGCTGGGCGTCAGGCGCCCGTCGCCCAGCAGCCACCACACGACAGCATGGGTGTCCAGCAGCAAGCGACCGCTCACGGGGCCTCCCACTCGGCGAGCTCGGCGTCGTCCAGCGGCGCAAACGTGTCGTCCGGCGGGCTTCCGTAACGCCCCTGGGCCGCGCCGAAGACTCGGCCTTCCTCTGGTTCGTCGCGAATCGGCGTCAGACGCGCCACCGGCCGGCCGTCCTTGGCGATCACGACTTCATCGCCACGCGCAACTTGTGCGAGCAGCCTGGACAAGTGCGTCTTGGCTTCGAGGACGTTGACCTGAACCACAGTGGCCTCCTGGCGGCCGCTGCCCTGCGGAAACGGCAGAGCGTGCGGCGTGCTCCCCCCGTCAGGCTGCCTGACCAAGCCATGTTGGTCAAGCTGGGAATCGCGATCACCCTTGTCTCCACGACGGTAGCGCCATCCGCCGCGATTTGCTTCGATCGACCGCCCGCAAACCGACGCAAGTACCCTGGGCGATCGCAAGAATGCCCGATGGACAGACGCCCCCGGACTCAAGTCCGTGGGCTACCGTTCAAGAAGTCCCTGCCGGGACTGGGCCCGGAGCCACGCTCGGCTCACGCTGATCCGCAGGCCAACGCATCTCGATCCGCCGGCAGTCTGCGAAGTCATCGACGCAGACTTCTCGACAGGTAGCCCACGGTCTTCAGCCCGGGGGCGTGCCCAAATCCGTACCTCGACCGTACTCGGGACCGCCCTACGCAAGTACCGATCCCGCTTGACCTCGAAAGGCGATCTGCCTTACCCTTTCGCACCCTTGCCAGCCCGGGCAAGGGCCGCTGGTCCCGCGAAACCATGACAAACCGACGCGCTCCACGTCCGCAATGTTGCGGCAGGAACGCGCGGGCGGCGGAAGGCACCGTAGGAAGAAGAACACCATGACTGACCAACTCCAGACCTTGTCCTTCGAAGACGATTTCGAGAAGCAGTTCCTCGATTGGGAGAAGCAGCAGAACGTCGTCGAAGGCGAGATCGTGCGCGGAACCGTCCTGGCCGTGACCAAGGACTTCGTGATCGTCGACATCGCCTACAAGAGCGAAGGTCAGATCCCCGTCCACGAGTTCACCGAGCACGACGGCACCGTCAACGTCGCCGCCGGCGATGTGATCGACGTGTATGTCGAGAGCCGCGAGAACGACAACGGCCTCGTCGAACTCTCCAAGGAAAAGGCCGACCGTCTCAAGATCTGGGACGAGATCGCCGAAGCCTGCGAGAACGAAGAGCTTGTCGAGGGCGTCATCACCGCGCGCGTCAAGGGCGGTCTGACGGTCGACATCGGCGTCAAGGCGTTCCTGCCCGGCAGCCAGGTGGACCTGCGCCCCGTGCGCAACCTCGAGAAGTACATCGGCCAGCGTTTCCACTTCAAGGTCATCAAGTTCAACAAGAAGCGCGGCAACATCGTGCTGTCGCGTCGTGCCCTCCTCGAGAAGCAGCGCGAGGCCCTGAAGAGCCAGACCCTGAACAAGCTCGAAGTCGGTATGGTCGTCGACGGTATCGTCAAGAACATCACCGAGTACGGCGCGTTCATCGACTTGGGCGGCATCGACGGCCTGCTGCACATCACCGACATGTCGTGGGCCCGCGTCAACCACCCGTCCGAGCTCTTCGAGGTCGGCCAGGAGGTCAAGGTCCGCGTACTCAAGTACGACCCCGAGCGCGAGCGCGTCAGCCTGGGCCTGAAGCAGAACTTCGAGGATCCGTGGCTCAACATCGAGGCCCGCTACAACATCGGGCAGCGCGTCAAGGGCAAGGTCGTCAGCCTGACCGACTACGGCGCGTTCATCGAGATGGATCCGGGCGTCGAAGGCCTGATCCACATCAGCGAGATGTCCTGGACCAAGCGCGTCAAGCACCCGTCCAAGGTCCTGTCGCTGGGCGACGAGGTCGAGGCGCAAGTGCTCGAGATCGACAGCCGCAACAAGCGGATCTCGCTCGGCATGAAGCAGATCGAGCAGAATCCGTGGGACGTGATGGCGAACACCTACCCCGTTGGCTCCAAGGTCAAGGGCGTGGTCCGCAACATCACCAACTTCGGCATCTTCATCGGCATCGAAGACGGCATCGACGGCCTGTGCCACGTGACCGACCTGTCGTGGTCCCACCGGGTCAAGCACCCGCAGGACATCTACAAGAAGGGCGACGAGGTCGAGGCGGTCGTGCTCAACATCGACGCCGAGAAGGAGCGCTTCTCGCTCGGCATCAAGCAGTTGTCGTCCGACCCCTGGGCCGAGATCCAGCGCAAGTACCCGCGCGGCTCGGTGCACGAGGGCAAGGTCAGCAAGCTGCTGGACTTCGGTGCGATCGTCGAGCTCGACGAGTTCATCGAGGGCTTCCTGCACATCTCCGAGATCTCCGAAGAGAAGATCGACAACATCCACTCGGCTCTCAAGGAAGGCCAGACCTCCAAGGTCAAGGTCATCAGCGTCATCCCCGAGGAGCGCAAGCTGGGCCTGTCGATCAAGCGCGTGAACAACGAGGACGAGGACTACTCCGGCTACGACAATCCGTCCGCCGGGCCGACCACCATCGGCGATCTGGTCCGCGAGAAGCTGGGCGATCTGAACCTGGGCCGCTAGGTTCCACCGCCAGCGCCATGTGAAAGGCCTGAGGGCCCGGTGCTCCGCAAGGGGTGCCGGGCCCTCGGCCGTTTTGGCCGGTCACTTTGCGCAAGGCAGGCAGTCGCAAGGCGTTTTTCCGCTCAGGCACCAGCCGATCGACGCGCGTTGCCCCTTGGCCAGCGGCAGGTCGGCATGGCGGGCGAAACCAGCATTGCGGTCACCGTCGCGGGTGCGGGTGCGGCTGGTACCCAGACCGTCCTTCTCTGCCGGCCACGAGACCTGAGCCAACACCGACCCTGTCACGCCGCGTAGAGCCAGCGTCCCACCCTCGTCCGGCAGCTTCAGCGTCTTGTCCAGCCGCACGGCGACGGCTCCCGGGGGCAGGTCCAGCGCCTGGGTCGTCGAGCCCACCAGGACGACCAGCGTCCCCTTCGGCACGCACTCCGCCAGATGCACGGAACCCCGCAAGACACCATCGACTTCCAGCGTCACGCCTTCCAGATTCGCCGCTGAAGCCGAGGCGTCCAGCACGAACTCGATCGCCTCGTCACGGCCGTTCGAGACCCCGTCGCCGTCCACATCCAAGCCCCCAGGGCGCACCAGCACCTCGTTGACGATGAGCTCGCCCGTCAGCACGGGCAGACACGTCTCGGGCACGGCGGCTTGCACCGCATCGTCGGCATCGGTCGCGAGGACGTCTTGTGGGGACGCGACTACGTCTGACTGCCCCGCCAGCGCAGACGGCGGCAACGACAGGCAGGCGGACGCAAGCACGGTCAGGCACGGCAACAGCGCGTGCCGAAAGGAAGCACAGGGCATGGTTCACCTCTCGCGGCAGGAAAGGGCCGCGCGAGATGATCGTTTGCTGACGGAAAACGACGCGGGGGCCGGCGCAGAATTACGGCGCGGCGGGAGCGGCGGGGGCAGCGGGCGCGGCAGGTGCCGGGGCGGCACCAGGGGCAGCGTCGGGGGCCGACGGCTTCTCCATCGCGGGGTCGAACGGCTTGTTGCCAGGAGCGGCCGCGTTGGGGTCGATGGCCTCAAGCTGCTGCAGCAAGTGGGCGAGCAGTACGTCGAACTCCCAGATCCACACCTGGTTGACCGTCCCGAGGCCGATTTGGATCTGCTGCAGATCGTACAGCATCTTCATGTGCTTGGGCTTCGACAGCGCCTTGAACCCGACGAACAGGATCTGGCGCAGCGTGACCGAAGACGGCTGCGAGACGCCAAACGCGTCGATCAGGCCGGGAACCACGTCGATACCACCACGAGCGCCCAAGTGGATCAGGCCGATCGCCGCCTTTTCCTTGGCGATATCGTCGCCGGTCTTCAGGAAGCCCTCGTAGCACTTGCCAAGCTTCATCTTCTTGTCGTTGTCATCCGCGGCGCCGACCAGTGCGGCCTTGCAATCGGTGACGACCTTGATGCGACCGACAATCGTCGGGTCAGCGCGGCCCTTGGTCACGCCCTCGCTCTTGTCGCCGTCGACGATCTTGATCCACTCGTCCAGATTCTCAGTCTCCACCGCGTAGGACATCGGCGTCAGGAAGTCGGGGCGCTCGAAGTCGGGAATCGCCTGGAACGCCGCCGACATCACCGGCCACGCGTTGGAGGCGCCCGACATGCCCAGCGCGATGAACGGCAGCGTGCGCTGCTCGACCGTCAGGCCGGCGGTCTTGGCAACCGTGGCGATGGCCTCGGCATACGGCGTCAGACCGTCGCCCATCGCGGCAAGCGCCCAAAGCGACAGCTGCAACCGACTGGTGATGTACGCGCCCCACGGCAGTGCCTTGTTGACGGCGACAAAGCTCTTGGGCGTTCCCTCTTCGGAAGCGTCGATGGCCTGACCGAGCGCCGTGATGATGACCGACGCCGTGCGCGGATCATGCAAGTCCGACAGCACCTGCATGACCTTGGGGCCTTCCTTCCACTCCCAGTCGAACAGACCGGCCTGCTTGGCCCAACCCTCGAAGTTGGTGTCCTTCTGCTGGTAGAGCAGCAGCATCGCATCGACCACCTTGTCGCGGGGCTGGGTCGACAGCGCCAGACGGGCGGCCCCGTAGGTCTCGGCACGGGCGGCGTCACGCTGGAACAGACCGTGGACATAGGCGTCGAAGGCCTTGGGGTTCTGGGTGCGCATCTCGGACAGGTACTGCAGCGCCTTGATGTTGACCTCGACGGTCTGCAGCGACGGATCGGTGTCCGCCAGATCGATCAGCAAGCCCTCGAACTGCTGACGCTCCTTGGGATCGGGCACGGCGAGGAACAACGCCTCGACCAGCGCGGCGCGCGAGCTGCCTTGGGTCACCTTCGGGATCATGTCCGCGATGGTCTTGGCGGTCTCCTTCGAGGGCAGCCAGGAGTTGCCAGCCTCTGCACTCTCGAGCCGCCAGGTGCGAATGATCTCCGCCGCCTGCAGGGCAGAGTCGTTGAACCGCATGCCAGCGGCGACGAGCTTCTCAGAGCGCGTCTTCAGCCCCGGACTGGCGCGCCCCAAGTTCTCGAGCATGTCGAGCACGAACGGCCGGTACTTGGTGTCCGTCAGCGCCTTGGTGAAGCGGCCGAAGACTTTGTCGTCCTCGCACTTCATCTGGTCCTTGCTGGACAGCTTCTTGATTTCCTCGAGGGCGCGTCGGCGGTCATCCGCTGTCTGCGAACGCTCGAGCACGAGGCTATAGTACCGGCACGACTTCTCGCCGCGCTGGCAGCCTGCCAGGGTGCTCGCTGCCGTGAGGACGAGGAGAGCCGCGAGGCCTGCGCTCCGGAAATTGACCATCTTGAACCTGCCGTAGGGTGAACTGCTGCGGGGGTTGTTCGCGTGACGGTAGCCCAAAGACGTTGCGGGACAGGCCGTTCGCAAGCGCGGGATGATAGTCGCGGGGCCGAACGACGTCAAGGATGGGAACCGCAAGCAGATCATGGGGTTGTCATGGCCGGAGCAACAAATCCGCGCGGCCACCCTCTGGTCGCGCCTGCTGTGGGCCGCTACACTGGCCCGCATGACGACGAACGGCTGGACATGGGCGGGCTTGGCGGTGGTGGCAGCGGGCGGTCTCGCGATGGCCCGTTCCGCGGCGGCCGATCCTCCAGCTGCTGCGGGAACGGGAGCGGTTCACGCTGCGCTGCCCGAGCCCAAGACTGCCGTGGAATCCGCGGCCCGGGCGCTGCTGGGCTCGGTCTCCGCGCGGCGGGTCGTTGGAAACGACAGGGGCGGCTTCGATCTCTGGCTGGTGTCGACGGTCGACTTCGATCGCGCGGCAGAGCTGGCGAGGGCCACCGTCAGCAGCCGCCGCACCTTGGACGAAGGCTTCCGACTCGAGGGCTTCACTTGGCTCGAGCCCGACCGGTCCTACCTGATGGACCTCAAAGGGGGCGGGCGCCTATTTCGAGTGCGCTTGACCGCGCACCTGTCGGGCAGCCTGCTTGAGGTCCACGACGGCGGCGATGCGACCAGCGCGCCCGTCTGGGCGCCGACTTGGCGACCGCGCCCCGTGCTGCTGCGCCACGGTCCGGCGCGCTGACAAAACAAACGCTTGGTGTTCAAGGCGTGGTCGGCTTGCACTCGCGCGCGATCGGCTCGTAGCCGCCGCGCGGGGCCCCCGCAACGCCCAAGGTTCCATCGACCAGCGCGCGATCGCCCTGACCGGACCAACCGGCAGCCGCGGGCCCCCACCACGCGGGTGTCGGGCCGTTCCAATCGCTCAGCAGCGGTGTCTCGCCCAAGGTCAGCAACCGCCCAACCGCCGCAGGACCGCCCGGGGCCGATGTCGCCAGCACCAACCGCTCGTCCATTCCGTCGTTCCCCAGAACCAATGCCCGACCTGGCCAGGCAAGAGGCGAGACCGCGGCGACCTTCCAGACCGGAGCTCCTGCCAGCGGCAGCGTCCACACCTTCAGCCCGGACTGCACTTGCACCAGCACCAGCCGCCCCGCGGCGGCGTCGTACACCAGCGAAGTGCCTGGACGGAAAGGCGGTCCCGTGCTGTCGGACGACTGCCAGACCAGCTGCTTGGAGGCCTTGGTCAAGTCGACCCGCCACAGCTCGGCCGCGGTTGGCTGAGCCCCGGCGCCAAACAGCCACGCGATGCCGGGCTGCACCTGCGCAAGCGCCGGGTCGGTGCGCGTGGCGGGCAGCGCGGCCAGCTGCGCCGTCGTCAGGGGCGTCCATGCACCTGAAATCAGGTCGAGCCGCAGCCCGCCCGTCATTGCCGGTGCAACCTCGTCGGCCAAGAGTTGCGAGGCTTGAGAGACCTGTCCCAGCCCTCCCCACAGCCGCAGGCCGGTGCCCGACGGCTCGAGCATCAGCGCAGCGTGCACCCGTCCCGTAAGTCCGGGCGGCAACGGCAGCGGCTGCCAGACTCCCGCGTGCAGGCGCCAAGCCGGTCCCGTCAGGTCGAAGGCCGCCCCGCGCAAGCTGGCGCCCCCCAAGCGGTACAGGTCGTCGCCCACCGCGATCCAGCGCGCGCCGATGACGGGTTCAGGCCCTGTCCCTGCTGCCGTCCAGCCACCGGGCCCACCCGTCCACGCGAACGACTGGGGCAGTCCGTCAATCGCCAACCCCAGTGCAACGACCAATCCGCCGCCTGGAAGCGGAGCCGCCGCCGGGTCGACGAGCGACGGGCCATCGGCATCCGGTGACGCGAGCCAAGTGGTTGTCGCAACTGAGAATTTTCGCACGTGCAGGGACTTGCCGTCGCCTCCGGCCGCGCCGACCAGCCAAACCTCGTCGAGACTGGGCGGGCACACCAGACGGCCACCTGCGGCACCCGGCTCACCGACCGGATCGGCCGCCAGCTGCTCCCATGCCGAGCCGGGCAACAGCCGCGCAAACACCGCGACTCCCGCGGCTGTGCGTCCCCGGGCATACAGGTAGCCCGCCGTCCCCAAGCACGCCGTCATCCCGCCCTGAACACCCGTCAACTGCGGGACGTTCTCGGCCGACGAAGTCCACCAGTCCTGAACCAGGCCGACGCGCTGCACCGAAGCGCCCTCTCCCGTCGCGTCGCCCCCGAGCAGCCACACCTGGTCGCTGGTCGGCACGTGCACCAGCGTCGCCCCCTCGCGGGGCTTGGGAGCGTTGGGCCAGCCGGGACTCGTCAAGCTGCGGGTCTCAACGTCGATCTGCATGGCCTGTGCTGACTTGCCGTCGGCGTCACGCCCCCCCACCAGCCACAGCCGGGCCGGAGCCTTGGTCGACCCCGCGCCCGCCGGAAGCCACAGCAAGCTCGCATCGACCCGGGCCAACGTCGGGTCTTCGAGCCAGCGCTGCCAGGTCCCTGCGGCCAAGTCGTAGCGCCACAGATCTCCCAACGGTTGCGGGCTCTTGCCGACTGCCAGCGTGCCCCCGACTCCGCCCAGGATCCACAGCCCGCCGCCGCCCACCGCCTGCGCGAAGCCGGTTCTCGCTTCAGGCTGTCCCCACACGCCCTTGGTCGCTCCGGCCCACTGTTGGGGCAGCCCCTCGTCGGTCGCGCCGTCGCAGTCATTGTCCAGCGCGTCACAGGCCAACTCGTCCGCTTGCCACTTCGGTTCCTGCGAATAGACGCACTGCCACGCTGCGCCCTGACACAGCAGCTCAGGCACGGCGCTTGCGCACACGCCCTGCATCGGACAGACAAGGCCGTCGGGTGCAGCCAAGCCCTCGTCGGTCTGGCCGTCGCAGTCGTCGTCCTGACCGTTGCATTCCTCAGGCCAACCTTGAGGATCCGACCCGTCGGGATTGGTCGAGCAGGCGGCGACACCCATGGGGCCGCATTCGACCGTGCCATTGCCGCACGCGCCTGTGCCGACGCAGGGGCCGCCCAGGGAATAGCCCTGCCACGCGAGCTTCTCGTCGGTCTGGCCGTCGCAGTCGTCGTCGATGCCGTTGCACGCTTCAGGTTGCGCTTGGCTGTCCGGGCCGTCGGGACCCGTCGAGCAGGTTGCCGTGCCGGACTTGCTGCACGACACGACACCGGCGCCGCAGGCCCCCACACCCGGACACTCGCCGCCCAAGCTGAGGCCCAGGAACG
This sequence comes from uncultured Myxococcales bacterium, assembly GCA_903955385.1. Taxonomy (GTDB): domain Bacteria; phylum Myxococcota_A; class UBA9042; order UBA9042; family UBA9042; genus CAJBNH01. Next base: position 62,085 of record CAJBNH010000072.1, on the reverse strand, counting down.
AGAAACCCTCGTCTGTTGCACCGTTGCAGTTGTCGTCCAGGCCGTTGCAGGTCTCGGCGGTGGCGGGCGAACCAGACGCGCCGGGCGTGGTCGAGCACACGGCAGTGCCCGTCTTGCCGCAGACCACCTGACCGGCTCCGCAGACGCCCGCGCCCTCACACGGCGCACCGATGGGCTTGCCGTCCAGAAGGGCGTGCTCGTCGGTCTGGCCGTCGCAGTCGTCGTCCAGACCGTTGCACACCTCCACGGCCATCTTGCTTTCGGGGCCTCCGGGGTTGCTGGAGCACATCGGCTCGCCGCCTGCCCCGCATAACACCGCGCCGATCCCGCACTCTCCCACGCCCAAGCATGGAGAACCAACCGGCAACCCGCCCATCGCGAAGCCCTCGTCGGTCTGGCCGTCGCAGTCATCGTCCACACCGTTGCAAGCCTCAGGCAGGGAGGCGTCCGCAGGTCCTCCCGGTAGCGTCGAGCACGCCGCCTTGCCTGCCAGACAGACCACGACGCCGGGGCCGCAGCCGCCCTGCCCGGCGCAGACCTTGCCAACACCGGCTCCCTGCCAAGTGAACCCCTCGTCGACCAGACCATCGCAGTCGTTGTCCACCGCGTCGCACTGCTCGGACGATGACCAGCCGGCCACCGCACTGTAGTCGCACGACAGCACGCCAGCGGTGCAGATCGCCTTCACCAAGGTGGGCTTGCCCGCGCAGACACCTTGGGAAGGGCAGGCGCCCTCGGCCAGCACGATGGGGTCGAGGTTGACGGAGGTATCTTGTGCGTCTCGCTCGTCCGGCAGGCAGTCGCGGTCCTGATCCGCCACCAGAGATTCCACGACGTCGGGCTTGCCGTCGTTGTCGGTGTCGACTGGCTTGTCCGGGTCCGCCCCGACCTCGATCCCGTCGGGCTTGCCGTCGCCGTCGGTGTCCGCCTGCAGCGGGTGGGTCCCCAGCTGGTGCTCGACGGCATTGGTCAGACCGTCGCCGTCCAGGTCGGCGGCCGGGTCGAGGCAGCGGTTGACGTAGCAGAGGTGCGAGCCGCACTCGCTGGACGCCCGACAGGTCTCTCCCACGTCCACGATGCTGTCGCCACAGCCTCCTGCCATCGCGATCAGCAGCGCCGTCACGCCCGGGAGGCCCCAGCGCAGCAACGGACTGTCTCGGTCGGCGGCACACGTGACGGGCACGGCAGTCTCGATACGCCAGACAGGCGCTGTGGTCGGGAAGGCTATCTTTCGCCCGACCTTGGAGCAAGCGACCGGTTCGGGCTGCTCTCGACGCCACCCGTGGCGGAATCCTCGAGCGACCGCCACACCGCCGGCAGCAGCTGGGTCAAGTCGGACGGTAGCCCGGCGCGCTCTCCGAACTCGGCCCGCAGCCTCTCGCCCGCCAACGCGTGGACGGACACGCCCAGCTGCGCCGCGTGGAAGCACGACAGCCCTTGGGCCAGCAGCGCACCGATGATCCCGGCCAGCACGTCGCCCGAACCGCCCTTGGCCAGCGCGGCGTTGGGCGTGGGCCAGATCGCCCAGTCACCGTCGGGCGCGACCACCAGCGTTCGGCTGCCTTTGAGCACCACAACGGCTTGAAACCTTTGAGCTACCGTGTGCGCCGCCGCCAGACGGTCCGCCTCGACAGCCTCGACGGTGGAGTCGAGCAGCACAGCCATCTCGCCCGGGTGCGGCGTCAGCACCAGACGTCCCGCCGCGGGTTGTGCGAGCTCGGGCTTGGTGGCAAGCACGGTCAGCGCGTCGGCATCCAGCAACACGGCAACCGTGCTCATGGCCAGCAGTCGGCCGACCAGGTCGAGCTCGGCTGCCCCCGTCCCCAGTCCCGGCCCGGCGACGATCGCGGTCTTGCGCTGCAGCAACTTCTCGATCCGCTTGATCTCGCTGGCTCCGCCGCGAATCGCCTCGACCATGGCGTCGGGCCAGTCGCCCTCCAACCGAGCGCGGATCTCGCCTGAGGTGCCCACCGTGCACAGGCCCACCCCGGACCGCATCGCCGCGCCGGCACACAGCAGCGCCGCACCGCCCTTGCCCGGCGAACCCGCAACGACAAACACGTGGCCGAACTTGCCCTTGTGACCGTCGTCAGGTCGTGCCGGCAACAGCGCGCGCGCGCGCGCAACGTCGAGCCGCTCGCCACAGGGGTGCACGGCCTCGATCCATGCGGGGGGCACGCCGATGTCGGCCACCTCCAGCTCTTCCCACAGCTCCGGGCCTTTTCCCAGGAACAATCCGGCCTTGGGCGCTGCCATGGTCACGACCAGATGGGCCTTGACCGCCACGCCCAGAATCCGGCCATCGACAGCGCACAGGCCGCTTGGCACGTCGGCGGCGACCACGAGGCCCCGGTAACGGCCGTCCAGTTGTGCGGCAAAGGTGGCGAGCGGATCGCGCAGGTCTTCCGTCGGGCCGATGCCGACCAACGCGTCGACGATCGCGGCGGACCGTCCAAGCGACCGGCGAATGCCCTGCAGCTCGGGTGGGCGAGGTGCTTGGGTGAAGAACCGGCAGTCCAGCCCGCAGGCCCGCATCGCCTTGAAGTGCGTCTGCGTCTCAGGCGTCATCCTGCCCGCGTCGCCAACGCCGTAGACTTCTACGCGAAAGCCGTGGGCGGCCAAAACGCGCGCGACCACAAAGCCGTCGCCGCCGTTGTTGCCGGTGCCTGCGAGCACGGTGACCCAGCGGCCGTCGCCGCGCCCGACACGGTCGACAATGGCGCGGGCCATCGCACGCCCCGCCGTCTCCATCAGCAGCGCGCCCTCGAGGCCGAGCGTCGCGATGGTGCGCTCGTCCAGCCCCCGCACCTGTTCCGGCGTCAGGATCCGCATGGAGGACTCCCTGTTGCGCACAGCCTCGACCGGAGCGTGCAGGGCTCAGGGCGCGGTGTGCATGGCCAGGATCATCTCGGCAACGGCCCGCTCGAACCCGACCAAAACGGCGCGGGCGACGATGCTGTGGCCGATGTTCAACTCTTCGACGTGAGGCAGCGCCGCAACGGACTGGACGTTTTGGTAGTCCAAACCGTGACCCGCCGCTACCCGCAGACCAAGGCGGTGCGCCAGCAGCGCCGCATCGCGCAGGTGCTGCAGGCGCTCGCAATGCAGGGCCGCCGTCTTGGCCTCAGCGTAATCCCCCGTGTGCAGCTCGATCGCCGGGGCCCCCGTCTGGGCCGACGCACGCACCTGAGCTTCAGTCGGGTCGATGAACAGCGAAACGACGATGCCGGCCGCCTGCAACTGCCCGACGACCTTGGTGATCACCGCCAGCTGCCCGGCCACGTCCAGACCGCCCTCCGTCGTCCGCTCTTCACGCTTCTCGGGGACCAGCGTCACAGTGTCGGGCAGGTACTCCAGCGCCTTGCAGACCATGTCCTGGGTCGCGGCCATCTCGAGGTTCAACGGCACCGTCAGCGTCTTGCGCAGGATCTGCAGGTCGCGTTCCTGAATATGGCGGCGGTCTTCGCGCAGGTGGATGGTGATTTGGTCAGCACCGGCGAGCTCGGCCAGCGAGGCTGCGAACACGGGGTCCGGGTAGCGGGTGCCACGTGCCTGACGCAGGGTGGCGATGTGGTCGACGTTGACGCCCAAGCGAATGCGTTCGGTGCGGTCGGCGGTCAGGGTGACGGACATGATGGCTCCGGGGGCGGATGGCGCTAGGCGCCGATGGCGGCGATGACCGAGTCGGCAATGCGGCGGGCGTGGGTCTCGACCAGCACAGGGTTGGCCCCCTCGACCATCACGCGACACTTGCGCTCGGTGCCGCTGTACCGCACCAGTACCCGGCCCTGTCCCTGAAGCTCGTGTTCGGCGGCCGTGATCGTCCCCGACACGGCAGGCAGCGACTGCAGCGGCGGCTTGTCGCGCACGGCGAGATTGATCAGCACCTGCGGCAGCGTCTCCATCACCTGAACCAGCTGGGAGATCGGCTTGCCCTCGCGCACGGCAATCGCCAGCACCTGCAGGGCGGCGAGCACACCGTCGCCCGTGGTCGCGTGGTTCAGGAACACCAAGTGACCGCTCTGTTCGCCGCCCAGGGTGTAGCCGTTCTTGCGCATCGACTCGACCACCTGACGGTCCCCGACATCGGTGCGTACAAGGTTCAAGCCCGCGGCCCGCATGGCCAGCTCCAGACCGTAGTTGCTCATCACCGTGGCCACCAGCGTGCCGTGGTTCAGCGTGCCTGCCGCCGCCATGCGCAGGGCGCACAGGGCCATGATGCGGTCGCCGTCCACGACCTTGCCGTGCTCGTCGACCAGAATCAGACGGTCCGCGTCGCCGTCCAGCGCCAGACCCAGATCGCAGCCGTGCTCAACCACCGCGCGGGCCAGCGCCTGGGGATGCAAGGCACCGCACGCCTCGTTGATGTTCAAACCGTCCGGCGATACCGACAGTCGCACGACGGTGGCGCCCAGTTCCTCGAAAACGGCGGGCGCGACCTTGTACGCAGCCCCATTGGCGCAGTCGACCGCGATCTTCAGACCGTCAAGCGTCAGGTCGTTGGGGAAGGTGTGCTTCAGGCTGACGACGTAGCGACCCCAAGCCTCCTCGATGCGATAGGCGCGACCGATAGCAGCCCCGTGCGCCAGGCCGTCGTGCAGCGGCTTGGGATGGGCGACCATCGCCTCGATACGCTCCTCCATCTCGTCGGGCAGCTTGAAGCCGTCGGCGCCGAAGATCTTGATGCCGTTGTCGTAAAACGGGTTGTGCGACGCGGAGATCACGATGCCGGCGTCGGCGCGCATCCCCAGCGTCATGAAGGCGATCCCGGGCGTCGGCAGCGGGCCAACCAGATAGGGCTCTGCGCCCACAGAGCACACGCCCGCCTCCAGCGCCGTCTCGAACAAGTAGCCGCTGCGGCGGGTGTCCTTGCCGATGATGACGCGGGTGCGCTCGTGCCGGCCTTTGCACAGCAGACCTACCGCACGGCCGATCTGCAAAGCGTTCTCGACCGTCATCACGCCCGAGTTGGCCTCACCGCGCACACCATCGGTGCCAAACAGCCTGGAAGTCATCGTAGTCTACCCCTTGTCGTCGTCGTGGTCGGGGCGATCCTAACAGGGCCGCGCCGCCGGTTCCAAGCCACTCGCCTACCGCACCACGCGCAGCGGCACCGTTGAGTCGCGAGCGGTCGCGGTGTCGCGCAGAGGATGCTGGTCGCGCTGCAGCACCTTCATGATGGTGCGGTCGTCGTAGTTGGCCCGTCGGATCTGCTCGACCCGCTCACGCACGCGGTCAAGGTCGGTGCGAAGGCCATAGCTGCGCAGGATCCCGTCCAGCCGGTCGTGGTGGTGCTCGATCGCCTCTGTGGCGCTGATGTAGCCGTGCAGGGCCGACGGAGCGCGCTGCCAGAAATCCAGCGGATTCGAGTTGAAAAAGTGCAAATCGGACTCGCTGGGCTCCAGCAGCACCACGTCGCCATGGAAGTCCGGATTCGCCGCCAGCTTTTCCATGCCCAACACCAAGCGCGTGTGCAGCATGGTGCGGAAGGCTTGGTTGATGACGGCGCCGATGCCCATGTCCGAGATCGAGGTCTTGTTGTTCAGCAGTTGGTCCGTCGAGTAATTCACGAAGGGACGGAAGGGGTTGTACACGACGACCAGACTGGCACCGACCTTGACCGCCTGCGTGACGTTGGCGGTGTGTCGCACACCTGCGTCGACGTAATCCTGCCCCCGGATGCGCGCGGGACGATAGAAGCCGGGGATCGCGGTCGAAGCCTGCACGGCCTCTGAGATCGTGACGGTGTTGTCCTCGTCGTGCCCGAACACCACGCCTTCGGAGGTGTTGAGGTTGGTCGCACCGATGTACAGGGCCTTGCCGCGCTCGATCTGCAACAGGCGGAAGTCGTTGGGGGCCTGGTTGCTGCGCAGGTTCTCGCGCACGAATCGCTCGATGCCTGAGTTCTCGAACAGGCCCGACGGCAGGTACGACAGGCCGGGACGCAGGCGGCTGGAGCGGGCGATGTCGATGGCGATCGGCCGCAGCAGGGCCTCAGCGCTGTCGTAACCCGGCGCGGCCACGAAGTCGCGCACGCGGTTGATCAATTCGGGCCGGAAACGGGACCCGAGCTGCCGCACCAGCGCAAGGCCCGCTGTCGGCAGCAACGACAAGGCGTCCTGGGCCAAGTGGGCTGGCTTACTGAAGGCTTCTCGCCAGTTGGGACCATAGAAGTCGATCGGCCGCAGCCGGGTCAGTCGCTCGCTGCTGCCGTCGATGGCGCGCAGCATTTCCTCGGGTCCGATGCCCGCGGCGATGGGCGCGGCCATGAATGCGCCCGCCGAAATGCCCACGTAGATGTCGAAATCGGTGACGGAACGGTTGGTCAGCAGCGTGTTTAGCGCGATCAGGCCGCCGATGCGGAACGCACCGCCCGGCACCGCGCCGCCGGCCAACACCAACGCGATCTTGGCGTGCGGACGCACGCGGCTGCGGTCTCCCTTCTCGACGAACGTGATGCCCATCGGTGCTCCACAACCCGGCCATGAGCGGCCCCGGGACGTTCTGCTGACCTGCCTATGCCTCAGCGCCCCTTGTCGCACGGCGCAACGACGCGCGCCAGTATCGCCCGCTCGCCGCCGTCACCTCGCGAGGTCCTGCGGACTCCACCCTTCACACAGCCGCACCGCAAGTCGCGACATCCCGGAGGTGGGGGATGCGACTTCGGCAAGCGGCAGCCACCGCGCCTCCACGTAGCCCAAAGCCACCGGGTCCGGCGCTGTCGCCTGCGCCGCTACCACGACCCCGGAGACCTGATAGCGGCGGTGGGTCAGCACATGCACGAACGCGTCGATCTGCCCGGACTCACGCAGATTGTTCTGTGCCAGCCAAGCCGCGACGGTGGCGCGCGCGTCCGGCCCCTCGGCACCCGGCGGCTCCCACAGCCCCGCCCAGCGTCCTGTCGCCGGCCGCCGCCCCAGCAGCACCTGGCGCCCATGCGGTCCCGCTCGCCAGACCAAAGCGTGCACCGCCTGAACCTCCTGAACCGCAGCGCGCACCCTCGTCGGAGGAATCGCTTCCGCCAAGCCAAGCTGCCGCGCCCGGCACGGCTCACGCACAGGACACCGCAGGCAGGCAGGACGCCGCGGGGTGCAAACGGTCGCCCCAAGCTCCATCAACGCCTGATTCCACGACGACGGGTCGAGACTCGCGGGCGGCCGAGAAACCAGTCTCCGCGCGATCTTCCATGTTCTGGACAAGGTCGGCGGCTCAGCGTCGGTCCAGGCGTGCCAGCGGGCCAGCACCCGCACCACGTTGCCGTCCACCAGGGCCTCGGGCTCGCCAAACGCGATCGATCGCACGGCGCCGACGGTGTAAGGACCGAGACCGGGAAGGCGGCGCAGCAGGTCAGGATCGTTTGGCAATTCCCCATGCCGTTCAAGCGCGGCGACTGCCGCGGCGTGCAGATGCCGGGCACGGCGGTAGTAGCCCAGCCCCGTCCACTGCGCCAAGACGTCCTGCAGGTCGGCGCGGGCCAGATCGTGTAGCGTCGGCCAGCGCGCCATCCAGCGTCGGTAGGGCTCGATCACGGTGTCGACGCGGGTCTGCTGCAACATCAACTCGGACACCAGTACGGCGTAAGGCGCGGGCGCGAGTCCTCCCGGCTCCGCGCGCCAAGGCAGTCGGCGATGTTCGCGGCCATACCAGTCGAGCAGCGCCTGCCGCGCGGCGGGGTCCAGCACCAGATCGACGGTCGAGTCTGGCAAGGTATCGTGGGCGTTGGTCTTTTCGCGCAAGGGGCCTCGCCGAGGTCAGAAGTCGTGGTGCAGGGCGACCGACAGGTGCAGGTTGTCGCCATAGACCGACGTGTCGCCGACCGGGTCGGTGGAGTCCAGCTTCTGCACCGTCCGGCGCGACAGAACCGTCCAGCCCAGCGCGGCGTCGATTTGCAGGGGCCGACGGGCCAGCTCGAGCGGGTCGGCCAGCTGCACTCCCGCACCAAGTGCCACCGTCGTGGCGGGAGCGTCCAGGTAACTGGCCGCACCGTCGGCCTTGGGCAGCGGGGTGGGTCGGTACTGCACGCCTGCACGCCACACCATGCCGCCCCGTTGCCATTCGATGCCTGCACGGGGCTGCAGGATGTCACGGGCACCGATCGGCACCGGCGTGTTCTGCATGTCGATCAGCAGGTCTGCCGTGTTTTGCTGCGACACCAACTCACTGTCGTCCAGACGCAGCACGACTGCGGGCGCCAGCGGCGGCAACTGCGACCAGCGCGCCCAGACCGCACCTGCCGTCACCAGCCAGGGCCCACGCTGCCACGACCCCGCGACGGCCAGCGTGTCCGGCAGCCAGAGCCCGACGCCCTCCAGCACGAACGCCAGCTCGCCCACGTCTTCGACCCGCACCGCAAGGGGTTGTCGATAGCGGACTTCCGACGCTGCGCGCCAGACGACGGCCACCCGGATGTCCTCGCGCGGCTGCACGGTGACGCCCAGGATCGGGTACGGCCGAGTCAACAGCTCGACCTGCAGCTCCTTGCGCGTCACGCGATGGTCCAGCACGGCCAGATCGACCCTTGCCTGCCCCTCCAACGTGGTCAGCAGCTGCACCGCCGCGCCAAACGACAGCCACGGCCAAGGCCGAACCGCCGCCCCCGCCAGCAACGTCAACCGGTCGCCCAAGGTGTCGTACAAGACCAGCTGCGGCGTGCGATGGTCCAGCGCATCCAGACGCGTCACGCCGGAAAGCGGCATGTGAAAGGCCAGACCAAACGCGGCCTTGTCCTTGGCCCAGCCGCCCAGGGGAGTCGACACCCCCACGTGCCCCAGCCAGTTGTGGCGCGGCAAGCGGGTCGGGTAGTCGCCGGTCGGGTCGTTGCGGTCGACGGACATGCGATTCCACACCGCGTCGGTGCCGTAGCCGAAGTGAATGTGCTTGGCGTAGGCGAGGTTGGCGGGGTTGGCGTACAGGGCATAGAAGTCGTCCGCGACCGCCTCTGCCGTGCCCGCAAGCGCCGAGGCCCTTGGACCAAAGCCGTAGAGTTCCATCGACGTGGCGTGCGCCGCCGGGGCGACCCAGAGGAAGGTCGTGCTCACGGCCCACGTCAGGGCCGCGCGCATCATCGTCCGGCCTCGCGCCCGCGCCCCAGCTCCGACACGTCCAGCGGCTGTCCCAGCGGTCGGTCAGCGGCGACCTGCGACAGCGTACCGAAGCGGAAGGTCGTGAACAGCATCCGGATCTTTCGTTCAACGCTCGACAGTCCCACGTAGTACTTGAAGCGACGCGCAAGCGGCAGGTTCATCCGCGGCTGGCCCGGGTCCAGCTCCCGGGGATGCAGGTAGGCGACCGCCGGGCAGCCGCGTCGCTCGGCGTCGGCAAAGCTCTGTTCCAGCAGTCGATCCGGCAACAGGCGCAGGTAGCCGCCCCCAGAGAACGCAAGCTCGCGCCCCAGCAGCCGCCGCGGCACGGTGGGCACCTCGACGATGCGCCGGCCATCGCCCAGCTGCAGCTCGAAAGGTCCTTGTCGATCCAAGGGATAGCCCCCGTGGGCTCGGGCCGTCAGAAACAGCGACGCGTCCAACGTGATGCCGCGCGACGCCAGAATCGGAAACGCCCAGTGCTGGTTGGGCGTGATCGAGAACCCGGGGGCGCGAAACGCGTGCACGTCCCGACCAGTCGCGCGGGTCAGCGCTTGCAGCGAGGCATCCAGGTCGCGCGCGAACGCGTCCGGTCCCTGCTGCGACACGAGTTGGTGGGTGTGACCGTGCGAGCCGATCTCGTGACCGGCGGCTGCAATGCGGGCGATCAACTCGGGATGTCGCTCGGCGACCCACCCCAACACGAAGAACGTGCCGTGCAGCCCGTGCGCCTGCAACAGCGACAGCATCCGCTCCGTACCCAACGCGACGCGGGCGGGCAGATGCTCCCAATCGGCGGCAGACGGCGCGCCGGGGCAGTCCAGGATGTGGAACCAGTCCTCGACGTCCACCGACCAACCGTGCAGCACGCGGTTCGTCACACGTCCCCCAAGCCCCCGCGCGGCAACTTCATCCGCACGGTCTCTTTCGCCATCTTCACCCCCGGCAGGGGCAGGCGCAGCTCGATCATCAAACCGCCGCCCGGACGCGGTATGGCCCGAGCCGAGCCCCCGTGCGCCTCCGTCAGCTTCTTGACCACATACAGTCCAAGGCCGGTGCCGCCTGTGTTGCGGGTGCGCGAGGCATCGGTGCGGTAGAAGGCCTCGAAGACTCGCGAGCACTGTTCCGGCGTCAGTCCCGGGCCGCGGTCGAGGACGCGCACGACCAGCTCGGCTCCCACTCGCTCCGTCTCGACCCGCAGCGACTTGGCCGCCTGGGTGCCGGATGGTGCCGACGAGTCGGCGGTGTGCTCGATCACGTTCTGGATCAGAGTCGACAGCACGCGGTCCAGGGCATTCGCGTCTCCCGAGAGCACCTGTCCGGGGGCGCCGAACTGCGCCTCGACCACAAAACCCTGTTCATCCAAACGGTTCTGCTCGCGCCGCAATACCGTCGCCGCCAGTTCGTCCAGCACGATGTTGGCCCGCTGAACCAGCACGCGGTCCACGCCAACGCGCTGGGCTTCGAGCAGTCGCTGGATGTGGCGCTCCAGCAGGGCCACCTCCTCCAGAATGTCCGTCAGCAGCTGGGGACCGGCTTCGCGACGACGATTCTCGCCTCCGGGAGCCGCGGCACGGGCCGCCTCGAACTCCTGGCGAATCAGCTCCAAGGCGACGGCAATCCGGGCCAGAGGCGACCGGAGCTCGTGCGAAACGCCGGAAAGCAGGTCCTTTTGCGCCTGCAGCACGCGCGCCACCCGGTCGGCCATCGCGTTGAGCGCAAGGCCAAGCGACCCCAGATCGTCAAAGGGCTCGATCGGCGCGCGGACAGACAGGTCGCCGGACCCGAGATCTCCAGCAATCTCACGAAGCTGTCGCACGCGCGCGCCCACGGCATGGGACGCACCCAAGGCAACCGACAGCATGACGCCGACCAGAAACCCCGCGACCGCCAGCAGACCGACGACGATCCACAGCCGCGCAGAGGCCAGCGCAGTCCAGTGCACGACCATCAGACCCGCGACCGCAAGCGCGACCAGCGACCCCAGCGCCAGCGCCATCAAGGTTCGTTCCCGCAGCGTAATTTCGATGCGAACCGCAGGCGAACGGCCCCGAGGGACGGCCGGTCGTTCCGGCATCTCTGCGGGAGGCGATGGCGCGGGCGTAGCGGTGGGCGAAAGGTCGTGCGAGGCCAAGGTCGTTCTTCCCGCCCGTCCGAGCTCTAGTCGCGGCGCCGAGTCTCGGTCGAGAGCATGTAGCCGGTGCCCCAGATCGTCTTGACGTATCGGGGCGTTCTGGCGTCTTCCTCGATCTTGGCGCGCAGGTTCTTCACGTGCACGTCGATCGAGCGGTCGTAAGCGGCATAGCCGACGCCGCGCAACATGTCCATCAGCGCGTCGCGGGACAACACCTGACCGGGATAGCGCAGGAAGCAGCGCAGCAAGTCGAATTCGGTGGTGGTCAGTGAGACGGACTCGCCGCGGATGGTCACTTCCCGCCGCGCGCAGTCCATTTCGAGATCGCCCTCGCGGAAGACTTCGGCCGAGGGAACGGCGGTCGTGCCGCCCTCCGCCCGCCGCAGGACCGCCTTGATGCGGGCCACCAACTCTCGCGGATTGAACGGCTTGGGCAGGTAATCGTCCGCCCCGAGCTCCAAGCCGACGATGCGGTCGTTGTCCGTCCCCTTCGCGGTCAGCATCACCACGGGCACCCGGGAGTGGGCGCGCACGCGGCGCAGAACCTCGAAGCCGTCGATCCCAGGCAACATGACGTCGAGCACCAGCAGGTCAAAGACCTCAGCCGTCGCCCGGCGCACGCCCTGCAGACCATCCGTCACCAGCGTGACGTGGAATCCTTCGGGCTTGAGCAGTCTTTCGAGCAGGGCGCCCAACCGGACGTCGTCGTCGATGATGAGAAGCCGAGCCACGAAACACCCTCCGTCCCCCCGAGCACCCTCGCCTTGAGATTCCGCCACGGGTCTGGCCGGAATCACGCGCCGCTTGGGCGGGAACCCTCACGGAGTCCGCGGTTGTACCACACAGCCGCGGGCGGATGCCCCTTCCGGGGACTCGAATCACAAAGTTTGACAGACCCCTGTGGTGTGTACCAGAGGTGCCGGTCGCAACTCTGGCGCAAACGCTTGACCAGAGCTCACCGCTGCACGTCAAGCTCCAGACGACGCTGCGTCGGCCGGGGTGGTGTGAGTTCCGACTCGACGCCGCGAAGCAGCGCGAGGGGCCCTCCTACCGCGATCACCTGAGCACTGATCTGGTGGGCATAGTCCCAAGTAGCGAAATTGACGTCCGTCAGCGCCGACAATCGCATCGCCGTCGCTCGAACGTCCTGCAAGGCATCCAGAGCAGCGTGCAGCCCCAGAACCTCCTGATGGATACGGGCCAAGCCTTCGTCATCACCCGGATCGGGCGGCGGTGCCAAGTACCCGGTCGGTCCGCCCAGCTCCAGTCGACGCAGGATGCGCCCGGCTGACCATGCCAGCAGGTACCGCTCGATGCTGTAGAACTCCGGCAGCGTCTTGAGCAGCTTCTCCGCGTCGGCCCGACTGCCGACCAGACCAAGCGTCACCATCGCGCGCTGACGGATGAAGGGGTCGTTGCGTTGCAGCAGGGGCCACACATAGACGGCCCCTGCGGTCTTGCGGGTGCGCGCCAGCCCGGCCAGTGCGGACACCTGCACGCCCAAGTCGCGGTCCCCCAGGGCCGCGCCCAAGGCGGGAATGACGCGGGGGTCATCAATGGTCGATAGCAATTCCAAGGCCTTGGAGCGCTCGTCGGCCTTTTCCGACTTCAGGTCGTCCACCAGTGTCTCCACCGCCCGCTTCCCCAAGTAGGAAACTTGCGACGTGGAAGGACCGACGCGGCCAGGAGGGTCGTTGAATCGCTGTTCCAGCAGGCGGGGCGCCTCGATCTGGTCACGGTGATAGACCGACGAAGCCCAGACGAGGCCGGCGACGGCAAGCAGAGCGACGCCAATCAGGGCCAGACGGGCCCAAGCCTTGGGATTGAAGGTGCGGTCACTGAGGGCTGGCATCTGGTCTCGACAGGCGCGGATTCCGCCGCGCGGGAAGTGGGGACTGGCCTGCAGCACGAGCAACCCCGCAGAACTCGCGGGGATACCCCTGAACAGGACGGGTCAGCCCGGGCAGCCCTCGCCGTTGCTGGGCGAGTGGATGCACTTGGTGTCCATGCCGCAGGTATCGACCGTGCAGGCGTTGGCGTCGTCACAGTCGGCGTCGGACGAGCAGCACCCCGGCTTGGCGACGCAGGCGCAGCCGGCTTCGGTGCAGGCGGGGACGCCACACTGGTTCGCGCAGGTCATCTGCGCGCATTGCGAGTCGAAGTAGCAGGACTTCTTGGCGCACGCGACCTTGGCCACGAGGTTGTCGATCCGAACCCCGCCCTCGTCGTTGGTCTGCGGGTCGCCCGCGTCAAACTTCAGGCAAATGTTGACGGTCTTGCCGGCCCACGCATCCAGCGGAACGGTCACTGCGACCCACTCGCCCTCGGTCGTGCCGTAGACGGTGTCGCTGCTCCAAGCCTGAGTGAAGACGCCATTGTAGTAGACCTGCACCGTAAACTCGTCGAACTTGGGCTGGCCGGCGAAGGGCGGGTTGAGATACGCGGTGGCTGGCTGTCCCGACCACTCGGTGACGAGCTGCAGGTCGAACGTCAGCAAGTCGAAGAGCGTTCCGGACTTCAGTACCACCGGTCCCGAGCAGATCGTGCCGGTGGGTCCGTCATCGACCAGCTGTGCGTCGGCATAGCCGGTCATCGCTTCGGTGCCAAAGAACAGAGCGTCGCTGCCGCTCACGCCCCCCGTCGGGTCGATGCGCCACTTGGCCAAATTCGAGTTGGCTTCCTTGACGGACCACGTGGTCAGGTCGCCCGTGTCGAAGTCATCGTAGAGCAGCACCTCGGGCTTGCAGCAGGTCGGCTGCGTGGCGTCGGGAGCGTGGGAGCAAGTGCCCTCCACACAGGTGTCTACGGTGCATGAGTTGCCGTCGCCGCAGTCGCTGTTGCCCAAGCAGCAGCCGACCTTCTTGTCCGAGAAGCAGAAGCCTGCTCCGTCCAGGTTGGCGTAGGTCGTGCACGCGTCGATGGTGCAGGCCTGATCGTCGTCAACACACGGGGTCGTGGCGTTGCAGGCGGTGCCCTCAGCGCACACGGTTTCGACCACGATGTCGTCCAAGTACACGCCCTCGTAGCCGTTCTTCAGCGCAGTGCCGGTCTGGAACTGCCACTGCAGCTTGACGTTCTGCCCGGCCCACTCGCTGAGATCGACCGCCACATGCCGCCAGTTCCCGCCCGTCGTCTTGCCAATGCTGGTGGAATGGAACACGGCGGCGGACTTGTCGGCGGTCACGACCTGGATCGACAGCACGTCCTTCTCCGGAACGCACTGCGGCGCGCCGTTGACGCTGATGCACGCTGCGGAGGGGCCACACGGGGTCGCGCAGTTGCCCTTGGGCAGGGTGCCGACGTACGGCGGTTCGGTATCCAGGTACAGCCAGAAGTGCAGGTGCGCCGACTTCTCCTTGGGCAGAGCGTATTCCTTGCTGGTCAGCTGACTGGAGACGGCCGTCCCCACTGCGCCGGGCTGACAGCCCTCGTCGCCGGACATGCCGTTGTCGTAGGTGCGGCACTCGTTGCCCAGGTACAACGCGGACTTGCCCGAGTGCGCGCGGAAGTTGGTCGCCTGCCACTGCACGTTGCCGTTGGTCGCCGCGTCGGAGACCACGAACTCCTCGAGTCCGCCTGCCTCAAACCCGGTCTTCAACAACGTGACCTTGCCGCTGCAGCAGTTGGCGATGGGCTCTGAACCGCACTTGTGGGTCGCGGGGTCGCAGATGTCCGATGTGCAGTCCACCTGATCGTCGCACTCAGCGTCGTCGCAGCACCCGCCCGGCATGGTGACGGCTTTGCAGACGCCCTCCTCGCACGCGGCGGCCTGGCACGACTTCAGCGTCAACTTGGCGGTGCAGTCTTCGGGGCCCTGACATCCGGCGGCGTCGGGTCCAACTTCGGCTGCGTCGACAGCGACTTCCTCCAAGGTCTCTTCGATGTCCAGATCGGTCGCGTCCGGCACGTCATCGCCATCGGCAACGGTGTCCGGCACCGCGGTGTCATCCGTCACATCGTCGGCAATCTCGTCCACGACCTCATCGGCGTCGGTGGTCGGAGGCGTTATCGCCGCCGGGTCTTCCGAACAGGCGGCAAGCCCGCCCGCAAGCGCCAGAATCGCGAGCCACTGCACCGTTGTCGCCCATGGCCGCTGCATGTCGCCCCCATCGCACGCCGGTTCGTGGGAACCGGTCGTCAGCCTTCGCACGCCGTCGTGAACGCAAGGTCGTCCACGAACACGCCCTTGCCGCTGTTGCTCAGCCCGTCTTTCGTATCAAATTTCAGGTCGATGCGAACCTGCTTGCCCTTGTGCGCCGTCAGGTCGATCTTGACCTGCGTCCATTTGCCTACCAAGATCGCGCTGTTGGACCACACCTGCCCGGCGTTGGCGCCGTTGACGAACAGCGTCGCCGTCAGCACGTCGTAGAAGCCGCCAGCTTCGGTGTCCGTGTACAGCCAAAACGTCAGCGCCGACGGCTTGTCGGCCGGCAGCTGCACCGTCGGCGTCTTGGCCGTCCCGTACGAGACCCCGAAGTTGTAGTTCTGCAGCGTGGGATCGCCGTAATACAGCACGCCCGATGGGGACTTGCTGACCCACGCAGGCGTCCAGATCTGCCACCCCTTGGAGGCGGAGACGCTGTTCGAGATGGCGATCCCCTTCAGGTCAGACACTTCGAAGGCGTTGGACCAAGCGATCGGCTGACAGCAGCCGGCGGCACCGGTCGATTCGTGCACGCAGGACTTCGCGACGCACTTGTCGATGGAGCACTTGGTCTCTCCGTCGTCGCATTCCTTGTCGCTCGCGCAGCACAGGTTGGTGTACTTGCACTTCTGGTCCACGCAGTCGTCGGCGGTGCAGGTGTCCTGATCGTTGCAGGCGGCGGAGCTGAGACAGCACCCGGAGATCGGCGAGAACACGCACTGCCCTCCAGGCCCGGTGCAAGTATCTGTGGTGCAAGCGTTATTGTCGTTGCAGTCGCCGCTGCCCATGCAGCACCCGGCCTGTTCCGCAAACGTGCACTTGCCAGAGCTGTTGCACGAGTCGGTGGTGCAGAGGTTGCTGTCGTCGCACTCCGCCGACGAAGCACAGCAGGACGTGGGGTACGTGCACTGTCCGTTCGTGCAGACGCCAGTGAGACAAGAGAAGGGGCCCGACGGACAGTTGGCGCTGGTCGAGCACTTGCGGATCTGGCAGGTCGATTTCACCTGAATGTTGTCGACCAGCACGCCTTGACCGCTGACGGTGCCAAAGCCGTTGCCGACGTTGGCCTCGAAGTAGACTTGCAGCGTGCGACCCGCCACCGGAGTCAAGTCGATCGTGAACAGCTTCCATACGTTCGAGATCGTGTAGGACTGGATGGTCGTCAGCGTCACCTCGACGTTGTCGACGATCGTGTAGACGCGCAGGGTGTTGCCAGAGCCCGCCTGCTGTCCGGAGACCTCAAACGTCAGCGAAGCCTCGTTGCCTGAGATCAGGGTGAACGGCGGTGAGGCTGCCGTGACCTTGATCTTGACGTTGGACAGGCTGTAGGTGTCCTTGCCGGCGTCGCCAAAGTGCAGCACACCCGGGGGGCTCTTGGCCGCGTCCGACGCCTTGTAGTGCCAGTCCAGACCGTTCTGCGCTGCCGAAGACGTCCATCCCTCCGCCGAACCAGAGAAGGCAGAGCCCAGCACGTCAGGCGAGCAACAGCCGGGAGCCGTCGACGGCGTGTACAGGCACTGCCCTTGGCTGCAAGCGTCCTTGGTGCACGGGTTGAAGTCGTCGCATTCAGCTGCCGTGGAGCAGCACGTCGAGGCGAACGAGCACTGGCCCCCCGAGCACGAGGGCACCTGACACGGGTCGGACGTCTTGCAGTCGGCCGCCGTCTTGCAGCAGGTGTTCACGTGTTCGCAGGCTCCGCCTACGATCGGGCAGCTGTCCAGCGTGCACGCATCGCCGTCGTCGCAGTCCTTTGCGCCGGCGCAGCAGCTGGGCTTGGGCGAGTGGGCGCAGGTGCCGCCGGGACCGCTGCACAGGTCCACCGTGCACGCCAAGCCGTCGTCGCAGTCGGCGTGGACTGAGCAGCAACCGGAGACGGCCTGATGGCCGCAAACGGGCACGCCGTCGGTATCGGCCGCGCAGGTGTCGAGGGTGCAGGCATCGCCGTCGTCGCAATCGGACACGCCGCCGCAGCAGCCGCTGGTGACGAGCAGGCGGTCGATGTAGACGCCCTCGAAAGCATTGACGAAGGCATCCTTGGTGTCGAACGCGAACACGACCTTGACCGACTGTCCGGCATACGGCGCCAGGTCGACGACGACCCGCTGCCAGGCACCATCGGTGGAGCCGCCGATCGTGTCGCTGGTCCAGACCTGCTTGACCGCCTCCCCTTGCACGATGGTCACCGTCAGGAGGTCGTAGCCAGCGGTCTGTTCAGTGTCGAGCCAGAGCCAAAACTGCAGCTGGGGCTTGGCGTTGCCTCCCGCAGGGACGTCCAGCGGCGGGCTGGTCGCAGTGCCACTGGCGGGCTTGGTCCCCGCATACGTTCCGGTCGTGGGGTTGCCGAAATACAGGCTCTTGTTGCCGTCAATCGTGCGCTTGTCGTGGAAATTCCAAGTAATACCGGACTGATAGGCGTCCAGCAGCTCAAAACCTTCCCCACCGTCCATCGGCAAGAGCGTCGCCACCGCGCTGAGCTGGGTCTTCGCCAGATCGGGCATGCAAACGAGGCAAGGCAGGCCGTCCGCCTGCTCACCAGCACCGTAGCAGCCGACCTTGTCCGCCCCCTGACCGACCAGGCATGCACCGCCGTACACGGTCTTGAAGTCGCACGAGCCCGCGACGCAAACACCCTTGCCACACGGGATCTTGCAATCAGCGTCAGTCAGGCAGGCCTTGGCGTGGGTCGACTTGCCGATGTCGCCAACGTCGGTCGGAATGTCCTCGGCAACGTCCTCTGCAATGCCCTCAGCTGCATCCGAGCCGAGGTCGGCGGGCGCATCCAGATCGGTCACGAGATCGGGAGCGATGTCGGTCGCCGCGTCCTGAGGCTCCAGATCCGCAAGCACGTCCAACGTGTCGGTGCTCTGGGTGTCGGCACCGCCGTCGTCGACTTCGAGAACGTCCAACGTGTCGGGCGCCACTGCGTCGGTAGCGGCCCCGTCCTCGCTGTCGGCCACCTCCGCGTCGGGCGCAGCGGTGTCCTTGGTGGTCGCGGCGTCAGGGTTGCCGCAGCCGACGACGACGGCGAATCCGACGAGCGCCGGCCAGAGCCGCGAGCGGAAGAGGGTCGTCATGGGCGTCGTGGTCTCCTGGTCTCCGGTTCATCGTGGCGGGCGATGGGCCTTGCGGTGCCGCACCTCCCGAGAACGAGTGGCGCCAGCGCAGAACCCGGCATCGTACACGCGCAGACTGGGGGATTCAAATCGGCCCGTGACGGACCTGCCGTCTGCACGGGTGACGACCGAGCACCGCTGAACGCCGCACGCCTGGGTCAGAACGCAAGCCGCAACAGGGCTTCCGTGCGCCAAGCCGACTGAGCGGCGAGCCCACCGGTGCCGTCGTCCCACGCCGCTCCGGGCATCAGCCAGGAACCGCGCAGCTGCCCCTCGAGACACAGGCCGGTCCCGCAGGAAGCGCCGCGGTAGTCGAGGACAAGCTCTGGTTCGAGCCCCAGCCACTCCGCGCCGCCAGGGGTCGCGTCGGGCGAGGCGGCACCGGCGGTCAGAACGGCCGCTTCCACACGAAGCCCGGTGTCGGTGCCGGTCGGCAACAGGTCGTGGCGCCAAGAGGGCCGCACGTACCAAGCGTTGGCGACGGCTCCGATCAGATCGCGGAACATCAGGCCGTCTACACGGAATTCTCGGTGGAAGCGAAAGCCGGTCAGCAGTGACCGCTGGGCGTCCGACGAGCCCGGTTGGTGAAAGTTGTCCGTGTCCAGCACGCCGAAGCCGCCGTCGCCCTCTCCCGTCGCCAGGCCTGCGTCCAGCTTCAGCTCGCCGGGACCGCGCCGCCACGTGGTGCGGGTCGCAAAGCCGCCCGCCACCAGCGTCTTGGACGTGTCGGTGCGCGGCAAGGGCTCCGTGCGTTCGAACGTGCCGTACTGGAAGGCACCTTCCGCTTCGAAGTGCAGGTCGCCCGAGCGCCAGTCCAGCGCCGCCTGCGAAGTCACGATCGACGCACCGCGAGGCACGACGCCCGCGCAAGTGCCGACGACCAGGCAATCGGTCGAGTCGACGAGCACGGGACCGGCCGGGTCCACGTCGTGTTCCAGAGACAAGCCCCGGTCCTGCGTCTGCCATAGCACCGCGGCCGACCAGGCAAGACCTTGTGTATCTGCAGGCTTGCGACCTCCAGAGGCCTCGACCACCCAGCGGATCACGTCGGCGGCATCCTCCCACGACTGCAGCGGGTCCTCACCGGTCGAGCGCGTCACCGGCCAGCTGGCCATCGTGTCGCGGGCGAGCATCCAGTGCACGCCGATCAGGTCGGTCAGCACGGCGACTCGGTCGACGTCGGATTGATAGTCGCCGCCCAGCGAGCCACCCTGATTGCGCAGCACGCCCATGCCGAAGTGGTCCGGCGTGCGCCCCACCAACAGCTCAGCCAGACCAAACAGGCGCACTTTCGCCCACAACCGCCGCACCGCGATGCCGCTGGTCACCGACTGCGACGGGTCGCCGGTCAGCCGAGCCAGAAAGTCTTCGCGCGACAGGTCGCCGAGCACCAGACCATCGGCAAGGTCGAGCTGCGCGTGCACCTCAGACCACTCGGCCACCCGCAGCACCGGCCGCAGACGCAGACGCAGGTCCCCTGTGCCAACGCTGCCGCCCGACAGCAGCGGGTCCATCGTTGAGCCGTCGTGGCGCAAGCCGAAGCGAAGCGGGGTGTTGGTCGAGTCGGTCACCAGACCCACGCCCTGCAGCCACTCGGTGCGCAGGCGGGCCTCACCCGACCACTCGAGCGTCACGAGCGGGCGCGCGTCCGGGGGCCCCGGCGCCGCGGGTTCTTGCGTCTGTGCGCGAACGGGCAGCGCGACCAGCAGGCAAGCCCAAACCCACGCGACGAGGCGCGCACGCCGGGTGACTGACGAGCGAGCGGGCGCGAGGGGCATGGGGAATCGACTCCTAGGGCTATCCACGAGGCGCGTCAGTGTAGGGGCGTTGGCCCCCGGCTTCAACCGCCTTCACTTCACGGGGGCGACGGGCGGACGAGGAACTGCGGGTAAGGCGGCCGCCGGGCGTGGGGCGGGCGGCGGCGACGGATGGCGCGTGCCGGGTCGCTCGTAGACGGAAAGCAGAGGGACTCCCTGATGATCGCGCTGCCAGACCGGCGCACGGGTGCCGTAGTCGGCCATCAGGTCCAGCTCGTAATCGTCGTGGTCCCACTGGTGGTGGTAGAAGCCGAGGGCGGTGCCGGCCGGGTCGCCGCCGTAGTGCAGGTCGCGGCGGAACCAGCCCTCACGCTGGTACATGACAAACGCGCCCCACGCCGACTTATGGAAGTAAATCGAGGACCTGGCTGGCGCGCGGCGGTTGACTTCCTCCAAGCCGTCGCGCGTCGCTCCGCCCCAGAACTGACGCTGCATGCCGTACTCAGTGGCACCGGGGACACCGCCCAACAGCTCGTTGTAGTAGGCGGTGCCGTGGGGGTGGATGTCGGCGGTGGCTCGGGCCGCGGGTGCCAGCGCGACGGCGGCGATGCACCAAGCCAGCACCGTGATCGCCGCTCGGGACGTCCACCTGCGCAGCCACGAACCGGCCACCTGTGAAGTCGACTGAAGCTCGAAGGCCTCCGCGGGCGACCTCGACTCGTCGGCTGTCGGCACCATGCCCGCCCAGCGCACCAAGCCACACCAAATCGCCTGAGCCCCCCTGGCTGCGATGAGAAGCATGAAGGGATACGCAAGCATCCAGTGCTTGATGCCGCCGAAGATCGGCGTGCCCGGCATCGAGATGAGCGCCATGGGCCACAGGGCCGAGAGCAGCGTCAACCGGTCGAGGGACCGCTGCTCGGCGCTGCGGCCACGGTCGTCCAAATCGCCCGTCGCGAATCCTGTCGAAACCGCCCAACCGTTTGTCGCCGCCATCAGGCGCAGACGACGCGGCCACCAGACCGGCAGCCGACGGGGCAGGTACACCACCACCAGACCCACGAGGAACAGCGCTAGCAACGTCAACGGCCAAGAAAACAGCGTCATCGCCCAAGGGAATTCGACCGGGAACGGCGGCAGCGCTTCCACCTTGCCAAAGTAGGCCTGCATGTAGTGTTCGTGGTGCAGGTGGAACTCGATCCAGCGCGCCAGATTCTCCAGCGGGTCGACCCACAGCAGCGGCCAGAACGCGACCAACATCGCAAAGCCGATCGGCAGCATCGCGAAAAACGCCATCGGCACGGGCGGCAGCTCCACTTCTCGCTTGCGACTCGCCAGCGCCCACAGTCCGAGTGCCAGCCCTGCCGCAGGGTGCACCAGGACCGCCGCCAACACCGCAAGCGCGCCGGCCGCAGCCAGAGTCGCCCACGACTTCCAGCCGGAAAGCGGTGCCACGACGCGGATCTGCCGCTCGCGCCACCCATTCCACAGCCAATGCACCACGAACGGCACCGGCAGGAAGAAGGCGTTGTGCTTGGCCAGCAGCGACAGCCCCCACAGCACGGCCGTGATCCAGATCCAAGGCTTCGACCGCAGCGAGCGGTGCCAGGCGAACGTCGTCAGCAGCAGCAGCGCCGTGATCGTGGTGTCGAACACCGCCAGATGCGCATGGTAAAACGGCCGAGGCAGGCACAGGTAGCCCACCGCCGCCAGCAGCGCGAACGGCCGCGCCAAGCGCCCCTTGGGGCCGATGGTGTAGCGGTCGGAGAAGAACAGACGCCCTGCCAGGTACAGAATCGCCACGATCAGGCCGGCGAACACGGCGCCCGGAAAGCGCATCGCGTCGGATTCGCTGAGGAAGTAGAGCGTCCTCGACTCGACGGCCTCGCAGCCGGTGCGGCGGATCACGCCGTCGGGACCGGGTCCGGCGTCCGGGCACACCGCCTGCAGTCGCGTCAGGTCTGCACCCTTGTCCAGACGAACCACTGCACGGGCGGGCTGTCGGCTGATCACCTCGCCGCCGATCAGCAGACGCGGGTCGACGTCGGACGAGCTGCCCACGACTTGCGGACGCAGCAGCCGGACCCTCGCGCCCTCAGCAAAGCCATGCGAGGGGCCGAGTTGTGCCAGGCTGACCTCGACGCGGCCGTCCTTTTCGCGCAGGCCCTCCGCAGGGCGCAGCTTGCGGCCGAACGCGCGCCACGACCACCCGAACAGCATCTTGTTCAGCGGCGGGTGCTCCGGGTTGTTGCGCCAGGTGTCGAGGATCTCATCGCGTTCCAAGGCCTTGGACCGCGACTCGCCGCCCTTCTCCACCCGCACGAACCAGTCCTGGTACGTCTCGGCGTGGGCGAAGTAGAAGGCCTCGTCGCGGACGAAGCCCATGTCGTTGGTGGCGACCACAAACGCGACCGCGCCCACCCAAAGGGCAAGCGCTACAGCGACATCCGACAGGCGCCCGCTGAAGGTTGCGGCTCTCACGCTTCGTCTTCCTCGTCCGCTTCGCCATCGCGCGTGGGCAGCAGGTGGTACTTGCGGGCCAGACGACGGAAGTGCTTGCGGTCGACGTCGGCTTCCCGGGCGGCCTGGCTGAGGTTGCCGGAGTGCCGTGCCAGCAGGGCGGCCAGATAGTCGCGCTCGAAGGCGCCCAGCCAGACTTCCTTTGCGGTCTTGAAGGTCTGGTCCGACAGCAACGGGGTGGACGAAGAACCGCGCAACGGCTCGGTCTGTTGCGTCTCCTGCCGGCGACTGCGGGCGGGCCCTTGGCCGCTGATGTGGTCGGGAAGGTCCTCGACCTGAATGAAGTCCCCTTCGGCGAACGAGCAGGCGCGCTCGACGACGTTGCCCAACTCCCGCACGTTGCCCGGCCAGTCGTAGGCGGTCAGGGCATCGGCGGCCTCGTGCGAGATCCCCTTGACCCGTGGCCCGTCGGCTGTGCGGTTGAACGCGCCGTGCTGCAGCATGTGGTGCGCCAACAGCTTGATGTCCTCACGCCGCTCGCGCAGGGCCGGCAGCCTCAGCCGCACGACGCCCAAGCGATAGAACAGGTCCTCGCGGAACCGCCCCGCAGCAACCTCAGCCTGCAGATCGCGATTGGTCGCGGCAATCACGCGCACGTCGATCTTGACCGGCCGATTGCCGCCGACCCGCCGAATCTCGCGTTGCTCCAGCGCCCGCAGCAGCTTGGGCTGCAGGTCCAGGGCCAGCTCGCCGATCTCGTCAAGGAAGATCGTGCCGCCGTGGGCCATCTCGAACAGACCCTGCCGCGAGGCCAGAGCGCCGGTAAACGAGCCCTTCTCGTGACCGAACAGCTCGGACTCGATGAGGTTTTGCTGCACTGCGCCGCAATCGAACACGATGAACGTCTGGGCCGCGCGCTGGCTGCACTGGTGGATGGTGCGGGCGACGATCTCCTTGCCGGTGCCGGTCTCTCCCTCCAGCACGACGGTCGCGCCGGTGGGGGCCACCTTCTCGATGGTGGTGAACAGACGGCGCATCGCCTCGGACTTGCCGACGATGGCGCCCAGCGCCTCGGACTGGCTGGGCTGGATCTCAACCCGCTCGTTCAGCACGGAGAAGCGAAACTGCGTGTTGCCCAAGCGGATCACCGCACCGCTCTTCAGGAATGCGTCGCGGACGCGCACGCGGTTGACCCAAGTGCCGGTGGTGCTGCGCAGGTCCTCGACCAGGAAGTCGTCTCCCTCCTGGTAGATGCGGGCGTGGTAGCGGCTGGCCCGCTCGTCATCGACGACCAGGTCGTTGTCTTCCATCGAACCCAGCGTCACCACTGGCTGATCGAAGATGTACTCGGCCCCGCCGTCGAGGCGAACCAGACGCGAGCGTCGCAGGGTCACCGAGGTGGGTAGCAGCTCGGACACGAGGCACCCCTCGAGCTTTGGCGGGTCGATCTGCTGGGGAGGGGGACAGAGGCGAAGGGGGGCGAAACGGGAGCTACATCTCGAACGAGGTCATGCGCTGACGGCGCTTCTCGTACATCTTCTCGATGTGCTCCTGCTTCTCCTTGCAGTCGATGCACATGTTGGCCTCGGGGCGCGCGAGCAGCCGAGCCGAGCCGATGGTGTTGCCGCAGTCCTCGCAGAAGTTGTACTCGCCCTGCTCGATGCGGCGGATGGCCTTGTCGATCTTCTTCAGCAGCGTCGCGTCGCGGTCGCGCAGACGGAACTCGAACGCCTGATCGTAGCCGACGCTGGACAGGTCCATCTCGTCGGCGACGCGCAGCTCGTCGGGGTCCTGGTTCTGTTCGGCGGCCTTCACCGCGGCAAGCACCCGTTCGCGCTTCTCTACCAGCGCTGCCCGGGCCTGCTCGATCTGCTCGTCAGTCAGCGGGACCAGTTCGATGGGCTCAGCCATGGTGTCCTCCTTCCCGGTGGTCCGGGACGTCGAAAGTGCGCCCCACCTTTGTGGGCGGGGAGCGGATTCGGCGCCGCCACCTGGCGCCCGCTGGGGGTCAGTCAGGTACCGAACCAGCGCGGTGCATCCGTCGGCCCATGCTAATGACGGGCTGGTAGCCGGTCAAGGGCGAACTCGCCGACGCCGCCGGGCTCCACCGCACCGGAACGCTGTCGCGACGGGCCGTTTGCCCTGATCTCGGCACCGTGAACTAGCCGCTGTGGCCTGTCAGCGCCGCCTGCTGCCACAGCGACGCGCCGTCCATCATCCAAGCCACGGCGACGTGGATCGTCACGCCGCCCCAGATGCTGCGCGTGTCCATCGCCAGCGTTCCCAGCACCATGCCGGCGATGATGGAGCCCAGGCACTCGGGCAGCGGCTTGCCGAAGTGGATCATGCAGTACGGGATCATCATCGCCATGACGGCCATCGACCCCAGCTCGGCCGACATCCCCCGCAACATGAAGCCGCGAAAGAAGAATTCGAGCGAGAAGAACTGCAGGGCGTACCCAAACTCCCACATCAACCGGTCGGTCCAACCCGACGCGTCTTGATAGAACGGGTACTGTTGCAGGAATTCCGGCGACTTGGCGACCAGCAGCACCAGCGCGGCGACCGGCAGGAACAGCAGGCCGTACAGCGGCAGGTGGCGGGTGTACTCGCGGGGCTTAAGGTAGAAGTCCGCAAGCGTCATGCCGAATACATGCTTGACCACCAGCGCCGGCACTGCGAAGTAGAAGGCAAAGCAGCCCACGACCCAGGCAAGGTTGACGCCCAGCCGCTGGTAGTTCGCCGCTGCTCGCCCCCACTCGGGCGACACTTCTCCCACCAGCCCGACGAACGAGACGGCCATCGCCGACTGCACGCCGCGGTCCATCACGACAAAGCGCAGCAGCACGAGCATCAGCGCCGAGACGACGGCAGTGACCACCAGAGCCTGGCGCGCCGTCAGGCGCCCCAGACGTTCGGACTTGTCGCGGGCGTCGATGCGGGCCCAAGGCGCGGTGAAGAGCACCTGGAAGACCCAGCCCACCCAAGCCGACGGCCCCCGGTCGATGGGGAAGCGCGGCGCGGTCGAAGGGGACGGGCGAGGGGCGGCGGCGGGCGCGGGCATTGCTGGCGGCTCCTTGCGGCGAGTCGGGACGGGGTCCGGGTCAAGCCGCGCGGAGTAGCGGAACCCGCGGCGCTTGTCCACCGCAAGCACCGGGTTCGACCTTGCCCTGCGGCGATCGGCATGCTCCACTCGGGGCCCATGACGTTCCTGGACCCCTTGCAAGACCTGCCGCCCCACGTCGCCAACCACCCGCTTGTCGCCCCCCTGAACCCCGAGCAGCGCCGCGCGGTCCTGTGCACCGACGGTCCGCTACTGGTCCTGGCGGGAGCAGGGTCGGGCAAGACGCGCGTGATCACGCACCGCATCGCGTGGCTGATCGCGGCGTGCAATGTGGCGCCGTGGCAGATCCTCGCGATGACGTTTACCAACAAGGCTGCCGGAGAGATGCGCGAGCGCGTCGGGCACCTGCTGGGCGGAGCGGCGAACGACATCTGGCTGGGCACGTTCCACTCGATGGGCGTGCGGTTGCTGCGGCAGCTGGCAGACCAGGCAGGGCTGCGGTCGGGCTTCTCGATCTACGACACCGACGACCAGCTGAAGATGATCGGCCGGGCGATGAAGGCGCTGCAGCTCTCGGAAAACACGCACAAGCCCAAGCACTTCGCCTGGTTCATCGACCGCGCCAAGAACCGCTGCCTGCTGCCCGGCGACCCGCGGCTGGCGCGCGAGATCGACTCGTCCGAGGGCCAGCGCGCGCTGCAGGTGTACGCCGAGTACGAGAAGCAGATGCGTCTGGCGAACGCCGTGGACTTTGGCGACCTGTTGCTGCGACCGGTGCAGGTGTTGGCCAACGACCCCGAGCTGGCGCGGCAGGTCTCGACGCGCTTTCGCTACGTGCTGGTCGATGAGTTTCAGGACACGAATTTCGCGCAGTTCGAGCTGCTGAAGATCCTGACCCAAGTACACGGCAACCTGTGCGTGGTGGGCGACGACGACCAGAGCATCTACTCGTGGCGCGGCGCCGAAGTCGACAACATCCTGAAGTTCCCAGACAAATTTGCGAACACGACCGTGATCAAGCTCGAGCGCAACTACCGCTCGACCTCGACCATCCTGCAGGCCAGCACGGCGGTGGTGCAGCACAACCGCGAGCGGCACGGCAAGGTGCTGTGGACTGAAGCGGGGGCGGGCGACAAGCTGCGGCTTCACGTGGCGGGCACCGATCGCGACGAGGCGGATTTTGTGGCGCGGCAGATCGAGAAGCTGCGCGACGCGTATCCTCTGAGTGAATTCGCGGTATTCTACCGGACCAACGCGCTATCGCGCCAGCTGGAAGAGGCGATGCGGCGGTTCCGCCTGCCCTACGTCCTGATCGGCGGCCAGCGGTTCTATGAGCGCGCCGAGGTCAAGGACGCGCTGGCCTGGTGCCGCCTGCTGGTGAACAGCGAGGACTCCGCCGGCTGGCTGCGTGCCGTGGTCTCGCCCCGGCGCGGCATCGGCGACACGACGATCGACCGGGTGGTGGAGTACGCCCATTTGCGCCAACTCTCGCTGCCTTCTGCGTGTGAGGCGATGCTGCGGACCGGCGCTGCGGGCAAGGCGCGCGACAAGCTGCGGGCCTTTCAGGATCTGGTCGAGCGGCTGCGCGACGGCATCGAGGGCAAGCGCGCCGACGTGGTGGGGCGGCTGGTGCTCGACAAGACCGGGCTGCGGCAGGCGCTGGTCGCCGAGCACAGCGTCGAGGCAGAGAGTCGTCTGGAGAACCTGGAGCAGCTGCTGGGCGCAATGGCCGAGCACGCCGACACGGCCCCGGACCCCAGTCTGCGCGCGTACTTGGATCAGGTCGCGCTGGTCGCCGACACCGATGCGCTGGGCAGTACGGCCAAGGTGTCGCTGATGACCATGCACGCGGCCAAGGGGCTGGAGTACGACGTCGCCTTCATCGTGGGCCTGGAAGACGGCTTGCTGCCCCACGCGATGGTGGTCAAGGAGTCCGCAGAACCCCGCGACATCGAAGAGGAACGTCGGCTGTTCTACGTCGCGATGACGCGTGCCCGCAAGAAGCTGTACCTGACGCGCGCCCGGATGCGCCGCAAGTTCGGCGGGGCCGAGATGCCCAGCGAGCCGTCGCCCTTCCTTGCCGACGTGCCGCGCGAGCTGGTCGAGGTGGACCACGCGCCCGAGTACGCGGGGTCCAGCTGGGGTGGGCGCGCGGGAGCCTGGTCCACGGGCGGCGGCGGGTCGGCGTGGGGAGCCGGAGCCAGCTCGACCAGCGGCGCGGGATCCGCAACGCGCACGACAGGTTGGCGTGCCCCGCCGGGAGGAGCCGCGGCCAGACCGGGCGCTTGGACACGCCCTGCTGGTGCGGACCCGGGACCGCGCCATCTGGGCGACGACGAGCCGGTGGTCGATCGCACCAGCGGCGACGGCTATGCGCCGGGAAGCAAGGTGACGCACAAGGTGTTCGGTCCCGGCAAGGTGCTGGCCGTCGACGGCTATGGCGACCAGGCGCACCTGACCGTGCAGTTCGCCAAAGTCGGGGTCAAGAAGCTGGTGGCGCGGTACGTGCAGCCCGGCTAGGTATCGCTGGAGTCCCATGGATCCGAAGACTTCTGAACACCATCTGCGGGTCCGCTACTTTGCCTCGGCGCGCGATGCTGCGGGCTGCGACGCTGAGGTCGTGCCCTTCGTGCCGGGCGAGTCGATCGGGGCATTGCGTCAAAGAATCGTGGCGTTGCATCCGGGACTGACGCGGCTGCTGCCCTACGCCCGCTTTGCCCGCAACGACGCCTTCGCGGTCGATGGCGACGTGTTGCTGGGGGGCGACGAGGTGCTGGTGCTGCCTGCGGCGAGTGGCGGCAGTGGACGGGCGCAACTGGTCGACCGACCGATCGTCCCGGGCGAGGCCGAGGCGCTGCTGACGCTGGACGGCGCCGGCGGCATCGCGACATTCGTGGGCGTGGTGCGGCGCGAGAACCGCGGCAAGTCCGTGCAGAGTCTGGACTTCTCAGCCTATCCTCCGCTTGCGCTGCAAGAGCTCGAGGCGATCTGCCAGGAAGCCATCGACCAATTCGGTCTGATCGACGCGCGTGTGCTGCACCGCGTGGGACACCTGACGCTGGGCGAGGTGGCGGTCGCCATCGGAGTGGCGGCGCCGCACCGGCGCGAGGCTTTCGACGCGTGTTCGTACGTGATCGACCAGTTGAAGAAGCGCGTACCGATCTGGAAGAAGGAAACGACCGAAGACGGCGCCGAGTGGGTCAACGCGACGCCCTAGAACCCCCTGAATAGCCAGAGGAAGATCCCCATGCTCAAGGACAAGCTGCTGACACCAGAGAACCGCCCGAACCTCATCCGCGACTGCGCCCGGATGCTCGACGAGGAGGTCGACCGCAAGTCCGGCTTCTCGGGGCTGGCGGTGAAAGCAGCCT
The DNA here is from genome assembly GCA_903955385.1 of uncultured Myxococcales bacterium. GTDB lineage: Bacteria > Myxococcota_A > UBA9042 > UBA9042 > UBA9042 > CAJBNH01. The sequence continues at coordinate 32,962 of CAJBNH010000072.1, read as the reverse complement.
TCAGGATGGTCAAAGCCGTCAAGCCCGGCTTCATCCAGAGCGTGATCGATGCCCTGCTGGACGACTGGGTCGCCAAGCTGGAGGGGCACTTCGAGCGCTGGCAGTCCGGCCCTCCGGGGCGCACCTTCGGGACTTTCGTGGCCATCGACGCCGCCGCCGTGGCCGAGAAGCTGCTCGAGGTGACCGACGCACGCGCCGACAAGATCGACAACCGCGGGGTGGCCAAGGCGTATGCGACCTTGCGGCCCAGCGCCAAGGACCACACGTCCCAGGCCGTGCCGGCGCTTGGGCGGGTGGTGGATCGGTATTTGTAGGGGTTGCGTGGCTGGCGGAAGCTACTCGTCTCCCTCCACGCCACCTTCCGACACCCAAAGCGAATACAGAGCCTTGCGCGACAAGCCGGTAACCTGCCCGATGTCGCGCAGCGCCTGCTTGCGGTCGCGCCCGGCCTCGCGCGCCTTGCGCACCAGCTCGGCCGGATCGTGCGCCTCCGCCTCGCTGAGCGGTGTGCTCGCCGCGCCCACCTCGACCAACACCACCGCCTCGCCCCGCAGCATCTCTTCCAGCAACAGCGCATCGACTTCCGCAGGCGTTCCGCGCAGATGGCCCTCGTGGATCTTGGTCAGCTCGCGGGCCACGTCGACCCGGGCGACCGGCGCGACTTCTGCCAGATCCGCCACGAACTCGCGCAAGTCCCTGCCCGGCACATAGAACGCGTGCGTCATCGGCTGGCCGTCCGGTCCCGGCCGCAGCCGCGCCCGCAGCTCGGTGCGCCGCTCGCCCGCCTTCTTGGCCAGGAAACCCCAGAACGCAAAGGGAATCGGCGCAAAACCGCTGGCCGCCAGCGCCACCGCCGCGGCAAACGGTCCGGGGATACTCTCGATCCGCTCGCCCGCCTGCTGCACGGCATCGACCAGGCGCGCGCCGGGGTCCGACAGACACGGTGTCCCGGCGTCCGAGACCAGCGCAATCCGCCGCCCTTCGGCCAGCTCTTGCAGGATGCGCGGGATCTGGTCGGTCTCGTTGTGCGCGTGCAGCGACCGCAGCGGACGATGCAACCCCATGTGGCGCATCAGGGTTGCCGTGTGACGGGTGTCCTCGCACAGCACCAGCTCGGCGTCCGTCAGCGCCTGCACCGCGCGCGGCGACAGGTCGCCCAAGTTGCCGATGGGCGTCGCGACGACCGACAGCAGCCCTTGCGTCACGCGGGGACCTGCGCGGGTCGGCTACGGCTGTAGGCAAGCGTGGCGGCGACGAACGCGTTGAAGATTGGATGCGGCACCAGCGGCCGACTCTTGTACTCGGGGTGGAACTGGCACGACAGGAACCACGGGTGGTCCGGAATCTCGCACATTTCCACAAGCTTGCCGTCGGGCGACTGCCCCGAGAGCACAAGCCCCGCCTTTTCGAGCTGGGCACGGAAGGCGTTGTTGACCTCGAAACGGTGGCGATGGCGCTCGGAGATCTCCGTGGTGCCGTACACCTTGGCCGCCAGCGAACCCGCCTTGAGCACGCAGGGATACGCGCCCAGGCGCATGGTGGCGCCCTTGTTCGTGATCGCGCGCTGGTCTTCCATGTAGTCGATGACGGGGAAAGGCGACTCGGGCGCGAACTCGGTCGAGTGGGCGTCCTCGAGTCCGACCACGTGCCGCGCGTACTCGATGACCGCAATCTGCATGCCCAGGCAGATCCCGAAGAACGGCAAGCGCTTTTCACGGGCGTACTGCACGGCGCGGATCTTGCCCTCGACCCCGCGCAGGCCGAAGCCGCCGGGGACGAGGATCGCGTCCAAGTGACCCAACAGGGTCTCGGGGTCCTCGGCGCGGTCCAGCTCCTCGGCGTCGATGAACTCAACCTGCGCCCGCGCCCCATTGGCAACGCCTGCGTGGGTCAGGGCCTCGTTCAACGACTTGTAGCTCTCGTGCAATTCCACGTACTTGCCGACCAGACCGATCTTGCCCTCGCGCGGCGCACCCTTGTACACGCGGGCAAACTCGGCCCACGGCTCGAGGTCCGGCTCCTTGGACCAGATGTCCAGCAGCTCGAGCACCTGTCCGTCGAACCCCTGCTGATGCAGCTTGAGCGGCAGGTCGTAGATGCAGTCGACGTCGGGCGCCAGGATCACGCAGTCGCGCTGCACGTTGCAGAACAGGCTGATCTTGCCCTTCAACGCGTCGTCGACCGGCATGTCGCTGCGGCACAGGATGATGTCGGGCTGGATGCCGATCTCGCGCAGCTCCTTGACCGAGTGCTGCGTGGGCTTGGTCTTCACCTCGCCCGCCGTCTTGATGTAGGGCAGCAGGGTGACGTGGATGTTGATCGCGTTGCGCCAGCCGACGTCGAGCCGCATCTGGCGAATCGCTTCAAGGAACGGCAGCGACTCGATGTCGCCCACCGTGCCGCCCACCTCGATGATCGCGATGTCCACGCCCTCAGCCGCTGCGAGAATCTTGGCCTTGATCTCGTCGGTGATGTGCGGAATCACCTGCACCGTGCCGCCCAGGTACTCGCCGCGCCGCTCGCGCTGGATGACGGCGTCGTACACCTGGCCGGTGGTGAAGTTGTTGCCGCGCTTCATCACCGACGAGGTGAACCGCTCGTAGTGCCCGAGATCCAGGTCGGTTTCCGCGCCGTCGTCGGTGACGAACACTTCGCCGTGCTGGTACGGGCTCATCGTGCCGGGGTCGACGTTGATGTACGGGTCGAGCTTGATGTTCGTGATGCGCAGACCGCGCGCCTCGAGCAGCGCCCCCAAGCAGGCCGAGCTGAGGCCCTTGCCGATGGACGACACGACGCCGCCGGTCACGAAGATGAACTTGGTCGGTTTCGGCTTGACGGCCATCCGGCGCTCCCTGGACAAGGAACACGGCACGCGCTCGCCCAGCAAAGTTGCCGGAACGATAAACGAAAACGCGATGTCGCGGGAGCTGCCGGGTCGAGCGCCGAAAAGGGCGAGCGCCGATACGAGCCCGGGCGGCGAACGTAGGCGGGCAGGCTCGTAATGTCAACCAAACAGGCGGGAATCGGGGGTCGGTCAGGGCTTTGCCGCTGCCGGTGGCGGACCGAAAGCGGGGGCCAGCCCGGTCGGACACGGGGTGGGCTGAAGGCGCCCCTGCACTTCCGTGGAAAACCCGCCACGACCGCGCAGCATCACCGCAAACACCGCATAGAGACTGGACTTGCTGCCGACAGGCGACACGACGCGCACCTGCCCTCCCGTCGCTCGACCTTCGTACTGCAACACGCCTGACTGCGCCTTGCCGTACGCAACGGTCGCCTGAACGGGGACCTGCAGATCGGTGGCGGTGGCGGTCTCGGCCAAACCGAACACGAGCAGCTGCGCACCGTCGACCAAGCGAGACAACCCCAACGCACGGTCGACGGGACCGCACAGAGGCCGGTCGGACAGGGCGACGTAGGTGCGGGTCGTGCCGGGGCGCTGGCCGGGAACCGTCCACGACACCGCGGAAGCATGAGCGAAATCCGCCTCGCGCAGCTTGTCGCCCAGCAGACCACTGCCGGGCCCCAGCGCCAACACGCGGTCCAGGTTGCGCGGGGCGCCGACCAAGCTGGCCGCTTCGGCGCCCAGCAGACCCGGCGGAGGGGACGCGACAGCAGCCGTCGTCGGCGTGGCTTCCGCGGGCAACGCAGGCGTCGCAGGCACCGGACCCGCATCGGCACTTGCACGCGGTGGCAGAGGGGCTCGACAGGCGACCAGACCGACGAACATCAGGCCAAGCAAGGCAATACGTTGGACCACGGTCACGGCTTCCTCCCCACTTCCGGATAGGCTTCGCGGACGCGCGCCAGCAGGCGGGCGAGCGTCGCGTACAGGTGCGCGTCCTCCACCACCAGCGGCAGAACCTTGCGGGGCGTCTCGTCCAGATACTTCGTCGCCAGCCGCACCCGATGCCACTTCAGGCAGGACCTCAGATTGTCGATGCGGTCGGCGGCCTTGACCTGCCTGACGACCAGCGGCGCCGCGGCCAGCGCCTCCCAGTAGTCGTCTCGGTGCGAGCCGGGCTGGGCCTTCAGTTCCTTCGACAGCAACCACACCGCGTGCTCGATGGGCTCGCCAAACGCCGCCTGCAGCTCGTCCCGCGACACGTCGCAGTCTTCCAACACGTCGTGCAGCAGCCCCACCGCCTGCACCCACGGCGTACGCACCGCTGGGTCCGGGTGGCTCGCCAGCAATCGACGCACCGCGCGGGGATGGACGATGTAGGGCACCTCCGGCGCCGTGTTGTCGCCCGTATTGCGTGTCTGGCCGTGGTGCGCGCGCTTGGCAAAGGCATCGACGCGCCGCAGGTCTACTTCGGCGGTCATCGCTTCTTCCCCTTTGCGGGGGCCTTGCCCTTCGCCGCAGCCGGCTTGCCCTTGGTGGGTGCGGACTTGCCCTTCGCGGCCGGCCTGCTCTTGGCAGACGCCTTGACCTTGGCGGCGGGCTTGGCTTTCGCTGCTGGCTTGGCTTTCGCTGCTGGCTTGGCTTTCGCTGTTGGCTTGCCCTTTGAGGATGCAGCCTTGCCCTGCGTCACTGGAGGCGCGGCCTTGGTCGGGGTCGTCCTGGTCGCAGGCGCGGGTTTGGCAAGTGCAGGCTTGGCGGCAGGCGGCTTGGAGGACGACTTCGGCGTCGCGGCCTTGATCACCGGCTTGGGCGCAGGGGGCGGCTCATCCAGATCCGCACCATCGTCGACATCGCTGCCATCGTCGGCGCTCTCTTCGTCCTGGGTGTCCTCGGCCCCGTCCACCTCTCCGTCGGTGCCGTCGTCGGTGCCGTCGGTCGCTTCGTCTCCCGTCTCGTCAGCTGGCGTGCCGTCGGTACCCTCGACGACTTCGGGGACCGATGATTCGTCTACCGGATCGAGCTCTTCGGTGGGCCCTTCGAGCTGGTCCGGCACCTCTGGCGGCGGCGCATCGGGCTCGGGCGGCGGCTGCTCTCCCACCAGCCGACCATGGCCGGTCGTGGTCTCGGGCATTCCGCGCGCCGGGATCGACTCGACGGCAAAACCTGCTTCGCTGCTAGCCAATTTGTCCTTCAGCACGCGCGACGAGCCGACGACCAAGGCCGCCAGGTGCTCAGGCGTCAGCTGCTCGCGCAGCACGCGCTCGACGGTCTTCTCGTCCACAGCTTCTACGCGGGCGGGAAAGGTGTCGACGCTGTCGGCGGGCAGCCCCAGCTCGGCCGCGCGCATCCTTTGGTTCAGCTCACGGTCGGCGGTCTCCAGCGAGTAGCGGTGCGAGCCCTTCAGGTAGTCCTTGGCCAGTCGCAATTCTGCAGGCGTCACCCCTTCCCGCTTCAGTTCGCCCAACACCTTGACGGCCAAATCCAGCGCCGCCGGAGCGTCTGCGTTGCCCGTGGCCATGCCAATCGCCAGGGTCGAGACCTGCGGACCGGCCGCCACCGCGGACCAGGTGTTGTAGGCCCAGCCGCGCAACTCGCGGATCTCGCGAACCAAACGCGACGTGAACGAACCGCCCAACACCGTGTTCGCCACCAGCAGGGCAGGCAGGTCCTTGGACCCAGCCGCAAGCACGGGCTGCGCAAAGAGGATCTGCGCCTGGCTGCTGCCGGGCTTGTCGAGCAGCAACAGCCGCCGCCCGTCCGCCTCTGGCCGCTGCACGCGAACCGCTGTCGTGTTGCCCGGCCGCAACCCCGCAAAATACTTCTGGACCAGCACGTCGGCGCGGTCCTGCGTGATGTCACCGGCAAAGCCGATCCGCACGTTGCCCAGCACAACCTGCTGCTTGTGCCAAGCCCGCACATGGTCGGCTTCGATGCGCGGCAGGCTCTGCTCGGTGCCCGTCGTGGGCCGCCCCAGAAGCTGGCCGCGGTAGAGGAATCGCCCGAGAGCGTCGTGGGCAAGCGACTCGTCGTCGTCGCGCAGCAGCACCAGATCGCCCAGCAGGCTCTTGCGCGCCTCTGCGACCTCCGTGGCATCGAATCGCGGCCGCAAGACGGCATCCGCGGCAAGCGCAACAAACGCATCGAGCTCTTCGACCGGAACCGACCCGGCGATCACCGTGCCGATCTTGTCGACCGACTCGTCCAGGCTGGCACCCAGCGAGTCCAGCGCTTCAGCCAGCGCCGCACGATCGCGCGCCCCGGCTCCCCGCAAGGCGGCCGACCAGCACAGCTGAGCCATGCCCTCTTGACCCGCGGGATCGGCCAGCGACCCAGAGCCGATGACGATGCGCACGCTGACGATGGGCGGCCATGGACGCTGAACGACGGTGACGGGCGGCAAGTTTCCTCTCTTGGGGCGGGCAGTTGCGACACCTGGCGCCCAGACGCACGCAAACGCGGCGGCGACCAGGACTGCGGCAGTGGCGGCGGTCCGGGTCTTCATCGAATCTTCCTGCCTGCTCGGTTTTCGACCACCTGCGGCGCCGGCACGACTCCCAAGACGACGACGCGTCGGTCGTTCACCAGATAGGTGCGCGCAACCCGCTGCACATCGGCCGTCGTCACCGAGGCTACCGCCTGCCACCACGCGCTGTGCGTCCCCGCGTCGCCAAAGGTCGTCTGGTGATCGCCCAAGGTCTCGGCGCGGCCGTCGACGCCCGTGAGCTCGCGGTAGTGGTCCATCTTCAAGCGATTCTTGGCGCCGCGCACCTCGTCGTCGGTGACGGGGCGGTCGCCCAACAGGGCCGCGAGTCCTGCGTCCAGCAGCTGCAACGCCTGCCGGGCCGTGCGACCCGGCATGACCGCGACCCGCACGTCCAGCAGGCTCGTGTGGCGCAGACCGCCCAGCGACGCCTCGACGTCGGACGCCACGCTCGAGTCGAACATCAGCCCCCGCTGCAGCCGAGCTGAGTCGGCATTGAACAGGACCTCGGTCAGCACCGACAACGCGGCGTGATCCGGGTGCATGCCGAACACGGTCGGCCAGGCCAGGGCCAGCCGCTCAGCGTGGGCGTCCAGCGTCAATGTGGTCTCAGTGCCGCGTGAGGTCAGGGGCGGCAGCTTGGGCTCGACAACCGGCGCACCGGGGGGCAGCCGACCGTAGCGCGCGATCACCTCTCGCAACGCCGCTTCAGTCTCGACGGCACCGACCAGCACCAGCGTGATGCGATTGGGTGCGTAGTGGCGGGCGTGAAAGGCCAGAACGTCCGCCAGCTCCAGCTTGTCCAGATCCTCCGCCCAGCCCAGCGTCGGATGACCGTAAGGGTGGTTGCCATAAGCGGCTTTTTGCACGGCCTCGTCCAGGATGCCGTCGGGGTCGTTCTCTACATGCTCGCGCCGCTCGTTCTTGACCACGTCCAGCTCGGCCTTGAAGGCGGTGGCGCTCAGGTCAAGGTTGGCCAGTCGGTCGGCTTCGAGCTCGAGCACCGTCGCCAGATGCTGCGGCGGCACGACCTCGTGGTAGTAGGTCCAGTCCAGCCAAGTCGCTGCGTTGGCGCTCGCCCCCATTTGCTCGAGCAGCCGGTCGAACGTGCCCGCGGGACGGGTCTTGGTCGACTTGAACATCAGGTGTTCCAGCAGGTGCGCAAGACCCGTCTTGCCGGGGACCTCGCCGGCCGAGCCGACCGCGACCCAAGTGTGCACGGCCACAACGGGAGCCTGGGGGTCCGCGGCAACCAGCACCCGCAAGCCGTTGCCCAGCTTCCAATGCTCGACCACGCCAGAGCCAAACGGCTGTACGTCGACCAGCTGCAGGCCCGCGTCGCCGGCCCTCAGGCCCGCCACCAGCCCCTCCGCCCGCTTTCGCGCCTGACCCAGATCGACCGGTACCGTCACGGGAGCCTCCGAAACCGTCTTCTTCATCTGGAGTTCTCGCGCGGTGGCGTCGCCGCTTGCCTGAGTCGCGGCGGGCTCGGCCAGCGCCGCAGCCCCCGTCCACAGCCCCGCCCAAAGGGCCAGTGCCCCCAGCGTCCTGCCGATGGTTCGCCTCATCGCGCCCCCTCTCCGACCCTTCGTCGCGTGTCGGTAGTCTCCATGGACGCGACCGCCGCCTGACTCAACAGCTCCACCTGCGTGCGGTCCATACGCTCGAACACATAGGGCAATTCCACGACTGGCAGGTGTACCGCGCGCCGCAGCCGCTGCACCTGTGCCTGCTGCGCCTCGCGCCAGTGCTCATACGCCTCGACCGACTGCAAGGCCTGTCGCACTTGAGTCTCGCCGACCGTGGGCTCTGCGCGCAGCAGGAGTCGCCGTTGCGTGTCGCCAAGCAGCCGAGGCAACACCGCATTGATGAACAGGTATCCGGTGGGGACCCCCAGCGTCGTCTGCGCGAGCTCGCACAGCTCGATCGCCTCCGTGGCCGGTAGCTCCTGGGGCAGCGTCACGACGTGAAACGACGTCCGCAGCGGGTCCTCCAGCAGTTCCTTCATGCGCCGCGCGTCCTCTGCCATCGGCCCCACCGGCACGGCGTCCAAAATGACCTGCGGCAGCCGAAGCAGCGAGATCCCGTGCCCCGTCGCGGGAGCATCGACGATCAACAGGTCCCAAGCAGGCGTGCCGTCGTCGCGTCGCTCCCGCGCTTCCATGTGCCAAGCCTTGCCCAACAACAGCATCTCGCTCATGCCCGGGACCATGCGCAGCAGCCGCCGCATCACGTCGTTCTCGAACACCAGATGATGCAAGGCCTTCCAACGCAGCTTGAGCTGTCCGTACTCCCGCAGCGCCTCGGTCGGCCGTAGGTTGGCAGCGAACAGCGGCAGGTCCGGGTCAAGCGGCACCGGTGCATAGCTGCCGGCCTCGCAACCGAACAGCCGGGCCACGTCGTCCTGCGTGTTGAGTTGCACGATGCAGGTCCGCAGGCCGTAACGCGCGGCAGCAAGCCCCAGCGCGACGCACACGGTCGAGCGGCCGACGCCGCCCTTGCCCGCAACGACGACGAATCTCCGCTGGAACAGCTTGCTTCTCAAGGGGGCAGGCTCCGGGGGCCCGTGGGGCGCCGGCGGATGGTCGGGCAGACCGGGCGGGTTGTCCAGAAGACGCAGACGCAGGCACCTTGGATGCGCTGCGGGTTCGGGTATGCTCTGGCGTTCGTCATGCTACGGGAGGTTCGAATGGCTCGGTGGGTCGGGTACGGTTTCGCATGGTGGACAGCGGCTTGCGCCTTGACCCTGACGGCCGCTGCGGGACTCGCAGCACCCGGGGTCACGGACCCGGCGACCGCTGCGGTAACGCCCCTGACGGTGCGGGCGCAGTACGCTGAGGCCTATCTGGAGCATCCCGTCGTCGTCGAGGTGCGCAGCGCCGGCTACCTGACCCTGGTCACCCGCGAACGGGCCTTGGACCGGCGGATTCCGTCCGACAAGGCGCTCGCCATCATCGACGCCATCGGGCCCGAAGGGGTCGCTAGCAACAATGTGGATCCGTTCGTGACACAAGCCATTCAGGCGCGCCTGACGCTTGGCCCCAGCGGCGCACTGCGCAAGCAGGACATCACGGTCGACAACCTGGACGCCCGACAGGCGCTGGTGCTGGGCTGGGTGCGGACGCTTGCCTCGGGCTCTGATGCCAAGGTGCTGACCCGCCGCAACAAGAAGCTGGACAAGGCCGGCGCCATCCAACTGCTGGAGAAGGCCGTCGCGCTCGCCCCCGAGCATCAGGCGCCCAAGCTCGCGTTGGCCCTTGCCAAGGCGACGGCCGGTGGGACCAAGAAGCAGCAGTGCGGTCTCGGTCTGGGGCTGCTCGAAGCCGCACGGGCCGGTGGCAACGAAAGCGTCCAACTCGACGCTGCCGAACGGGTGGCCGCCTTGGCCGCGCCCTTCACCGCCGCGTGCAAGCCCAAGCAACTCGAGCCCTTCGCGGGGCCGATCCTGCTGCCCGCGCCTGTCGCCGAAACCGCCATCGTCGACCGCAGTGGTCGCCCGGCAAGTCGCCCCGACGGCTCTCCGACGCCCAGTCTTCACGCGCTGGGGGTGCCGTTTGTGGTCGCCGCCCCCTTCTTTCGTGCCTATGCCGACAAGCCCCAAGTGGCGCGGCTGATCGCCTTCACCCGCCTCGACGAGATTGCGCTGGAAGACGTGCTGAAGACCGACACCACCGGCGACCTCGCGCTTGCCGTGCTGAACGCCTCTGTCCTGATGCAGCGGATCGGGTCCGACGACAACGCCGCGGTCGCTTGGGCCGCGATTCTGCGCCGCCACGGACTGATCAACGCCTCCGCAGACCAGCAGAAGTCCCTGCGTATCGACCAGTTGACGCCCATCGAGGCCGTCGTCCTCGGCTATGCCCAAGCGCTCGCGGGCAAGGGGCTCAAGCCCATCCAGGGCGCGTCGGCTTTCACGGCGATGCCCGCCGACCTGTTCGCGTTTGGCCGCCCCAAACTGCCCGCGGCGTCCCTGCTGGGCCCTGTGGTGGCGCAGGCGCACCTGATCGACCTCGAACGTCAGAGCAACCTCTGCATGCCGCTGCCGCGCATCGAGGGCTTGCGCTCTACCCTGCAAAAAAGCACCCTTCCGGTCGGGGCCAAGGAACAGCTCGAGCGCGTGCTGGGGCTGGCCGAGTCGCAGTGCAGAGCGACGCAGCCCGCTGCCGCCCCCGTTCAGGCAAAGCCGCCGACCCCTCAGGAGACCGCGCGATGAGCTTCGACGAGCGGCCCCCCCCGGTCCCCCGCCCCAAGGCGACCACCGCCCCGACGCCGCCCTTGCACGGCCGGACGCAGGGGACAGCTGCGCCGCCGCTTCCGCCCGACGATCTGCCCGACTCGTTTCCCAGCGGCACGCCCATGCGCGCGTCCACGGCCGAGCACGTCGACATCGCCGCACTGCCCGACGAACCTGAGCTTCCCGAGGCGCTGCGCGCACGCCAGCAGGCCGACCTGCTCAGGCGTGTTCCCGCTCCCCGCGACCGGCGCCCCACGCTGCTTCCGCCGGGCATGGAGCAGCCGCCCAAGCTGCCATCCGCCCCGCGCCACGCCGACCCCGGCTTGGTGCATCCGGTGCGCTCTGGCGACCCTCAACGTCCCCCGCGAGCGCGCGAAACCTCTGACGTCATTCGCATGTTCTCACCCGGCGACGCCCCTTCACCGCGTGGGGCGCCCCAGCCGCCGCCCCCGTCGGCCGGAAAGCTGGTGCGTCGCGGTCCACCACCTGCGCAAATCTCGCAGCAGCAAACCATCCTGCCGCAACAGGCCGCGGCACCCGCTTGGCGCGCCGGCCAACCCGTTGTCCCGTCTGTGTTTCCGCTGCAATCCGACCGCATGGTCGCGCTGATCACCGAGCATCGGGCGCGCCTTGCCACACTGGACCTGATGGCCCGTGGGCTGGAAATCGGCGCCGGCTTGTTCGGGACGATCTCGTTTGCGGTGCTGATCGCCGTGCTGGGCAGCGTGCTTGTCGGTGCCGGCGGATCCGTTCTCGTCACCGCTGGCGCTATCGTGGGAGCGGTCTGCGGGCTCGGCATCACCGGGCTGATGGTCGCGACGGCGGCCGGCCTGCGGCAGCTCGCGCACACCGGGGCTCAGGTCGCCGCGCTGCTCGAGTCGCTCAGCGCACCGCACCGCTGACCGCGCCGCACCTGTTCAGTGCACGCTTTTTCCGCGAAATGCCTCCCTCCGGTGGTGGACTCGGGTATCCTCCGCTCCTCCCCTTGCCGCCGCAGCGACCTCCCGGAATCCGCAACGCTTTCCGGTCCGCGTGGAAAAGGGGTGGCGGCCGGAAGACCTGCTTCAAAGTCTCGTAACTATAGAACTTGAAACAAAATAGACGGATGCCGTTTCGCAGGCGACGCTGGTGCTTGCGAAACAACCTACGCGGCCGGAACCCCCGGCCACCTGGAAACGGCATCCGATGAAGACTTTGCAGCAGAACGAGTTACGTGTCGAGCAGTACCTCTTGCCACGGCTGGCTCGGCTTAGGCGCCTGATGCTACAGGCGGTGGCCGATCCCCGGGACCCGAGAGGCAAGCGGTTCCCCATTGAATCCATGCTGCTGGCGCTGCTAGCCGGACTGCTGTCCGGCTGCGCCGCGTTGCGCGACGTTGAACGGGAGTCGGGACGGCTGGGCCTGGGTCGATGTAGCGGCAAGATCAGCGACACGGCGCTGACGCACCTGCTGATGCGCCTCAGCGATGTCGACCTGCTGCCGCTGCAAGTCGCGCTGGTCAAGGACATGCGCAGCCGAGGACAATTGCAGAGCGAAGGTCTGCGGTTGGACTGGACGGCCATCGACGGAAAGTACGAAACGCTCGACCACCACGCCGACGGGTGGGCGCAGAAGTTCGAGGACAAGGAGAAGCAGTCGGTGTACTGGCGGCTGGGTGCCTTACGGGCGGTGCTGATCTCCGCGCCGGGGCGGCCGGCGCTTGGGCAGTGGACGATGGGGCCGGCCAAGACGAGCGAGACCGATCCCGAGAAGGTCAAGCATACCGGGGAGATGACCAACGTGCGGCCGTTCATACGCTGGCTGCGCGAGCAATACCGCAACCTGACGAGCAACTTCACGCTGGATGCGGGGCTGTGGAGCCGCGAGCTGTTCGAGCAAATGGACCGGGACGGCTTGGGGCTGTTCGGCAACATCAAGGAGAACAAGCCCGAGCTACACGCCGAGGTGGCTCGAGTGCTCAGGACCGAACAGCGCCAACATGGACCGAGCGCCGAGTCGGATTGGGAACCTTGCAGAACGGGACAGATCCGGCGTCGGCTTTGGCGCTCGCTGGCGGTCGAGGGCTGGAACGGGTGGACGAACCTGCGCCAGGTGCTGGTCGTCGAGCAAACCACGCGGCCTCGCGTCAAGGGTCCCGATGAGGTCGAGCTGCGCTACTTCGGCACCAACCTGCCCCACGCCACCATGTCGCCCAAGCAACTGCTGCAACTCGTCCGGCGGCACTGGGCGATCGAGAACGACTGCAACTGGTCGCTGGACATGGTGATGGACGAGGACGACGGCGCCTGGTGCACCCAGGGCAAGTCGATGCTGGCCCTGGGCGTGCTCCGCATGATCGCCTACAACCTCCTGCAATGGCTACGCAAGCGTCACGTCCGGGTGCAGCACCTCCGCGTACCCGACACGCCGATGCCGTGGCGCGAGCTACACGAACTGATCTTTGCGGTCTGGGTCCGGATCGGCAATCAGCTGCTCAAACGGCTGACTCCGCCAGCACCGGCCTGACCGCACGAACGCACGGGCCGCGACCAACCGGCCCATGGAGATTGCCCCGCCTCGACGACAACTCGCTCCGATCGGCATTCCAGGGGCGAGGTGCGTCCGGGCGACGGGCACCCCACGCGGCCGTGCGTGCGGCGTGCTCGTCGACACCGACCTCACGCGAGAAGGGATCACGTCTTGGTGGCGGCCGGGGCTCGCATTGACTTCGGAGACCCGCGCTTTTACCATACTGCGCCGCGATTTCGGCCGACTCTTCCCCTGGCAGGCGCCAGTGCGGATCGTCGGTCGATGGCGCTCCTCTTGCACGGCCAGCCCCCCGGCCGTGTGCACGGGTGAAGCATGACTGCACATCGTCCTCGCATCGCGATCAATGGTCTGGGTCGCATCGGCCGCATCTTTGCACGCATCGCCGCCACCGACCCCAACTGCCCGTTTGACATCGTCGCCGCCAACGATCTGGCTCCCGCAGAGGCCTTGGCGTACCTGATGAAGTTCGACACCACCCACCGCAAGCTCGACGCTGAGGTCAAGCTCGAGGGCGACACGCTCGTCATCGGCCGCCACCAGGTCAAGCTGTTCTCGCAGATGGACCCCACCCTGCTCCCTTGGAAGGATCTGGGCGTCGACGTCGTCATTGAGTCGACCGGCAAGTTCGTCAAGCGTGCTGCCGCCGCCTCGCACCTGACCGCGGGTGCCAAGCGCGTCATCATCTCGGCCCCCGGCGACGGCAAGGACAAGCCCGACGCCACCGTCGTGGCCGGCATCAACGACGAAGTGCTCAAGGCTGAGCACACCGTCATCTCGGCGGCATCCTGCACGACGACCTGCCTGGCGCCCGTAGCCAAGGCACTGGACGACGCGTTTGGCATCAAGGTCGGCATGATGACGACGGTCCACGCCTACACGGGCGACCAGGCCGTGCTCGACATCGTGCACAAGAAGGACTTCCGCCGCGGTCGCGCCTCTGCCCAAAACATCGTCCCGACCTCGACTGGCGCTGCCAAGGCCATCGGCCTTGTGGTCCCCAAGCTGGACGGCAAGTTGTACGGCGTGGCCCTGCGCGTTCCGGTTCTGGACGTCTCGCTCGTCGATCTGGTGATCGAGACCGAGAAGACCACGACCATCGCAGAGGTCAACGACGTCCTGCGCGCTGCCGCCAAGAACGGCGCCGTCGGTGCCATGCGCATCGAGGATCAGCCGGTCGTCTCCAGCGACATGATCGGTGACGGCACGGGCTCGATCGTCGACAGCCAGCTGACGCATGTCCAGGGCGGCAACCACGTCAAGGTGGTGGCCTGGTACGACAACGAGTGGGGCTACTCGACGCGGCTCTACGTCCTGACCAGCAGCATCGTCAAGCGCTTCGCGTAGCGCGGTCGATGCCGGACCGGACCCTTCGGTTCCGGTCCCGTTTCCAGGGGCACGCGCGCAGGGCTTCGGTCCTGCGCGCGTGTCCGTTTCTGCCCACCCGCGGGGCGCCGTTTGGCAAAACACGGGAAGCGCGCAGGGAGAGTCCGTGGAACCCGGTGATCTGCTGAAGGAATGGAACATCCGCTCGGTGCGCGACATGCACGTCGCGACCAAGCGCGTGCTCGTGCGCAGCGACCTCGACGTCCCGCTGGATGCCGACGGTGCCGTGCTCGACGACGCTCGCCTTCGCGCGGCCCTGCCGACCTTGCAGCACCTGCGCCAGCAAGAGGCGCGACTGATCGTGTGCGGCCATCTGGGCGAGCCCAAAGGCAAGCGGGCGATCAAGGACTCGCTGGAGCCCGTCGCTCGCTGGCTGGCCGAAGCTCTCGATTGCGAGCTGCTCTTGCCCGACGACTGCATTGGCGACGCGGCATCTCATCTGGTGGCCAACCAGCGCGCCGGTCAGGTAGTCCTGCTCGAAAACCTGCGCTTCCAGCCTGGCGAACGCACCAACAGCGACGAATTCGCGCGCAAACTCTTGGACTGCTGCGACGTCTACGTTAACGACGCCTTCAGCACCGTGCACGAGAACGCGGCGTCCACTGTTGCGTTGCCCAAGATGACGCCGATGCGCAGCGCCGGTCTGGCGCTCGAGCGCGAGCTCGAGGTGCTCTCCAAGCTGGTCACCGGCCCAGAGATGCCCTACTTGGCGATCGTCGGCGGTGCGCGGGTCAGCGAAAAGATCGACCTGATCGAGGCGCTTCTTCCCCAAGTGTCGTCCCTGCTGCTTGGCGGCCAGATGGCGCTGACGTTTCTGGCGGCTCAAGGGCGCGAGACGGGCACCTCCCTCATCGAACGCGACCATGTCGCCCGCGCCCGCCACGTGCTGGCGCGATGTGCCGAGCGCGATCTCAACGTCTGGTTGCCACTGGACCACGTCGTCGTCACCGAATTCGCGCCCGACGCCCCCACGCGGGTGGTCGAGGCTCTGGATTTTGCCGAGACCGACTTCGCCGTCGACATCGGCCCGCGCACGGTTCAGCTCTTCACCGAGCTGCTGGCCGGCACCCATCCTGGCACCCGCAGCTCGCCCCGCACCGTCCTGTGGAACGGTCCCATGGGCCACGTCGAGGTCGATCGGTTCTCTGCCGGCACCTGGTCCGTGGCCAAGGCGATTGCCCAGACTGCGGCGCACAGCGTCATCATTGGCAACGAAACCGCGGCGGCGGTGCGGCGGGCGGGGGTCACGCCGCTGCTGTCGCACGTGTCGACGGGCGGCCTCGCGGCGCTCGAATTTCTGGCGGGCCGGCAAATGCCGGGCATCGCGGCGCTCCGGGGCGGACGGCGCTAGTCGGACAAGGATTCGGGGGGCAGAGGAGTTCACCATGGCACGCGTTCCCGTCATCGGCGGCAACTGGAAGATGCACCTCGACCTGACGGAGGCCGTCGCGCTGGCCACCGACGTTCGCAACCGTTTGGGCTCTACCCGCGGCGCTGAAGTCATCCTCTTTCCGCCGTTCCCGTTCCTGAAGACCATCGCGGACCGCGTCGAGGGCTCGTCGATTCAGGTGGGCGGCCAAGACCTGCACTTCGAGAAGAGCGGAGCCTTCACCGGCGCCGTCACTGCGACGATGCTCAAGTCGGTCGGCTGCTCGCACGTGCTGGTCGGCCACTCAGAGCGACGCAGCGTGTTCGGCGACACCGACGCCGTTGTGGGACGCAAGCTGCTGGCGGCGCTCGACGCGGGCCTGAAGCCCGTGCTGTGCATCGGCGAGCTGCTTGAGGAACGCAAAGGCAACCAGACCTTCCAGGTGGTCGCCCGCCAGCTGCAGTCGGCGATTGCCTCGATTCCGGTGGGACGGCTGGCCGACCTCGTGCTAGCCTATGAACCGGTTTGGGCCATCGGGACCGGGTTGACCGCCTCGCCAGAGCAGGCGCAAGAGGTCCACGCCTACATCCGTCAGAAGCTTGCCGACCTGCACGGCGCGTCGTTTGCGACCGCCACCCGCATACAGTACGGCGGCAGCGTCAAGGGTTCGAACGCGGCGGGTCTGTTCACCCAACCGGACATCGACGGCATGCTCGTCGGTGGTGCCAGCTTGAAGGGCGAGGAATTCGCGCAGATCGTCAAGGCCCGCGCCTAGCCGCCTCGCGGGAATAGTCGTGTCGGAAGCCACCCAGCGTGGCGTGAGAAGAGGGGTCCCGTGCTCTATTACCTGGTCATCGCCATCTATGTCCTCATCTGCCTGTTCCTGATCGTCGTGGTGCTGCTGCAGCCCGGCAAGGGCGGCGGTCGCGGCGGCGCGGTCTTCGGCGCCGGCTCCAGCACCGGTTCGGTGTTCGGCGGCCGCGGCGCATCCACGGTCATGACGCGACTCACGACGGGCGCTGCGGCGCTCTTCATGATTCTGTCGATCCTGCTCGCACGCGTCGGTGCAGAGAGTTCGGCCGTCGAGTCGGTCGGTGCCCCGGCCGCGCCCGTGGCTCCCGCTCCGGCACCTGCACCAGCGAAGGCCGACGCACCGGCTCCGGCCCCTGCGGCACCTGCAGCGGTTCCGGTGGCTCCGGCTCCGGCGGCCCCGACGCCCGTCGCTCCCTAGTTCCCGCCCCGAGCCGTTCCCAAGCGGCGCTTCGGAGGTCCACGATGCCCCACTCCCATGCAGGCCTCGTGTCCGAGGCTTATCGCGACCGCAGCCTGCTCTCCGACCGGCGCCACTCCGAGGCCGTGCTGGACACGATCGCTGCGCTTGACCGCGGTCTGGTCCGCGTGGCTGAGCCGTTGGCGGACGGGACCTGGCAGGTCAACGCTTGGGTCAAGGAAGCGATCCTGCTGTATTTTTCGATCGCCGCTTTGCAGGTCCACGAAGTGGGCCCGTTCGAATTCCACGACAAGATCCCGCTCAAGCACCACCTGCAGGCGGCCGGCGTGCGTGTGGTGCCTCCGGGGACGGCGCGCTACGGCTCGTTTCTGCAGCCCGGGGTCATCCTCATGCCCGGCTACGTCAACATCGGCGCTTGGGTCGGCGCGGGAACCATGGTCGATACATGGGCCACGGTCGGCTCATGCGCGCAGATCGGTGCACGCGTTCACCTCTCGGGCGGCGTAGGCATCGGCGGCGTGCTGGAACCCCCCCAAGCGCAACCGGTTATCGTCGAGGACGGCTGCTTCATCGGCTCACGCGCGATCCTGGTCGAGGGCGTGCACGTTGAACGCGAGGCGGTCATTGGCGCCAACGTCGTGCTGACGGCCTCCACCGCGATTCTGGACGTGTCGGGTCCCGAGGTGGTCGAGTTCCGCGGCCGCATCCCGGCGCGATCCGTGGTCATTCCCGGTGTGCGGAACAAGCGCTTCCCGGCCGGTGAGTTCGGAGTGCCGTGCGCCCTCATCATCGGCAAGCGCAAAGACAGCACCGACCAGAAGACCAGCCTGAATGAGGCATTGCGCGAATTCTCGGTGCCCGTGTAGCGGGCGCGGCTACCTCGGTCCGATCTGCTCGAACGGCAGGTAAGGCCGCAGCGCCTTGGGGATCGCGATCGATCCGTCCGCCTGCTGGTGATTCTCCAACACAGCGATGATGCCACGCGACAGGGCGATTGCCGTGCCGTTGAGCGTGTGCACCGCGCGGGGCTTGCCGCCGTCCGGACCGTAGGCGCGAATGCCCAACCGACGCGACTGGTAGTCGGTGCAGTTCGAGGTCGACGTCACCTCGCCGTAGCTGCCGCCCTGCCGACCGGGCATCCACGCCTCGATGTCGAATTTGCGGAAGGCCGGCGCCCCCAGATCGCCTGAACACACGTCGATGACGCGATACGGGATCTCCAGCGCCGTGAAGAGCTCCTCCTCGATCGCCAGCAGCTCGTCGTGAAAGTGCTCGCTCTCCATCCGCCCGTCGTCTGCCGTGCCTGAGCCGCAGAAGATGAACATCTCGACCTTGGTGAACTGGTGTACGCGGTACAGGCCCTTGGACTCCCGGCCGCCGGCGCCCGCCTCGGTCCGGAAGCAGTGCGAAATCCCTGCGATGCGGATCGGCAGCTTGTCGGGGTCCAGGATGGTGTCGCGCAACATGCCGCCGATGGTGATCTCGGCGGTGCCTACCAAGCACAAGTCGTGACCGGCGATGCTGTAGACCTGCGACTCGGCACCGCGGGGATTGAAGCCGATGCCCTCGAGGATGTCTGGCCGCGCAAGGTCCGGCGTGACGACGGGCATGTACCCGTGGGCCATCAAGCGGTCGATGGCAAACCGCTGCAGGGCGAGATCCAGCAACACGGCTTCGTTCTTCAGGAAGTAGAACTTCTGTCCGGCCACCCGCGCGCCGGCCTCGAAGTCGATCAGGTCGAGATCCTGCCCCAGCTGGACGTGGTCCTTGGGCTGGAAGTCGAACGGCCGCGGCGTGCCGACCTTGCGCAGCTCGCGGTGGTCGTCGTCGGTGTTGCCGACCGGCACGTCAGGGTGCGTCAGGTTCGGCAGCGTGCGCAGCCAAGTGTCCAACCTCGGGTCGATCTCGCCCACGACGGCTTCCAGGTCCGCGACACGCAGCTTGAGCGCGCGACCCTGCTCGATCGTCTGCTGCCGCTCCTCCGGCGTCATCTTGCCCTGCATCGACTTGGCGACGGCATTGGAGTCGGCGCGCACGTTCTCCAGCTCGGTCAGCTTGGCGTTGCGCTCACGGTACAGGGCGACCAACGCCTCCACGTCCGCGGGCATGTTGCGGATCTCGCAGTTGCGGGCGACTTCCTGGGGATGGGCGGCGACGTGCCTGATGTCGAGCATGGACGGATCTCCGTGGGCAGCGGCTTGCGGGCTGCGAGTAGGGGTGTGGCAGTCTAGCTTGGATGCGGGCGACGCGCACCTGTCGGCAGGCTCAGGGACGTGTGCCCAGCGCTGCGTACAGCCAACCCGCAAGGCTCGCCTTCACCCGAGGTTGTTGCAGCAGCTCCAACCCCTTGGCGGCCCCATCCACTCGTTCCACATGGCGATTTTGCAGCTTGGCCTCCAGCGCGCGGGCCGTAGCATCTCCCAGCGCATCCGCACCGGCACAGGCCACGAACACCTGACGCCGCTCCAACATCGCCAGGTCGTCCTCAGGCGCCGCCAAGGCAGGCGAGAGCAGCACAGTCGCCCGCACCTTGGGCTCTGCGCCGACGACGGTCATCGCCGCTTCGGCCGCTTCACGCGAGGCCAGCACCGCCCACGGCATCTCGTTCGCGAAATCCTGCAGGGCCAGCCAGCGAAATACGGCACGAAGTTGAATACCCGCCTGCACTTGTCTCGCGACGGGATCGGACGCGACGCCCGGGCTCGCCTTGCCCCCCTCGACCACGTGCCCCACCAGCAACAGGCTCACGGCGCGCGACGCGCGCACGACCCGCGCTACCTCCAGCCAGTCGCCCGGGTCCTCCTCGGCTCCCGACGTCATCACCAGCACGGGCGCCAGCTCTGCGGTCCTCCACAAGGTTGCGGACAAGCGCGACCCGTCGTCCAAGGGAACTTGCACGGGCTCGCCGGCCCCCAAGTCGACCGGGTCACGCGGGGCAGGGGGCAACACGTCGAACAACGGGGGCGACACGTCGGCAGGGTCCGGCGACTCCTCGACCGTGGACTCATCGAGCGGCTGGGACGGCGGCGACGCGGGAGCCAGCGCCCACCAACCACCTGCGACTACAAGGGAAACCCCCAGCATGATCCAGACGACCTCCGTTCTCGACGACATGCCGGCCCCACCCGCGACGCATCCCGCGCGTCGATGGCGTTGTAGAGCTTGCGTGCGCCGGCCACAAGTCGCCACGGCCGACGCAGTGCAGCGTACGCCTCCGCGACGCGCCCACTTCCGCAAATTGACACGCCTTGATCCCGGGTGGTACCGTTCTGCGGCCTGCCTTTTGCCCAGATTCGCGAAGGGAGAAGGCCTTTTCCCGGTCGTAACGCAAGGTGGCAGGGACCGCGACCGCGGTACCTGAGGTTTTGGAGGAATCGATGGCGCGCCCCTCTCTCTGCGTCCGGCCCGGCCCCCTGTCGCTTGCCGTCGCATTCATCCTGCCCCTCACCGGCGCTTTCGCGATGACGGGATGCGGCCAGGACGCAAGCGTCGAGCCCTCGATCCAGCTCGACTCTGCCACCGACCCCGATAGCACGACGACCCTCGACACCGAAGACACCGCCGTCGAATTGGACTCAACCGTCACGCCGGACGCCGCCGACGCGACCGACGCAACCGACACAACCGACGCCATCGACACCGCAGACACCGCAGACACAGCCGGCTGCCCCGGTGGCCCGACCTGTCCTTGCAAAGCCGACGCCGAGTGCTCCACAGGCAAGTGCTTGCAGACGGCCGACGGCTCCCAATGTGCACAGTCGTGCCCCGACGGTACGTGTCCCAAAGGATCGACCTGCCAGGCCAACGGCGACGGCCCCAAGCTCTGCGTCCCGCAACACGTGTCGCTCTGCGCGCCCTGCCAGCAACACAAGGACTGTCAGGTTCAGGATGCTGCCGCGCGCTGCGTGTCCTATGGCGATGCCGGCAGCTTCTGCGCCAGCGGCTGCGCGGACGATCAGGGCTGCCCGGACGGCTACGGCTGCGTCGATGTCACGGACTCCACCGACAACGCGAAGACCAAGCAGTGCAAGCTGAAGCAAGCCCCCGGCAACGACCCCGCAGTGTGTCCGTGCTCGCCTTGGGCCAAGGCATCCGGTCTGTCGACCAACTGCGCCGTCACCTCCCCCGCCGGAACCTGCAAGGCGTCCCGCGCGTGCAGCGAAGCGGGCCTCGGGGCCTGCACCGCCAAGACCCCGCAAGCAGAGCTCTGCAACGGCCAAGACGACAATTGCGACGGCCAGACGGACAACTTGGGCGCCGAGACCAAGTGCTCGCAGAAGGCGTTCCTGCCCGGCAGCGGCGGTGCCTGCTCCAAGAAGGAAGACTGCCCCGGCGCTGAAGCTTGCGAGGCCGGCACCTGTCAGACCCTGATCGGCGAGTGCTTTGGCACGCCGTCTTGCGGCGCCGACGGCAAGGTTGTGTGCAGCAACGCCGCCACGCCACAGGTCGAAAGCTGCGACGGCAAGGACCAGGACTGCGACGGACTGACCGACGAGGACTTCACCTGGAAGAGCCCGATCGACGGCGCCGCACTCGCGGTAGGCCAGAAGTGCGGCGCGGGTCCGTGTGCGGGCGGCACGGTCGCCTGCATCGACGCGGGAACCGCCAAGTGCACCACCGCCGGCAAGGCCACCGTGGAGATCTGCAACGGTGAGGACGACGACTGCAACAACAAGACCGACGACAAGGCGTGCGACGACGGCAACGCGTGCACGAACGACGTCTGCAATCCGATCGACGGCAGCTGCAAGAGCACGCCCTTCCAAGGCGCCTGCGACGACGCCAACGCGTGTACTTCGGGCGACGTTTGCACCACCGGCTCTTGCGTGGGTCAGGCCAAGTCCTGTGACGATGGCAACCCCTGCACCACCGACGCGTGCGACGTGCTGACCGCCGAGTGCCAGAACAAGGCCTACGCGGGCTCGTGCACCGACGGCAACCCTTGCACCGTCGGCGATGCGTGTGCCATCGACCCACAAACGAACAAGTCGATCTGCGTTGCCGGCATCGCCCCACTGGCTTGCGACGACAGCAACATCTGCACCAACGACACTTGCGATTCCGCCATCGGCTGCGTCAGCAAGCCCAACGCCGCGACCGCCCCTTGCTATACCGGCCCCGACAAGACCGTGTCGGTGGGCATCTGCAAGCCCGGCATCCGCCTCTGCGTGGCTGGCGCGCTGTCCGACGCCTGCAAGGACGAGACGCTGCCAGGTCTTGAGGGCTGCGACGGCATCGACAACGACTGCGACGGCCCCGTGGACGAAGGCTGCAAGCCGACCTCAGTGGCCGTGACGTTCTCCAACGCCCAAGTGTCCGGCAAGTCAGGCAACAACCTGCAGATGCAGCTCCTTGTCGGCGCCACCGGACCCAGTGGAGTCGCCAAGGGATCCGGCAAGTACAGCATCGACTTCGGCTTCATGGCTTGGCTGGTCTCGTTGATGGCCGGCGGGAAGTAGCCCGTCCGCAGGGACCCGGTCGTCATGCTCAAGCGCTCCCAGTTCGAGAAGGTACTCGACGACCGCGTGCTCGTGCTCGACGGCGCGATGGGGACGGAGCTCTACAGTCAGGGCTTCGGCTTCGAGAGTGCGTTTGACGGCCTGTGCCTCTCCCACCCCCACGTCGTTCGCCGCGTACACCGCGAACACGTCGACGCCGGCGCCCGCGTGCTGTCGACCAATACCTTCGGCGCCAATCGATTGCGTTTGCAGCGCAGCCACTTGGGCGACCGCGTCGTCGCGATCAACCAGGCCGCCGTCCATCTGGCCCGCGATGCCGCCCAATCCCGCCCGCCGGCCCATCGCCCGCTGGTCGCCGCAACCGTGGGGCCGCTGGGCCAACCGCTGGCTCCCGTCGGTCACCTGACTCCTGACGCTGCGCGAGAAGTCTTCGCCGAGCAGATCGACGCCCTGATCCAAGCAGAGCCCGACCTATTCCTGTTCGAAACATTCAGCGATCTCGAAGAGTTGAAGATCGCCGCCGGTGTTCTGACCGCCCGGCTGCCCGACGCGGCGTTCATCGCTTGCGCGACCTTCACCGACGACGGCAAGACGCTGTTCGGCCACAAGCCCGAAGAGGTCGCCCGCGTCATGCTGGCTGCCGGAGCGGCAGCCGTAGGCGCCAACTGCTCGACGGGGCCCCAGGGCCTCGACAGCGTGCTGGAGCGGATGCTGCAGGTGCCGGGGGCAAGGGTAGTCGCCAGCCCCAACGCAGGCATGCCCCGCTTGGTCGACGGCCGCTACGTCTACGTTGCAAGTCCCGACTACTTTGCTGAATGGGCCCTTCGGGTCGTGGACCAAGGCATCCGCGCCGTTGGTGGCTGCTGCGGGACCCGCCCCGAGCACATCGCTCGCATGGCAGAGGCCATCGGGATCCGCGCTCCCCGTCCCCCCCACGCGCGCTACGTGTCGATCGAGTCGAGCGACCGCCCCTCAGACGCGCCAGCGGCCGCCTCGCCCTCGGGCCAATCGGACTTCGAACGCAAGCTCGCTGCTGGGGAATTCGTCATCAGCGTGGAGTTGGATCCCCCGCGCGGCGTCGATGCAGAACGACTGGTTCACGGAGCGGTCGCGTGCCGTCAGGCCGGTGTCGACGCGATCAACATCGCCGACTCGCCACTTGCGACCGCCCGCATGAGTCCGCTCGCGCTGGCCGTGCTGATTCGCCAGCAGGTCGTCGTCGAGATCCTGCTTCACCTCTCCTGCCGCGACCGCAACCTACTGGGACTGCTGGGAGAAGCGATGGGCGCCCATGCGCTGGGCCTGCACCACGTGTTGTGCGTGACCGGTGACCCACCGTCCTTGGGAGACTATCCGGGAGCCAAGGGCGTGTTCGAAGTCGACTCGATCGGCCTGTTGCAGACGCTGTCCCGCCTGAACCGGGGAGAGGACGCCAACGGCAAGACCCTGCCGTTCCAAAGCGATTTCCATCTGTCGTGTGCCGTCAATCCCACCGCGGTGGACCTGCCGCTCGAGATCGACCGCTTCCACGCCAAGGTCGATGCGGGCGCTCAGTACGCCCTGACCCAGCCGCTGTATGACGTCGCCGACCTCGAGCGATTCGTCGAGCTCGCCCGTCCGACGGTCCCCCTGATCGTAGGCGTTCTGCCGCTGCGCAACGCCCGCCACGCCCACTTCATCCACCACGAAGTGCCGGGCATGGCGATCCCGCAGTCGGTGCGCGACCGGATGCTCCGCGCGGGCGACCAGGGGCCTCAAGAGGGTGTGGCCATCGGCCGCGAGTTTCTGGAGCAGATCCGCACGCAGGTCGCCGGGGCCTACCTGATGCCGCCCTTCAACAAATTCGAGATGGCATTGGAGCTGTTGCGCTGACGGGTCGCCGACCGTCCGCTACACGTCGACTTGCATCCCTTCGCGCACGATCGTGACGTCGTCACGACCGACCAGAAGCCTTGCAGCGATGGCGTCCAAGTCGTCGTCGGTGCGCGCGGGCTCGTGGTGGAACAGCAGCAGCCGCTTCACGCCAGCCGCATCGCTGTGCCTCAGGGCCGCCTCGTGGGTTGCGTGCCCCCAACCACGACGCGACGGACCGCGCACGCCGTTGTACTCGTCTTCGGTATAGGTCGAGTCGATGCTGCAGAGGTCTGCACCGCGAATCAGTTCGATGATCGCCGGGTCGAGGCTGCCGTCGGCCGGGTGCTCCCAGTCAGAGCAGTGAGCGTAGACGCGCCCATCGAACTCGAACCGATAGCCCACCACGCCGCCGGGGTGATGCAACGAGGCCGTCTTTACGGTCACGTCACCGAAGCGCAGCGTGTCGCCGGGCGTCAACCGCAAGAACGAAATGTCCGCCCGCAACTCCTCCATGCTGATGGGGAACGCAGGCTGAGCCAGCAGCTGGCGCAACACGTCCTCGACACCGGCATGGTTGTGCAGGGCAGAGTAGATCCGCAGCCGGTGTCCAGGCATCAAGAACGGCGCGAAGAACGGGAACCCTTGCACGTGGTCCAAGTGCAGGTGCGTCATCAGGAACGTCAGATCGACAGGATTCCCGGTTCGCGCAAGCTCGTCTCCGAAGGCCCGCGCGCCAGTGCCGCCGTCGATCGCCAGCCGCATGTCGCCGCAGCGCACGTCGATGCAGGTGGTGTTGCCGCCATACCGTACGGTGGTGGGCCCGGGCGCAGGGATACTGCCCCGGACTCCCCAGAACTTGAGCTGGAACGCGGGCGGATGCGCTGCAGAGGTCATGGAGCTCGCCGGCCCGCGGTGTCCGCCGCGGAGACTCAACTGTATACGCGAATCTGGGGGAGGGGCAAGCGGGGTCCGGCAAGGACCCTCAAAGTCATGGCTTCATTCCGCAGAAAGGCTTGCCCTCCAGGTCCGCTGTGGTTCCCTTCAAATCGCTGCGACACACCAGACCCTCGCGACAGTCGCCGTCTTGCTCGCAGCTGCGCATACACCAGGAGCCCCCGGCGCCAAAGTCGACGCAAACGGCCTCCGCCGGGCACTCGCCTGCGCGACAGGGAGTCAGGGTGCAGTACCCGGACGGAGTCGCGAGATCGCACGTCAGTCCCGTGCCGCACTCCGTGTCGTTTGCGCAGGCATCCCCTACAGCGGGGGCGCAGGCGGCCGCAAACCCGACGATCGCGCAGACGATTGCCAACAGACTCAGGTGGTGACGGATAGCGGTCATGTCGCTCCAGTGCGGTAGAACCCGGCCTCTGGCGGCCGATGGCCAGTACACCTAGTGGGAAGCGGCGCCGCTGGCAAGCCCCGCTCGGACAATCTCGCGCCGTAGCGACGAAGATCAGGGAACGGGTTGGCTGGTGGCCGTCGTTGCAGCAGGCAGCCCGGCCCCTGCTCCCGTACAGGACGCTGCGTAGGAAGCCGCGACGGTTGCCTTGGCCCACTCAGGCCGAACAGCAGCATGAGCGCGAAAAGCGTCCAGATAGGCCGCAGCGTCAGGGAAGCCAAACTGGCGGTAAAGCCCATCCGGTACCGCAGTACCACCGACCAACGCGCAGCGGATACCATGGTAGGCTGCGGCCAGGCGTGCCTCTCCGACAGAATCCAGCACGGCGGAGGCGCGCTTCTCAGCTGCAGGAGTACCGTTCGCCGGGCCGCGTCCACAGCCCACCAACGTCAAGCACGCCGCGACCAGGACGCGCGCACAACCGTCGGAAAGAACGCCGCGACGACTCATGTTGACCTCAACGCAGGGCAGCAAGACCGGGATACGTGGCGGCCGAACCAAGCGCCTCCTCGATTCGCAGCAGCTGATTGTACTTCGCTGTCCGCTCGCCGCGCGACAAAGAACCCGTCTTGATTTGCCCGGCGCCGGTCGCGACCGCAAGGTCCGCGATCGTCGAGTCTTCGGTCTCGCCCGAGCGGTGCGAAATCACCGTGTTGAACCCGGCCGCCTGCGCCATCTCGATGCAGTCCAGCGTCTCTGTCAAGCTGCCAATCTGGTTGACCTTGATGAGGATCGCATTGGCGATGCTCTCGTCGATACCGCGCCGCAGCCGCTTCGGGTTCGTCACAAAAAGGTCGTCCCCCACCAACTGGATCTTGTGTCCGGCCAGCCGCGTGAGCTCCGCCCAACCCGCCCAGTCATCTTCGGCCATGCCGTCTTCAATCGAGATGACGGGGTACCGCTCAGCCAGGCTCGCCAGATACGCCGCAAAGGCGTTCGAGTCCATCTGCCTGTGCTCGCTGGCCAACGTATAGAGACCTGTCTTTGCGTCGAACAGCTCCGTCGAGGCGACATCAAGCGCCAAAGCGATCTGCTCACCAGGCTTGTAACCAGCCGCCGAGATCGCATCGGTCAGCAGCTCCAGCGCCTCTGCGTTGCTGGACAATGCCGGCGCAAACCCGCCCTCGTCCCCCACCGTCGTCGGTAGCTTGCGAGATGCGAGGATCTTCTTCAGGTGGTGAAACGTCTCCGCGCCGGCACGCAAGGCATCCGCGAACCTGCGGAACCCCACCGGCACCACCATGAACTCCTGGATGTCCAGACCACCGGCCGCGTGTGCGCCACCGTTGATCAGGTTCATCAGCGGAACCGGCAAGACCCGAGCCTTCGCCCCCCCAAGATAACGATAGAGCGGCAACTGATAGGCGTTGGCCGCCGCCCGCGCCACCGCCAGCGACACGCCAAGAATCGCGTTCGCCCCCAACACACGCTTGTTCTCTGTGCCATCCAGACTCAGCAAGAACTCGTCGACCGCTCTCTGCTCCCCAGCGTCTCTACCCACCAGCGCAGGCGCGATGACGTCGCGCACATGACCGACCGCCTTCAGCACGCCCCTGCCAAGATAGCGCTCATCCTTGTCGCGCATCTCCAGCGCTTCGTGGGAACCGGTCGATGCGCCCGAGGGAACCATCGCACGTCCTGTGGCGCCCCCCAGCAGGAAAACCTCAACCTCAACGGTCGGATTCCCTCGAGAATCCAACACCTCTCGGCTCAGGATCCGCTCAATTCTCGTCTTCATGCCGTCTTCCTCTCATGGTGGGGCAAGAAACAGTACGCCCCAGATCAACGGTGGTCAATGTCGCTTGCCATGTGCATGCGGCTGACGGAAAGTACCTGACTTGGGCCGTTTATGCCCTTGACCGGAGTCTTGCCATGCAGCGAATCAAGGCCGCCGTCATCCAGATGTGCTCAACCGAAGACGTCGAGCGCAATCTCGCACGTGCGGCCGAGTTGGCCAGAGCCGCCCGCGCCGATGGAGCCCAACTGCTAGCCTTTCCAGAGAACGTGTCCTTCCTGCGTTTTCAGTCGACCGAGACCTACGCCGAGCCACTCGACGGCCGCACGGCGACCTACTTCGCCCACCTTGCCCGCGAGATCCACGCCGCCATTCTGGTCGGCAGCTTCCCCCAGGAAAGCGACGACCCGCAGCGTGTCTTCAACACGTCGCTGCTGCTGGACCCGGATGGCGTAGTCGTCGCTCGATACGAGAAAATTCATCTCTTCGACATCGACATCCCGGGCCAGGTCACCATCAAGGAATCCGACCACATCCGCCCAGGCACCGACGCCGTAGTCGCGGGCCTCCTTGGGACGCGTTTCGGCCTGTCCATCTGCTACGACATGCGCTTTCCTGAGCTGTACCGAAAGCTTCAGGACCAAGACGCCGAAGTCCTCATGGTCCCCGCGGCCTTCACGCTGATGACCGGAAAGGACCACTGGGAGGTCCTGCTCCGTGCGCGCGCCATCGAGAACCAGTGCTACGTGATAGCTCCGGGCCAGTGGGGGCCCCACGGGGGCACACGCCACTCCTACGGACACTCCATGATCATCGACCCTTGGGGCCACGTGATCGCGCGCGCGTCCGACGGCGAAGGCTTCGCGACCGCATGGCTCGAGCCTGAGAAAGTCGCCCAAATTCGCCGCAACCTGCCTTGTCGAAGCCATCGTCGCTTCTGACGGACAAGCGCAGACACAGGCGGTCGACGCGCAGTAGACAGGCCCCCATGCGAACCGTTCGGCGACCAAAAACAACAAAGCCCCGGGCTGCTTTCGCAGCCCGGGGCTTTGCTTCGTAGATTCCGGCAACGTCCTACTCTCCCAGAGGGTCTCCCCTCAAGTACCATCGGCGCTGGAGAGCTTAACTTCCGAGTTCGGAATGTAATCGGGTGGAACCTCTCCGCTATGGTCACCGGAAATTGTGATATCCGGGAAGCACAACAACTCTCACGACGCACGCTCGTCTCGCTGCGCGTCTACGCTGCAGCCACGAGGACGACATTATGCCAATACGGCGACAAGCCTTCGACCTATTAGTACTGCTCGGCTAGTTTCCTTACACCTGCAGCCTATCAACCTCGTAGTCTTCAAGGGGTCTTATGGCTAGGCCAAAGATACTTCATCTTGAGGCTGGTTTCCCACTTAGATGCTTTCAGCGGTTATCCATGCCGCACATAGCTACCCGGCGGTGCCACTGGCGTGACAACCGGTACACCAGAGGTGCGTCCAATCCGGTCCTCTCGTACTAGGATCAGCTCCTCTCAAGTATCTTACGCCCGCAACAGATAGGGACCAAACTGTCTCACGACGTTCTGAACCCAGCTCGCGTACCGCTTTAATTGGCGAACAGCCAAACCCTTGGGACCTGCTCCAGCCCCAGGATGCGATGAGCCGACATCGAGGTGCCAAACCACGCCGTCGATGTGAACTCTTGGGCGTGATCAGCCTGTTATCCCCGGAGTACCTTTTATCCGTTGAGCGACGGCCCTTCCACACGGGACCGCCGGATCACTAAGACCTGCTTTCGCACCTTCTCGACCCGTCGGTCTCGCAGTCAAGCTCCCTTTTGCCTTTGCACTCTACGACTGGTTTCCAATCAGTCTGAGGGAACCTTCGCGCACCTCCGTTACTCTTTTGGAGGTGACCGCCCCAGTCAAACTGCCCACCAGACAGTGTCCTCGCACGGGATTCGCGCCAAGTTAGGATCCCAGCCTGGTCAGGGTGGTATTTCAAGGACGACTCCACCGGAACTAGCGCCCCGGCTTCAACGTCTCCCACCTATCCTACACAAACCAGACCGGAACCCACTGTCAAGTTACAGTAAAGGTTCACGGGGTCTTTCCGTCTAGTTGCGGGTAATCGGTATCTGCACCGATATTCCAATTTCGCTGAGTCCATCCAGGATACAGTGGGGAAGTCGTTACGCCATTCGTGCAGGTCGGAACTTACCCGACAAGGAATTTCGCTACCTTAGGACCGTTATAGTTACGGCCGCCGTTTACTGGGGCTTCGATTCAGAGCTTCGCTTGCGCTGACCCCTCCTCTTGACCTTCCAGCACCGGGCAGGCGTCAGACCCTATACAGCGCCTTGCGGCTTCGCAGAGTCCTGTGTTTTTGCTAAACAGTCGCTACCCCCTGGTCACTGCGACCCAAAAGCGCTCCCCCTGTTACGGGACCACGCTCCCAGGCACACCTTCTTCCGAAGTTACGGTGTTAATTTGCCGAGTTCCTTCTGGATGGTTCTCTCACACGCCTTAGGATGCTCTCCTCACCTACTTGTGTCAGTTTACGGTACGGACGCCCGTGCACCCAGCTAGAGGCTTTTCTTGGAAGCTTGGGATCAGCCATTTGATTTCAGTTGCAAGCAACCTACTCTCCCTCATCACCTCTCGGCATTAGCGACTTCCCGTTTGTGTCCTACGACTCCTAGGAAGCCTGCCTACAGGCTTGAACTGGCACCGTCTGCCAGCTGACCTACCCT
The DNA here is from genome assembly GCA_903955385.1 of uncultured Myxococcales bacterium. Lineage (GTDB taxonomy): Bacteria > Myxococcota_A > UBA9042 > UBA9042 > UBA9042 > CAJBNH01. Next base: position 2,701 of record CAJBNH010000072.1, on the reverse strand, counting down.
CCTCCGTCCCCCCGAGCTGCATTGTGCCCATGGCGGTACAGGAATATTAACCTGTTTCCCATCGTCTACGCCTTTCGGCCTCGACTTAGGACCCGACTAACCCTCAGCGGAATATCCTTGCTAGAGGAAACCTTAGGTTTACGGCGAACGGGTTTCTCACCCGTTTTAGCGCTACTCATGTCCGCATAAGCTCTTGTAGGTCCTCCACCACGTCCTTTCGGTTTGGCTTCATCGGTAACTACAATGCTCCCCTACCACTCAACACCATAGGTATTGAATCCATAGCTTCGGTAATACGCTTAGCCCCGTTGGATTTTCGGCGCAGGCTCGCTCGACCAGTGATCTATTACGAACTCTTTAAAGGGTGGCTGCTTCTAAGCCAACCTCCTGGCTGTCAACGCGCTCCCACAACCTTCTCCACTTAGCGTATGTTTGGGGACCTTAGCTGATGGTCTGGGCTCTTTCCCTCTTGGCTACGAAACTTATCTCTCGCAGCCTGTCTCCCGTGTTACGCGGCCGGTATTCAGAGTTTGATTGGGTTTGGTAATCTGGTAAGACCCCTAGCCCATTCAGTGCTTTACCCCCGGCGTTGATCACACGAGGCCATACCTAAATATGTTTCGGGGAGAACCAGCTATCTCCCAGTTTGATTAGCCTTTCACTCCGATCCACAGCTCATCCCTTGACTTTTCAACGTCAGTGGGTTCGGCCCTCCATCTCGTGTTACCTCGACTTCAGCCTGGCCATGGATAGATCACAAGGTTTCGGGTCTGCTCCATGCGACTAAACGCCCACTTCGGACTCGGTTTCCCTACGGCTCCGTCTCACGACTTAACCTTGCCACACAGCGCAACTCGCGGACTCATTATGCAAAAGGCACCCGGTCACACTGGTTTCCCTTAGTGCTCCCGGAGCTTGTAAGCAAGCGGTTTCAGGGACTTTTAACTCCCCTTATTGGGGTCCTTTTCACCTTTCCCTCACGGTACTGGTTCACTATCGGTCGTCGAGTAGTATTTAGCCTTGGAGGGTGGTCCCCCCAGATTCCGACAGGGTTTCACGTGTCCCGCCGTACTTGGGAAAAAGAGTCGAAGGCAAGGCAGTTTTGCATACGGGACTATCACCCCCTATGGTCAGTTTTCCCAAACTGTTCTGCTACCGTCTTGCTTGTTAACTTCGTGGGATTATGCACATCTCCCAACTCTCTCCCTCAACCCCTCACCAGGCAACGCGTGCCGCTTACACACTGGTGGGTTTGGGCTGTTCCCTGTTCGCTCGCCGCTACTGGGGGAATCTCGTTTGATTTCTGTTCCTGCAGGTACTAAGATGTTTCAGTTCCCTGCGTTCGCGCATTGGCAATGGCTTATTAGGCCAATGGGTTGCCCCATTCGGAAATCCACGGGTCATGTGCTTACGTACAGCTAACCGTGGCTTATCGCAGTTAATCACGTCCTTCATCGCCTCTCGACGCCTAGGCATCCACCACTTGCTCTTAGTAGCTTGTTCACCGTATTCGCATCCTGCCGTCCATCGTGACTGCAGCGTAGACTCTCAACGAGACTAGCCGACTCACGACGACAGCGTGCGTGTCGTGTGTTGTTGTTGTGCTATCCAGGATATTTCAAAGAGCAAGATCGGACCCACAAGGGGCATGACCAACGCGAATGCTACCAGACTCGGGACTGTTGCCTGAGTCGGTGGAGCTGAGGGGGCTCGAACCCCTGACCCTCGGCTTGCAAAGCCGATGCTCTCCCAGCTGAGCTACAGCCCCGATACAGTGGGCCTGGACAGAGTTGAACTGTCGACCTCACGCTTATCAGGCGTGCGCTCTAACCACCTGAGCTACAGGCCCGGCGGGAGCATTCGCACGTCTGGCGGCTTGCACCTGGGAGGTGTGGCCGCCGACGACAGGTTTGTCTTGGAGAGCTCCCGTCAGCGCGAGGCCGACAGGGGCTCGCCCCCTGAGAACTGGATAGCAAGCCTACGTGCATCGAATCTGGAACGCAGCCCTAAAGCTGGTTCGTGTTTCCTTTAAAGGAGGTGATCCAGCCGCAGGTTCCCCTACGGCTACCTTGTTACGACTTCACCCCAGTCGCTACCCAGACCTTTGGCGACTTCCTCCTTGCGGTTGGTACATCGACTTCAGGTCCAAGCAACTCCCATGGTGTGACGGGCGGTGTGTACAAGGCCCGGGAACGTATTCACCGCAGCCTGCTGATCTGCGATTACTAGCGATTCCACCTTCATGCAGTCGAGTTGCAGACTGCAATCTGAACTGAGGCCGCTTTTTTCCGATTAGCTCCACCTTGCGGGATCGCAACGGATTGTAACGGCCATTGTAGTACGTGTGTAGCCCCAGACATAAGGGCCATGAGGACTTGACGTCATCCCCACCTTCCTCCGGTTTAACACCGGCAGTCTCCCTAGAGTGCCCAACTTAATGATGGCAACTAAGGACAGGGGTTGCGCTCGTTGCGGGACTTAACCCAACATCTCACGACACGAGCTGACGACAGCCATGCAGCACCTGTCTCACGGCTCCCCGAAGGGCACCCCTCACTTTCATGAGGGTTCCGTGGATGTCAAGCCCAGGTAAGGTTCTGCGCGTTGCGTCGAATTAAACCACATGCTCCACCGCTTGTGCGGGCCCCCGTCAATTCCTTTGAGTTTTAGTCTTGCGACCGTACTTCCCAGGCGGAGTACT
>CAJBNH010000071.1 GCA_903955385.1 uncultured Myxococcales bacterium | reverse complement strand
TCCGCCTCTGCGTCGTCGCACATCTCGTGCGCCACCCGCCACACCGCCCGCGGCGACTGCAGGACCGACAGCGTCATGGCAAAGCACGACAGCGCCGCCTCAAGCCCCATGCCGGCGTGGAACCGCAGGGTCGGGTCGATCGCCACGCCCGCATCCCGGGCCAGGTCGGTCAACGTCTCGGGCCGCAGCGAGCCGTCCAGGTGCCGGTGCAGGTCGATCATCGCGCGCTCCTCGGGCTCGGGTCGGATGGTGCAAGCTGCTGGACGTGCAGCAGATCTTCGGGCGTGTGCACCACGTGCGCGGTGGACCAGTCCGGGGGCAGGGGCACGGCCACCGCGCCTGCTGCCTCCAGCAGTCGCCACATCGCGCGCTGTTGTCGCTCGATCGCCAATCTCGCCAGAGGAATCACGTCGGTGTGGTACAGCCCGGGCAGCGGTTGCCACGCGCCACGCCCGTTCTCAGCCTCTGCATCCCGAAACGCCACCGCCGAAACGCCGGGCGCTCGACCCGCCAGCAGCAGCCGCAGCCACTCCGGTCGAAATCCCAAGACGTCACACGGCCCCAGCAACACCCAGCCGTCGCCCTGCCCGGCCGCGGCGAACTCCAGCGCCGCCAGCAGCCCGCCCATCGGTCCCAAGTGCGCCTCGCGGTCGGCGATGCCCGCAAGGCCCAGGTCCAGGTAGCGGTCGGCCCGGTCGGCCACCACCCGCGTCTGGTCGGCAAACGGCGCGCACACGTCGAGCATGTGGGCAATCAGCGGCTTGCCGTCGGCCACCGCCCGCGCCTTGTCCGAGCCGAACCGCGAGCTGTGGCCCCCCGCCAACACGCACGCGGCTTGCACTCGCAGCTGCTCAGCCATTGCGTTTCCTCTACTATACAAATCTCAAGTCTTGCCCAACAGCCGGCCGCGCCCGGCAACGTCGTGCACGCCCTTGTGAATCCGCAGCTCGCGCCCCGCCGCCCGACCGGCCTCGTGCGCATCGCCACCACGCACGCCGCCGCCGCCGAGGCTGCGGGTGCTGGGGTGCCGGTCGCGGAAGAAATGCTTCAGGTCGGGATCGCCCAGCCACACCAGACCGCGGGCCTCGTTGCCGCGCCGTTCCTGCTTCAGCTTCTCCTGGAATCCCATCAGCACGCCGGCCACGAATGCCCGTCTGGAGGCCGCCGTCCGCACCTTCAGCTCGCGCCGCGACTCGCGCCACAGGGCATCGCACGCCCGGTGCAAAAAGTCGTGCACGTACGCGGCCAGCTCCAAGTTGGCGTCGCTGCCCACGATCTCCAGCATCCGCACGTTGCGGTTGCGGCGCGCATCGTACGCGTTGACCCAGATGCACTCGACGAAGAAGAAGGCCGACAGGATCGACGCCACCAGCTTCCACTCGACCGGCAGGGCCGCCGAGGTGCCGCCCACCCGCCGATACCCATAGCCCGACAGCTTCTCGTTGCCCGTCAGCTCCAGGTTGTACTTGAGCAGCAGGGTGTTGGCCGCCGCCATCGCGGCCTCGGCCTCGTGCGCGTTGGGACTCGCCGCCAGCGCCAGCAGCTTGCGCACCTTGGCCAGGATGCGGTCGACCTCGGTCCGGTCGCCCTGCAGCGGCCCCGACGCCTTGGCTTGCACGCCCACGACCCGACACGCCTCGGCAAACGCGGGACCGTGGGGC
>CAJBNH010000070.1 GCA_903955385.1 uncultured Myxococcales bacterium | reverse complement strand
CACCCGTAGTATCGGACTGCTGGACACCGCGGCAGTTGCATCAGCGCGCCCAGCCGGGCCGTCAGGTCGACCGCCGACAGGGTCACCGCGTGGGTGCCGTCGCGGTAGGGCGTCTTGAGCTCGACCTGATAGCGGCCGTCGTCGGTCCGGGTCACGCGCTGCGCCGAGATCGCGGGGCGGCAGACGTACTTCACCAGCCGCCGCAGGTCCTCGCGGGCGAAGGCGCCCACCCGGGTATTGACAGTCTGTGGGTCTTCACCGGGTGCGCCCCAAGGACCTGGTGGCAGCGTCCGCGGTTTCAGGGCCGTCGACGGCGCCGCGCCGTCGACGGCCGGCCACTCCCAGGCAACGGTGGTCGCGGAACGGACGGCAGGCCGAGCCCGCACCAGCCCACCCGCGAGTCCGCCCCTTGACACCGCGCGCGGCTCAGCTAGGCTGAGGTCATACGGAGTATTACCCAGCGGGGCATGGCATGACCGACCACGACCACGACCACGACCACGACCATGGCACCGCACACGGCACCGCACACGGCACCGCACATGCACCGGATCCGGTCCACGCCGCCCCCGGCATGACGCTGTTCACCTTCAAGGCCGACCCGGCGCTGGCCGAGGCCCTGCGCGCGGTGCCCAACCGGTCGCTGTTCATCCGCACCGCGCTGCTGGCCGCCCTGGACAGTGCCTGCCCGCTTTGCCAGGGCACGGGCGTGCTGACGCTCGAGCAGCGCGGGCACTGGGAGCAATTCGCTCGCCACCACCCCCTTCGCGAGTGCGGAGATTGCAGCGCGCGCCACCCGGTTTGCGACCACGAACATGGCGAGCACGCGCACGAGGGCGCCCAGGGGACAAAGGGAGTGCACGCATGAATCGCTTGGTCTGGCTTGCGTCGATCGTCGTCGGCGTGTCGTTCGCGGTGCCGGCACCGGCACAACCCGTTGCAGAGACACAGGAGTTGCAGGTCGATCCGGCCCTCGAGGCTGCGGCTGCCGCCGACGCGCCTGCTGCAGACGATGCCGACGCCGCAACACCGTCGGGCCGCCCGCCGCAAATGAACCCGGACATCAGCCTGATCCTCGACACCGCGGCCGCCGCCTTCTCGCGTGGAGACCACCTGCATCAGGGCGGTCACGCCGTAGACGAGTCGGGCATGGTCTTGCAGGGGCTCGAGTTCGTCGCGTCGGCCAATGTCGACCCCTATTTCCGCTTCGACTTGAACTTCCAGCTCGCCGGTGTCCATCTGGAGGAAGCGGCGCTGACCACGCTGGCGCTGCCTGGCGGCCTGCAGGCGCGTGCCGGCTACCTGATGGTGCCGTTCGGCCGTGGCAACACGCAGCACCTGCACACGTGGAGCTTCGTCAGCCCCTCGCTCCTGCACACGCGTTTCCTGTCCGCGGAGCACTTTTCGGGCGTCGGCGCCGAGTTGAGCGCGCTGCTGCCGCTGCCGTTCTACCTGACGTTGACGGCGAACGTGCTCGACCCGCACCGCTCGACCGGGCTGCGCAGCGCCAGCTTCGGTGCCATCGAGTCGTCGGCCTCGGGCCGCGTCGATGGTCTGGAGGACCCCGTCTACAGCACGCGAATCCACGGCTTCTACCCGCTGTCGGACGACTGGTCCCTGTCGCTCGGCGCGTCCGGTGCGTTCGGCCAGAGTCCGTTCGTGCCCGACAACCGCGCTGCCCTGTGGGGCGGTGACCTGTACCTGAAGTGGCGGCCGGTCTCGAGCGGCGACGATGCCTGGGGCGTCGCCTTGTCGTCCGAGTACGTGCTGCGCGACGTTCAGGTGCCCGGCGACAGCGTTCGCGAGCACGGTTTGACCGCGCAGGTCGATGCCTGGCTGGGGCGGTTCTGGATGGTCAGCGTCCGCGGCGAGGGGCTCGACCACGTTTCGGGGACGGTGCATGACCAGGCGATGTTCGGGACGTGGCAGCGGCGGTCGTCGATTGCGCTGACGTGGCTGCCCACGCACTTCTCCAAGCTGCGCCTGCAGGGCGATTGGGGGCAGGGCGAGGGCAACCGGCCCGCCTTCGGCGTGTTCGTCCAGGCCGAGGTCAGTGCCGGCGAGCACGGTGCCCATGCGTTCTGATTGCCACACCCGTCGGTTGGAGATGTCCATGTCGCCGCGACCCCGCGTTTCCCTCCTGGTCCGCGTCACTGCGGCCCTGCTTGGCCCGAGTCTGCTGGTCGCGGTGCCCGCCACCGCGCAGCTGCGCGTGGTGACGACGATTCCCGACTTCGCGGCGATCACGCGCGAGTTGGGCGGAAGCCGAGTCACTGCCGAGGCGCTGGTCAAGGGCAGCCAGGACCCGCACTTCGCCGACGCGCGACCGTCGATGATCCTCGCCGCCAACCGCGCCCAGCTGCTGGTTGTCGCAGGGCTTGGTCTCGAGAGCGGCTGGTTGCCCGTGGTGATGACGCAGGCGCGCAACCCCTCGATCCAGTTGGGCGCTCGGGGATACCTCGACGCCTCGCAGGTGGTGCAGCTGCGCGATGTGGTGGCGCGCGCCGACCGGGCGATGGGCGACGTACACGGTGGCGGCAACCCTCACTTCTACACGTCGCCCGCCGAGCTGCACCGCGTCGCCAAGGCCATCCACGCGCGCCTGGTCGAGCTCGACCCAGAGGGCAGGGCGACCTATGACGCGGGATGGACCCAGTTCGACGCCAGGTACCGGACCAAGACCGCTGGCTGGCTCCAACGACTGGCACCGCTGAAGGGCACGGCGATCGTCGAATACCACAAGAGCTGGGTCTACTTCCTGGCCTGGTCCGGCATCCGCGGTGTCGGTGCGCTGGAGCCCAAGCCGGGGATTCCGCCGTCGCCCGCGCATGTCGCCAAGCTGCTGGCCCAGGTGGCGCCGTTGGGGGTCAAGCAGGTCTGGCAAGAGGTCTACCAGCCGCAGAGCCTGTCGAAGCTGTTCGCCCAGCGCAGCGGCGCGACGCTGCTGATCCTGCCGTCCATGGTCGGGGCGCTGCCGGGGACCGACACGATCTGGGCGAAATTCGACCGGATGGTCGATGCGATCGCCCCGCGCTGAGCGACGACTCCCCCTCAACTGCCGGAGGTTCCATGACCCGCTTCGCAACTCGATCCGTAGGCCAGTTCAGCCTTGCCACCCTGGCCATTCCTGCCCTGTTCGCCGTCGTGTTCCTCGGCAGTTGCGCCACCGAGGCCGGCGACACCCCGGCGTGTCCCTCGTGCAACAACACGACCGAGCTGCTGGTCGGCGCCAAGTGCGTCCCCATCGCCCAAGTCGAGGCGTGCGGCCCCAACGGCCACGCGCATGGCGGCGAGTGCCACTGCTTCGACGAGAAGGACTCCGTGGTCATCGGCGGCAAGTCGTACTGCCTGCAGTCGTGCGGGGCGGCCACCACGCCCAAGGTCGAGGACGTGGACTTGCATGCCTGCGAGCACATCGGCGATCTTCCAGTCGCGGCGACGGCGGTCGAGGCGTTCGCTGAGTTCGACACCGTGCACGTCGAGCACGAGACGGTCACCGACGTCGCGCTTCCTGCCGGCAAGGGTGGCTACCTGCACTTCGAGGGCCACGAGACCGGGCACGTCGTGGTCTACGTGTCCCCTGCTGGCGCACTGGCAGGGGTGATGGACGCCAACCAGGCCGCCGTGGGCGCCGAGAACGAGGGTGCGAACGAAGATTGCCCTACCGAGTGGCCCGAGGTGTGGCACGTGGCGGTGGTGAACGCGACCGGGACGCCCCAGCCGCAGATCCTCAAGCTGAACCCGGTGGCAGGCGACAAGGTGCGACTGCTGGTGCTCGAAGAAGGTGGCCATGACGACTGAGCAGGGCATAGGACACGCAAACCACCTATGCCCGCAAGCCCACCATCGCCCGCCGCGAGACCGACCCCAAGTCGGCCCATCCCGAGCGTCCAAGCGAGAGTCTGCGCCGCCGGATCCCCCCGGT
>CAJBNH010000069.1 GCA_903955385.1 uncultured Myxococcales bacterium | reverse complement strand
GTAGAACACGACCGTCAGCATGCGCGGCGCCCCTGGCCAGACCATCGACTGCACCACACCAACCACAGCCCCCAACCAGATCCAGCGCAGCAGCGGCTCGCCCAGCTCTGGCGGCAGGGCCAGCAGGCAGATGGGCGTGTACGTTCCTGCAATCAAGACGAAAATCGCCGCGTGGTCCAGGCGCTTCAGCCACAGGCGCGGCTTCGGCGTCCACATCGGCGTGTGGTACAGGCCGCTGATCCCCAGCAGCGTCGCCAGGCTGGCCGCGTGCACGGCGGTGGCCCAGGTGGGCATGCCCGGCGGCGCGAGGACGATGGCGACGGCGCCCATCACCAGCCATCCGAAGAAGGCAAACAGGTGCGACCAACCGCGCATCGAAGGCTTGGTGCGTTTCGGCAGAATCAGCGCGACGGGAGAGAGGGCGGTCATGGCAGCCTCGGCGCGGCAGCAAGTCGAAGTCCGCCGCGCGAGTCATCCTGCCCAGCCGATGTCACGGAGAGGTCACGACCTGACGAGTCACGCGCGGCGGCGTCGGATCACGACGGCAAGCGCAAGAAACGCAAAGGCAACCGCCCATCCGCCAAGGCCTCCAGGCTGGCGAGAGGCTGAGCAGCCTTGGGCATCGCCAGAATCCGCGACGTCCAGCACCAGCGGACCGTCCGGAATCGCCGCGTCGCCAATGCCGTCGCCCAACGTCGCATCCCCCACAAGCGGCACATCGTCGGTCGCGACATCCACTGCGACCGTGCCGTCCAGGTCCGAGGGCGGCGCGTCGGGCGCGATCACCGTGTCGGCGTCCGCTGGCACATCGGGCGTCACGTCGGCGACGCAGGGCGGCGAGTCCGGAACGACCGGGTTCTGCTCGCAAATGTCGACGGCACCGTTCTTGTTCAGGTCCTCGAATCCATCGAGCGTGCCATCGCCGTCGGTGTCGGCGATCTGCGGATTCGTCTTCGAATTCGGATCCTTGTCACCGAGATAGTAGCCCTTGGCCAGATCGGTGTCCGGTCCTGCCGCGACCACGCCGGCCTCCAGACCGTCGGGCAGCTGATCGTTGTCGGCATCCGGGTCCAGCGCGTTCTTCAGCTTGTCGCCGTCCGCGTCACCGCCGGGGTTCGGCTCTGCTCCGTCCACCAAGCCGTCGTCGTCCGAGTCCGAGTCCAGCGGGTTGAGGCCCATCGACACTTCGTCGGGATTGGCCAAGCCGTCGTTGTCGGCGTCGAGGTCGCAGGCGTCGCCCCACTTGTCACCGTCGTGGTTGGCTTGATCGCCGTTGGCCACCCCAGCGCAGTTGTCGGTGGTGTCCGCCACCCCGTCGCCGTCCTGGTCAGACGCGGGCGGGTCGAGGGTCGAGACCTTGAGGTCGTCGAACCAGCAATCGCCCCCTTGGCACGCCGCATCGGCCAGACCGCTCTGGTACGCGTACAGGCCAACCATGCCCTTGGCGTGGGTGGAGTCGTTGACCTGAAACAGCTTTTCGTTGACCTCATCGATCACGCCGTCGGCATTGGCATCGAACCAGACCGTCAGCAGCGACCCCTTGGCGATGATGCGGATGCGGTGCGTCTTGCCGACGGTGTAGGTCTTGGGACTCTCTGCCAACACCGCAATCGTCGCCTGCTGTTTGCCCTGCATGGCGATCAGCCGCGAGCCGATGCCGGTCCCATCGCACGCCCCGGGCAGGTACACGCCGACGTCGCGCGTGAACTGAATCGCGTAATGATTCAGGCTGTTGGTGTAGCGGAAGACAAAGCCGAAGGTGTCGTTGTCCTGGTTGCGAAACGTCGCGTCGTACTGGTAGTCGGTCCAGTTCGGGTCGCCGCGCACCAGAAAGCTGTTCACGGGCTGGTCGTTGCAGGGTCCATTGAACACGCCGTAGTAGCACTGGTCGCCGCAGGTGCAGCCGTTGTCGGTATACGGCGACACGCCGCCGTTGCGGTCGGTCGTCCACGAATCCTGACAGTAACGGCTGGTCCAATTGTCCTTGCCCGACAGTTGCTTGTAGTCCTTGTCGAAGCCCTCGGACATCAGGACAGCGGCCTGCGGCACTGCCGGTGCCAACAGTATGGCAACGGCGCAAAGCATCGGGGGGAAGCTGCTGAAGCGCATGGGGTCCTCTGCGTCCGGCATCGACGGCCGGGCCATGCAGGGAATCTAGCAGGCGGACGCGGGCCTGTCTTGCCGAAGCGGGTCAGGCCTTGCCCACCGCGGCCCGCCAACGCGCCTTGATCCCTGCGGTGTCGGCCTTCGGGTCCGGAATGAACCGCCGGTCCTCGCGCCACGACGCCCTGGCGTCTTCCAGCGACGCAAACCAGCCGATGCCCACGCCGGCCAGGATCGCGGCGCCCAGCGCGGTCGTCTCGATCACCTGCGGCCGCACCACCGTCGCCTCGACCAGGTCCGACTGCAACTGCATCAGCAGGTCGTTGGCCGACGCGCCGCCGTCGACGCGCAATTCCGTCAACCGGCGCCCAAGGTCCGCCTCCATGGCCCACAGCAAGTCCGCGCACGACAAGGCGATCCCCTCGAGCGTCGCGCGGGCGATGTGGGCGTGGGTGGTGCCGCGGGTCAGGCCGGCGAGCATCCCGCGCGCCTCGGGTCGCCAGTGCGGCGCGCCCAGACCCGCCAGCGCCGGCACGAAGGTCACGCCCCCCGAGTCGGGCACCGAACGCGCCAACGCCTCGACATCCGCCGACTTTTCGATCACGCCCAGGCCGTCGCGCAGCCACTGCACCGCCGCGCCCGCGATGAAGACGCTGCCCTCTAGCGCGTAGCAGGTCTCGTCGCCCACCTGCCACGCCACGGTGGTGACCAGGCCGTTTTGCGAGGCCACGCGGTCGGTTCCGGTCTGCATCAGCAGAAAGGCGCCGGTGCCGTACGTGCACTTGGCCTGGCCCGGTTCGAGGCAGAGCTGGCCGCACAACGCCGCCTGCTGGTCACCCGCCATGCCGGCGATCGGGATGCCGTCGGGCAGCCCGGGAACGCCGCGCGTGTGGCCGTACACGCCTGCGCTGGGGGCGATCCGCGGCAACACCGTCATCGGCACCCGCAGCAGCTGGCACAGGTCTGGACTCCAGCCCTTGGCGTCCAGGTCGTACAGCATGGTGCGCGAGGCATTCGACGGGT
>CAJBNH010000068.1 GCA_903955385.1 uncultured Myxococcales bacterium | reverse complement strand
GGCAAGACCGGTGTCGCCATCCCCGACAACAACCCGATCGGCGTGTCCGACGTCATCGACTTCCCGGACATCGGCTTGGCGCAGAAGATTGGCATCTCGGTCAACGTCACCAACTCCAAGATCAACTTCATCATCGTGTCGCTGATCGACCCGGCGGGCACCGAGTACGTGCTGCACTCCAAGAGCGGCTCTGGCACCGTGCTGAAGACCACCTACCCCGACCCCACCAAGACCGTGTCAGGTGACCTGAACACCTGGATCGGCAAGAACCCCAAGGGCAAGTGGTACTTGAAGGTCGTCGACAGCGACTATCTCAACAACACCACCGACGGCGCCATCGCCAGCTGGTCGATCGACCTGCAGACGCTTTCGTCCAAGAAGATCCAAATCAAGGGCGACGAGTACATCACCGGCAACAGCAACATCAGCGGCACCGCCAATATCGGCGGCAACCTGAACGTCACCGGCACCCTGACGGTCGGCGGCGGCGGACTTGCCAAGCCCGCGACCTATCGCTGGGCCTACTTCAACACCTACGTCGAGGTAGCCGAAGGCTGGATGCGCAGCAACGACGGGTTCTATTTTGGCGGCCAGGGCCCAAGTTGCTGGACGGATAGCAACTGCACTGCGGCCAACCTCTCCTCGGACAAGGAGTACCTGCGCACCCTGTTCACCAACAAGGGCTACGCGAGCAAGAACGCCCTGCTGCGGTCTGAGGTGTACTACATGTACTCCTCGACCAACGGCCCCGTATTCATGTCGCTGTGGCGCATCAAGAACTCCACCGCCAGCAACATCAACTGGACGCCCTACTGGACCTACACCGCGTACACCGGCTGGGGTGAGCAGGCATCGGTCGCCCTCAACGGCTCGAACGTCTGGAACAGCCCGTGCAACAGCCAAAGCGTCTGCGACGCAAGCGTCACGATGACCATCCCCGCCAACCGCACCAGCACGGTCATCTTCCAGTCGACGGGCTCGCAGCCGTGGAGCTACGGTTACCAGGTTCAGGTTCGGAAGTGCTTCCAGGGCTTCTACAACAACAGTCTGGCGCTGCCTGCCGGTCTGTCGTTCGTCGACGACCTGGACACCGCCGCCGGCGGCTGGGAGCAGTAGCCCGCCCCCCGACCGCGCACGTCCGACTTCCCCTGCCATTGCCGGAAAGCGGGCGTCGTCGCGCAAGCCGCGGTCTCGGACCGTTCTTGTCCTTTGACTCGCTTGCGGCTCCATTGCACGGGCCATGCGGACGCCCTGTCTGCTGACCGCTCCCACGGCGTCGGCGGCGGTGCGACCACCTCACCGGTTTGGCACAGCATTTCGACTCTTTCGTTGACCCGCCCGCGAGGAAGTCGGCATCATGCGTGGCCGGGGGGCTGTGCCGAATACAAGTCCATCGCTGAGACTGGGGAGTAGGATTTTCGTGGGCCGCAAGGACCCGGAAACGCCGGGATCACAAGGCGGTTGCACTGCAGAAAGGTGCGGCGGGAGGAAAGATGTCTAGCGGAACCAAGTGGTTGGGGTCACTTCTGATCGCAGTGACAGCGCTGGCCAGCACGGCCGCGCTGGCTGCCGTGCCGGGCAAGACGACTGTCGAGGGCGCTCTCATCAGCACGGGCGGTGGGCCGGTGGCTGACGGCGACTACGCCGTGACCTTCTCCCTGTACAAGGACGCCGTCGGCGGCGCCGCCGTGTGGTCCGAGGGGCCGGTGACCATTGCCGTCGCTTCGGGGTCCTTCACCTACCTGCTGGGCAGCGCCACCGTGCTTTCCCAAGCCGCCTTGGCCTCGCTGGGCTCCAGCGGCTACCTCGCCCTCAAGGTCGGCACCGACCCTGAACTGGCACGCAAGCCGGTCACGTCCGTGCTGTACGCCATGCGGTCCAGCGTCGCAGAGAGCTTGGACTGCTCCGGCTGCATCGGCGCAGGTCAAGTAGACGCGGCCGTGCTGGCCCCGTTCGCCAAGACCGCCGACCTCGCCACTGTCGCGACTTCAGGCAAGTATGCTGACCTCGAAGGCGGCCCGGACCTGTCCGCCTACGTCAAGGCCTCAGCGCTTGCCACCGCGGCCTTCTCGGGCGCTTACAGTGACCTGACCGGCGTGCCGGACCTGAGCAAGTATCTGGTCGCTGCCGACTTGGCCGACGTCGCCAAGACCGGTGCCTACGCCGACCTCTCCGGCGCCCCCGCACTGTCCAAGGTTGCGACTTCTGGCAGCTATGCCGACCTCTCCAACCCGCCCACGCTGGCCGTGCTCAACAAGTCCTGCGGCACCGGCTTGGTCGTCAAGGGCCTCAAGGCCGACGGCACCTACGAGTGCGTCGCCGCCATGGACCCGACCGCGTTCCCGCCCGACGCCATCGACGAGGTCTCCAACGGCCTGATCGCCAACCAATTTGTCGACTCGGTGGCCGGCAAGACCGGTATCGCGATTCCCGACAACAACCCCATCGGCGTCTCGGATGTCATCGACTTTCCGGACATCGGCGTGGCGCAAAAGATTGGCATCTCGGTCAACCTCACCAACTCCAAGATCAACTTCCTGGTCGTGTCGCTGATCGACCCGGCTGGCACCGAGTATGTGCTGCACTCCAAGAGCGGCTCGGGCACCGCGCTGAAGACCACCTACCCCGACCCCACCAAGAACGTGTCGGGCGACCTGACCACTTGGATCGGCAAGAACCCCAAGGGCAAGTGGTACTTGAAGGTCGTCGACGGCGATTACCTCAACAACACCACCGACGGTGCAGTCGCCAGCTGGTCGATCGACCTGCAGACGCTTTCCTCCAAGAAGATCCAGATCAAGGGCGATCAATACGTGACGGGCAGCAGCTACGTCACCGGCAATTCGACCATCACCGGAAACCTGACGGTCACCGGTGCCGTCTCGGGACCTGGCTTCGGTTCGCCGTTCCCGGTCGGCTCGCGGCCATTCCTCTACGCCAAGTACATCGACTCCACGGCCAACAACTGGAACTACAGCCTCCGCGGCATCCCGGCCTACGGCGCCGACTTCGGCGTCACGAACGCCTCGCTCCACGAGTGGGGGTTCGATTCGATTGTCTACGGCGATGCAACCGGCAACATCTTCAAGGCCGAGGGCGGCACCACCTACAACGCCCAGAACGGAACCTGGCAGGCCCTTGGCGCGTTCATCAAGAACACCACTGCTGCACCGATCAACATGACCGTGTGGTACGACTACGCCACCAGCAACGACTTTGGCGACTACACCGGCATCGCCATCAACGGCAGCAACATCTGGACCACCTCTGGAGACACCTTGGGCCAGAACGCGACGACGCTGACGTTCCCGGCCAACCAGACGTCGGTCGTCGTCCTGAAGTCAGGCTGGTACTACTGGACCTGCCAAGGCTGCTACTACAACTACCTCGGACGTTCGAACGTCGGATTCTACAACAGCTCCTTCGGAGGCTCGAACATGCCCGCAGGACTGCAGTGGGACTACGACCGGTACAACGCTTGGCTCGCCAATAAATAGCCAAGCGCCCGTGGCAAGCATGATTGAATCCGCCTTTACAACAATTCTCAGCTAGGGCTTGAGCTCCGCGGGCGACCGACTTGCTGTCGCATCGGCATTCGCGATCCGACAGCGTCGGGACAGCCACCCGTCGGCCAGGTCACGTTTGCAGAGAAGTCGCAGCTACCGCAGCCTTCGCTTGCGGCTTGGCTTCCCGTTCATCCGCCGACTTCTGCATTGACCGGCCGGGGGGGATCCTTGCATCCTTCTCGCCGCGAGGGTGTCGATGACACACGTGTGTCCATGGCGTTCTCGGAACGAGCATCAGGCGAGGCCGCCACGACCCGGAAGATCCGGAAATGCAGGTTGGTTGGCCGTTGAATCGATGAGGGCGGGAGGAAAGATGTCTAGCGGAACCAAGTGGCTGGGCTCACTGCTGATCTTGGCCATGGCGTGGGCAAGTACGGCCGCGCTGGCTGCCGTGCCGGGCAAAACGACCATCGAGGGCGCGCTGGTCAGCACGGGTGGCGGGCCGGTGGCCGACGGCGATTACGCTGTGATCTTCTCGCTATACAAGGACGCCGTGGGTGGCAGCGCGGTGTGGTTTGAGGGGCCTGTGACCGTCGCCGTCAAGTCCGGTTCGTTCACCTACCTGCTGGGCAGCGCCACCGCACTCTCCCAAGCGGCCCTCGCCTCGCTGGGCGCCGGCGGCTACCTCGGCCTCAAGGTCGGCACCGACCCTGAGCTCGAGCGCAGGCCAGTCGCTGCGGTGCTCTTCGCGATGCGGGCCGGCGTGGCGGAAGGCTTGGACTGCTCCGGCTGCATCGGCGCTGGTCAGGTCGACGCGGCCGTGCTGGCCCCGTTCGCCAAGACCGCCGACCTCGCCAAGGTGGCGACTTCAGGCAAGTATGCTGACCTCGAAGGCGGCCCCGACCTGTCCGCCTACGTCAAGGCCTCCGCGCTCGCCACCGCGGCCTTCTCGGGCGCCTACAGCGACCTGACCGGCGTGCCCGACCTCAGCAAGTATCTGGTCGCCGCCGACCTTGCCGACGTCGCCAAGACCGGTGCCTACGCCGACCTCTCCGGCACCCCCGCGCTGTCCAAGGTTGCGACAACCGGCAGCTATGCCGACCTCTCCAACCCGCCCACGCTGGCTGTGCTCAACAAGTCCTGCGGCACCGGTCTGGTCGTCAAGGGCCTCAAGGCCGACGGCACCTACGAGTGCGTCGCCGCCATGGACCCGACCGCATTTCCGCCCGATGCCATCGACGAGATCTCCAACGGCCTGATCGCCAACCAGTTCGTCGACTCGGTGGCCGGCAAGACCGGTGTCGCCATCCCCGACAACAACCCGATCGGCGTGTCCGACGTCATCGACTTCCCGGACATCGGCTT
>CAJBNH010000067.1 GCA_903955385.1 uncultured Myxococcales bacterium | reverse complement strand
CGGGCGGTTCGATAGGTTGACCGGGGGGATCCGGCGGCGCAGACTCTCGCTTGGACGCTCGGGATGGGCCGACTTGGGGTCGGTCTCGCGGCGGGCGATGGTGGGCTTGCGGGCATAGGTGGTTTGCGTGTCCTATGCCCTATCGTCCGTGCAGGGGTTCTTGTCGTCGCAGGTGTCCTCGTCGGTCACGCCGTCGCAGTCATTGTCCTTTGCGTCGCAGGCCTCGACGTCGGGCACGGGGGCGAGGCACGGGCTCAGACCACCGCCGGGAGGAGCGCCGGGATGGCCGTCCGCAAGGCAAGTCCGCGTGCCCTCGCACTTCATGTTGCCTGAGACCACGTAGCACTTCGTCGACAACTCCATGGCCTTGGCCGACTCGCCGCACGCGCAATCGCCGCCGTCCTTCACGACGCACTGCTTGCTGGTCCCGCCCGCCACGTCCTTGGACTCCTTGCACTCGTAGCCGGTCGGGCAGTCGTCGTTTGCCACGCACGCGATCCCGCAGAAGGCGCCCGCGCTGCCGAGGTCCACGCACCGCGCGCCGCTGTTGCCGGGAGCCTCGCACTCCGCGTTGGCGTTGCAGGGGGTGCACACCTTTCCGAACTTCGGGACGCATACGTTCACGATGTCGCCGCCGGAGCCGGGGGGACTGGTCGCCACGCACTTGAAGTCCGCCCCGCAGCCCTGGTCGCAGAACTTTGGCGCACTGCGGGCCTTCGGGCGTGTCGACGCAGAGTCCGGAGTCACACGCTTCTGCCGTGCAGTACGGGCACTTGAACTCGACGTATCCGCAAGAATGAAGAACGAGCTTGGGGATCGCCATGGGGTCGTAGCCGCAGGGCTCGATCGGGAAGCAGTACTGGCCGTCCAGCATGGGGTCGCAGTGCCCCGAGTCGCAGGTCCCGTCGGCGGTGCAAGGACACCCATCCCAACCGGGATCGCCCAGGCAGGGGTTGTCCGCGCAGTCCATCGTGTCGCCGGCGTCCGCGTCCGCGCCATCGAGCCCGCCTTCGTCCACGGCAACATCGGCAATTGGCTCAGGCAACTCCATGACATCCAACGGATCCGCAGCGTCTGCCACCGCGTCTGTCGCGGCATCGTCCAGGCTAGCATCCACGTCGACCGTGTCTGCGACCGCCACGACGGTGTCAGGCCCGTCCTCGTGGGTCCCGCCGCAACCCGCAGGCGCCGCGAGCACCCACGCAGCGACGGACAAGTGGCGGACGACGACTGTCCCTCGCATGACCGCCTCCCCAGGTAACGCGCCCACCCAGATGTACCCTTCCCGTGTACGCCTTGCCCAGGGGGTGGGTCAACGGTCGATGGAGAGGCCGTTTCGCACCGCCCGGACTCGCGTTACGCTCCAGCCAAGTTCAGTCACGACCAGGAGCGAGGGAGACGCGCGCCGCACCAAGGAGCACACCATGGCCCGCAAGTCCGCGGTCGAGGAACCTGTCGCCGAGCCCGAGGGTCCGGTCGTCTGCGAGACGTTCGACACGCTGACATCGGCACGACTCGCCGAGACCGTGCTGCGCTCGAACGGCATCTCGGTGTGGACGCGAAACGCCGAGGCAGCCGGCCTTCTTGGCGGAGTCACGTCGGGGTTGGGTCAGGTCGAGCTGTGGGTGCCGGCGGCGAACCTCGCCCGGGCCCGCAAGCTGCTGGCGGCGACCGTTGGCACGCCAAGCGGCGACCTGCCCGACGAACTGCGCGAAGACGATGAAGAGTCGCAAGTGCCCGATGCGGCGCCGCAATCCGTTGCCGTGCCGTCTGGAGGACCCGAGTCGCCGCGAGGCGTGGCCGGGCAGTTCGCCGCGGCGATCCGCGCGCACTGGCGTGGCCAGGAGGGCCTCGGGACCGTCTTCTTCCGCAACGGCGTGTTGGTCTACCTGGTGCTGGTCGCCTTCGAACAGGGCGCGAACCACCTGCTGGCCCCCGTGTCGCTGACCGCGTATCGCATCCTGCTCGTGATGCTGATGGGCCTTGGCCCGGTGTTGGGGACGTGGTGGACCGTGGGCGCGTGGCGCAGCCTGGGCACGCAGCTCGCGGAACGCGTTCGGCGGCGCGGTCTCGTGTCGCTTGGGCTGCGGCTGCTGGTGCTCTCGCCGATTGCGCCCCTGGGACTGGTGCCGGTGATGAACATTCCGGCGGTGCATGACATGGCGGCGCACCTCTCGCGGGATTTCGTGAGTCCCGCCAACGTGTTCTGGCTCGACGAGGGCCGGACCCAACTGGGGCTGGAGGGCAACATCCACGAGTCGGCGATCCGCGACGTGATCGCACGGCTCGAGGCCAACCGCGGCACGGTGCGAACGCTGGTGGTGGCGAGCGGGGGCGGATGGTGCTCCGAGGCGATCGAGCTTGCCGATCAGCTCCAGCGCCAGGGTGTCGACACGCTGGCGACTGGAATGTGCGCGAGCGCGTGCACGCTGGTCTGGTTGGCGGGGCGCCGCGTCATGGCGATCGAAGGGACGGTCATCGGCCTGCACCGGACGAGCGATGATCGCGTGTCGTACTGTCTCGGTTTGTCAGAGACGACCGCGGCGTACCGGCGTCTGGGTCTACCGGAGAGCATGATCTCTCACATGTGCTGGACGCCGTTCGAGTCGATGTGGAATCCCTCGTTGGGCGAGCTGCAAATGGCGGGCCTGGTCGACGAGGTCATTCCGGCGCAGTGACGGGCGCTGCGATCGAACGCTGCGTGCCATCCGTCTGACGGCGACACCGGGCGGGGTGAGAGTGCTTGGTCGAGAGTGCTTGGTGGCTGTTTGGAGGGAATTCCCATGCGGTGCTGGGTGTTTGCGCTGGTCGCGTTGGGGATGCTGGGGTGCTCGGAGGGGCCGGCTGCCGACTCGCCGGCCCCGGTGACCTCGTGCTCCTCCCTGGGCTCGCTCGACCTTGCCGATGGACGCGTGTGTCAGGGTGACCTCCATTGCGTCTACTCGGAGTTCTGCTGCTGCGGGACTTGTCGGCCGTCCACCTGGTGCGACTGCTTCGAGGGGCGGATCGGGTGTGTTCACGCGAAACAGCACTGCGATCCTTGCTCGCCGGGCTGCCCGGAACGCCAGTTCATCACGCCCAGCGGATGTCAGGACTGCAGCATCATCCAGGCCGAACTGCCCAAGGCCGTCAGCGCAGTCCTGGCCGACGTCGACGAATGCACGCAAGACATCGACTGCGCTCCGCTTTGGCTGCCCGGGCTCTGCGGCACCTCGTGCCCGGCGGCGGTCAACGCCTCGCAGACCGCCGTGGCCGCCGAAGCCGTCACCACGCTCGCTGACGCGTGGTGCGGACCCGAAGGCGCCAAGACCTGCCAGCCGACCTGCACGGCCAAGCCAACCGACACGCCAAAGTGCGTCCAGGGCCGCTGCCGCCTGGTCGGCCTGTGCAACGCGACCGCCGGCGAATTCAGCACGCCCGACGGGTGCTTGAAGTGCCCGGCCCTGCACGTCGAGCTGCCCAAGGCCGTCAGCGCAGTGATGTCGGCGTTCGACAGTTGCAGCGAGAACGCGGACTGCGTCGAGCTCGGCGCCTCGGTTTGCGGTCCCGCGTGCCCGACGGCCGTAGCGATGCCCCAGTATTACCCGGCGATGCAGGCCCTGGCCAAGTTGGCCGGCGCGTGGTGCTGGTCGCCGCTGAAGGACTGCGCCGTGGTCTGCCCCGCGACGCGGACCGGCATCCCCGAGTGCGTCCAGGGCCGTTGCCACCTGTGGCTGGCGCAGTGCGACCCGCTCGATGCCCCGCCGGGAACGTCCTGCGACGACGGTGACTCCCAGACCCTCGACGACACGTGCGTGGGTCCGGGCGTTTGCCGGGGCGCGCCCGCTCCTCCCTGCGACCCGACCGATGGCGATACCGATTGCACGGATCAGGACGGTTGAGACCCTCCGCCGACCTCGCGCAACCCCGCACGAAGCCTGCGCCTCTTCCGCACGGCCAGCACACCCAGCACCACCGGGGCAAGCGCGAGGACGGCGACCAACCCGGCAACGCCCGTCCAGTCGGTCGCGGAGGTCCGATCGCGATCCGTCTGGTCGGAATCGGGCGGAGGTTCCAACGAGGCTGCGACACCCACCTGTACCGCAGCCGCGGGCACGACGTGCTTCGGAACCGTCCACGACAAGTCCGGAAACCACAGGGGCAGCCCGAGGTTGGCCTGCCTGACCCGCTCCGCCACCGCCCGCAGCCGCTCCGCATCGCCGACCAGGCCGTCGACCCGCAACAACCCCGCGAGCTGCGTAGCCCACTGCACGGCGTCGGCAGGCGCGACCCACAGAAAGCTGGCCAGGTCGTCGGCGCATGGGGCCAGCGGCGTGGCATCGAGCTCGCCCAGGTGGTTGGCACCATTCATCACGCACGCCGCCCGGTCGCAGTGCGAAAGGCCCAGCATGTGGCCGGTCTCGTGGATCGCCGTGACCAGCGCGCGCCGCAAGAGCATCGTGCCCGCCGCGGGATCGCCGAAGCGGTGCAGCGACCAGATGCCCACCCGGTAGCGGGGCATTGCGAGGCCGTACACGAAGTTCCACCCCTGCCCCAAGGTGAGATCGGTCGCGGTGAAGGCCAGCAGCGCCACGCCATCGGCCGGCAGGCGCTCCCGCAGCAGCCGGTACGACACCGTGGGCGCGTGCCACTGCCGGCCCACCCGCCACTTCGCAGACACGGCCGAGTCCGGCAGGTCGGGCAAGCGTCGGACCGACAACCAGTACCAGGCGGCGAGATAGGTGTGCACGCGACGCAGCACGGCCTCTTGCGGCGGCGACAGGGTCCCGACGGCTTGCAGGTACAGGACGCGCTGCGTGTTCGGACGCTCCCTTTGCGACAGCCGCTCGAAAGGCAGCGGGCTCTCGTCGTCTTCCGCCCGCCAGTCGCCTGGTTCGGGCGGGGGCAGGGGGCGGTCGAGGGGCAGGAGCGCGGCGCGGATCTCGGTCAGGCGGGCGTGCCAACCGGCGGCGGGGGCGGCGGGGTTGGCGTGCGCGGAGGCGGCGGCGAGGAAGGTGAGCGCTGCGACGAGGCGCAGGCGGAGCGAACCGCGGCCGAAACGGGCAAAGACGAGGCACCGGGCGAGGATTCGCGGTAGAGGCATGGGGCGCCTTCCGGTCGTCCCGTTGTGGGTGGGACGCGGGGTCGGTCTTGCGTCCGGGGTAGCCGTCCTGGCCTGGGGCGTCAAGCGCGGCGGGCCGCCGTGGGCGACGGGCTGCTCCGGAGCGGCACTCGCGGTGGGTTTCGCACGGCGCGTCACGCCGTTCCCTTGTCCAGTTGCGGCCGGCGCGCGGGTGTACCGGTCCTGCGCCCGCCCCCTAACCCACGAAGATCCCCACGACGAGATAGACCGCGACCAGCGCCGGCCAAGCCAGCACCACCAGTTCCAGGCTTCGCCCAGCCCACCGCAACAGCCGCCGCGACCGCGGTGTCGGCGGCACGGGTGGCGAGTCCTGCCACGCCTCGATGCCCACGCTCAGCGCGATCAACGACAGGGCCGCTGCCAACACCGCCGCGGCGGCCAATACGACCAGGAACACGAGCGCAGCGCCCATCCCGCCGTGCCGACCGTCGCCATCCTCCGGCTTCATCGCGAGCAGGAAGGCGAGCGGCGCCAGGACCGAGGCCAACCACCAAACCCACGCGTAGATCCGCAGTCGCCGTGCGCGGTTTGCCGGGGGCGTGGGCTGTGGCTTGTCGGGGTTTGGCATCGGCGACCTTGCGGGACGGCGCAAGCGGTTGGGCGCGAAGTCTACCCTGGGTCGTGTTCGGTCACGACTCCGGACTCGTCTGGGGTTTGCGCTGGCGAGGCGCAGCGCCAATTCGGCACGACGCGCGTGCTGCGACGCCCGAATCGCGCCAAGGTGTCGCACGAAGAACGCCGCTTGGAGCGTGCAACCGGCTGCCCCGACAGTCGATTGTCGCTGGGCTGGATGGTCCGGTCTGTGCACGGGATCGGGCAGGACCTCGACCGCGCGGCCGAGGAACCCTGCCACGAAGTAATGGGCAGACCTGCATGGACGGCGAACGGACAAGGCGAGTGTTGCGACTGACCCTGGTCATAGTTGCCCTGCTCGTCTCCGCGGCCACGGGTCTGGGGCTGTGGCTCGACGTCATGGACGCGGCGGGCGACCCGCCTTCCACCGCGGCTGTCGAGGCGCGGGCCGAACCGGACGGCCGGAGAGGCCCTCACCCACGGGCGGCCCGAATCCGCACCCGGTTCGGGGTCGCCACGATCAGCGCGCCGGCGGCCAGTTCGGCAGCGTATTGCTCGACGAGTTGTTCGATTCGATCGGCTTGTTCGCGGACCGCAAAGCCGTGCAACCGGACGATGCCGGCGTGCCCAAGACCTCGTACGTGAACGAGTTCACCGAAGTCCTTGTCCAGGGTCACCAACACCCGGTCCTCGGTCAGTGCTCTCGCCAGCACAGCTTCGTCGCCGGGGTCGGCGCCCTCCGCAGCGACCCATACCACATCCTAATCACGAGCGCGCAATGACTCCTGGGCGCCGCCCCACACGCAACTGTCGAGGAGCAAACGCAGACGAATCACGCAGCCTGTGGTTCGATGCGCTCGCCCCCGACGACCCGGCTTGCGAAGAGCAGGCAGGCCTGCACGTCTTCGCGTTCGAGCCACGGATAGCCGGCGAGCAGGTCCTCGACCGTCGACCCGGCCGCAAGCATGTCAAGCACATGCTCCACCGCCAGACGTCGACCGCGGATG
>CAJBNH010000066.1 GCA_903955385.1 uncultured Myxococcales bacterium | reverse complement strand
CTGCTGAACGCGTTCTTCGGCGGCGACGGCGCGGCCTACCAGAGCCACGACTCGACCAAAGACGCCCGCTTCGCCCTGTTCTTCGCCCATTGCCGCGACGACCTCGACAAGCTCGGCATCGGCGAGTCCACCGCGCGCAACTGCATCAAGGCCCGCCTGGTCTACGACCTGCTGCCCGCCCAACTACAGGCCGCGCTGTTCTTCTCGCAAGTGGTCGAATTGACGCGGGTGCCCGACCCGACCGCGCGCACGCGCCTGGCTGTGGCCGCGGTACAGGGCGACTGGACGGTGCGGCAACTGCGCGACGCGGTGGGACATGTCCTGGCAGGCGGCGAAATCGACGGCGATCCGTCGGCGCCGGGCATCCAACCGCCCGCCGAGGATCCCGCCGACGACGGTCCGCGCCCGCAGGCCGGGCGCCTGGTCACGGTTGCCGAGAAGTGGTCGGCGCAGGTCGACGCCTGGACCGGGCGATGGGCGAAGGTCGACCCGGCCAAGGTGCGGGGGCCGCAGCGCAAGCGGCTGCGTGCGGCGCTGGCGCAATTGCGGGGCAAGATCGAGGCGTTGGAGGGGGCTTTGGGCGATTAGACGGAATGCCAAGCGTGCGACCGATCCCCTTCAGCCCCCCGCCGCCAACCCCTGCAACCGCGCCTGCATCCGCGCGATTCGTCCGGCCCGCTGTGACCCGACCACGTTGCCCTCCAGCAGGGTGTCCAGGTCGGGATGAGCGAGCATCTCCCGCGCCCAGGCCGACAGGCACGTCTGCACCTTCGGATCGGCCTGAGTCGCCACCACGCCGAAGTCCGGCAGGCCCTCGACCAGGCTCAACAAGTCCTCCAGGTCCGCGCTGGCCATCCAGTCGCCGCGGCCGCGGTCGTGCCATGCCTCGACCTTTGCCGCCATCAGGTCCGCTGGACGCAGGACGTGGATGCGGGTGCCGTTGGGGAGCTCGACCTCCATCGCGCGGTCGTACCCGGTCGCCAGAAAGCCCCCACGCATCCCGATCAGCGTCACGTCCCGCGGCAGCACGTCGATGATCAGGTCGCCGGCCTTGCGTCGGCAGATCGGCGCGTCCTCGTCCATACAGGGCCAGATGCCCAGGGCGTCGAGCTGCGCCTGGATCGCGTCGTACTCCGCGCGGCTGGCGGCGGGTACGACACAGTCCACGTCCAGCGTCGTCCGGCCGAGGCTTGCACGCAGCGCGTCCAGGTGCAGTCCAACCGTGGCCCCGCCGATGAACACGACGCGCAGCCCGAGCGGCTCGAGCAGGCTTGCGACCTGTGCCAGCATGTCGACCGACTTCATCGCTGCAACCTCACGCGCAGCAACGCCGCCGCCACTGCCCGCTCGCGTGCACCGCCCACCCGCAACGAGTCGACCAACGCCATCGCCGCATGGAAGTCCGCATCGGTCATCGCCAATCCCGCAACGACCGGATGCAGCGGGGTCAGCGTCTGGCCGATCTCGCCTCCCTCCAGATGCGGCCACACCAGCCGGGACAGCGCGGGATCGCCGGCCGATGCCAACGCCGCCTGCATGACCCCAGCGCTGTGGGCGGTCGGCACCCCTTGCGCCATCGGGCCCGGCTCGGCAGGCAGGGCGTAACGCAGGCCGTGCTCCAGGAATTCCAGGAGGTTCGGGACCAGCACCCGACGTCGCTCGCGGCTGTACAACTGGCAGCGCGCGGCGCGAGTCAGGGCGTACTGGATCTGCGAGGGCACGATTCCCAGGGCAGCGGCCAGGTCGCGGACCGTGCCCTGCCAGTCGCGGTCGGGGCGGGTGGCGAGCCAGATCAGCACCAGGACGTCGAGAGGTTTGAGGAGCATGGCGGTGGCCTCCTGTTCTTCGTTCTAGAACAAGGAACAGGAGGATGCAAGCGATCTGTGGGATTGGGGCGAAAGGGGGCGCGCTCGAACCGGACGGCCGGGCAGGCCCTCACCCACGGGCGGCCCGAATCCGCACGCGGTTGGGGGTCGCCACGATCAGCGCGCCGGCGGCCAGTTCGGCAGCGTATTGCTCGACGAGTTGCTCGATTCGATCGGCTTGTTCGCGGACCGCAAAGCCGTGCAACCGAACGATGCCGGCGTGCCCAAGACCTCGTACGTGAACGAGCTCACCGAAGTCCTTGTCCAGAGTCACCAACAGCCGGTCCTCGGTCAGTGCTCTCGCCAGCACGGCTTCGTCGCCGGGGTCGGCGCCCTCCGCAGCGACCCATGCCACATCCTAATCACGAGCGCGCAATGACTCCTGGGCGCCGCCCCACACGCAACTGTCGAGGAGCAAACGTAGGCGCATCACGCAGCCTGTGGTTCGATGCGCTCGCCCCCAACGACCCGGCTTGCGAAGAGCAGGCAGGCCTGCACGTCTTCGCGTTCGAGCCACGGATAGCCGGCGAGCAGGTCCTCGACCGTCGACCCGGCCGCAAGCATGTCAAGCACATGCTCCACCGCCAGACGTCGACCGCGGATG
>CAJBNH010000065.1 GCA_903955385.1 uncultured Myxococcales bacterium | reverse complement strand
GTGATAGCCCAGGGTTTCTAACCCTGGGTGCCCCGGTCCGTGCGCGTCGGGTAGTGGGGTGGATCGCGACCGGTGAGCGCTTCAATAGGCTTCAATAGGCTCGTTATCGAAAGGATTCTCGCTCGCAGCCGAGGTTCCTGTCTGAGAGCTGGCGCTCGCGAACCAGCACCACCGCTTCGTCCAGCTTGCGAAAGGCGCGTAGGTAGCTGCCGAGCCGTTGTTGCCAGCGCACGTCATCCACGACCACCTCCACCCGTTACGCTCCCCGCCCCTACCGCCCCACCACAAACCGCTCCCAAGCCTCCAGCTTCTCGACCTGCAACCGTCCTCGCTTGCGGTAGACCGCCTCGTCGGCCCAGGTCAGCTCGGCCTCGACGTCGGCCTCGTTGGTCACCTCCATCCACCACACGCGCCCCTGACTGTCCCAGCGATAGCCGCGCGCCTTCAGGATGTCCTTGGTTTCGTAGGGCGAACCGACCGCGCGCAGGCGGAAGGCTGGCAGGCGGGCGCGGGTCCACAGCTCAGGCAGACGCGCGGACTTTTCCATCACGAACAGCAGGTTGTCCGCGTCGTCCAGCGCCCGGTGCGCCCGCATCGCGAACCAGCCGTGCCAGATCGCCAGCACCTCTTGCGAGTACGAGGGGGTCCCGCACGTGTCCCAGTCGACCTGCTTGTAGGTGCAGCCCCACAGGTGCCGGGTGTCGCCGCCCAGCGCCGCGTCCACGAACGCCCGGTCGAACGCCGCGTTGTGCGCCATGACCAGATCGCTGTTGTCCAGCAGGCGGCGCACTTCCACCCAGTCGATGGCCTGCCCCGCCAGATCGGCGTCGGTCAGCCCCGTCAGCGCCGCAATCTCGGGCTGCAGCGGGCGGCCGGGGTCCTGCAAGGCGTTGTAACCCGCCCCAATCCAGACGACTTCGCCCGTCTCGGGGTCGAACTCGAACGGCCGGATGCCGATCTCGATGATGGTCTCGCGGGTGGCGTCCAGCCCCGTCGTCTCGGTGTCCAGCGCGCAGGCGGGGATGCCGCGGCGGCCGGTCGCACGCTCGGTCAACGCAGGGATCCGATGCAGGGTGACGGTCTCGCCGTCGTGGCTCAGGTGCTTCATGCGAACCTCCAGCGCGCGAGCATGCACGATCCTGCGACAGTTGGCGTCGTTCACGAGCACGGGGCGTAAAGGGCAGACGCAACCCCTGACACGTGCTACACTGCCGCGCCATGCCGCACCTGATCCAAGCACTCCCCGACGGCCCCCTTGACCTGATCGGCGACATCCACGGCGAGATCGAGGCCCTGCTGAACCTGCTGCATCGTCTGGGCGTCGACCCCGACAAGCGCACTGCCAAGCGCCGCGTCGTGTTCCTGGGTGACCTGATCGACCGGGGGCCGAACAGCGTCGCCGTCGTCGAGGTCGTGCAGCGGCTGGTCCACGCGGGCATCGCCCAAGTCGTGCTGGGCAATCACGAATTGAACGTGCTCCGGGGCTCCCGCAAAGAGGGCAACGGCTGGTTCTTCGGCGACCCGACCGACCACTCGCAGCTCAAGCGCGGTCCGGTGCGCTTCGCGTCGCAGCAGGCCACCCCGGCGGAACGAGAAGGGATCCTGGCCTTCCTGCGCGAGCTGCCGCTGGTCCTTGCCCGCGAGGATCTGCAGGTGGTGCACGCCTGCCCAGAGCCGTCGGCCCTGCAGCTTCTGCCGCCGCAAGCCGACGTCGTGACGCTGTTTTCGCAGCACGAGCACGACGTAAAGGCCGAGCTGATGGCCAACGGCATGTGGGACCTGGCGGCGGAAGAACGATCCGAGTTCGCCCAGCTGGTCCGCCGCGATGTCGTGCCCACCCGCCACCTGCCCGCCGTCGCCGCCGTCGACGAGGCCCGCCAGAGCCGCAACCCCGTGCGCGTCCTCACGTCTGGCCGCGAGGTCGAGATCGCCGCCGGTGCCCACCAATTCCTGGGCGGCCGCTGGCGCTTCGTGCGCCGCGACGAGTGGTGGCAGCGCTGGTCGGGCAAGCCCACGGTCGTCGGCCACTACTGGCGGCGCCGCTATCCCGCCCCGGGACGCGACCCCTTCTTCGACGCCGGGCTGTTCCATTGGACCCACGGCGTGTTCTGCGTCGACTACAGCGTCGGCCGTCGCTACGCAGAGCGCGAACATGACGTCAGCCAAGGTTTCCGCAACGGTCTGGCGGCTTTGCGCTGGCCGGAACGCGTCCTTGCCTTTGACGACCGCGCCGAGACCGTCCAGACCGAAGGGTTCTGACCCAGGAGTCACCCATGAAGACCCAGCCTTGCACGTCGCCTCTGCCACGCATCCTGCTGCGGGTGGCGTGTGGTTCCCTGCTTCTGGTCGGTTGCGGCAAGCCGGCGCCCGAAGCCGCGCCGCCACCACCGGCCGCGCCCGTCGCCCCTGCCCTGCTGGAGGTGCCGCTGCCCGGCGAGCCGACGACCGCCACCGACCTGCCGGTGGCCGTGACGCCGACCCGACCCGCGGCAGAGAAGGACGCCTTTCTTGCCCAGACACGCACCCTGCTGGACGAGGCCCGTCGCCGCCTTGAAGCCAACCAACCCGACGAAGCGTGCATTCCGCTGGACGCCCTTGCAGCGAACCTGAAGGCGTGGGGCGACCCGTGGCCGCTGACGCAGCCACTGGAGCGCGAGTACTGGGCGCAGACGTTGTGGGCAGCCGAACAGCATGTGAAGGCCGGCAAGCCCGACGAGGTGATCCCGCGGCTGACCGGCCTCAAGGTCGCCAGCTTCCAGGCCTACAGCCGCGACGACCTGCTGAAGAAGGCCGCGGAACTCAAGGCCAAGGCCGGCAAGAAGCGTTAGGCGCGACCTGGACCACGGCACATCATCACAGGACTTGAACCCGCGGAGGTGGGTTTCCCAAGTGATAGCCCAGGGTTTTAACCCTGGGTCGTAGTCCCGACGCCGCCGCCACGCAAGAAACTGGCCCCGCCCCCCATCCGCGTTACCCTGCACGCTTGGCGCACTCCCAGCGCCCGGATGCCGCCCTTTTGGCGCACCCGTTGCCGTCCGCAGAGGTCCGCATGCCCACCCTCCGCAAGTCCATTCGCGACGCCATCGCCGCCGACCACGCCGCCGGCTTCACCCACGTCGAGATCGCCGAACGCAACGGCATCCACCGCAACACCGTCCGCAAGCACCTGCCCGCGGGCAGCGCCACGGCCATCGCGCCGACCGGCACCGCCTCGGCCGTGGATCTCGCGCTGCTGGCCCGCCACGTCGTCGTGCGCCCCTGCAGCGAGTGCGGCGCCGCCGTGCCAATCCTGCGCACCCAGCCCAACCTGCAGTGGCAGTCCGAGTTGATCGGCTACTACCTGCGCTGCTCGTGCGGCGCGGGTCTTGCCTTTGCCATGGCGGGCAAAGAGGCCGAGCTCGACGCCTGGCGCCGCTCTGCCGGCACACGGGCCCGCTAGCCATGCGGCGCACGCTGGTCTGTCTGCTGGGTCTGACGCTGGCCGCCACCGCCCACGGCGCACCGCGCAACAGCATGCGCGACGAGGCAGCGCCACGGCTGCACCTGCCCCCGCCCGAGGTGCACCCGCCGCTGCCCCCCGCGCCGCCGCAAGCCGCGGTCCGCACCAAGCCCAACCGCAAGCCACCGCCCGCACCCACCGTCGTTGCGCCGAGCGGTCGACTGGCGCGGCCGCTGGCGTTCGTGGTGCTGGCGCGCGCCAAGCTGCCGTGGCCGACGCTGGACGCCTCGGGGCTGCCGACCGCTGCGCTGGATGCCCTGCGTCAGGTGCAACAGGCCAGGGACGCTCAGGAATCCCTGCTGCGGCAACGCCAACCCGACCCCTTGCAGGTGACGGCAGCTGAGACCGCACGCGGTCAGGCCGTCGACCGCGCCGCGCTGGAGCTCAAGCGCCAGCCGCTGCCCCCAGAGGCCTCGTTCGTCCTGGGCGAGCTGGAGGTCGAGGTCGCGCTGCGCCGCTACTACCAGGATCAGGCGGCCTACGAGGAGTCGCTGCGGGTGTTCCAGGAGTGTCCGCCGCCCTGCACGCCGCCGGTCGAGCCGGTGCACGACGAGTCGGCCGCCCGCGCCGCATGGCAGGCCGCGCTGGGGTCCACCGACCCGGCCGTGCGAGGCAACGCCCGCTATGCGCTGGGGTATTCGGCCGAAGATCGCGGCGAGCTGACGCAGGCCGACACCCTGTACAAAGAGGCGCTGCCCGACCTGCCGCCAACCCTGCGTCCTGAGGTCGAGCTGCGCCGCGCGGACTTGTCCCTGCAACAGGGCGACCTTGCCGAGTCGGCCCAGCGGCTGGATGCCATGGCCCCCTGCAACTACCTGAAGATCGGTCGGATGCGACTGGTGATGGCGTTTGCCGCTCGCGATGCCTGCGAGGATGTCGCGCGACAGACCGGCGCCTATTGGTCCGTCGCCATGCCCACGCCAGAGATGGATGCTGAGATCGATCAGGCGCTTGCCGGGTGCATCGCCGATCCGCTCAGCGGCCTGACCGCGGCGGCGGCGGCCAAGCTGGACCCGACCGGCTCTGCCCGCATCGCCGAGTCCGTGGCACCCGCCCAGGACAAGGCGCCCCCGGTCGTCGTCGCCCGTGAGGCGGCGGTGGCGCTGTTGCGCCGGTGTCTCGAGGCCGTCGCGCCAGACGCCGCCAGCCGGGGCACGCTGACCGTCAAGCTCTCGGGAACACTGGCGAAACCCACGCTGAAGGGGCTGGACCGCAAGACCGCCAGGCTGACCGGCGCGTGCATGTCCGCAAGGGCCCGCAAGCTCGGGTCGCCCAAGGGTTCGCTGGTGGGCGCGCCGGTGCCGCTGGGGCCCAGACCGTGAAGGGGGAACGCATGGTTCGACAACTCGCCATCTTCTGCGCGCTGCTGGCCACCGCCCTTGTGTCGTGCGAGACCCCGCAAGAGGCCGCCCCGGCCGCGTCGGGCCCCAACCCCGAACGACTGCGGGTGATGACCTACAACGTCATGTGCTCGTTCTGCACTTTTCAGGACCACCCAGAGTGGGTCCACGCGTGGGAGTCGCGCCTGCCGTGGCTGCGCGACGTGATCACGCGCCACGAGCCGGACTTGATTGGCCTGCAAGAGCTGCAAGCGCTGACGGTGCCGGCCGGCGAGCCCTCCGAGATCGAGCAACTGACCCTGCCGCAAGACCTCTACGGCGCGGTTTGGTACCGCAAGCAGCCCCAAGACCCGATCCAGGCCGACTATCCCGACGCCGCCGTGCTGTACCGCAAGGACCGATTCACCAAGCTGGACGAGGGTTTCTTCTGGCTGGGCCCCACCCCGGACCAGGGCTACGGCGCGGGCTTTGCCAACAAGGCCACGTTCCCCCGTCTGGTCGCCTGGGCGCTGCTGCACGACACGGCCGGCGCGCGCGACCTGTACGTCGCCAGCACGCACTTCGACAACAACTCGCCCAACCAGGAGCTGTCGGCCCCTCTCGTGCTCGAGCGCCTCGGGCCGCTGGCCGCCCAGCACCCGGTCGTCTTCGTAGGGGACTTCAACAGCAAGCCGGACAGCCTCGCCTACGCAATCCTCGCCACGGGCAAGGGGGCGCAACCCGGTCAGCCCGGCCAGGGCTTCCACTTCCAGAACGCCTTCGACCTCGCGACCAAGTGGGCGGCGGTCACCAACGGCGACCAGCCCGCCACCTACGACCCGCAGCAGCGCATCGACCATTTCTGGTTGGCGGGAGCGCCCTTTCAGGTCGCGGCGTGGACGGTAGACCTGTGGACCTATGGCACGCCCGCGCAGGCGCCGTCCGACCACGACGCGATGGTGACGGACCTGGTGTGGCCGCTGCCGTAGCCCCAGCACGTGCGGGCATTTTTCCCTCGCTCCCAACGGAATCGGACCTCTTCACAGGCATGGCCATTCATCGCGGGCCAGTGTCCGGGGTTCCACGCGCTCTAATAGGGCGCAATTGGTCCTATTTACACGATCACGACCGACTGGTTCCCGCAGGGTCCACCGTTGCCTCGCGCGCGGTCCACAAGGCGGGGATCGACCCCGATCAGCGGTCCTGGACGAGCGACGCTCCGCCCGCCATGCCCACTTCAACCTGTTGGGGATACACTGCTTTTTCGAACGCAGGCGCAGAGAGTCCTCACGGCCCGGGTTGAAAGGATGGCGAAATGTTCGGGTAGCGGTCCCCCATGGTGTTGACTAGCGGCGCAGCAAGCGCAAGATTGAAGTATGAAGAACCTTCACAGGTTCAACACAAAGACTCACAACCCGACAAAGACAGCACCAAGCCTGCGACTTTCAAACACTATCCGTGAATCACCTTGCAAGCACCCGGAGGCCGGTGCGGGGGTCAAATCAGGGCCCCTCCTGACGGGATGCAACACGGACAGCCGGTGAAGCAGCGACGGCCGCCTTCGGCGGTGCAAAGGGGGCATCGTGAAACGAGAAGTGTGGAACTGGAGACGGACTTGCGCAGGACTGGCCGTGGCTCTCGCAGCCGTCGTCGTCTGCGTCGGTGGCCCGGCTCTTGCCGCGGTGCCCCAAGCGACAACGGTCGAAGGTGCCCTGACGACGACGGGCGGCGGTCCGGTCGCAGACGGCGCGTATGACCTGACGTTCGCCCTGTACACGGAAGAAGTGGGTGGCGAGCCGGTGTGGACAGAGGGGCCGACGGAGCTCCAGGTCACCGGAGGCCTGTTCCACCATCGCCTCGGGTCGGTCGTGGCCTTGGATGCGGCGACGGTGGCCCAGGCGGGATTCCTGACCGTTCAGGTCGGCTCCGAACCCGCGATGGCACGCAAACCGCTGACGTCCGTCGTTCAGGCCCTTCGCGCTTCGGGGGCCGCCACCATCACGTGCTCGGGCTGCATCGCGCCTGAGGCGGTGAAGGCCGACGATCTGGCGATCTTCGCGAAGTCGAGCAGCCTTGCCAAGCTCGCGAAATCCGGCAACTACGCAGACGTCGATGGCGCTGTGGACGTGTCGATCTTCGCCAAGACGGCAGACCTTGCGGCGGTGGCGTTCTCGGGCGCGTACTCGGACGTGCAGGGCACGCCCGACCTTGGCGCACTGGCGCTCGCGTCCGACCTTCAGAACTACGCCAAGTCGGCCGACCTTGGCGATTATGCCAAGACCGCGGACCTGCACGCTTTTGCCACGTCAGGATCGTACGCAGACCTCAGCGGAACGCCCACCCTGCCCGTCGTCGGCAAGGCCTGCGGCACCAACCTGGTCGTCGCCGGCTTCACGGCCGAGGGCGAGCTCGACTGCGTTCAAGGGACCCCGGCCAAGCTGGAGGGCGATGACCTGTCCGTCGTGTCCAACGGCGCGATGACCAACGTGTTCGTCGACACTGTCAGCAGCGCGAAGGTCCCGCTCGCCATCCCGGACAACAACCCGGTGGGCGTGTACGACTCGATCACGGTGCCGGACTTGGGCCTGGCGCAGAAGCTGACGGTCTCGATCAAGCTGGCAAACAGCGACATCAGCGGCCTGACCATCAACCTCTTCGACCCCAACAACACCCTCTATAAGCTGTATGACAAGGGTGCGAAGTCCGGTGGCGCCATCGATACCTCCTACCCCACCCCCACGTTGCCGGTCAGCGGCGACCTGACGACTTGGGTCGGCAAGAATCCGAAGGGCAACTGGTTCCTGCAGGTGATCGACACCAAGTTCACCAACAACACGACCGACGGCGCGGTGTCGGCGTGGAGCGTCCAGATCCAGACGATGTCGAACAAGAAGATCGAGATCGCGGGCGACCTGATCATCGACGGCAAGCTCACGCTAGGACTCGGCGGCCTGATCCCGGCCGGCGCGGTCATCTCCTACAACGGCGCGGCCTGCCCTTCGGGCTGGGTCCTCGCGGACGGCACCAACAACAATCCCGACCTGCGCGGACGCATCCCGATCGGCGTGGGCAACCTGCCGTACGGCGGCGCGATCTCGTTGAAGGCCACCGGCGGCTCGAACATGTGGCGCATGTACGGCGGCGACGGCAGCGGCGCGGTGGGACGCCAGTGGGGCTACCGCGACACGCGCATCGTCGGCATGCAGTGGCAGGGTGAATCCGAGGTCACCGTCTCGCGCGGGACTTCGTGGACCGGCTACGTCCAGCACCTGCCGCCGTACGTCGGCCTGCTCTACTGCGTCAAACAATAGCGGTCGCAAGTGTCAAACCTGGTCTCGAGATCGGCGCTAGGCCAAGGCCACGCCGAAGGGTGCTGAGAAGAGCGAGGGCCGCCGACGGCGGCGCAAAGGGGGCACCGTGATGAGAGAATTCTGGAAGTCGAAGCTGTCGCGCGCCGGTATCGTGGCGCTGCTGACGCTTGGTCTGGCCGCCACGACCGCGCAAGCCGCCGTGCCCACCACTGCGCTGGTCGAGGGCTCGCTGGCGGCCGCTTCGGGTGGTGCGGTGACCGATGGCGAGTACGCCGTCATGTTCCTGCTCTACAAGACCGCCGTCGATGCCGGTCCGCTGTGGCAGGAAGGGGCCAACGTCCAGGTGACGGGGGGCCAGTTCAGCCACCTGCTCGGGTCGACGACGCCCCTCGACGCGGCCACCTTGGCACAGGCAGGCTACTTTGCGATCAAGGTCGGGACCGACCCCGACCTGCCGCGCACCCCGCTTGCCAGCGCGCCGTTTGCCGTTTGGACCGCCTCCGCTGCCGGCTTGGACTGCTCTGGCTGCCTGCCGCTGACGATGCTGGTGCCTGAAGAGGTCGCCGCATACGCCAAGGCCGCCGATCTGGCCAATGCCGCGACCACCGGCAAGCTGGCCGATCTGGCGGGCGCCCCGGACTTCAGCGTCTTCGCCATCGCCGCCACGCTCGCCAAGGTCGCGTCTACAGGCGCTTATGCCGACCTGTCGGGCACGCCCGACCTCAGCCCGTTCGCCAGCGCATCTGCGTTGGCCGACCTTGCACCGGCTGCCGACCTTGCCGCGATGGCCAAGTCGGCCGACCTGTCGAAGGCCGCCGTGACCGGTGCCTACGAAGATCTGGCGGACGAGCCTGCCCTGCCTGAGCTGGGCAAGTCCTGCGGCACGGGTCTGGTGGTCGAGGCCATCAACGACGACGGCACGCTCAGCTGCGTCGAGGGCGCGGGAACCGAGCTGCTGCCCAGCGACCTCTCGGTCGTGTCCAACAACCTGCTGACCAACATCTTCACCGACAAGTTTTCGAGCTCGGCGGCCGTCAACATCCCGGACAACAACCCGACCGGAGGCAGCTCGACCATCGCCGTCGCCGATGTCGGCATCGCCCAGAAGCTGACGGTCACCATCAAGGTCACCAACAGCGACATCAGCACCGTCACCATCAAGCTGTACGACCCCGCCAACGCAGAGTTCGTCCTGCACAAGACCAGCGGCTCCGGTGCCACCGTGGACACGACCTACCCCGACCCGACCAAGACCGTCTCGGGCGACCTGACCAGCTGGCACGGCAAGAACCCCAAGGGCAACTGGCGCTTGCTCGTCATCGACGGCAAGTTCCTGAACAACACGACCGACGGCCAGATCGTCAGCTGGAGCGTCAACCTCACCACGCTTTCCAGCAAGAAGATCAACGTCAAGGGCGAGCTGATCGTCGACGGCACCCTGACGCTCGGCGCGGGCGGCCTGGTTCCGGTCGGTCTGGTCATGCCATTCAACGCGGCATCCTGCCCCACCGGCTGGTCGGCTGCGGACGGCGCCAACAACCTGCCGGACCTGCGCGGCCGGATGGCCATCGGCGTCGGCTCGCTGCCCCAGGGCGGCTCTGTCACCCTTCGCCAGACCGGCGGCTCGCACAAGTGGCACATCTACGGCGGCGGCACCTCTTGGGGCCGCGGCTGGCGCGCTTGGTACTGGGGATGGTGGGGCAATCAGGACCTCATCAACCACGGCATCGGCTGGCAGGGCGAGGCCAACGCGGAAGCGGTCATCGGCAAGAGCCAAAGCTGGAGCGGCTGGTATGACCACCTGCCGCCCTACACCGGCCTGCTGTACTGCGTGAAAAACTAGGGCGCTCTGGGGTCGGACCTCTGGCGTTCGGCATGATGAACGGGTGCTGAGAAGAAGTGACTGGCCGCCCATGGCGGCGCAAAGGGGGCACCGTGAGAAGTGGACTCTTCACGAGGATGGCAACGCAGGCGTTCCTGGCGATTGCAGTCGTGGCGGCGGGTTTGGCGGTCGGCACTGCGGCCGAAGCAGGCGTTCCCGAGGTCGCGCAGCTCGAGGGCACGCTGGTCACCTCCGGCGGCGGACCGATCACCGACGGCACCTACAGCCTGACGTTCCGCTTGTACGCTGAGGAAGCCTCCGCACAGGCGGCATGGAGCGAAGGTCCGGTCAGCGTCAAGGTCGTCAACGGCATGTTCGCGTATCGGCTGGGCACCCAGGCGCCGCTGAAGCCAAGCGACATGAAGGCCGCTGCGTGGATCGGCTATCAGGTCGGCTCCGACGCCGAGCTGCCGCGCAAGCCGCTGGCGTCGTCGCTGTTCGCCTTGCGTGCAGCGATGGCCGAGTCGTTGAGCTGCTCGGGCTGCTTGCCGCTCTCAGCCCTCGACCCCGCGGTCTTTGCTGGCTTCGCAAAGTCGGCAGACCTTGCCACGGTCGCGACGTCGGGTGCGTACGCTGACGTCGCAGGCGCTCCGACCGTCGACGACTTGGCCAAGTCGGCCGACCTTGCCGCCGTTGCCTCCACCGGCGCGTATGCCGACCTCTCCGGACTGCCCGACCTCGGCATCTACGCCCAAGTGGCGGACCTCGATGCCTATGCCAAGGCAGCTGACCTCGGCGTCTATGCCAAGACGGCCGACCTGCACACCGCGGCGTTCTCCGGCAGCTTCAGCGATCTGGACGGCCAGCCGGTCATGGTGTCGGTCGGTCAGGCGTGCGGAACGGGCTTGGTCATCTCGGGAATCGCGGACAACGGCACCGTGGAGTGCATCGCGAGCGTGGCCGCCCCGTTGAAGCCGGACGACATCACCGTGGTCTCCAACGGCATCCTGACCAACGTCTTCACCGACACCTTTGCCAGCACCAAAGCTCCCGTCGCCATCCCGGACAACAACCCGATCGGCGTTTCCGACGTCATCGCCGTGGGCGACATCGGCATCGCCCGCAAGCTGACCATCGCCGTCAAGGTGACCAACAGCGACATCTCCAGCGTAGTCGTCCACCTGATCGACCCCGAGGGCACCAAGCACGTGTTGCACTCCAAGACCGGCAACGCCGGCGCGAGCATCGACACCAGCTACCCGGACTTGACCAAGACCGTCAGCGGCGACCTGACCACATGGATCGGCAAGAACCCGAAGGGCAACTGGATCTTGACGGCCATCGACGGCAAGTACCTGAACAACACGACCGACGGCCAGATTGTCAGCTGGAAGGTCTCGCTGGAGACGCTGTCGACCAAGAAGATCCAGCTCAAGGGCGACCTGAGCGTGAAGGGTTCGCTGACGCTGGGCGAGGGCGGGCTGTTCCCGGCCGGCACCGTGATGCCGTTCAACCTGGCCGCCTGCCCGACGGGCTGGGTCGCCGCCGACGGTGGCAACTCGACGCGAGACGTGCGCGGCCGCTTTCCGATGGGCGTAGGCAACCTGCCGTACGGCAACAGCATCACGCTCGGCGCCGCGGGTGGCTCGCACACCTGGCGGCGCTACAGCCAAGGCGGCTTCGGGCGCAACACGACGTGCCAGTATGGCTGCTACGAGATGGGCCAGACCGGCTTCGGCTGGCAGGGCGAGTCCGATCTGGCCCCCGGCGCCAACGACAGCTGGACGGGCTGGGCGCAGCACCTTCCGCCCTACACCGGTCTGCTGTTCTGCCAGAAGCTGTAACCCCGACCTCGCTGCGGTCGATTCGGCGACTTTCGCCTGACTCCCGCGCACCGTCCGCTCGAACTCCCGCCCCCACCTGACGACACGACCAGACCGCCGCTGGTGGCGGTCCCGGCGCGCTCTGCCACGTTCACGAGGATCACGAGGTCTGCTGCGGAGTTGTCCTAGCGGGTCGGCGCAGTCTTCGCCGCGTCTCGCAGGGACCGGATGGCCACCAGCGTGGCCTGCGCCTGCGCCCAGCCTGGCCGCAACGTCAGCGCCTTCTCAGCCTGCACGGCGGCCTCGTCGTACTCGCCAAGCGCCGACAGCACCTGAGCAAACCCCAAGCGCCGGTCGGGGTCGGCGGCGTCCAGCTTCACCGCCTCGGCCAGCTGCGCGATGGCCTGCGTCGGCTGCCGCAGCTCCAGCAGCAGGCGCCCGTAGTCGTCCCGCAGACTCGCGTCACCCGGAATCTGGACAACCGCGATGCCAAACAGCCGCGCGGCTTCTTTCGCCTCACCCGCGGACCACAGCGCGTGGGCCAGATCGACGCCGACGCTGGGCTGATCGGGGTTGAGCCGCAGCGACTCGCGAAAGTGGGGAATCGCCTCCGGATACCGCTCTGCGGAAGCCAGGGCGGCCGCAAGGGTGGCGTGGGCGTTGGCGTTGGTGGGGTTGATCTCGACCGCTTTCAGCAGCTTGCGAATGGCGGAAGCGTGGTCCCCCACCTCCATGTCCTGGGCACCGGCGCGCAGGTACGAGTAGTCGTCCGTGAACTCGTTGCGGATGTTTTGTATCGCCAGCGGCGGCAGCGGCACCAGCTCGGGGATGTTGGCGGCATGGTTGGGCTCGGTCAGGTGCTCCAGCAGGACGGCCGGGGCATCCTGACCGTTGGCGTCAACGTGCGTCAGGTACAGCTGCGTGTAGGGACCGTTCGCCTTGGACGAAAACACCAGCCAGCGGCTGTTGGGCGACCAGGTGTGCCAGGAGTTCATGCGGACGGTGTTGCACGCCATCAGACGCTCCTTGCCGCCGCTCGCGGGGACGATGAACAGGCGGCTGTCCGGCTGAAGGAGCATGAAGCTGTCCGAGCGGGTGAAGACGATCCACTTGCCGTCGGGTGAGTACCGCCCGAAGTAGTTGCTGAATCCGTTGTTCGCCGCGCCAGCCAGCGGGGTTGCCGTGCCGCCCTTGCCGCCGTTGAACGGCACGGTGTACAGGTCGAAGCGAAACTTCTTGCCTCCGGTGGTGAACTCGCTGGCGTCGGCCTCGCCCAGAATCGCCTTGTCGTGGGTCACATGCAGGTCATGGGCCTTGGCGCGCGCGAACAGGATGGTCCGGCCGTCCGGACTCCAGGACGCGTTGCTCTGCACGAAGGCCGGGTCGTCGGCCCCCGGCACGGACGCGAACTGGCGCGTCTCGCGGTCCCACACCACCAGGATGCCCTTGACCGGGAAGAAGAGCTGGCTGAACGCAAGGTCCGGACGCGGAATGAAGACGGAACGGTCCTTGACGGTCGAAACGACGTAGCGCCCGTCGGGAGAGACCTGCGACAACAGGCCAAACGTCGGCTCGTTGGCGTCGAACTTGAACTGCGACCAGCTGAAGATGCGGTCGAGGCTGAGGGCCATCTGCGGCGCCGTCGGCAGTAGGGCGTAAGAGCCCTTGTCGTTTGCGTAATCAATGTCCATGCCCATCGTCTTGCCGTCTGCCGAGAACGAGTGGCAGTTGCCGCACACGGGCAGACCGGTCAGGACAATCGGCGGCGGCGTGCGTGCCGACGGGGAACCGAACCGCCAGCGGAGGCGCTCTGGGTTCTTGACGGCCTGCAGAAAGGGCAGCTCGACCTCGCGGTAGAACAGCGATGCCGCCACCGGGTCGGTGGAGACGAGCAAGGTCGTGTGGCCCGCCGACCGGATTTGCGTCTTGCCGTCTGACTCGTCGAAACCCAGCACCGTCAGCGCAAGCGGGCCGGACCGACCACCTGCAAGCACTTGTCGCCACTGCGCTTCCGACGGGCGCCACTCTGGCGTGCGGACGACGGCCGTGACGCGCGACGCCTCGCCCGGCAGGTCGACCAACACCAGCCAGCCGGTCCCCGCCGCGCTTTTGTCGGTCCAGCGTACCAGCGGTGGTGCAGCGTCCGGGGGAAACACGGTGCCGGGCCTGGGATACGCAACCTCGGTGCCGCCAACCGTTCGCGCGGGGTCATAGGCCGCCAGCACCCGGTCCTCCAGCGAGCCGCCGCGGCAGGCCACCGCCACCGTCGTCAGCACGCACAACAGAACCAGTCGATGGCAGCGAGGGTGGCGGGTCGGCACCATGAACGTCCTCCGGCGCCCTTGCGGGAGCGGGCGGACTTTATCGCGAAACGCTGCAGGCTGCCATGGTCAATCGATGCGCACGTCCTGAGAAATCGCGAGGTTGTTCAGGTCCATCCAAGCCACCGCGACCCAGCGGCCGTCGTGCGACAGGCTGAGGTCCAGGTGCGCGAGTCGGCCGCCTGCCTGCCAGACTTCAGGGGCTCCCGGTCGTGCACCGCCCTGCCCTGACGGCCGAACGATGGTCGCCGCCGCCCAACCGGCCTCGGCCAGCAGCCTTGTCGCCAAACCACGCACCGCCTCAGAGGGTTCCTGGCCCGGCGCAAGCTCGTCGACCCGACACCGACACAGCGCGAGCGAAGGTGGGGACGACGACGACACGGCCAAACAGTGGATCCAGCCGGGCTGTTCGTCCCACTGCACGGGAAATGACGCTTTGCCGCACACGACGCGGGATTCGTCCGGAAGCACTTCGAACTGCGCGTGGGCAAATATCAGGCCTGGTGAGGACTTGCGTGCGACCTTGTACGCCGCTTCCTTCGCCGCCCACAGCCGCCACAGGGCCCGGTCGGGGTCAGGTGACGCGGCGATCCAGCCTTGCTCCGAGGTGGCAAACACCCGGCGGACAAAGCGCGCATCTCCCGCCTTGCCGACGGTGAAAGGGTCGGTCAGGTCGACGATGTCGTTGCCCAGGTGAAGCGTCATGGCGCAGGCGTTGGCACGGGGGGACGTGGACTGTCGGGATGGGCGGCGAACCAGACGGCCTCAAGCTCCGCCAGCCGCTGCACGATGGCGCGCGAGATGTCCCGCGAGCCGCGCATGCCCGTGGCCGTCGACGTCGGGGTCAGCACGTCGCAGAGCAAGTCAAACGTCTCGCCCTTGCGCGGCAGGTTGCCGAACGTCGCCTGCCCGCGGCCGCGCAGGTACAGGCACAGCACCCGAGTGCCAGGCACATCCTGAACCAACTTGCCGACGCCATAGGCGAAATCCTGCGTGTCCACGCGCCCCGACCGACTGCGTGTGCCCTCCGGAAAGATCATCACCCACTGCCGACGCTGCAGCAGGTGCGTGACCTTGCCCAGCGTGCGGGCGGTCTGCTCCTGCGGCCCCTGGCGAACGACCGGCAGGCACTTGCCCAAGTAAACGCCCGCGTGGGTCAGCGGACTGCTGCCCAGGTTGCGCAGCTCGGGCATGTTCCAGGCGAATCGCCGCTGGTCGAAGACATACCGCAAACCAGACCCCAGCGCCCGAATCAGGACCAGAGAGTCGATGAGCGTCAGGTGGTTGGCACATACCAGCACCGGCGCCGTGTCGTCCGGGTCGGCGGCGCGCAGCTTGCGCTCCACGTCGGCGCGAAACGCGTGCAGGTCGGGGATCGCGTACTTGCGCCCCGCACGCATCCAGATGGCGACGACGTAGTACGTAAAGGGCGTGAACACCCACGCCACCGCGCGCTGCAGGCGCAGGGCCCACAGGTCGCGGGGCGCGAGGCGTTCGAGCGGCGAGGTCACTGCGCGGAAACCACGCGGACGGCGTCGCCGATGGTGCGAACGCTGTCGGCGGTGTCGTCGTCGATCGAGATGCCGAATTCGTCCTCGAAGGCCAGGATGATGTCGACGAGGCGGGCGCTGTTGACGCCCAGATCCTCGAGGATGCGCGCGTCCAGCTGACCGGCGGCCAGCGGGCCCTGGTTCTTGGCGAACGGCTTGATGATGGCGGTGACCTTGGCGAGGGCTTCCTGGTTGTCCATGTCTTGATGCTCCAAAGGGAAAAGTCGGAGGGCTACTGCCACTTGCGGAACAGGACGCACCCGTTCACGTCGCCGAAGCCGAAGCTGGCCTTGGCGAGGATCCGCGCGTCCGATTCGCGCGTTTCGTGGGGAATTTTGCTGGCATAGGGTTCAAGGGCCGGGTGCAGGTCTTCGCAGTTCGCCGAGCCGTGGATGAAGCCGTGGTGAAGCTGCAGGACAGACGCGACGCACTCGAGCCCGCCGGCCGCGCCCAACCCGTGTCCGATCAGGGACTTGGTCGAGTTGATCCAAGGGAAGTCGGCGGGGTCGCGTCCCAGCACCTTGGCCCAGTTGCCCACTTCTGCGGGGTCCGCCATCGTCGCGGTCAAGTGGCCGTTGATGACGTCAATCGCCTCGGGGCCGATGCCGGACACGTCCAGCGCCTCGCGAATGCAGCGGACAACGCCCTCGGGGTTGGGGAACGTGGTGCTGCCGCCGTTGCGCTGGCCGCCGCAATTCACGGCACCGCCCAGCACTTCTGCGTAGATGCGGGCGCCGCGTTCCAGCGCGCTGTCCAGCGTCTCGAGCATCAGCAGGCCCGCCCCTGCTCCCGGGATGAAGCCGCCGGCCGACGCGCTCATCGGTCGCGACGCAGCGGTAGGGTTGTCGTTCCAGCTCTTGGCCAGCACGCGCATCGCATCGAAGCCGGCCCAGATGTAGACCGACGCGGCCTCAGAACCGCCGCAGATCATGCGCTTGCCGCGGCCGGACTTCAGGTGCCAGTAGCCCTCGACAATCGCCTCGGTCCCCGTGGTGCACGCGCTGCTGTTCGAGCTGACGCGGCCACCCAAGGCCAACAGCCCGCCCAGACGTGCGCTGACGGCGCTGGACATCGTCTGCTCGACCGAGGTGCTGCCGATGCGGCGGACCTTGCCTTCGTTGACGCGCGGTACGACCAGCTCGGCCAGCGTGTCGACGCCACCCACGCCGGTGCCGACGATGGCGCCGGTGTCCCAGTCGGTCAGATTCTCTTGCGGTCCGGGCACTTCAAAGCCCGCGTCGCGCCAGCAGTCGATGCCCGCGATGCCCGCGAAGATCATGCTGCCGTTCATCGCCATGCGCGCATCGGGGGTGAAGTACTGCTCGGCCAGCGCCTCGACACCCTCCGGCGTACCCGCGACCTGACAGGCAAAGCCCAGCTCGGCCATCTTCGCCTGATGGCGCAGGCCCGACCGACCCTCACGCAACGCCTGCTCATAGTCCTGCAACCCGTGGGCGTTTGCGGCGATGACGCCCATGCCCGTGACGACGACCCTGGTCATGCCCGTACCCCCATGCCCGAAGCGACGCAACTGGCCACGAGCTCTCCTGATTCGTTGAACATCTCGATGCGCGCCTGCAGCTTGCGACGCCGCCAGAAGGTCTTTGCGCCGCGGATGGTCACCCGCTCGCCCGGCCGCACCGGCTTGCTGAACTCGACGGTGGCGTCCGAGAACATCGTGGTCCAGCGCGAGACCTCGGTCGGGTCCACTTCCAGCGCCAGCAGCCAGATCCCCTGCGCCACCACGCCGACCTGACACATCGACTCGAGCAGGATCACGCCTGGGGTCACGGGGTTGCCCGGAAAGTGACCGGCGTAGAAGCCCTCGTCCGGGCGGAAGGTGTAGCGACCGACGATGTGGTCGGCATCCACTTCCAGAATCTCGTCGACGAAGCGAAACGGCGCCTGCTGCGGCACCAGCGCCAGCACCTGGGCCGGGGTCAGCTCAACCGCCATACATGCCCCCGTTGACGTGAAAGACCGTGCCGGTGCAGTAAGTCCCTTCGGTCGCAAGGAATTTGACCATCGCCGCGATCTCCTCGGGCCTGCCCATCCGGTGCAACGGCACCTTGGACAGCAACGTCTCTTGAATCTCGGGCGACAGGTCGGCCGTCATGCGCGTCTCGATGAAGCCGGGGGCCACCGAGTTCACCAGAATTCCGTAGGAAGCAAGCTCCCATGCGGCCGTCTTGGTGAAGTTGTCGATGGCGGCCTTGGTCATGCCGTACACGCTCTGCGTCGGGTTGCCGGTGCTGCCCACGACGCTGGAGATGTGGATGAAGCGCCCGGTCTTGCGCCGCATCATCAGGCGCGACAGGCGCTTGGTCAGGTACCAGGTGCTGCGCATGTTGGTGGCGACGATCCTGTCGAAGTCCGCGAGCTTGGCTGAGAACAGCGGAGCGTCGACCGTCGCGCCTGCGTTGTTGACGACGACTTCGAGGTCGCCGTGCGCCTTGACCGCGTCATGCACGGCGTCAACGCCGGCCTCCGTCGCCAAGTCCGCTTGAATCAGGAAGGTTTGACCGCCCAGCTCAGCCTGCAGGGCCTCTGCGTCGGCGCTGCTGGACCGGTAGTGGATGGCGACGGTGAAGCCCGCCTGGTGCAGCGCCCGGCAGCAGGCCGCGCCGATGCCGGTGCCGCCGCCGGTGACAAGCGCGATGGTGGTGGGGGTGGGGGTGTCGGTCATCGCTGCAGCAAGCCTCCCTTGGAATTCGCGGACTTCGCTGGGTAGTCGGGGTAGCGGATGCCGCGGAACAGGCCGACCTTGGCGTCCTTGATGGTGTAGATGACCTCGCCGTCGACCGAGACCGTGCCGGTGCCGATGGCGACCGCCGAGCCGGTGGCGGGCAGCTCGGCGTAGCGGCGGATGTCGATGGCGTAGCGAACGGTGTGGTCGTGCGGGCGGATCTGGCCCTGAAACTCGATCTCCTTGGCTCCCAGCGCCCGTCCGACCCCCAGGCCGCCTCGCAGCGTGGCGTAGAAGCCGATCAGCTGCCAGATCGCGTCCACGCCCAAGCAGCCGGGCTGCACGGGATCACTGCGGAAGTGGCAGTGGAAGAACCAATCGTCGACCTTGACGTCCTGCTCAGCGG
This sequence comes from uncultured Myxococcales bacterium, assembly GCA_903955385.1. Lineage (GTDB taxonomy): Bacteria > Myxococcota_A > UBA9042 > UBA9042 > UBA9042 > CAJBNH01. The sequence goes on along the minus strand of CAJBNH010000065.1, from coordinate 37,811 downwards.
CGATGAAGCCCTTGGCCCCGTCATGGCGAACTTCCGTCACGCGGTCGAACATCAACATCGGCGGCGTCGGCAGCGCCGAGAAGTCCTCGCACGGCGGGTCCTCGACCAGGCGGCCGTAGCCAAACGCCAGCAGCTCGTCGAGGTCGAACCGGTCGCGCTGCAGAAACTCTTGATACTTCACGCGATCTCCCCCACCTGCAACAGCACGCCGCCCCACGTCAACCCGGAACCCACCACGGCCACCACAAGCTCGTCGCCGTCCTGCAGCTCGTCCCAGTGCTGCGACAGCACCGAAGGCGCCCCCGCCGCTCCGCCGTTGCCAAAGCGGTCCACGTTCCACCAGTGGCGGTCGTCGGGAATGCCGGCGCGCGCGGCAACCGCCTGCAACATCAGCAGATTGGCCTGGTGCCCCACGAACCGCAGCCGCGACGGGTCGCCCTTCACCTGCGCCCGCAGCGTCTGGATCACCTCGCCCGACTTGCGAATGGCAAACGTCTGTACCGCGCTGCCCTGCTGGGCAAAGTGGCCGCCGGTCGGCACCAGCACCTTGTCCCAACCGCTGGGATCTGAGGTCAACGTCGTAGCCATCACCTTGACGCGCGCAGGGTTGCGCGTGCTGACCACCGCCGCCGCACTCGCGTCGCCCCACAGGACGGCCGTCGAGCGGTCGCGGTAGTCGACCGTACGCGTGTTGTTCTCGATCTGCAGCAGCAGCACGTACGCCGGCAGCGCCTCGGGCTTCATCTGGTCCAGCAGGTGCAGCTGCGCCGCGAACGTCGAACAGGCCGAGGTCACGTCCACGCCCGGGGCGCGAATCCCCAGCTCTGCCGCCACCTTGCAAGCTTCGGCGGGAATCGTGTGCTGCGGCGAGCAGCCACCGGCCCACACCAGTCCGATCTGGTCGGCCGTGACGCCCGCCCTCGCCATCGCCAGACGCGCGGCTTCGGCCCCGGTCTGCGCGTTGGTGTGCGTCGAAACGGCGTGCGACTGCAGGGGATCCGCGTTCTGCGTCGCGGTCAGGTACTCGAGCGGCAGGACGGTGCGGCGGGTGCGAATGCCGACGCGCTCGAGGATCCACGCCTCGTCGGTGCCGATGTTCAACCCGGTCAGAAACGCGTTGTCGATCACCGTGGGCGGGTGGAAGTGCCCGAGACCATGCAGGTAGATCATGCGGCGATGTGCTCCCCCCCGTCGATGCGGAGCAGTGCGCCGTTGATCCAGGCGGCTTCGGGCAGGCACATCAGGTACAGGACGTTGGCGACGTCCTCTGGCAAGGTCAGGCGCCCCAAGGGGTTGCGCTTCAGCGCGTGGTCGGCCATCGCGCCGCTGCCGGGAATCAGGCGCAGCGCGGGCGTATCGGTGACGCCGGGCTGCAGGATGTTCGAGCGAATGCCGTGCGGTCCGAACTCGACGGCGATGGCGCGCGACAGCGACTCCAGCGCGACCTTGGCTGCGGCGACGGCGGCATAGCCCTTCCACGACACGGCGTTGCCCTCACTGGTCAGTCCGAACACGCGGGCGTCGGCCGCAAACAGCCCCTGGCTGTGCAACCGCTGCACCCAGGTCAGCAGGCTGGACCCCATGCTGTAGATGGTGCGGGCGATGTCCTCGTCGTCCATCAGGATCGGCGTCTCGTGTGCATCATCGGTGCGTGAAACAGGCGGCGCGATCGGCTTGAGGTTGCCGAACGCGATCGAGTGCAGCAGCGCCTTGACGCGACCTGTCGGCCCCATGGCCGTGCGCAGCGCGTCGAGCGTGCTGGTGACGCCGTCGGGGCTGAGCGCATCGAGGTTGAGCGCGATGAACCCGCCGCCGTGACTGCGGATCTCGTCGAAGGCCTGCTCGATGCGCGGCATGGCGCCTCGGCGGTCGCGGTGGACGACGCACACACTCATGCCGTGGGCCGACAGCTTGCGGGCGGTGGCCAGACCGAAGCCACTGGAACCACCCAAGATCACGGCCCATTCATCGCGGGAAAACGAGGTCACGCACCCTCCTTGGCAGCAAAGGCACGCTGGGCAGAGCGAAGGTCGAGGATCGAAGCCACGGTCACCGCCTTGTCCGTTCTGTCCGAGAACTGCGTCTTGAAGAATCCCGCCAGCGGGCGACCCGGCCCCACTTCGAAAACGGCGGAAGCTTGGCCGGCCAATGTCACCATGTCGTCACGCCAAAGGACCGGTGCGCTGATTTGTCGCGTCAGTCCGTCGACCAGGTCATCCAGTCGCCCCGTGTGAAATTGCCCTGTGAAATTCGAAGTCACGCGGGTGGCCTTGGCAGCGTCGAAGTCTCCACGCACGGCTTGCAGCACCTTGCGGAACTCGGCCTCGACCTGCGCCATGTGTCGCGAGTGGAAGGGTGCGCTGACCGTCAACGGAACGATGCGCAGGGCGTCGGCCGGAAAGCGCTCGTCGAGGTCCGCGCACAGGGCATCGACGGACGTTTTCTCCCCCGAAACCACGACTTGCGCGCGGGAGTTGTCGTTGGCCAAGTCCACGCCGTGCTTGGCGGCAAGCGTGCGGATGTCCTCGATAGGCAGCGGGTCTGCCACCAGCGCCGCCATCGCGCCAAAGCCCAGCGGGGCCGCGTGCTGCATCAACCGACCGCGGGCGTGCACCAGCCGAACCGCCGTGGGCAGCGGCATCACGTCGGCCGCCACCAAGGCACTGTACTCGCCCAAGCTGTGCCCCCCGAACCACTCAGGCCGGAAGCCGAATCGCGCACGAAGGCCCCACAGCATCGCGATTTCTGCCGTCAGGATGCAGGGTTGCGCGTACTCGGTCTGGTCCAGACGCGGGTCTTCGTCGGTGCAGAGCGCGATGGGATCGAACGGAAGGACGGCGGCGGCTTGGGCAAACGCCTCGCGGGACTCGGGGAGCTCGGCGAGGAAGTCCATGGCCATGCCACGTCGCTGTGCCCCCTGCCCGGGGAACACGACGGCAGAATTCGACATGCAGAGGTCTCCGCCAACAACGGGGGGTCGGCTGAAAAGGCTCGTTGTGGTTCGTGGCTGGGCGTCCCTTCCCCGGTTCGCCCCGACACCTGACGCGGCCCACCGAAGTCGAGGGCACGCAAGCCGCGATGCTGAAGGCCGGATCCGGGGCTGTCAACTTTCGGCCGACCGTCCATCGCGAAACTCGAACACCAGCACGCGCCACGTCACGCTGCACTCCGTGCCCAGCTCGCGGAAAACGCGACGCAACTGCCCCGGCCCCAAACGGACCTCGCCGACCATCGGCGTCGCGGCCCCCAGCACCTGCAAAGTCTCGACGAATGCCCTGCCATCGGCGTAGCACACGTCGCACACCAAGTCGGCCTCCAGCGAGCCGTGACCGTGGCGGGGCCAGACCGTCCGAAACCACTCGGGACTCGGGTACTCCGGCGTCGAGCACGGCAGGTTGTGGACCCGGTGGGCGTCGCGCCACTGCTGCAGCGCGCCCTGCCCCAGCGTCGACACGACCAGCCGCCCGCCGGGAGCCAGCAGTCCCGCCAGCCCGCGCAACCCTTGACCCAGCCCTGCGAACCACTGCACCGCGAGGCTCGAGACAATGAGGTCGAAGCTTCCGGCCTGCGTCGCGTTCGGGTGCTCGCCGTTCAGGAGCGAAAAGGTGGTCCGAGGGTCGCCGCCCAAGCGCCGCTGCGCCTCGTCGACCATCCCCTGAGCAAGGTCGGTGACCAGAAACGTGCCGCCAGGAATGGCCTGCAACAGTCGCTGCGAGACATAGCCGGTACCGCAACCCACTTCCAGAATGCGCGGTTGCGGGACGCCAGCCAAGTGCCGCAGCGCGACGTCCACGACGCGATCCGCCGCCATACGCTGCACCGCAGCGGCAGAGTCGTAGTGCTCAGCGGCGCGGGAGAACGAATCGGCGATGCGGGCGGGGCGGTCCATAGGCGGTCGAATGGTGTGCGCGGTGACAAGGGGCGTCAAGCGAGGCATCTTGACCGCCACCCCCACCGTCCTGCACTGTCACCCCTGCGGCAAACGTCTGCGCGCAAACGACTTGGAGGTTCTCATGTTGTGGTTCGGACTGATCCTGATCGCCCTTGCCGGCCTGCTGGTCTGGCTGGCCAAGCGCGCGGCGGACAAGGTGCTGTTCATGCGGGCGACCGAGACAACCAAGCTCGGGACGCTGTTCGAGACCATCAAGCAGGTGCGCGACGAGCTGGGCGGCGGGCCGTCTGAGCTGCGCGAGTACGTGGAACTCAAGGGCACCGTGCGTTGCGACCAGCCGCTGAAAGGCGAGCTGAGCGGCCAGGCGGCGGCGGTCGTCGAGACGTCGGTGGTGCGTGAGACCGAGTTCATGCGAGAGGACCGCGACGCCAACGGCCGGGTCACGCAACGCTGGGAGACGCGGACTGAGAGCGTCCACCAGACCAGCCTGAAGACGCCGTTCGTGCTGGATGACGGCACCGGCCAGATCGAGGTGCGGGCAGACGGCGCAGACTTCACGCTGCAGCAGGTGGTGGATCGGTTCGAAGCCCCGAATTCGGTGGAAGCGGGCGGTTCCATGCTGCGCTTCGGGTCGTTTCAGGTGGGCTTCGGCGGCGGCTACGGCGGCTATGGCTCGATGGGATCCAACTACCGCGTCAAGGGTTACCGCTTCCGCGAGTCGATCCTGCCGGTCGGCGGCCGGGTGTACGCACTGGGAGAGATCGCCGACACCGACGAGGGCCTGTCGCTGCACAAGCCGACGGCGGCCAAGGAAGGCGAGACGACCAAGCCCTACGTGCTGTCGGTCAAGAGTGAGGAAGAGCTGGTCGCCGCCGGTCAGAAGAACGCCAAGTGGCTGAAGATCGGCGGGATCGCGTCGGCCGTCATCGGTCTGGTGCTGGCGGTCGTGGGCCTGGTGCAAACGGTGCTGTAGGACTCAGAAGTCCGGTTGCGCCAAGAACTTGCCGTGCCACTTCATCGGGAACAGCTGCTCGCGGTACTCCCGCGCCTTGGCGGGCTTCTCGTAAATCGCCAGATAGCGCAGGAAGTGGCCGATGACCATGCGGACGTAGTTGCGGCTCTCGTGCGGGCCCAGGTCGTCGATCAGTTCGTCCAATTCCAGCTTGGCGTTGTTGCGGGTGTGCTGCTCGAACAGCATCGGCCCACCGTTGTAACTGCCTATCGCGAAAGGCAGTTGCTTGTCGAACTTCTTGTAGAGCGCCCCAAGGTACTGCGTGCCCCAGCGCACGTTCCACGCCGGCACCATCAGCTTCCACAGCTGGTAGTCGTCGCCCGCGTCCTTCGCCAGACGGGCCGCGGTGCGATCCAACAGCTCGAGCAGGCCGTAGGCGGGGGCGTGGGAGATCAGCCACGGCTTGTACCGCGACTCCTGCAGCATGTGCGCGTAGACCATCCACTCCGGGGCGCCGAATTCCTTTGACGCCGCCACCACATGCGTCTCGTAGGCGCGAGGATAGATGGCGCGCCACTTGTCCACGTTCTTGGCGGACGGTGGCTCGTCCAACACGGAGCCCCACTGGCGCACCGCCTCTTGCCGCGGATTGGCGTAGTCCTCCAGCGGGTCGGCCAAGTCCTCGACAAGACGCTCGAACCGCGCCTTGCCCATCTGCTTCTCCAGCGGCTTGCGCACCTCTTCCAGCACGTCGTTCGCCGTGTCCGCCTCGCCCATGTGGACCGCCAGACGCAGTCGGTCGAGCTCGGGCGATGCCTTGAGCCCCGCAAACGCGTCGCTGGCCTTGTGCGGCACGTGCGACAGGTCCGGCAGCTTCTTGACGCGCTTGCCCTGCCCCCACTCGTTCAGCCGCAGCTCGGCAAGGGCGGTGTAGTAGGTCAACGGGTCGTCGCGCACCAGATTGGCCAGGACCTCGACCGCCTCGTCGCGCTTGCCCAGCTTGTCCAGCGCCCTGCCGGTCCAGTAGCGCGCCTTGCCGCCCACCAGCGGATTCTTGAAAGCGAGCAGGGGCTTGAAGGCCTCGACCGCGCCTGCCATGTCGCCGCCGCGGTAACGCCACCAGCCGACGAACCACCAGTACTTGGGGAAGTCGAAGTTGCCGTTCTTGCAGGTGTTCAGGAAGGTCTCGAGGTCGCGCGCCGCGTCCAGCGACAGCCCCGCCCCGTGCAGCACGCGTCCGCGGTCGTACTGGGTCTCGACGCGCTTGGCCAACGGCTCGTCGGGATACAGCGCCAGCCACTTGTCGAAGGCCGCCACCGCGTCGTTGGGCCGGTGCACCTTCATCAGCACGATGCCATAGGAGATCAGGGCAGCTTTCTGCAACGGCGCACCGTCGGCGCTCGCCACTTCCAGCATCCGCGTCGCGCCGGAATAGTCGTCGCGCAGCCGCTCAGATCCGATCTTGCCAAGGTAATAGCCCACTTCCGCGGGCCGATGCTCGCGAAGCCACAAGCGCAGGGCGATCTCACGGCACCGCTCGTAGGCGCGACGGGCGAACAGCAGCTCCATGCGCGCGAACTGCTCCGCATCGGAAAACTGCTCTGGGTTCCAGAACTTGGCGGCTTCTCCGGCGAAGTCGCTCTCCGGGTGCTTCATCAGCAGGCGTTTCCACAGCTCCCGCGACCGCTCTGGCGCCTTGGCGGCCAGCACCCGCGCGGCCCTTGCCAACAGCTCATCGCGCGGCAGGTGCAGCTGGGTCTTCTCGTACAGCTGCAGCGACAGCTCGGCAGTCGTCTCGGCAGGGCCAACGCGTTCCAGCAGCCGCGAGTACAGCAGGTCGGCCGCCGCCCACCGGAACTGCGGCCACGCCTTGCGGAATGTCTCCAGCTTGGTCAGTGCGTCGCCGGGCTTGCCGTCGGCCACCAGCACCTCGATCTCCGCCCAATCCCAAGCCTCGGGCGACACTTGCCGCATCCGTTGCGCCTTGGCCAGCTGGGCTCGCGCCTTGGAACCCTCGCCGCGACGAACCGCCAGTCGGGCCCGCAGGTACGCCACCAGTGCGTCCATGTCTTCGGATTTGCTCTCTTCTTCGACCGACACCAGCGACTTGTCCAACCCGTCAAGGTCCGCCACCCGCAGCCGCTGGACCGCAGCGTGCAGTCGGTTCCAGGGCAGGGCCGCCACCGGCGCGGACAGCAGCGACGAAAGCAGGGTCACGGCGATGACGAGTACGGCACGGGGCATCCGGAGTCCTCCAGCGCGCACCGTAGCACGCACCCGCGCTGCGGGAACTTTCTGGGCGAACTCGATCGCGACACGCTGATGCGATCAAGGGAATTCCGCCGACGATCATCCGCGATCACGACCGCGCCGCCTGTCCAGAGTGAACGGGAGCGTGCTCGGCTGCGACGCATAATCTCGTTTCGTTTCCTGTTGTTATATCGCGCATGCCGCGCACGCTCGCGTCTGACCCCCATGACGTCAGGTCCGACACACCCTCGGACGGCCTTCCTTTGTACGTGAGAAGACTTGCGTGTCGGCGCGTTCCACCGCATACCTCGCAGTGTTACGAAAGCTGCTTCATCCGCCGGGGGGCCCGGTCAATGAAGTGGCCCGCTGAGGGGAGAAACTGGCCATGGCTGAGAAGGCGAAGAAGAACTTCGTTCTGATGGAGAACGGACAGGATACGACGATCGTGTTCTCGAACGCCCAGCCGCGCGGCGCCGCTCTGAAGGCCGCCAACCGCGGGTTCACGGACATTCGTCTGCGCGAGCGCGGCACCAAGCGCGTTCACGTGTTCGAGGGCAAGCGTCTGCAGGTGACCGCTCCGACCGCGCGTCCGAAGTGGCTGCCGGCCAAGGTGTGGAAGGCGGTCGTCAAGAAGACCGGTATCGAGCACCTGTAGCCAAGTTGTCGTGCTGCGCGGTCCCGTCGACCGTCGCAACGCGAAGAAACCGCGAGGGCTCTGGAGTTTCGGCTCCAGGGCCTTTCGCCGTTTTGGCGGAGGCCCGTGTACGGCGCACAGCATCGGCCGGGTTCCCACGCGGTTGACACCACCGCCAAGCGACCGCACTCTGCTGGCCCCACTCGGGCCAAGCGACCATCGCCAGCAGGACCATGAAAGCCAAGAACATTCGCAACTTCAGCATCATCGCCCACATCGACCATGGCAAGTCGACGCTGGCAGACCGCATCCTCGAGATGACCGGTGCCGTCGAAAAACGCGACATGCAAGCGCAGTTCCTCGACTCGATGGACATCGAGCGCGAGCGCGGCATCACGATCAAGAGCCAAGCGGTTCGGCTGCACTACACCGCCAAGGACGGCGAGACCTACACGCTGCACTTGATCGACACGCCCGGCCACGTGGACTTTGGCTACGAGGTGTCGCGTTCGCTTGCGGCGTGCGAGGGCGCGCTGCTGGTGGTCGATGCGGTGCAGGGCGTCGAGGCGCAGACGCTGGCCAACGTGTACTTGGCCATCGACGCAGACCTGACGTTGATCCCCGTGATCAACAAGATCGATCTGCCGGCGGCGGACCCCGAAGAGGTCAAGCGCGAGATCGAAGAAGGCATCGGTCTGGACGCCCACGAAGCGGTCATGGCGTCGGCGAAGTCGGGCATCGGCATCCAGGACACGCTGGAGGCGGTCGTGCGCCTGATCCCGCCCCCGGAAGGCGACCCGGAAGCGCCGCTGCGGGCGATGGTGTTCGACTCGCAGTACGACGCCTACCGCGGCGTCATCATCCAGGTGCGGGTCTTCGACGGAACAGTGACCAAGGGCGACAAGATCTTCTTCATGTCCGGCGGCACAGAGTACGAAGTTCAGGAAATTCGCGTCCGTACGCCCAAGGAAGTCGTCGTCGACAACCTGTCGGTCGGCGAGGTGGGCATCCTGGTCTGCGGCATCAAGACCGTGCGCGACGTCCGCGTGGGCGACACCATCACGCACGCGCGGCGCAAGGCGGCAGAGGCGCTGCAGGGCTTCAAGGAAATCCAGCAGATGGTCTACTCGGGGATCTTTCCCGTCGAGTCGACCGAGTACCAGAACCTGCGAGACGCCATCGAGAAACTCGCGCTGAACGACTCGTCCTTCTCCTGGGAGCCCGAGACGTCCGGCGCGCTTGGTTTCGGCTTCCGCTGCGGCTTTCTGGGCTTGCTGCACATGGAGGTCTTCCAGGAGCGTCTGGAGCGCGAGTACGACGTCGACCTCATCACCACCGCGCCCAGCGTGATCTACCGGGTCGAGAAGGTCGACGGCACCATCATGGAGCTGTCGAACCCCGGTGACCTGCCCGTGTCCGGGGACATCAAGATCATCCGCGAACCGTTCATCCGCTGCACAATCCCCACACCTTCCGAGTACATCGGCCCCGTGGTCAAGCTGTGCACAGAGCGGCGCGGCGTGCAGAAGGACATGAAGTACATGTCGCCCAAGCGGGTCGTGCTCGAGTACGAGATGCCGCTGGCTGAGATCATCTTCGACTTCTTCGACAAGCTGAAGACGGTCACGCGCGGCTACGCCAGTCTGGACTACGAGTTCCTGGAGTTCCGGGCGGGCGATCTCGTCAAGCTCGACATCCTGCTGCACAGCGAAGTCGTCGACGCGCTGAGCGTCATCGTGCACCGCGACGCCGCCTACACCAAGGGCAAGGCGCTGGTGGCGAAGCTACGAAAAGTGATACCGCGCCAGCAGTTCGACGTGGCGATTCAGGCCGCGGTCGGCGCGCGCATCATCTCGCGCGAGACCGTCAAGGCCCTGCGCAAGGACGTCACCGCCAAGTGCTACGGCGGCGACATCAGCCGCAAGCGCAAGCTGCTGGAGAAGCAGAAGGCCGGCAAGCGTCGCATGAAGCAGGTGGGAGCCGTGGACGTGCCGCAGGAGGCGTTCCTGGCCGTGCTGTCCACGGATGATGACTAGCTGCTAGCCCTTCTTCTTGCGCTTGGGCTTGCCGTCATCGTCGTCGCCGCCGCCGTGCTGGACCCGACGATAGGCGTCGGCACAGGCCGCCAGCGCGTCGTCATAGCCCAACGCACCAAATCCAGGGCCCGCGCGCAGCTGCGCGACTTGACGCCAGTCCTGCGCGGCCAAGGCGTCGCGCAAGCCCGTGTCTGCGGCAATGACGGACAGCAAACCGGCAACCTGAGCGGCAGGGTCCTGTTCCAGCGCCGTGCGCATCGCCTCCGGCGTGTCGTAACCCGCTGCGTTCGCTTCGGATCCGCTCAGCTGGGCCACACCCATGCGCAGGGCCAGATGCGCCGCGCCGGGGTCGATCGCCTGGGCTTCCGAGAACGCCCGGTACTCCGCAGTCTGGTCCTTGTGCGTCGCCACCAGCCAGCGTCCGGTCTGCTGGTAGAACACGTAGGGCTCGAAACGAATGGCCATCCGGTCGTCCACCGGCGTCGGCGCGAACTGCCCCTCAGCCAGCAACACCGCAGCGGTCGCGGCGGGCGGCACGCTCAAGGCTTCGCTGCCACTGCGGATTTGCTCACCGTGACGGTCATGCAGTTGGGTCGCGGTGTCGACAATCGAGCTGGGTCCGACAGGGGCCACCGGCGGCAATCCGGGCGGCGGCGCCAGCGTGTTCAGCGCCGTCGACGTCCCGTACTTGTGCCCGGCTGCTGCGCGCGGCGCCTGACGCGGAGCGACGCCGGTCGTGCGGGGCTGCCCTGCACGGCTGCCGGTCGAGGCTGGTGGCTTGGGTCCGCTTTGCTTCATCCCGCTCAAGTCGGCTCGGGTGGTGTGCCGGGCATCGCTCTCGCTTTTGCCACGGTCGGGGCGGGGAAGCAATCGCCGCAGCATGGAACGCCCCCCATCTGCCCGAACCGCAGGTGGATGTGTTAGAAGTGCGGTCGAGTCGATCGATGCCTTGTCATCGACTGCCACACGCGGAGGACCGGTGACCCGAGCTTTACGCCCCGCTGACCTGTCGGAGAGCGCCGACCTTCAGGTGCGTTCGTTTGAGGCCGACGTCCGCCTGCGTACCCTCGCCGACATCGCGCGGGCCCTGTCGGCACGCCTGTCGCTGGACGAGCTGCTGTCGCTGATTCTGGATCGCCTGACCCGCGCCTTGGACGCCGACCGGGCGATGCTGTTTCTGGCGGTCGAAGACTCTGACGAGCTGGCCGCCAAGGTCGTCATGGACGGCGAGTTGCGGGAATTCCGCATCCAAACCGGTCAAGGCATCGCGGGCTGGGTGGCCGCCACCGGACGCGGCGTCAACGTCAAGGACGTGTACCGCGACAGCCGCTTCGACCCGACGTGGGACCACGAGAACGACTACCGCACCGGCTCGATGCTGTGCCAGCCCGTGTTCGACAGCGCCGGTGACCTGGTGGCCGTTGTGCAGGTGCTGAACAAGCGCCAAGGCTACTTCTCGGTCGACGATGAGGTGCTGCTGAACACGCTGATGGCGATGGCGGCGATCTCGATTGTCAACGCCAAGCTGAACAGCACGCTGGTCTTCCACAACCTCAGCCTGACCGATACCCGCCGCGCACTGGCCGAGAAGGTTCGCGAGATCGACCTGCTCTACACGCTGGAGCGCAAGGCGGGCGACGCGCAGGACCTGGCGGACGTGGTTCGCACCCTGCTCGAGCGCATTGGCGCCACCGTGTCGGGATCGCTGGTGCAGATCGCGCTCGTCACCCCTCGGCGTGGCATGGTCGTGCACCGGCTGATGCACGGCAGCCCCGGGATCGATGTGCGCGTCTTCGAACAGCTGGTGGGTCTGTCGGGTCAGGTGATCGCCGCCGGTCAGCCGCTCGATGTGTGCGAGCTGGACGCCGATGAAGCCGCACGGCTTGCCGTTGCCGAGCAGCTGCCGTTCGCGCCCGACGTCGGCGTGTTCCTGCCGCTGGTGGCGCGCGACGCCGTCGTGGGTGCACTGGCCGTCGTCGAAAAGCCCGGGCGGATGCAGTGCTTGACCGAGGATGACTCCAAGCTGATGACGCTGGTCAGCGGTCAGGTGGCGCGCGCCATCGCCCAGCGGCAGGCCCGCGACCAGGCAGAGCGTGAAGATCGTCTGGAATCGGTGGGACGCGCACTGACCGGCATCATGCACGACTTCCGCACGCCGATGACCGTCGCCTCGGGCTACGTGCAGATGTTCAAGTACGCCGAGGACCCGTCGGAGCGCACCGAGTTGGCCGACAAGGTGCTGGCGCAGTTGGCGCGCATCCAGCAGATGTCCAAGGAGGTCACGGCGTTCGCACGCGGCGAGCAGACCATGCTGGTGCGCAAGGTCATGGTGGCCGACTTTGCCCACGAGGCAGAGGAGCTGATCGGCCAGATCTTCCACGACCCCGCCCTGCCCGTCCTGCCCGTGCAGTTCTCGCTCGACTGCCGCTTCAAGGGCGTCGCCAGGTTCGATGCCTTCAAATTGTTGCGTGTGGTCCAGAACATCGCGCGCAACGCCCGGGACGCGCTGGCCGACCGCACCGACGGGCGCTTTCAAGGGGTCATCGACGCAGAGGGTGACCAGCTGGTGCTGACGTTTGTCGACAACGGCGCGGGCGTCCCGCTCGCATTCCGGCATCGACTGTTCGACCCGTTCGCAACCCAAGGCAAGAAGGACGGAACGGGCCTGGGGTTGGCCATGGTCAAGCAGTTCGCCGAGGCCCACGGCGGCGGCGTGGCCTATCGCGACACCCCCGGAGGCGGGGCGACGTTTGAAATTCGGATTGCGCGCGAGAGCCCTTAGCTCGTCGCATCTGCGACACCGCTTCACCATCGACGAGAAAACTTGACGACCCGCGATCGTGGCGCAAGGTCCGCGACGGGTTGCAAGAGGTCCGTCGATGGACAAGCCGGTAGAAACAAAGCTTCGGACAGGTGGCCTGCTGGTCTGGCGGGTCCTGCGCTTTGCACTCGTGGCGACGTTCGTCGTCGTGGGAGGCCTTGGTCTGGTCCGCGCTTGGTCTGTGCCCGGCTATGTCGACGACCGCCGTGCGGAATTGCAGCGGCTCAACGAGCAGATTCTGGAGCAGCAGGCCCGCTCCGCGTGGCTGGGTTCGCATCTCGAGGCCTTTCGCGCGCGCCCCGACGTCCGGATGCACACCATCCGCAGCGAGCTCGGAATGCTGCGTGAGAACGAGCGGTTCTACGTCTTCAAGTAGAGCGTTTCCTTCGATTCGCCGGTGACTTGCCGTGTTGGCACCCCAGCCAGCACAGTGTATCGTCTCGCGCGCGGTTCCCCAGCCCGCCCTTCCTCCCCCCCAATCCCGCGTCGCCCCGGCGACCGTCGGAGCCGCCATGCCCGCCCTGCACGACGTCGTCCTCGTCGCCGGAAAGCGCACGCCATTCGGCTCGTTCGGCGGATCGCAGAAGGACCTGACCGCCACGGATCTGGCCGTCGCGGCCACACAGGCCACGCTGCAGTCGGTCGGGGCCGCCCCGGAGCTCGTCGATGCCGTCGTGTTCGGCAACGTCTGCCAGACTTCGGCCGATGCGATCTACCTGAGTCGCCACGTAGGGTTGCGCACCGGCATGCGGCAGGAGATCCCTGCCCTGACGGTCAATCGCCTCTGCGGCTCGGGCTTCGAGGCCGTCACGCAGGCCGCCAACCTGATTCGCTTGGGCGAGGCCGAAGTCGTGCTGGCAGGCGGCACCGAGTCGATGTCGCAGGCACCGCACATCGTTCGCGGTGCACGGTGGGGCCTTCCCTTCGGTCCCGGCGGCAAGCTCGAGGACGCGCTGTGGTCGTCGCTGACCGACTCGTTCACTGGCTTGGCGATGGCGAACACGGCAGAGAAGCTGGCGCGCACACACGGGATCTCGCGACAGGACTGCGATGACTTCGCGCTTGCCTCGCAGCAGCGCTATGCCGCCGCGCTGGCCGCGGGCATTTTCGACGACGAGATCGCGCCGATGACGCTGCCGGGACGCAAAGGCCCGACTGTGCTGAGTCGCGACGAGCACCCGCGGCCGGAAACGACGCTGGAATCGCTGGCCAAGCTGAGGCCCGTGTTCGAGAAGGACGGCGTGGTGACGGCTGGGAATGCCTCGGGCATCGTCGATGGCGCGGCCGCCCTGTTGGTCACGACCCGGCAGCGCGCGTTGACCCAGGGTTGGCCGGTGCTGGTCGAGCTGGTGGCGCACGCGGCGGTCGGCTGCGACCCGACGGTCATGGGCATCGGTCCGGTCCCGGCGATTCGCAAGGCACTGGCCAACGCGGGGCTGTCGCTGCAGCAAATCGACCTGATCGAGGTCAATGAAGCCTTTGCGCCGCAATACCTTGCCGTCGAGAAAGAGCTTGGCCTCGACCGCGCGCGCACCAACGTCCACGGCGGCGCGATTGCGCTGGGACACCCGCTCGCAGCCTCTGGCACCCGCATCCTGTTGCACTTGGCGCTGGATCTGATCCGCACCGGCAAGCATCTGGCCGTCGGCAGCGCGTGCATCGGCGGCGGTCAGGGCATGGCCGTCGTGCTGCGGCGCCCCGGCTGACGCGGTCAAGGCAAGGCCAGAAGAACGAATCCCCCTCAAATTCCTTGGAGAATCCCCCAACGTGAAAGACCCCACCCACAAGCCCTTGACGCTGCTTCCCCTTGGCGGCGTTGGCCGGATCGGCATGAACGCCATGCTGCTCGGCTATGGCGACGACTACGTGCTGCTCGACTGCGGCGTGATGTTCCCCGACGCCGACCAGCTGGCCGTCGACGTGGTGCTGCCCTCGCTGGAGGTGCTGGGCCGCTACAAGGGCAAGATCCACGCCATCGTGCTGACCCACGGCCATGAGGACCACATTGGCGCCGTGCCCTATGTCGCGCCGCTGCTGGACGTTCCCGTCTACGGCACGCGCTTCACCCTCGGCCTGATACAGAACCGCCTGAAGGAACACGACCTGGTCGATAGCGTCGACCTGAACGTGATCTCGCCGGGCAGGCCGCTGGAGATCGGACCGTTCCAGTTCGACTTCCTGCGCGTGACGCACTCGATCCCCGACTGCGTGTCCCTGGCGATCCGCACCCCAGTCGGCAACCTGGTCTTCACCGGAGACTTCAAGATCGAAGCGGGCTTGCGCGACGGCGCGGTCTTCGACGCTGAGGGCTTTCAGAAGCTGGGCGACGAGGGCGTGCTGTTGATGATGAGCGACTCGACCAACTCCGAAGTGCCCGGCTGGTCGGGTTCCGAGGCCAAGGTCGCGGAAGCGTTGGCGGATGTCATCGCCGCCTGCCCAGGTCGCGCCATCGTGGGACTGTTCGCCTCCAACATCTACCGACTGCACTCCGTCATCGACGCTGCGCGGGCGGCCGGACGCTACACGGTGCTGCTGGGGAGGTCGTTCGAGAACTACACCCGGGTCGCCAACGCCACGACCAACATGCCGATCTCGGCCGAGGACATCCTCGACGTGAAGGACATGGACCGCTATGACGACGATGAGCTCTGCATCGTTTGCACGGGTTCGCAGGGCGAGGCTCGCGCGGTGCTGTGGCGGGCAGCGACGGGGACGCACCCGAACCTCAGCATTCAGCCCACCGACACCATCATCATGAGTTCCCGTGTGATTCCGGGCAACGAGCGCCGTATCCACCAGATGATGAACGACTTCGCCCGCCGTGGCGCGCACGTCGTCTATCCGCGCAACAACCGGGCGATCCACGCGTCAGGCCACGCGGCCGCGGACGAGCAGGCGCAGCTGTTGAAGTGGGTGCGGCCCAAGTTCTTCATGCCGGTGCACGGCGAGTACACGTTCCTGCAGCGCCACGCGGACTTGGCGGCTTCTCTGGGCGTCAAGCAGACGCTGATCGCAGAGAATGGCACCCAGGTCGAGGTGACGGCGAACGGCCTGCGCGTGTTGGGCTTGGTGGACTGCACGCCTTGGTACGCCGACGGGCAAGTGTTTGGCGATGCGGACACGCTGGACTTGAAGGGACGCGCCGCGCTTGCGTGGAATGGCGTCGTGGCGCTGTCGCTGAACTTGACGCGTGACCGCGGCGTGGTGACGGGAAAAGCCACGGTCAAGCCGTTCGGCCTGTACAACGCCCAAGGTCAGGCCATCGAGGACCTCGAGTCGCAGCTGAATCGCTGGTTGCAGAGTCTGGACCCGCACATGCCTGCGTCGGCGGTAGAAGGCCAAGCGATGCAGCTGGTTCGGCGCTACTACAAGAACCTGACCGCGCGGAAGCCCGTTGTGCTGCCGTTCGTGCACTGGGACGGAGACGAGCTGTGAGCGCTGCACCTACCTTGCCCAAACGCAAGACAGGCAAAGGGGTTGGACCCGGGGTCGGGACCGGGTCCACGCCCAAGTCCGGGTCGACCGCCGCCGCCGCCCCGGGGGATGGTTCGGGACCTGCGCCTCGCCCTGCCCCGCAGCCGGGCACCCGTCCGGGCCCGCGCCCCGGCAAAAGCATCGAAAAGCGCCGGGCGCGTCAGGCCAACCGCGCCCCCCGCCAAACGCGCGCGCTGACTGCGGAATTCGTGGCGGCCGTCGCCGCCTCCGACGACGTCGCCGCCGGGCCACCCGAGGTCGCGCTGTGCGGCAGGTCCAACGTCGGCAAGTCGTCGCTGGTCAACGCCCTGTGCCAACAGAAGGCGCTGGCACGCACCAGCCGCACGCCCGGCCGCACACGTCGCATCTGCCTGTTCGACGTCGTGCTGGACGGCGGTCAGACGGTTCGGCTGGTCGACTTTCCCGGCTTTGGCCATGCGGAAGTGCCGTTGTCGATGCGAGACGAGTTCGCTCCGATGATCCAGGGCTATCTGGAGGGCCAGACGCAGCTGCGCGCCGTAGTCGTGCTGATCGACAGCCGCCGCGACACCGACAGCGACGCGGTCGGCTTTGTCGAGTGGCTGCACGAGCAGCGGCTGCCGGTCGTCGTGGTGGCCACCAAGATCGACAAGATCCCGAAGAACCTTCGCTTTCCAGTGCTCGCCCGGATGAAGCGCGACTTCGGCCTGCAACGGCCGCCGCTGGGCGTCAGCACGGTCGACGGCGACGGCGTTCAGGCCCTGCGGCTCGCCATCCGCGACGTGTGCCACCCTCGAGTGCCGGGGAAGAAGGGGAGCCGAGTCCAGCCGTGAGCATCCGCTACGACGACGCACGCATCTGCATCCGACCCGGCGAGCTGCGCGACATTCCCGCGTTTCAGGCTCTGGAGGCCACGGCTTTCATCGACCCGTGGAGCCGCGCCGGCCTTGAGTCCGAGCTGACCCAGAAGGTCTCGCGGACATGGCTGCTCGAGCTCGACGGCGAACCCGTCGCCACGCTGATGGGCTGGTCCATGTTCGGCGAGCTGCAAATCAACCGCGTCGCGGTCCGGCCTGACCTGCGCGGACAAGGTCTGGGACGACGGATCGTGCAGCACGCGCTGGAGCAGTCGCGGGCCGAGCAGGTCACCGTCGCGCTGCTGGAAGTGCGCTTTGGCAACGACGCTGCGGTGGGACTTTACGAGTCGCTGGGGTTCGAGCGCACGGGCCTGCGCAAGCGATACTACAGCGATGGAACGGATGCTGTGTTGATGCGCAAGGAGCTGGATCCCAAACCGATGTTGCGGCCGGGCCTGTACGCCATCCTCGACGCCGACCGGCTGGGCTGGCTGGACGGGCCGACGCTCGAGCGCAACCTGTCGCAGCTGCTGGACTATGGCCGCGCGGCTGTCGAAGCTGGCGCGTGTGCCGTGCAGCTACGGGCCAAGAGCCTGCCGAACGGAGATCCCGCGCGAATTCGCGTGTATGCGGCCCTGTTGCAGGCCTGTGGAGCGCATGTGCCCACGGTGCTGAACGACGAGGTCGACGGTCTGGCGGGGCTGACGAATCTGCCGGGCGCCGGCCTGCACCTGGGCCAGCAGGACACGCCGGCAGAGGTCGCTCGTCAGGCGGTGGGGCCCTTGACTCTGCTGGGGCTGTCGACGCACGACGTCGCGCAAGTTCAGGCGGCGGCTGGCCGTCCTGTCGACTACATCGGCTTCGGCCCCATCCACGCCACCGTGGGCAAGCGCGGCCACGATGCGGTTGTTGGCGTGGACGGTCTGCGGCAAGTCGTCACCCACGCCCGCGTGCCAGTTGTCGCCATCGGCGGCATCACGGCGCAGGACCTGCAGCCCGTGCGCAACGCCGGCGCCCATGCTGCAGCCGTCATCGGCGCGTGGCTGGGACCCGCCGGGCAGCCGTGGTCGCCTGCCCGCGCCGGAGCCGCCCTTCGAGACCTGGTCGCCGTCTGGTCGCGCCCCGAGAACACCCCATGAGCACTGAAGTCTGGACGATCCAGAAGATCCTGAACTGGACCCGCGACTACCTGACGAAGTCCGGGTCGCCCAGCGGCCGTCTGGATGCCGAGCTTTTGCTGGGCGAGGTGCTGAAGCTGCGGCGTCTGGACCTGATCCTCCGCTTTGACCAGCCCCTGCAGGCTGAGGAGCTGGCGACCTATAAGGCCTTGATCAAGCGCAGATCGAAGGGCGAGCCCGTGGCCTACATCCTGGGGCGCCGCGAGTTCTACGGTTTGGATCTGGCGGTGCGTCCCGGCGTGCTGGTGCCGCGCCCCGAGACCGAGTCGCTGGTGGACGAGGTGGTGAAGTTCCTGACCAGCGACGCGGCCCCGCAAGGCGCGGTGCTGGACCTGTGTACCGGCAGCGGCTGCATCGCGCTGGCGGTTGCCCATACGCTGAAGGACAAGGCGTTGAAGGGAAAGGGGACCGAGCGCGATGTCATCGCGACCGACCTGAGCCCGGAGGCCCTGGCCATCGCCATCGAGAACCGCGACGCGCTGGATCTGGCCGTCGACCTGCGTCACGGCGACCTGTTTGCTGCCGTTCCGGGGCTGCAGTTCGCGGCCATCGCCAGCAATCCCCCGTATGTGCGAACCGAAACGGTGGCTTGGCTGGAACCCGATGTGCGCGACTTCGAGCCGCGGCTTGCGTTGGACGGTGGCGTCGACGGCCTGGACCTGCTGAGGCGGATCGCCCGCCAATCCAAGGACTTTCTGGTGCCCGGTGGTCTGGTCGCCGTCGAGCTGGGCAGCCGCGAGCAAGCCCAGGCGATGTCAGAGGCCTGTCTGCAGGGCGGTCTGAGCGACCCCAAGATCCTGCCCGTGATGGGCGGACCGACGAGTCTGGTGCTGGCGCGGCGGCCCCACTAGACTGCCCTTACCCCGGCGCCGTGCTGGCCGGAAACGGAAGCTACTTCATGCACATCGATCGACAGCTCCTGCGGTTGCCCATCCTCCTTGCGCTGAGCCTTGCCGCGCTGCCTTCGTGCGGTGGTACCGACGACGGTGCGACGGACACGGCCGTTGTCGATACCGCAGACACCGCCGATGACGCAGCGACGGACATCGTGGCTGAGGTCACGGTCCCCACGCAGCTGAAGTGGACCGCCGCGCCGGGCATCGGCCAAGCCGCCCGCTCTGGACTCAACGCGGTGACGCCCATCCCCGGCTCCAAGGGCCAGTATCTCGTCGTGGGCGACAGCGCCCAGTTCCTGCGCTACGACGGTACCGCGCTGGTTGACGAGCCCCCGCCCCCCGGCATCGCGGCCACCGACCTGACGGCAGTGTGGGTGGCGCCGGAAGGAGACGTGTTCCTGGCCGGCAAAGGCAGCGCCTTGTGGATGCGCAACGCCGACGGCTGGACGCTGGTGGGAGAGATCCCGCCCTCACCCGTCGTGGACTTCACCGCCATTTCAGGGACTTCACGCTCAACCCCGTGGGCCGTGGGTGAGCGCGCCCAAGCCTGGGAGTTCGACGGCGAGTACTGGGAGCCGCGCGCCGTCACACCCACCGACGCCACGCAGCAGCTGACGGATGACGCCGCCTTCACCTGCGTGCACGTGCGCGGCAAGGGCGACGTCTGGATTGGTGCCGGTCCCACGACGACCGGTGGCGGTTTGGTGTTGCACGGTGGTGGCAGCGACGGCAAGTGGCAAGCATGGGCCACGGACGCAACGCCGCGAGGGCTGTGGGTCTCGGAACCCGTCGCCAAGCTGGGAGGCAAGCCCAAGGTGTTCGTCGCCGCCGGGTCCCTGACCGCCTATCTGGCCGTGATGGAAGACCAGACCAAGGGCTTCGTGAAGCAAAACGCCCTGTGGTCTCTAGGTTTTTCAGGTGTCGCCGGCGTCGGCGCCGACCAAGTCTGGGCCATCGCGCTGAAGGGCCAGCTGCGGCGCTGGGGAGCGGTGACCTGCCCGACCGGCCAGACGCCGCCCTGTCTGAGCTGGAGCACCGAATCGATCAAGTCGCCGGTCGGCACCAAGGAGTCCGAGGCCATCGAAACGCCTACCGCCGACTTCGTCAGTCTCGCCATCCACGATGCTGAGGAGCGCGTGCTGCTGACAGCCTCACGCCTGTACCGTTGGGGGCACCAGCCGAAATGACGCACACCCTCCAGCCCCGGTGGACAATTGCGCTGACCTTCTGTGCCCTTGCAGTGGCAGCGGCCTGCACCAGCCCGAAGGACGACACGCCGCCGCCCAGCATCCAGGTGCCCAGCTGCACCCAGATCAGCCGCTTCGGCAACAGCGCCACGTGCACCGTGACCGACGCCAAGCTCGCGGCGTGCGGCACGCTTTCCAGCCGGACCTGCGCCTCGTCCTGGCTTTGCTTCGACGCCCCCGAATACGCCGACTGCGGCTGCACCGTCGATGCCGACTGCGACCCTCGCACGACGTACATCAATGATGCGCGCATGACGGCCGGCAAGGCTCCGTTGGCTTCGAAGTGCGTGATGGGACGATGCGGCGGGCGACCCTAACCCTGCGCAGCGTCTGGCGTTTCCACGGCAGTCAGGACAGCGTGCGGATAACCCGATTCGCTGCCCTGCACGTCCACCACCCGCCAACCTGTCGCCGCCGCCTCGAGTTCGAGGTCTTCGCGGCTATACACCAAATGCACGATGCCTCCCGTCAGCAGTCGCCAGCCGTGGAGGACGCCGGTCTCGACGACGCCTGAGTGCCGCACACCGCCCCTGCGCACGTCGAGTGTCCCGCGAGCCCCGTTGCGCAGCCCTGCGACGGGGGCCACCGGCCAGGACAACAGCACAGGCGCCCCCAGCGGCACCCGACGCCTCGCGGCCACCAGAGCGGCCCTGCGAGCGTCTGCCGTGAACAGGTGCGACCAGGCCCCCCAACCAAACACGACGCCTGCGTAGGGCCCCGCGAGCACGCCCCGCACGTCCAGGTCCTCTGCGCGACAGGCGACCACCCGTGCGTCGGCACCAAGCACCTTTCGGGCGCGACCAGCAAGCACTTCTACCGGCTCGCAGCCGTCCACGTCGTATCCGCGGTCCTGCAACGCCTTGCCGTCGCGCCCTCCCCCCGTGCCCAGGACCAGCAACCTGCCGGGGGGCTTGGGAAAGTGCGTGTCGATCGCCGCACGCTCGAAGTCGAACAGCCCCAGCTCTGCGTGCCAGCGCTGACGATAGGTGGCGGTGCGCCGAAAGTAGCGGTCGGTCATGGCCAAGGCGTCATCGGTCGTCAGCTGCGCCTGGGCCCACGCCAAGGCCCGCCGCGCCATGCCCGAGCTCAGACGCGCAACCTCCGTCGCTGCAATCAGGCTGACCCGCCGAAAGGCGTCGCGGGGCTTCATGGGCTGCTCCACCAATCCTGTCGCAAGGCCTTAGAACTTCAGCTTGATTCCGCCGCCGGCCGTGGCACCAACCGCGTCTCCCGTCCGACCCGACATGCCGCCGGTCGCCTCGACCATCCAGCTCTCGCCCAAGTCGGCTTCGATCCCCAGCATCAGGCGCAAGCCAGAGTCGGCGGTCGCGCTCTGCAGCACGCTTTCCTGCACTGCCGTTCCGACCAGCCGCCAGCCGTCGGTGATGGGCGTGGTCAGCGAGACCTTGAGGATGTCGACCACAGCCTGCTCGGTCGCCAGGTCCCAGATCGTCTCCATCGACAGGTCGATCGACGCCACCTGCTCGTCGCCCACCTTGCCCCCTACCCGGAAGCCCAGACCGCTGCCGCCCGAGTAGATGGCCATCGTCACGTCGCCAAACGCGCTCAAGTAGTCGCCCATGTGCAGGTCCAGCCCGGCTCGGCCGCGATACAGCTGGATGTCGCTGCCCACAAGGGCTTCCGGGTTCTGGGGATCCGCCGCGCTCACCAGCCGCACCGCCTTGCCCGAGACCACCGCACCGTTCAGCCGTGCCACCAGAAAGCCGAAGAACAGGCGCTCGAGGCCCGCCTCAACTTCATGGTAACGGTCATACTTCTGCCCGAAGTCGGCCCACGAGTACCGCAGGCTCAGCTGGTTGCGGTTGTCCTCGCTGGACAGGATCTGCGGCTGCAGCACCGTCACGTTCCAAGGGTCGCGGTTGGAGCCAAAGCCGTCGCGGACCACGCCTTTCTCGTCCATGACCGCGATGTAATAGGACAACCCCGGGGCGACCACGTCCTTGGCCGGGATCTCGGCGACGAACTCGCCTGAGGACACCTGGCCCATCGGCAGCGCGATGTACGACCCGGACCCGCGCGCCCGATAGAAGAGTGTCGGGTTCGAGAAACGCTTGTTGATCTGGGCCGTCAGGACCAGCGGCTTGCGGTGTGACGCGCGGTCGACGGGGCCGTGGACGACCAGCTGCTCCTCCTGAACCACCGGGATGGCTGCAATTTCGACGTTCAGCGGCTCTGCGGGGCTGCCGGCCACCACGAAGCGACCGGACGAACCTGCAGCGACAAGGTACAGCTGGATGGTGCGAATCGAGGGATCCGTTTCGCCGACAGACAGATACGCCGCATACAGGCCGTCGCCCTTGGGCTCCAGCGGCAGTTCGCTGTACGGCCCCGCGTCGCCCAAGCGAAACATGGCCATCGCGCGGTCGGCCGGACCGTCGACCACCGCCTCGATCCACAAGCGACCGCCCCACTGGACGGACGGGGGCAGGCGATGACGCGCGCGCACAGCCGGAGCCACCGGTCCACTCGCCTCACCCTTGCCCGCCTCTGGTGCCGGTAAGGCGCGGTACTGTCTGGCTTCTGCGACGTAGCGAGGCTCAACCAGCGCGCCCACGCGCAGCATCGCGGCATCCTTGTCCGCCACCTCGCACAGTGCACGGTCGCCGATGACGGAGATGACCATCGCCTCGGCAATCGGCCAGCCCGGCCGCCCCTGGTCATCGACCTCGACCACCCAGACCGGCATGCGGGGAACGAACAGTGCCGCTGGCGGCCCCTGTGCGACAAACTGGCGGGCGCCCACATCGACGATCTTGGCGGGCAGGACCGGCAGAGGCGCCGCAACTGCCTGTGTCGCAAGCCAGATCGACCCCAATAATGCGATCGCTCCCCAACGGGTCACCGCAGACGTTGCCATGAGATGCCTCCATGCGAACCGCAATGACGGTACCTGCCCGACTTGCCCGATGGCGCGGGGGACGTCAAGGTGAGGGGGGGGGCAGTCCGGACAGGGCGCTGAGTCCGCGGGGGGCGACAGAATTCCGCACGCCCCGGTCAGAGCCGAACCGGCCGCGAGAGTTCAGGGTTGCGTCGCGCCTACCTCACGAACACCGCCAGGTCGACGTCGACCAGACTGGGCGAGCAGCCGCTGTACGCGTTGTTGCCGTTGTAGGCGCTGCCGTTGCTGCCGAAGCCGCCCTGCGAGCTGCAATAACCGTTGACGGCAGCGCCTTCGTAGTACGCGCCCCAGCCGCTGCGGAAGTGTCGGCCGCCCCAGCCGCCGTAGTTGTGGCCATCGCAGTTGATCGTGCCGCACGCGTCGCTGAAGTTCGCGCCCAGGCGTGTGTAGTTGTCGGAGTCGACGGGCGAGTACCTGGAATTCAGGATCACCGGGTAGGCGTGGTCGGCGAAGATGTCGCCCGCGTTTCGGGCGCGACCATTCGCACCGATCGACCCCGACTGCTTGTCGCGGCCGCCCGTCACGACCGCCGAGGCGACGGTGTTCAACAGGTGAAGCAGGGGCTTGCCAGCGTAGTCGGACAGCAGGTTGTAGGTCGCATACGCCTTGGTGGTTCCGCTGTTGTGCAACCGCATGAGGAAGCTCTTGCCGGGCACAATCTCGACCGACTTGCCCTTGTAGTCCGCCGAAGCCCACGAGTTGGCCGCACCGACGACGTTCTTTGCGGTCCAGAATGTCGTGTCGTCGTAGTGACGCACCGAACCGTCGCTGGTGTCGAGGTTGAGAACCAGCGTCCAGCCGCCCCCCTCCGTCGTCATGTCGCAGTAGACCTCGAACGGATTGATGCCGCTGCCGCCGATCGTATAGACGCCGTCGGCAAGGCTCTTTCCCTCGAGCTTTGCCGCCGCCAGCAGCTTGGCGCAGGACCCGACGGCCTCGCACTTGCTTGTGCACCAGTCGCCGTCGGCGGTGTTGCCGTCGTCGCATTCTTCCTTGCCGACGGTCTTGCCGTCGCCGCAGACCGACTGGCAGATCCGCGAGCAGCCGTCGCCGTCCGCGTTGTTGCCGTCGTCACACTCTTCGGTGGTTTCGAGGATGCCGTTGCCGCACGTGTCGGCGAGACTGCGCCAGACGCCCAAGGTGCAATAGCGGATCGCGTTCGCCTTCGTGTCGAAGTACAGCGCTCCGACGACCGATGCGTCGCAGGGGAAGGGCGGGTCCGTGGCGGTCTTGAGCACCAAGGCGCCGGCCATCCCGACCTTGGCAGACGACAGAATCTGGACGTTGACGCTCCACGACTTGATCTGGCCGTCGGAGCCGTTGTTCAGAAACGCTGTGTCGATGGCCTGCAAGTACCACTTTCCCTTGGGGTTCTTGCCGATCCAGGTGCTCAGGTCGCCCGACACCGTCTTGGTTGGGCTGGGCCACGTGGTCTTGATCACCGTGCCCTTGGCCGTCTTGTCCCACAGCACGTACTTGGTGTTGGCCGGGTCGATCAGCAGAAGCTGGAGGTTGGACGTGTCGCTGTTGGCCAGCTCGACCGAGACGGTCAGCGCCTGCGCCGTGCCGAAGTCGGGCACATCGATCGCGTCGCTGACGCCGACCGGATTGTTGTCCGGGATGGCGACCGGTGCCTTCAGGCTCGCGGCCACCTCGTTGAACTGGTTGTAGAGCAGGCCGTTCGAGACCTCATCCAGAGCGTCCTTCGGCAGCGCCGACGGGTCCATCGCCGCTACACACTCGTAGCTGCCGTCGACCTTCAGGCCCTTGACGACCAAGCCCGTGCCGCAGCTTGCCCCCAGCTTGGCCAGCAGTGGCTTGTTCTCCAGATCTGCGTAAGCCCCTGACAGTGCAACCGAAGCGAGCGCAGAGGTCTCCGCATAGGCGGCCAGATCGGCCGTCTTGGCGTACGGAACCAGGTCGACCACCTTGGCATACGCGGCAAGGTCGGGAGCGCCCGTCAAGTCTGCATACTTGCCCGAGGTGGCTACGGCCGCCAGGCTCGCCGTCTTCGCGTACGGCGCCAACACCTCTGGGGCAAGGTGCGCGAGCGACACACACCCCGAGCAATCGATGCCCTCAGCCATCGCCGCCCGCAGCGTAAACGGCACCGACATCAGGCTTTTGCGTGGCAGCTCCGTCTCGCTGTCGATCTGGACGCCCAGCCACACGGCCGCCATGCCCGCGAACACCTCGGGCTTCAGCGCCTTCTGGGCACCCAGCACATGGCCGAACGCGCCGCCCACGACCGGCAGCTTCAGGGCCGGCTCAAACCAGATCGCTTCGCCCCCCGACTCGGCCGCGTATAGCTTGAACGTCATCGTGTACTCGCCGTCGGCGACCGGACCACCG
Organism: uncultured Myxococcales bacterium; assembly: GCA_903955385.1. GTDB lineage: Bacteria > Myxococcota_A > UBA9042 > UBA9042 > UBA9042 > CAJBNH01. The sequence goes on along the minus strand of CAJBNH010000065.1, from coordinate 12,323 downwards.
CCCGTCGCCGTCAGCACGCCCTCGACCTGCATCACCCCTGGCACTGCCGCCGCCCCGGGGACGGCTGGCACCAACAGGGCAAGGGCGGCGAGGAGAACCCAGCGGCGGACGGCGTGCGAGGGATTCGGGCGCATGTCGGTCTCCTTCGACAGAATTGCGGCGGGCATTCGAGGCGTGCCCGGGATTACCGCACCCGGTCAACCCGGTCAAGCTGCCTATTCGTTTGGGCTTACGATGGACTCCCGTTCGCGCTAGAGTCGCCACCCAGCCCCAGCGCGGCTGGAGAAGTTGCCAATGGCGCGACCAAGCTTTGCCGGATTCCTTGGGATGTTCACGTGCGTGGTCACGTGCATTTCCGCGGTCGGCTGCCGCGCCCCGTCGCCGGAAGAGCGGATTCTGCGCGCGTGGCATGTCGACGCGCCGCACGCGCGGACGCAGGTCGACTACCCCCTGCCCAACACCGTCTTCCCGCCGGAGCTGCCACCGCCGCTGTTCCACTGGCATGACCCGGAGAAGTCAGCGTCGTGGTTGGTGAAGGTGACGCTGCCGGACGACCCCAGCCCCGTGCTGGCGCGAGTTCAGTCGCCCGAGTGGCGACCTACTGAATTGCAGTGGCTGCGGATGCAGACATCGACGCAAGTGCGTTCGGCCAGCGTGGCCATCTTGGGCGTGCAGGCTGAGACAGAGCCCAGAGTCGTTTCGGTCGGCGAGACGCGGTTCTCTACCGCGCCCGAGCACGTCGGCGCGCCGATCTTCTACCGCGAGGTCGAGTTGCCGTTCATCGAAGCGGTCAAGCACCCCGAGCGGATCCGCTGGCGCTTCGGCGCCATCTCATCACGAACGCCGCCACCTGTGGTGCTGACGGGTCTGCCCGTGTGCGGCAACTGTCACTCGTTCTCAAAGGACGGCAAGACGCTTGGGCTCGACATCGACTATGCCAACGACAAGGGCTCGTACGCCTTGGTAGAAACCGCGCCGGACATGAACCTGACGAAAGACCGGATCATCACGTGGTCCGACTACCAGCGCGCGGACAAGGCCCCCACGTTCGGGCTCCTTTCGTCCGTGTCGCCGGATGGCCGCTACGTCGTGTCGACGGTCAAGGACCGGTCCGTGTTCGTGCCCCGCCCCAATTTGGCGTTCAGCCAGCTGTTCTTCCCTGTCCAAGGCGTTCTTGCTGTCTACGACCGACAGACGAAGTCCTTTCGCTCGCTGCCCGGCGCCGACGACCCGCAGTATGTGCAAAGCAATGCGTCCTGGAGCCCCGACGGCCAGACGCTCGTGTTCGCCCGGGCCAAGGCCGAGGATCTGCACGTCACCCACGACAACGTCCTGTTGACGGCCGCCGAGGCAGAGGAATTCACTAGCGGTCGCAAGGTGTTCCGCTTCGACCTTTACACCGTCCCCTTCAACGGTGGTCTGGGTGGCGTCGCGCGGCCCCTGACGGGCGCCTCGAACAACGGCGCCAGCAACTTCTTCGGCCGGTACTCTCCAGACGGCAAGTGGATCGCCTTCACCCGCGCCAACTCGTTCATGCTTCTGCAGCCCGACAGCGAGTTGTACCTCGTGCCTGCTGCCGGCGGACAGGAACGTCGGATGCGCTGCAACACGTCCCGCATGAACTCCTGGCACTCGTGGTCACCCAATGGGCGTTGGCTTGTGTTCTCGTCCAAGGCGAATGGCCCGTACACGCAGCTGTTTCTCGCCCATGTCGATGCGAACGGTCTGGACGCTCCGGCGGCGCTGCTGGACCGGCTGACCACAACAGGGCGGGCCGCAAACATCCCGGAATTCGTCGCGGTTGCCCCAGACGCCATCCGCAGCATCCGCGACCGCTTCACCGACGATGACTCGTATACCCGCGCCGGGATGCAGGAATTGGACCGCGGCGACTTTGCCCTTGCGCAAGAGCGGCTCGCCACGGCGCTCAAGCTGGACCCGCAGAGCTTCGAGGCGCAGTTTGGGATGGGTGCGGCGCTTGCCTTCCAGCGCCGCTTCGACGAGGCCACCGCGTACTTTCAGACGGCCCTGCGGCTGCGGCCCGACGACGCCGACACGCTGCGCAACCTGGGCCATGCGTTCTGGGCCAAGGAGGCGACGGACCAAGCACTCAGCTACTTCGAGCAGGGCATCCGAGCCCACCCGAACGACGTCGCGCTGCTCGACGACACGGCCCAGTTGCTGATCGAGCTACGCCGGTTGCCCGAAGCCCTGGTGCACATGCGGGCCGCGGTTGCGGTCGAGCCCGGCAACGCCGACCGCCACCTTGCGTGCGGGCAGGTCCTGCAAGGGATGGGGCAGTCGAGCGAGGCCGTCGCACATGTTCGCAAGGCGCTTGAGCTGCGGCCCGGTTGGCGGCCCGCCCAGGCGATGCTCCAGCGCATGCAGGCGCAGTAGCGATGGGAGGCCGCGCGTGGGTGGACGGTGGCGTCAGCGCCCGCGCCGGCATGGGCAACTAGCCGTACCGCAACTTGAAACCCAGAATCGTCAGCGCCAGTCCCAGACCGACGCCGTTCGCCACCGTCAGAGGCCACGCCCCCGTCAGCAGCCCGTACGCGAACCACAGGGCCACGCCCACGCTGAACATCAGGTACGTCGTCAGCGAGATGTCGCGGGTCGACCGCGTGCGCCACAACCGCACCGCCTGCGGCACCAGCGACGCCGTGGTCAGCAGGGCGGCGGCGTACCCCAGGAGATCGAGGGTCGAGACGTGCAAGAGGAGCCTTGGCGGACGGAAGAGCTCGGGACCGCGCGCCGGCGCAAGCTACGCGCGCTGCCCGACACACGCAACCCGCCGAGGCGGTGCCTAGCGGCCGAGCTTGTGCAAAGCCGTCTCGACAATCGCCTGCGTATCGACCTCGAAGAACCGACGCAAGGCCTGGCGCGTGTCCGAGCGGCCAAAACCGTCCGTGCCCAGTGACGCGAGCCGACCGTCCAGCCACGGCGCAAGCTGGTCGGGCACCGCGCGCATCCAGTCCGACGCGGCGACGATGGGTCCCTGTGTAGCGCCAAGCAGGTGCGAGACGTAGGGCAACTCCGCGTCCTTGCCTCGCTTTCCCTGATGGCGGTTGCGGTCGTCGACGGCGATGGCGTCGCGTCGCAGCTCGACGTAGCTGGTCACGGCCCACACGTCGGCGCGGACGCCGTGGTCGCGGACCAGCGTTTCCTGTGCCCGCAACACGTACGGCATGATCGAGCCGCTTCCCAGCAGCTGAATCGCGGGGGCGTCGTTGGCCAGCTCTTGGGCACCGGCAACCGCGGAGGCGGGGCGCAACGCATAGAGCCCCTTGCGAATCCCGTCCTCCACACCCACGGGCATCGGCGGCATCGCGTACGTCTCGTTCTGCAGCGTCAGGTAGTAGATCACGTCCTCGCCAGCGGCCATCCGCTCGAGACCGTCGCGCACAAGCACGGCGATTTCATAGGCATACGTGGGCTCGTACGGAATCACGCCGGGGTTCGCGGCGGCGATCAGCAGCGAGTGGCCGTCCTGATGCTGCAGTCCCTCACCGTTCAGTGTCGTGCGCCCCGCCGTGCAGCCGAGCAGGAAGCCGCGGCCGTTCATGTCTGCCGCCTGCCAGATCTGGTCGCCCACGCGCTGGAAGCCGAACATCGAATAGTAGAGGTAGAACGGCACCATCGGCTGGCCGTGGGTCGAGTACGCCGTCGATGCCGCGATGAACGACGCCGCCGCACCGGCCTCGGTAATGCCCTCTTGCAGGATCTGACCGTCCTTGGCCTCGCGATAGGCCATCAAGTAGTCGGCGTCGACCGGCGTGTAGAGTTGCCCGACCGACGAGTAGATGCCGAACGGCTTGAACAGCGACTCCATGCCGAAGGTGCGGCCCTCGTCGACGATGATCGGGACAATCCGCTTGCCCAGCTCGGGCTCGCGCAACATCGCCTGAAGAATCGCGACAAACGCCATGGTTGTCGAGACTTCTGCTGATCCGCTGCCCTTCTGGAACTTCTCCCACGGCGCCACCGGCACCTGCACCTGCACCGGGCTGTTGGGCCGCGCGGGGATCGGACCTCCCAAGGCCTTGCGGCGCTCGCGGATGTACTCGACCTCAGGACTGTTGGCGCCGGGGTGGTAGAAGGGCGGTTCCTCCAGCTCCTCGTCGCGAATCGGCAGGTGCAGCACGTCGCGGAAGGCCTTGAGCTCAGGGATACCGAACTTCTTCTGTTGATGCGTGGCGTTGCGAGCCTCGATGCCCTCTCCCAACGTGTAGCCCTTGACCGTCTTGGCCAGAACCACCGTCGGCTTGCCCTTCATGTGTGTGGCCGCGTGGTAGGCGGCGTGAACCTTCAGCGGGTCGTGACCGCCGCGGGCCATCCGGCGCAGGTCCTGGTCGCTCATCTGCTCAGCCATCTGACGCAGCTGCGGATACTTGCCGAAGAAGTGGTCACGCACGAACGACATGTCCGACGTGACGTACTTCTGGTAGTCGCCGTCGACCACCTCGCTCATCCGCCGCCGAAGCAGACCGTCGGTGTCCTGGGCCAGCAGCGGGTCCCAGCCAGAGCCCCAGATCACCTTGACCACGTTCCAGCCGGCGCCCGTGAAGACGGTCTCGAGCTCCTGGATGATCTTGCCGTTGCCGCGCACGGGGCCGTCGAGCCGCTGCAGGTTGCAGTTCACGACGAACGTCAGGTTGTCCAGCTTCTCGCGCGCGGCGATCGAGAGTGCGCCCAGCGCCTCGGGTTCGTCCGTCTCGCCGTCGCCCAGAAACGCCCACACGCGGCTGTTGGAGGTGTCCGCGATGCCACGCGCCTGCAGGTAGCGGTTGAACTTGGCCTGGTAGATGGCGGCAATCGGCCCCAGACCCATCGAGACGGTCGAGAACTGCCAGAAGTCCGGCATCAGCTTGGGATGGGGGTAGCTGGAAATGCCGTGACCAAACGCCTCGCGCCGGAAGTGCTCGAGCTGGTGCCGCGAGATGCGTCCCTCGAGATAGGCACGGGCATAGATGCCGGGGGCCGAGTGCCCCTGGAAGAACACCTGATCGCCGCCCCCTTCTGCCAGCGGACTGCGGAAGAAGTGGTGCAGGCCGACCTCGTACAGGGTCGCCGCAGACGCGTAACTGGACAGGTGGCCACCAATGCCGGGGAAGTCGTGGTTGGCGCGGTGAACCATCACGGCCGCGTTCCAGCGCACGATGCGGCGGACGCGCTTCTCCATCGCCAGATCACCCGGGTAGGCCGGCTGCTTGTCGACGGGGATGGTGTTCACGTACGGCGACTGGACCAGATAGGGCAGCGAAATGCCTTCGGTTTGCAGGCTCTCGTGCAGCTGGCGCATCAGGTAGTGAGCACGCTCAGGACCGGACGAGTCGAGGATGGAGCGCAGCGAGTCGACCCACTCACGGGTCTCTTGCGGGTCGGCGTCGATCGAGAGCGGCGGGCGAGAGGGGAGGCGGGAATCGTCCATGGATACAGGGTCTCCTTGCGCGGTCACACCTCAGGAAGGCAGCTTTCGCCGTCCCGGGCTGGCCCGAAGCGTTGGTGAGATGCGCAGGGAGAATAGATGGGTTCTCGCGAGCCCGTCCAATCGGGACAACTCGGGTCTGAATTGCGGCGGCGATTTCCCAGGCGACACGGGCCCGCATCGGGTGTCGCCCGACCTTGCGGTCGCCTCGAAACAACGCACTGCGTCAAAGAGTTGCGTTTTGCGCTTGACGACGTCGCCGGACGTCCTTATGTGACCCGTCGGTCAGTGACTCGTGGGTCACTGACTCGGGAGTCACGCATGAGCCGAGCACCCAATCCGCAGCTGAGACAGGCCTTGGTGGCCACCGCCGCAGAGGTGTTCGCTGAACAGGGCTTGGACCGCGCCCGCGTCAGCGACATCACCGACCGCGCCGGCACATCCAAGGGCGCGTTCTACCTGTACTTCGAGTCCAAGGAAGCACTCTACCTGCAGGTCGCCCGTGCCTTCCTGCAAGACCTGCTCGCACACCTGCGCGCCTATGACGACGAGGCGTGCAGCCTCGGTGCGATGGGACCTGCGGAAGAGCGCACTCAGGAGCTGGACGAGAAGTTCTGCGCGTTTCTGTGGGGGCGCCGGCTGGAGCTGCGGATGGTGCTCGAGGGCGCCGCTGGGACTGAGCTTGCGTACCTTGCCGATGAGTTTCTGGACTCGGTCGTTCACCACATGCGCGAAGACATCGCCCGCAACGTCCGGGCACACCCACCGCTTGCTCAGGTCATCGACGCCGAATTCGGCGCCATGATGGCTGCCGGCATCGTCTACATGTATGCGCGCCAAATCATCCGCGCGACAACGCCGCCCGACATGGCGCGGCAAGTCACCCGGTTCCGTCAGCACGTTCTGGTCGCACTGTGCCAGTCCCTGCCCCCCACCCTCGACGCATCGCTCGTTGCCGCCCCATTGGAGGCCAAACCGTGAATTCCCAACGCATCGCCATCGTCATCGTCGTCCTGGGTCTGTTGGGCTTCGGCGGCGTCCTGACGTGGAAGGTCAGCCTGAAGATCGAGCACAACGAGGCCTTGGCGGCTGAGGCTCGCGCGCGCGCGCAGCAGGCCAAGGACGTGCCGCCGCCCGCTCTGGCGCATCCGCAACCCGGTCCCGCGACAGAAGACGTGCGCTTGACCGGCACCTTGAAGCCCGATGCCGATGTCAACCTTGCGTTCAAGCTTCCCGGCCGCGTCATCGAAGTGGCGGTCAAGCGCGGCGACGTGGTCCAGGCAGGACAACTGCTTGCACGCATCGACGACCGCGATCTGGACGCGCAGGCGGCGCAGGCTCAGGCGGGGATGCAGGCGGCGCGGGCCCAGAAGAACCTGGCGGTCGACGCCTTGCGCCGTTCGCAGAACCTCGAGGTGGCAGGCGCAGCTTCCCAGCAACAGGTCGTGATGGCCGGCGGGCAGGCGAACCTGGGGTCGGCGTCGATCGCCCAAGCCTCCGCCTCGGCGCGCTATGTCGAGGTCATGCGTCAGGAAACGCGTCTGGTCGCCCCCATCGACGGTGTCGTGGTGATGGCCCCGACGGCGCCAGGCTCGTTCGCGGCTCCCGGGGTGCCGCTGTTCCGCATCGAGCGACTCGCACGCCTGCGTTTCGTCGGTCACGTGTCGGACCGCGATGCTCCGCGCGTGCTGGTGGGGGCCAAGCTGTCCATCGAGACCGACTCCGGCCTGACCGCCATCGGCAAGGTCGATGTGATGGTGCCCAGCCTGGACCCGGCGACGCGGCGGGTGCCGATCGAGGGCATCCTCGAAAACCCCGACGGCAAGCTGCTGTCCGGCACCTTCGTCGACGCTCGGATCGAGGCCAAGGCCGTGCCGTCACTGCTGGTTTCCCGAACTGCCGTACTGACGGGTGACACGCCGGCGGTGCTGGTCGTGGGTCCGGACAACAAGCTGGTGCGGCGAGAAGTGTCGGTCGTGCGCACCGAAGCCGGGATGATCCACGTCACCAAGGGACTGACCGCCGAAGACGCCGTGGTGGTCCAGCCCGGTGCCAGCTGGCGCGAAGGCGACACCCTGCCCCACGCCGCCACCCCGGCCAACGTCCGCTAGGAGCCCGCAGCCATGACGCTTTCCGATGTCGCCATTCGGCGGCCCGTGCTGACCATCGTCGTGACCGCGGCCCTGATGGTGCTGGGTGGGGTCAGCCTCACTCGCCTGGGGACCGACCTGTTCCCCGATGTCACGTTCCCGTTCATGAGCATCACCACCATCTACCCCGGAGCGTCGCCTTCGGAGGTCGAGCGGCAAGTCTCGCGCCCCCTGGAAGACGCCGTCGCCGGCATCAACGACCTGGACAGCGTGCGCTCGTTCTCGCGCGAGTCGGTGTCGATCGTCCTCGTGATGTTCAAGATGCGTGCGAACATCGACCGCGCGGCCAACGACGTGCGCGAGCGGGTGGCCACCGTTCGGTCGCAACTGCCACAGGGCGTGCACGAGCCCTCCGTGCGCCGGTTGGACATCAACGCCGCGCCGGTGCTGACCTACGTTGCGTCGGGTGACTTGCCGCAAGAGAAGCTGCGCCAGATCACTGAGGAGTTCGTCAAGCCCCAGCTCGAGCGGGCACCCGGCGTGGCGGCGGTCGAGGTCAAGGGCGGGCGCGATCGAGAGATTCTGGTCGAGATCGACCGCAAGCGTCTGGACGCCACCAACCTGCCGCTGACGGCCGTGATCGACAAGCTGCGCGCCGAAAACCTGAGCCTGCCCGCGGGCCACTACCAGGAGGGACCGACCGAGATGTCCGTGCGCCTGACAGGCGAGCTGCGGACCGCTGAGGAGGTGGCCAAGGTCGCCATCGGTGCGACCCAGTCGGGCAGCCAGATCACCCTGGGCGACATCGCCGAGGTCAAGGACACGTTCGCCGAGGCCCGCACCCGCGTCCGCAGCAACGGCGCCGAGGCCGTGTCGTTCGAGGTCGTCAAGCAGTCCGGCGCCAACACGATCGAGGTGGCAGACGGCGTGACGGCGCGCATGGCCGAGCTGACCCCCCGGCTGCCGCGCGGATACCGGGCCACCCTGATCGGCGACCAGAGCACCTTCATCCGCGAGACGGCCCACGAGGTCGAGATTGCCATCATCTACGGCGGCGTGATGGCGATCCTCGTGATCCTGCTGTTCATGCTCGACATGCGCTCGACCGTGATCTCGGCCCTGGCGCTGCCCACCAGCGTGATCGCGACGTTCTTTGCCATGGACCTCTTCGGCTTCACGCTGAACATGATGACGCTGCTGGCCCTGTCGCTGGCCATCGGTCTGCTGATCGACGACGCGGTGGTGGTGCGAGAGAACATCTTTCGCCATCTAGAGAGAGGCGAGGACCCGGTCGAGGCGGCGTCGAAGGGGACCAGTGAGATCGCGCTGGCCGTCATGGCCACGACCCTGACCATCGTCGCCGTGTTCGTGCCCGTCGCCTTCATGACCGGCATCGTCGGCCAGTTCTTTCGCCAGTTCGGCCTGACGGTGTCGGCCGCGGTGCTGATTTCGCTGTTCGTGGCCTTTACGCTCGACCCGATGCTGTCGGCGCGACTTGCCGTCAAGGTCGAGCACGGCCGCAAGCGCGCGTGGTACGTCAGGTTCTTCGAGGCCATGCACGCGGCGTCTGAAGAGGCCTATGCAGCGACCCTGCGCCTGGCCCTGCGCCACAAGGTCGTGACCGTGCTGCTGGGTGTGGCGACGTTTGCGGCGGCGCTGGGGCTGACGACCCTGATGGGCAGCGAGTTCGTGCCGGTGCAAGACCGCGGTCAGTTCTTGGTCAACCTCGAGATGCCCCCCGGCACCTCGCTCGACGAGACCGCGCGCGCCACCGCCGGCGCCGAAAAGCAGTTGCTGGCCAACAAGCTGTTCCAAACGGTGTATGCCACCCTGGGACCCAACGGCGACGTGAACAAGGTGCTGTGGCGGGTGATCGCGGTGCCCAAGACCGAACGACGCGAGAACCTGGAGGACCTGAAGAACCTCGCGCGTCAGGCGGCCTTGACCGTGCCGGGCGCCAAGGTGTCGGTGATCCCGCCGCCCGTGTTGGAGGGCCTGCCGTCGCAGCCGCCGCTGATGGTGCAGGTGCGTGGGTCCGACATGGCGCGGCTGGAACACGATGCGGCCGCCATCGAAAAAATGCTGCGCACGATTCCCGGGTTGGGCGACATCAACGCCGAGTACGCTCCCGGCAAGCCCGAGCAGACGGTCACGGTGGACCGCGCGCGCGCCGCTGACCTGGGCATTCCCGTGGCGATGGTCGCGCGGACACTGCGGGCGGCGCTGGAGGGCGAAGAGGCCGGCCAACTGCGCGTCCCCGAGGGCACCAGCAAGGAAGTGAAGATCCGCGTGCGCCTGCGCGATGCCGACCGCACCGGCATGGCGAACTTGAGCACGGTGTCGGTGGCGACGCCCAAGGGGTTCGTGCCGCTGTCGTCGCTGGTGCGCACGCAGCCGCAGTCGGGGCCGCAGGTGATCGACCGGCAAGACCGCATCCGCCAGATCACGATCTCGGCTTCGAACACCACGCGCACGCTGGGCGAGGTGGTGGCCGACCTGCAGCCCAAGCTCGACGCCTACCCGTTCGAGGGCGACAGCTACGTGCGACTCGACGGCATGGTCAAGCAGATGGACGAGAGCGGGTCGGCGATGGCGATGGCACTCGCGCTCGCCGTCGTCTTCATCTTCCTGATTCTGGCCGCGCAGTTCGAGTCGTTCCTGCACCCGTTTACGATCATGCTCTCGCTGCCCCTGGCGTTCGTCGGGGCGTTTGCCGCGCTGTTCTTGACCGACAACGCGATCTCGATCGGCGCCAACATCGGCATCATCCTGCTGATGGGCCTGGTGACCAAGAACGGCATCCTGCTGGTCGATGCGGCCTTGCACGAACAGCGCGCAGGCGCTACGCCTGCCGACGCAATCGTGGCGGCCGGGCGGCGGCGGCTGCGACCGATCCTGATGACCTCTGCGGCGATGATCCTGGGCATGTTGCCCACGGCCATCAACCAGGGACCCGGCTCGGAGTTCCGCGCCCCCATGGCCCTTGCCGTCATCGGCGGCGTGATCACTTCGACCCTGCTGACCCTCATCGTTCTGCCCGCCGTCTACCTTTGGTTCGACTCCGCTCAGGGAGGCCTCATGCGCATCTTCCGCAAGTCTTCGGTCAAGTCCGCTGTCCCCGTCGACGTGGCCAAGACTTCTGCCACGGTCCTGGCTCTGCTGCTGGCAACTGGTCTTGCCGTGGCGTGGCCAACCCACGCGACCGCGCAGCCGGCAGCGACACCTGCCGTGGCGCCTGTCTCAGGTGCCCTGACCCTCGAAGAGGCCACGCGCCGCGCCCTGGCCCACAACGCCGACTTGGCCGTCGCAAAAGCCCGCTTGGGCGAAGCGGAAGCCGCCCGCAGCCGGGTGTCCACCGCGTGGCTGCCCGACGCCAAGGCCATCGGCACCTTCACCCACAACTCGACCGAGGCCGTCCTCGACTTCAGCACGCTGCTGACCAAGATGGGCCTGCCCGCCGCTCTGGCGCCCGCGCCGACCGTCATCCAGAAGCAGGACACGGTCTCTGCCGTCTTCAACGTCGATCAGACCCTGTTCGCGCTGTCGCCGATCCTGATGGCCCGCGCGTCGGACGCCGGCATCGAGGCGCAGAAGGCCGCCCTTGCCGCCGCCCAGCGCGAGATCCGCTTTCGCGTCGCAGAGATCTTCCAACAGTCGCAGGCCCTGGACCGCATGGTCAACGCCGCCGGTCGGGCGCTTGCCCTGTCTGACGAGCGCATCCGCATCGCGCAGCTGCGCCGCAAGGAGGGCACCGAGAGCGAGCTGCCCCTGTTGCGCGCCCAAGCCGAGCGCGCCCGCGCGGAGCAGGATCTGGTCCGTGCCCGTCTGGCCCGCCGACAGCTGGTGGAGATCCTCGGCATCCTGATGGGCGGTCCCGCTCCCGACGACCTGGCCCCCGTGGCTGCCGTCGCGCGACCGCAAGGCGGAGTGCACGAGTGGACCGCGCAAGCCCGCAAGAATCGGCCGGATCTGGCCGCACGTCGGCAGGCGCTGCTTGCGGCCGAGGCGCTGCTGGCTGAGGCCGAGTGGCGCTGGATGCCGATCCTGACGGCCAACGGCCTGCTCCGCTACTCCGACACTGCCGGCTTCACGGGAGAGAACTGGGTCTGGTCCACCTCAGCCAACCTCGTGATTCCGCTGTTCGATCGCGGTTCTCGCTATGCCGAGGCCCGCGAGCGCCGGCAGACACTGGTTCGCCTCGAAGCCGAGCTGCAGAAGGCCGAGAACGAGCTGGCGGCGCAGGTTCGTCAGGCTGCGCTGGAAGTCGAGTCCGCAGGTGAGACGCTACGAGTGGTGCAGTCGCAGGCTGAGGTCGCCCGCCGCAGTGCCGTCATCGTGCAGAAGTCGCTGGACGCCGGCGCCGTTACGCCTTTGGAAGTCGCTGAGGCGGATACGCAATTGCGCCTGGCCGAGCTGCAGGAGGAGCGCGAGACGCTGAACCTCCAACTGGCCGTTTTGAAGCTGAACAACCTGGTGCAGCCCTAGCCTGAAACGACACAGAAGACCCAGGAATCATGCAGGACTGCGCGTCGCCGTCATTGCGGCTCGTGGCTGCCCGGCGGCCGTCGACCCCGCTGCGGCGTCGACGGCCACCGGTCGCGCCGATGCATCCTGCATTCAGTCAGGAACCTCGGCTACGAGCGAGAATCCTTTCGATAACGAGCCTATCGAAGCGCTCGCCGGTCGCGATCCACCGCACTACCCGACTCGCACGGACCGGGCCACCCAGGGTTAAAAACCCCGGGCTATCACACGGGAAGCCCACCTTCGTGGGCTCAGCGGCCAGGCAGCCCGCGAAGGCGGGC
>CAJBNH010000064.1 GCA_903955385.1 uncultured Myxococcales bacterium | reverse complement strand
CGGGCCAGGTCCTCGTCGCACTTGCGGACGAACTCGGCAAAGCGGGCTTCCTTGGTCGGGTCGCGGTCCAGGTAGGCGGCGGCGCTGCCCGCGAACAGCCGGTTGAGCAGGACGCGTCCGACCTCGATGCGGAAGTACAGGTGGTGTTCGCGCGACAGGCGCTCGAGCTCGTCGAGGATGTCGTCGAAAGTAGCAAGGGTGTCGATGGGTTGGATGGCGTCTGGCATGGACGGGCTCCTGCGGTGGGCGGGGCTGGGGTGCGAGCTTTTGGACAGTGATGACGTCATCACTGTCGTTTTTCTCGCTGCGGGTGCGGACCTGGCGACAGCGGGGCGCGGGGCTTTGCCGGCATTGCGGGTCGAGCTGGAGGGTAGGAGCGGGGGCTGGTGGTGGTCAAGGGGGCGGGAAGCGCGGGGGCGGGCGTGGCCTCGGCGCGCCGTTGCGCGCGCAGGTCGTCGCTGCGGGAGCAAAGGCCCCGAGGCGGCGCAGGAAAGGCGCGGGCGTGCCGTGCACGCCAGGCGAGGCCATGACCGAGCGCGCCGAGGCCGCGACGCAGCGGATGACGTGCGCGGTGTGTCTGAGGATGATGGGGACGGCCGGGACAGGCTCGATGGGGCATGGGCTACGCAGGCGATGGCTGGTCAGGGCCGTCGGGGTCGCGCTGGACAGGACGGCTTTGTCTACATTCGAGAATCACGACAGGGTTGACGGTCGATCGGCACGTGCATAGACGCTTGGACGGGCATGTTGCGTTGGTCGCGGAGGGTCCGGGGCGAGCGTGCGGCTGGTAGCGCGGGGCTTGATTTGGGCGGGGTCGCTTGCTTCTCCTGTCTGTGCAAGCGTTGGCGTCCGAGTCGCAGGTGAGGCTGGATCGCGTGAATTGGCACGCACCGTTCGTGCGCTGACCGCCATGGGCGGAGCCGGACTGGCGATTGTGCCGGAAGGCGGCGTCGCGGTGCACCTCAGCCGACAAGGTCCTGCAATAGGCTTCGGGCGCAGCGACACGAGTTCAAGGGCACGCCCTCACGACCCGCACGTCATCAACATGGACGCCGGTCGTAAGGTTGTAATTCGTATCGACAGAGTCGAACCTGAACCGGACCTGGACCTTGCGGCCGGCCCAGGCGGCCAGTTCGACCGTCTGCTTCGACCAGCCTTTCCACTGGGCAACGGCGTCCTTCTTCCAGACGACCGACCAGTCCGCGTCGCTGCCCACCTCCACGAACAGCAGATCGTACTCGAGGGTCGGCCCCTCTATGTCGGGCCAGACCCAGAACTCGAGCGCGGTCCCAGCGTCGGGAACCCAGAACGCCGGCGACGTGGCGGTCCCGGAGTTGGGCTGATCGCCCGTCTGATAGTTGATGCCGTTTCCGTAGTAGAGCGCGCCCGGTGCCGAGTGGCTCAGGTTCGATGCCAGCTTCCAGCCAACCCCGAAAGGACCCTGTGGAGTCGTCGTGAACCCTTCCAACGTGCCGTCGTCGAACATGATCGACAGCACCTCCGACTTGCAGCATCCGGCGTCGTCGCTCGACAGATGGGTGCAACCCCACTTCCCGCACGCGTCGAGGGTGCACGGGTCGGCATCGTTGCACGCGTTCGGCTGACCGCCCGTGCATTTGGCGCCACTGCAGGTCTCGCCGAGCGTGCACTCAGAACCGTCGTCACATGCCGTGCCGACCGGCTCCGGAACGTGGGTACATCCCAGTGTGTCGGCGTTGCAGCCGTCCTGCGTGCAATCGACTCCATCGTCGCAGGCGACCGCCAGCGCACTGGCCTGCAGAAGCAGGTTGCCTGCGGCAATCAGGATCAGGCCGTTCTTCCACGGAACCGCGCTGATGGCCTGTTGGGGCAGCCCCGTCAGGAGCCCCGGCCCGGGCATGTACGCGGTGCTGCCGTTTCCCGCCCAGGTAGTGACCGTGCCCGCCTTGGACATGATGCGCAGGCGTTGATCATCGACGACGATCAGGCTTGCGTCGGGCCCGATGGCGACGCCCAGCACAAAGGTGAAGCGGGCCGCCTCGAGGGGGCCGTCGACGAACTCTTTGTCTCCGCCGGCGATCGTGGTGACAGTACCGTCGGGGTCTGCCCGTCGAATGTGCCCCCAATCGCTGAACCAGAGGCGGTCCTGCGAGTCGACGGCCAGGCCCCACGCAGAGAACAGGCGGGCGTTCGCTCCCTTGCCGTCCAGCAGCTTCTGCTCGTCGGCACCGGCGAAGGTCGAAACGACCCCGTCGGCAACCATCCGGATCCGGTAGTTGTTCGCGTCGAGGACGAACAGCCGCTCCTCGCTGTCCACGGCCAGCCCAGTGATGGTGTTGAAGAGCGCCGACGCGGCCGCACCATCCTTGAACCCCGTCCCGCCCTTGCACGCGCCCGCGATGGTCGACACCATGCCCGCCTCGGTCAGTAGCCGGATACAGTGGTTGCCCTCGTCGGCGATGAACAGGTTGCCGCCTGCATCGAAAGCCAGCCGCGTCGGGACGTTGAATGCCGCCTGCAGCGCGGGACCGTTGGTGTTTCCGTAGGTGGCCTTGCCGGCGACGGTCGTGATCACCCCATCCGCGCTCAGCTTCCGGATTCGGTGATCTCCGCCCGAGAAGTACACGTCCCCGTTCGGGGCAACCGCGAGGCCGTGAGGTGTCGTCAGTCGGGCGCTCGCCCCAACCCCGTCGATCGTGCCGGCTTGCTCGCTGCCTGCCACCGTTGTCACGACGTGCTGCCCGGTGACGCACTTGCCAGCGGCACACCAGTCCGTCTGCGTACACGGGTTGCCGTCATCGCACGCAACCGGCACCGGGTCGTGGGCGCATTCGCCCAAGTAGGGGTTGCAGGTGTCGACGGTGCAAGGACTGCCATCGTCGCAGGTCTTCTCGACCCCCGAGCACGAGCCTGCAAGGTCGCACGCGTCCTGCTGGGTACAAGCGTTGCCGTCTTCGCAGGCCGAACCTGCTGGCGTGGCGGTGTGCGAGCATTCCCCGGTCGGGCCGTCGCACTTGTCCATCGTGCAGGCCTTTCCGTCGTCGCAGTTGGTGGCCACTCCGGTGATCTGTCGAACCTTCAACTGATCCGCGACAACGAGAGCCCCTGGCACCCAGACGATGCCGTTCGGCGCGTAGAACGACGCCGACGTGGTCGCCCCGTCCGTGCCCCCTTTGGTGCCGCTTCCCGCAACGGTCTTCACGTTCTCGCTCGCCGACAGGTGTCGGATTCGCAGATTGCCCGAATCGCCAACGTAAAGACCGCCCTGTCCGTCGGGCGCGAGGCCGCAGGGCTGACTGAACAGCGCACTGCTGGCTGGGCCGTCGTTGAATCCAGCCGTCCCAGCGCCCGCCACGGTCGTCACCGTGCCGTCGATGCCAATCTTCCGGATGCGCTGGTTGCCGGTGTCTGCGACGAACAGGTTGCCGGCCGGGTCGACCGTGATCCCGCCGGGCGACTTGAAGAGCGCCTCGGTGGCTGCACCGTCGACATACCCGGGCTTTCCTCCTGCCACGGTCGTCACCATGCCGGCGGCCGAGATGCGGCGGATCGCGTGGACGCCGGGATCGCTGACATACAGGTTTCCCTTTGCGTCCATCGCGAGGGCCCGCGGGCTGTGGAAGGCCGCCGACCCAGCAGGCCCGTCGAGAATTCCGGCCACGCCGATTCCCGCATACGTCGAAACGACACCCGCTGCGATGCGCCGCACCACATGGGCTGCCGAATCGCTGACGTAGGCGACTCCCGCCGCATCGAATGCGATGCCGGCAGGCGCTAGAAAGACGGCCTGTAGCGCGGGGCCATCCACGAGTTTCGTCCCGTCGGCACCGGCCACCGTGGTCACGGTCCCGTCAGTTGTCGCGATTCTGCGAACTCGGCGAGCTCCCTCGTCCACCACCCACAGGGTGCCGTCCTTCGCCCAGGCGGCCGCGACCACAGACGTGAACTTGGCCTCGTCTGGCTCGCCGTCTTGCGAGCCCGGAGTCGACTGGCCGGCGAGGGTCGCTACCTTCGGGGTGTCCGGGATGCAGCCGGCGTCCGTGCAGTGGCCGGGGGTGCCGCATCCCTCGCCCAGGGTGCAGGTTGCGGCGTTCGCGGCGGCATTGCACTTGCCGTTCTCGCATGTGTCATCCGTGCACGGGTCGTCGTCCGAACAGGCAACGCTGTTCCACGTCATGCCGTCGGCGCTGCATGTGTCCAGGGCGTCGCCGGAGCACTTGACTTCGCCCGCCTTGCAGACCTTTGCAACGCAAACTCCCGAAGCGCAGTTCTTGTCAGCGGCCGCGCAGTCCTCGATCACGGTCTCCGCCAGTCCATCAGTGGCGCACTGGACAACCGCGGTGCCGTCGCACCGAGCAACGCCCGGTTCGCAGATCATGGCGACGTCTGGCGGTTCCGAGCTGTCCGTCAAGTCCGGTCCACCGGACTCGTCTTGCCCGTCCGGCCCGAGACCAACTGTATCCAACGAGTCGGTGCCATCGATGCCGCCCGTGGAGTCCGCGGCGTCCAGACCCGTCCCGGTATCGGCGGTCCCCTCGGTCACCCCGCTGGTGCAGGAGGCTACGAAGAAGAACGCCATCGCAACAAGGGCGAAAAGCTTTGACTGTGGGATCGACATGCTGCTCCTCTCGCCGAGGATTGGGAGTTTGATCGCTGTGGCCGAAGGACAATCCGCTGCCGCGGTCGCCTCGCATGGCACTCGGACCAATGGGTGCCCCGAAGTACCCTGCCGTTTACGCCCCCGGGTTGGCACGGTCAAGCCCGCTGCCGGCGTCAGGTTCGAAGGCGCCCCCCGCCGGCGTCGGGCAGATGTCGTGGCGCTGCTGGTCGACGCCATCGAGCGAATCGGTCGTCACCTGGCGCGGTTCGTGCCGGAGGAACCGGACGACCAGCAGGACACGCTCGCCAAGTAATAACAATCACTTGCGGCGTCGCTGACGGCGGCGATCCTGAGCCGCCTCGCGTCGGAGCGGGCGACGCGCGAGCGGCACACCCCGGGCAAGCCGCCGGACAAGCCGAAGCCTCACGGACGCAATTGCGCGCAGGTGCCGGTTGCGCGCAGGCCTGGGCAGGTGCGGTGCGTAGAAGGGCACTCTGGGCGGGATGGCGCTGTCCACATGCGCGAATCGGAGCAGGTTGACGGTCGATTGGGTCGGGCGTAGCCGCTCCGGCAGGCCTGTTGCGGCGGTTTCGGAGGGTCCGGGGTTGCGGCGGGGGCGCTGGCGCGGGGCTTGATGGTTCGGGGCGGTGGCTTGCGGCGACGACCCGTTCACCAGCCCATCCTTCACCAAGGCGCCGAGCGGTGTGGCGACGGCAGCGCCCACGGCGTAAGCTGGCCGTGGCAGACGCCGACTCCGGCATCCAGGTGGCGGTGACACGATGGCGAAACCTGAATGGTTGTGGCTTCTTGTCGGTGGACTAGTCGTCGCCATCGCGCCCGGCTGCGAAACCGACCCGACCGACCCGACCGACGCCTGCACGCGCCCGCTGGCCGAGTTCGCAGGTAACGGCATCAACCTGGTCGGGGTCGTCGACCGACCGGCGGCCCGGGCAAGCGCACTCACGCAGTGCGAGTCCGACGACTTGTACTCGTTCTACACCGGGCACTGCGGCGACATCGCGTTTCTGGCCGAGGTTTGGCCGAATGTGCACACCATTCGGTTCTTCGACGCGACCGGAAAGCCGGTGGGTGTCGTCGACGAGGGAGACATCGCGGTCAGCGAGGCCTGCTGGGGCCAAGGCTACGGCAAGGTGCCGGGATGCATGTCCGTCGGGGTCTG
This sequence comes from uncultured Myxococcales bacterium, assembly GCA_903955385.1. GTDB lineage: Bacteria > Myxococcota_A > UBA9042 > UBA9042 > UBA9042 > CAJBNH01. The sequence goes on along the minus strand of CAJBNH010000064.1, from coordinate 1,049 downwards.
GGGCTTGGCGATGGCCAGCGCGGACGGTTGCGAGGGGTGCGAGGTTCCCGCCCTCGACCCCGCGCTCGCGGCGACGGTGACGACGGCGTCGGCCCAGGCCGAGAGCGCGCAGGAGTGTTCGTCAGGCGGCATCGCATGGAAGGGCGGATGCGGCGGCACTTCCTATGTCGTCGCCTCGAGTTCTGCTCACCGGCGCATGTGGTTCTTCGACGGCAAGGGCAAGCTGATCGCGCTGTATGAAACGCCCAAGGCCGCTGTCGACGGTTGCGCAACGCCGTTGCAGGGCCGGATTCCCGCCGATGCATTCTGTGGCACGTGGTGGCAAGGGTGGCTCGACCAGCCCGAGTCGCCGGAGGTCGTGCTGTGTGGCGGGAAGTGACAGCCCGGCGCGACTTCGTCGATCCGGGCCTATGGTGCTCTTGTTGGGCTGCAAGCTCACCCGCCGCAGCCGGATTCACCGCAGCGCGATGTCGCGTTGTTTGAACCAGTGACCGTGGCGACGGTGTCAGGTAGCTCCAGGTTCCACGTTCGACGTGCCCGGTCGTGGCAGTGCCGGATCGCCAGGGACCTCGCCCGCCGCCTCGACGCCGGTGGTGAGGGTCACTCTTTCCCCTTTCCCGCGTCACCGGAAACGGTGAACGCTGACCCGACCCGAGCCACTCTTGACGCCAAGGTGTTCCCACTCCACAATCCACATCCAGACGTTGGAGTGGGAACATGCTTGATGAGAACGAGTTGCAGCCGTAGGTCGAGCTAGGCGCAGACCAGCGACGCCAACTCGTAGACGTGCGGCAGGTCTTCGAAGCGTGGCATCACGTGCATCAGGACCTCCAGCATCGGTTCGCGGGAAGCGTGCGCTGGGTGACCCGCCGCGGGCACGACTACCTGCACCGCAAGATCGGTGAGCGCGAGCGCTCGCTCGGTCGCCGTGGCCCCGAGACGGAGCAAGCGATCGCGGCATTCCTGTCGGGCCGAACCGAGGCCAAGGACCGCGCCAGCCGGCTCGCCGCCCGATTGGACGAACTTGCGCCCGTGAACCGCGCACTGCG